>NZ_BCRJ01000029.1 GCF_001552535.1 Nocardioides jensenii JCM 1364 = NBRC 14755 | reverse complement strand
CCCGCCACATCGAGTGTGGCGGGCCGGACCGGAGGGTGTGGGATCGGGCTGGATCAGCCGATCTTGCGGGCCGCGCGTCGGGCGGCGAGTTCGTCGGCGGCGCTGGACTCCGCTGCCGGGTCGGCGGCGGCGCGCTCGCTCGGCAGCTCGGCCAGCGATCCTTCGATCTCGCGCCACACCCCGCCGATGGCGATGCCGAAGACACCCTGGCCGCCCTGGAGAAGGTCGATGACCTCGTCATTGCTGGTGCACTCGTAGACCGTGGCGCCGTCGCTCATCAGGGTCACGCGGGTCAGGTCGTCGGTGCCGCGCTCGCGCAGGTGCTGGACCGCGGTGCGGATCTGCTGCAGCGAGATGCCCGCGTCGAGCAGTCGCTTGATCACCTTGAGGATCAAGATGTCGCGGAAGCTGTAGAGGCGCTGGGTGCCGGAACCGGTCGCGCCGCGCACCGTGGGCTCCACGAGACCGGTGCGCGCCCAGTAGTCGAGCTGGCGGTAGGTGATGCCGGCAGCGTTGCACGCCGTCGGCCCGCGGTAGCCCTGGTCACTGGGCAGCGGCGAGACGTCATCGGTGAAGAGCAGTCCCTGCTCGTCGGCCATGCCGGCTGCCACCTCGTGTTCGGCGGAATGCTTGTCCGCCGATCCGGTTTCGTTTACTCCCACGTCGACCCTCCGGTCAGATACTTCATTCAGCGTAACTCCTGGGGGGAAGGTCCGCCGGATCGGCCAGGCTGACGAGCAGTCGGGACAACCACAACGGTGGAGTTACAACGAAGACACTCCAAGGTAAGCCTCCACCTGAGGGTGGTCAATCTGCGCGGCCGCGTGTCGCAACCTTAAACCTCAGATTGAGGGTGAGGGTTTCAGCCCTCGTTCTCGAAGTCCTCCGGCGTCACGTGGTCGAGGAACTCGCGGAAACGCTCCACCTCGTCCTCCTGCTCCTCGGGAACGGCGAGCCCGGCCTCTTCGAGCACTTCCTCCGAGCACACGATCCGCGTGCCGGTGCGCAGGGCCAGCGCGATCGAGTCGGAGGGGCGGGCGCTGACCTCGAGACCGGACTCGAACGCCAGCACGGCATAGAACACGCCGCCCTGCATCTCGGTGATCCGCACCTCGGAGAGCGGGTTGCCGGTCTCCTCGAGAATGGTCTTGAGCAGATCGTGGGTCAACGGCCGCGGAGGGACGACCCCCTGCTGGGCGAAGGCGATCGCGGTCGCCTCGACTGCGCCGATCCAGATCGGGAGGTAGCGCTCCCCCGTCACTTCCCGGAGCAGGACGATCGGCTGGTTCGACGGCATCTCGACCCTGACTCCGATGACATCCACTTCACGCATGCGGCAACCCTACTCGCCCGACGACGAGGGCCGCACAGCGTGCAGCTTCCGGGCGGGCTCAGCAGCCGATCAGGCCTGGAGACCGGCCTTGACCAACGTGGCGTGCAGCTTGACCGAGAGCGCCGCGATCTCGGCGACGGCCTCTTCGGCGCGAGCCTCGGCGGCGGCATCGCGCCCGCGACGCAAGGGTGAGACGACCTGTTCGACCAGGCCAACCTCGCGGTCCGCGGCGGTCTTGAAGGCACGCAGGTGGCGCGGCTCGAACCCGAAGCCGGCCAGCTCGGAGGCGGTCTTGGCGACCACGAGGTCGTCGGCGTCGAAGTGACCCGTGCGGCTGGCCTTGACCAGTCCGTAGGTCTCGAGCTGGGTGAGGAGCTCCTCGTCGACCTCGGCGACCTTGAGCAGCTCGCGTCGCGAGATGCGCAGGTCCGAGGTGGCCCGGAACGAGTCGACGGACGGGTGCCCGTCGCCGGCCAGGGCGACCTGCGGAACCCGCGGGCCGACCTCTTCGATGGCCGGCGGCTCGAGGCCGCGGTCCATCGCGTCGAGGTGCTCCCCGATGACCTTCAGGGGAAGGTAGTGGTCACGCTGCATCCGCAACACGTAGCGCAGGCGCTCGACGTCGGCATGGGAGAACTTGCGGTAGCCGGCCGACGTGCGCTCGGGATCGATCAGGCCCTTGTCCTCGAGGAAGCGGATCTTCGAGTGGGAGATGCCGGGGAAGTCGGGGCTCAGTTGGGAGAGCACCTCCCCGATGTTCATCCGCCGACGCGATGAAGCTGCGGGCGTAGCCACCGCTCAGCCGTTCACGGGCTCGTGGCCGGCGAAGAAGACCAGGCGGTACTTGCCGATCTGCACCTCGTCACCGTCCTGCAAGGTGACCTCGTCGATGCGGTCGCGGTTGACGTAGGTGCCGTTGAGGCTGCCGACGTCGGAGACCGTGTAGCCACCTTCGGCCCGACGGAACTCGGCATGTCGCCGCGAGACCGTCACGTCGTCGAGGAAGATCTCGCTCTCGGGGTGGCGCCCGGCGCTGACCAGGTCGGTGTCGAGCAGGAATCGCGAACCGGCACTCGGGCCCCGCTGGACCACCAGGAGGGCGTGCCCCACGGGCAGCGCGTCGACCGCTGCCGACTCGGCCGGATTGAGGGAACGCTCGTCGGCCTCGGCCTTCTCGGGCGCACCGAAGGTGATCGTCGCGGTCGACTCCACCGCGCTCTCCCCGGCAGGCTCCTGCGACTGTTCGGTGACCAACCGGTGGCCGCACTGGGCACAGAACCGTGCGTCCTCTGGGTTCTGCTTGCCACAGCTAGTGCAGAACGGCATGTACGACCCTCCCGGTTGCTCCAAGAACCCTCAACACGCAGTCGAGGTTGACTGTTGCCAAACCTATCAGTCGACCAAGGTGGACTGGTATGCCTCGGCATTCATCAGTGCCTCGAGCTCGGCCGGGTCACCCAGGGTGACCTCGAAGAGCCAGCCGTCGCCGTACGGGTCGGAGTTGACCAGCTCGGGAGTCGCGTCCAGTGCCTCGTTGCGTGCCACCACCTCGCCGCTGATCGGCGAGTAGATGTCGCTGACCGACTTGGTCGACTCGAGCTCGCCGACGGTGCTGCCCGCCACGATCGACTCGCCCAGCTCGGGCAGGGAGGCGTAGACGATGTCGCCGAGGGCGTCCTGGGCGAAGTGGGTGATGCCGATGCGCACCGAGCCCGCGGTCTCGCCGGGCTGGCGCACCCACTCGTGCTCGGTGCTGTACTTGAGGTCCTCGGGGTACACGGTGTCTCCCTGTTGTCGCGATGGTGGTGGATGGCGGGTGCCGTTGGGTCGGCAGGCTACTGCTCGTCGCGCGGCTGTGCGAAGTCCCCCTCCGAGGAGTCCACGATGCTCTCGACGTCGACGGTGTCCAGCTCCTCGAAGGTGACCGTGCCGCCCTCCTCCTCGACCTGCTCGGTCGGGCCGTCGGGGAAGTCCAGCGAGCCGGCAAGAGTGCGCGGCTCGCCGATCACATCGATGACGTACGGCGCTTCCAACAGCTGGCCGTCGATCTCGATGCCGACCGCGGTCTCCTCGATGGAGGTCTGCGCGATCACCCGGACGCGATCGTTGAACTCCATCACCTCGGCGCCTGCCGCCCGCAGTTCCTGCATGGCGTCGAGCAGCGTGTTGGCCGCGACCCGACCGTCGTCGTCGGTGATGGTGATGCGCACTCCGGGACCGGTCGCGGGCAGCGTCCCGGCCAGGATGCCGTAGACGTCGGTGTCCTTGCGGGCCTGGTCGAGGGCGGCCTCACGGCTCGATGACTCGTCCTGCAGGTCGTCGCGCAGGTCGGAGAGCCGGTCGATCTCGTTCTCGGCGCGCTGCTGGCTGGCGGAGAGTCCGTCGAAGACCCGGATCAGGTCGGCCTGACGCAGCCCCGTGTAGTCGTCGTCGCGCTCGTTGTTCTGGACCTGGGTCATGGCCGCGAAGCCGACGGCGGCCAGGAGCACGGCGACCAGTGCCTGGCCACGCGAGGGCCGGCCCAGGAACGCCTTGCGGATCCGGTCGCGACCGGCTGCGGGGACCTTGTCGGGTGGGTTCTGGTCAGGCATGGAAGACGTGCCGCCTGATCGCTGCCACGTTGGAGAAGATACGGATGCCGAGCACCACGATCACGCCGGTCGACAGCTGCCCACCGACCCCGAACTTGTCGCCCAGGAAGACGATCGCCGCGGCAATGACGATGTTGCTGAAGAAGGAGACGACGAACACCTTGTCGTCGAAGATCCCGTCGAGGTAGGCGCGCAGGCCACCGAAGACGGCGTCCAGGGCGGCGACCACCGCGATCGGCAGATAGGGCTCGAGCCACAACGGCACGTCGGGCTGCAGGATGAGTCCTGCCACGATCCCGACGAGCAGTCCGAGAGCTGCGATCACGGGGTGGCCTCCTTGTTGTTGACGGGTGGGGTCGCCGCGACCCGGGCCGAGCGCAGCAGCGCCGGCCGGCTCGCCGGCAGGGTGACGTCGGACGAGGTGTTCTTGATCTCGAAGACGAAACCGAAGTTGTTGCGCAGAGCCAGCCACTCGAGCCCGGGTCGGGACTCCGCGAACAGCGACTGCAAGGTGTTGGGATCGCCGATGGCCAGGACTTCGTACGGCGGCTTGAGGGGTTGCGCCTTGATGTGGATCGCCTTGCCCACACTCCGAATGCTGCTGATCGTGGTGAGGCGGTGGCCGTTCACGGAGATGGCCTCGGCACCGGCAACCCAGAGCGCGTCGACGAGCAGGGAGAGATCCTCGTCGCGGACCCGACCGTCATCGCTGCCGTCGGGCGAGTTGTCGACCACGATCCGCACGCCGGGGCCACGCACCGCGGCGTACCCGCTGGCTCCGCGTGCCTGCAGCAGCCGCTCGTCGAGCGTCGACCCCTGGCCGGTCAGGGTCTGCACACGGTCGCTCAGGTCGTTGTTGTCCTCGCGCAGGTCACTGATCGCGCTCTGCGCATCCTTGAGGTCGGCGCGTTCGAGGCTGATCTGCCGAATCAGCTCCTGGCGCCCTTCCTCGGTGGTGGCCGCCTCGCGGGAGGTCTGCACCGCGGCAATGACGATCATCAGTCCGAACAGGGCCACCACCACGGCCGCGTTGCGGGTGACCCGTCGCCCCGCCTTGGGCTCCCCCGCTCGCTTGCGCCTGTCGGCGACGTGCTGGTAGTCGCCGTCGAGGCTCTGCTTGGTGATCAGGCTGAGCAGAGGCAGGGTCACGTGCTCCGGCAGCGCCTGCCGGGGCCGGGCGGGGCGGGACTGGTCAGACATCGGGCACCGGGGCTCTCCGGTCGGTCTCCTTCAGCAGCTTGCGCACCTGCCAGGCATAGAGGACCCCGGCCCACCAGTAGAGCCCGATCCCCCAGATCGCGAACGCCCAGCCGAACACGTCGGCCAACGTGGCCAGGGTGCTCTCGCCATCACCGAGCAGTAGGAGCGGAAAGGCGTAGAGCAGGTTGAACGTCGCGGCCTTGCCCAGGAAGTGCACGGGCAGGGCGCTGTAGCCGCGGGTGCGCAGGAACGGGACCAGCCCCCACAGGAACAGGTCCCGCAGGGGCAGCAGCAGGGCCAGCCACCAGGGGATGATGTCGCGCATGGCCAGACCGATGACCACGGCCAGGATGTAGAGGCGGTCGGCCACCGGGTCCAGGATCTCGCCCAGGGCGGAGCGCTGGTCGAGCTTGCGGGCCAGGAACCCGTCGAGCCAGTCGGTCAGACCCGACACCATCAGCACGGCGAGAGCCCAGCCGTCGGCCTCGGGCCCCAGGACCAACCAGAGGAACAGCGGGACTCCGAGGAGCCGCGCCAGGCTCAGGATGTTGGGCACCGTCCAGACACGCTTGGTGCGCTGCTCGTCCTGCACGTCGGTGTGACCATCTCTCGCCGGTTGTTCTGCCGCAGACACCCTAACTGCCGGTGGTCTCCTCGAGGTGCGCCGCGTCGCGGATCTCTCCGACGAGTTCCTCGAGCACGTCCTCCATCGTCGCCAGCCCGACGGTGACGCCCTCGCCGTCGACGACGCGGGCCATGTGGGCACCCTTGCGCTGGAGCGTCTCCAGCGCATCGTGCAGTACGTCGCCGGGCTGCACACTGGCGAAGGCGTGGATCCACTTGTCGTCGATCACGCGGGAACGCCGGGCGGGGTCGGTCTCCAGGACGTCCTTGATGTGGAGGTAGCCGATCGGGTGCCCGGTGTCATCGACGATCGGGAACCGCGAGAAGCCGGTGGCCGCGCAGAGGTCTTCCACGTCGGCCGCCGTACAACCCCGGGGCAGCGTGCTGAGGCTGTCCATCGGCATCAGCACCGACTCCATGGTCCGCTCGGTGAAGCCCAGGGCCCCGGCGAGCCGGTCGTACTCCTCATCGGCCAGCAGCCCTTCGCCGCGGGACTCCTCGACCAGTGCCGCGACCTCTTCGCGGGTGAATGTGGAGGACACCTCGTCCTTGGGCTCGACCCGGAGCATCCGCAGGGTGACATTGGCAATCGCATTGAGTGCCACGATGACGGGCCGCAGCACAGCCACGATGCCCATCATCGGCGGGCCGAGGAGGATGGCGGCGCGGTCGGGGCCGGCCAGGGCGATGTTCTTGGGAACCATCTCCCCGAGCACGACATGGAGGTAGACCACGATGCCCATGGCCACCACGAACGAGATCGGGTGCAGCAGGTCGTCGGGCACGTGCAGGGCGTGGAAGCCCGGCTCCAGCAGGTGGGCCACGGCCGGCTCACCGACGGCACCGAGGCCGAGGGAGCACATCGTGATGCCGAGTTGGGCCGCGGCCATCACGAGGGAGACGTTCTCCATCGCGCGCAGCGTCGTGCGGGCCATCGTGGACCCGGCCTGCGCGCGGGGCTCGATCTGGGTGCGCCGGGCGGAGACGAGGGCGAACTCGGCGCCCACGAAGAACGCGTTGAGAAGCAGCAGGACGAGGGCGAGCAGGACGGCGGTGTAGTCACCCATGGTGGACCTCCTCCGTGCGCACGGAGAGGCGGATGCGGTCCACCCGGAGCCCGTCCATGTGCTCCACCTTCAGCACCGCGGTCTTGCGCGGCAGCTCCTCGTCCTCGTCGTCGAGCTCGACCGGGAGCATCACCTCGGCCACGTCGCCAGCGACCGGGATGCGACCCAGCTCGCGGAGCACGAGCCCGGCGATGGTGTCGTAGTCCTCGTTCGCGGGCAGGTCGATGCCGGTGACGTCCTCGACCTCGTCAGGACGCAGCAGGCCGCTCAGCGACCAGGTGCCGTCCCGGCGCTGACGCACCCGGGCACCCAGGCGATCGTGCTCGTCGGAGATGTCGCCGACGATCTCCTCGACGACGTCCTCGAGGGTGACGATGCCGGCCTGGCCGCCGTACTCGTCGAGCACGACTGCCATCTGGAACCCGTCGCGCCGCAACAGGGCCAGCAGGGGGTCGAGCTTGAGGGAGTCGGGCACCACGATCGGCTTGACCATGATGTGCTTGATGCGGGTCGTGGCCCGCTCGTGGAGCGGGAGGGCGACTGCGTGCTTGACGTGCACGGTGCCGACCACGGCATCCGCGTCGTCGAGCACCGGGAATCGGGAGTGCCCCGTCGAGCGGGCCAGCTCGATCACCGCGGCGGCCCGGTCAGTCGCCTCCACGCTGGTCGTGCGAACGCGCGGGGTCATGATCTCGGAAGCCGTGCGGGTGCCGAACTCCACCGAGCGCTCCATCAGCTCGGCGGTGTCCGGGTCGAGGGTCCCTTGGTCAGCGGAGCGGGCGATCAACGACGCCAGCTCGTTGGTGCTGCGCGCCGAGCGCAGCTCCTCCTGGGGTTCGATGCCCAACCGGCGGACGAGCGTGTTCGCCGACCCGTTCAGCAGCCGGATCGGCAGCTTCATCGCGGTCGTGAAGCCGCGCTGCAGCGGTGCAGTCGCGCGTGCCGTGGCCAGCGGGCTGGCGATCGCGAGGTTCTTCGGAACCAGCTCACCGAAGATCATCGTCATTGCGGTGCTCACCGCGAGGGCGATGCCGATCGCGGTCGGGTGGACGGCACCGTCGGGCAGGCCGAGGGCCCCGAGTGGGTCCCGGATGAGCTCCGCGATCGCCGGCTCGGACAGGAAGCCGATCGCCAGGTTCGTCACCGTGATGCCGACCTGGGCACCCGAGAGCTGCGTGGAGAGCGAGCGCAACGCCTTCTGCACGCCGATCGCACCGGCGTCACCGGCCGCCGCCGCCTTGTCGACCGCGTTGCGGTCGACGGTGACCAAGGCAAACTCGGCCGCCACGAACACCCCGCAGGCTGCCACGAGGACGAGGGCGAGACCGAGGAGCAACCAGGCGGTCATCGTGGCTCTCCCCCGAATCGATCGGGATCAATGAGCTGGGGACTTTGAGAACCGTCCATGAGGAGGTGCGTCAGCTGCTTTCCAAGTGGGGGGCGGACGCGGATCAGCGTACCGAAGCCGACCACACGATCGCCAACCGTCAGCCGGTGGCGGTCGAGGAGCGCGGCACCAGCAATGCTGTCGCAACCGACCACAGGCCGGCCACCACCACTGCCGCCAGTCCCGGCCAGGCCAGGACCGTCAGCCACTGTTCGGCGCGGGCGGTTGCCGCCACCAGGCTGACCAGGTGCAGCACCACCGCCGCGGTCCACGGCCAGGCCGAGTGTCGTACGACGACCGCGGCCGCCAACAAGAGGACGGGCGTGAGCAGCACCGCGGCGTACCACCAGGCGTAGCCGTCGGCGTCCAGACGCCGGAGCGTCGAGAGCACACCGGCCGGTTCACCGCCGACACGCAACACGATCGCGCTGACCAGTGCCGAACCGGCGATGGTCAGCGCAGCCGAGGTGCGGAACTGGCGTCGAACGTCTACGGCTGCTGCCCCTCGACCGTGTCGAGGTCCACGTCCGCGATGCAGGAGCGGTCACCGTCGCGATCGACCTCGATGTCGGCGACCCCGTAGCCGTCCTTCAAGGCGCCGTCGTCGCTCCAGATCGTCAACGTGAACGAGCCCGTCTCGTCGCCCTTGACGTCGGAGACCTCGAAGTGCACCTCGGGGTCATCGGTGCCGGCCTCGTCCTTGCCGGCAACGAGCACGCCGTCCAGCCGATCGCGCTGCTCGTCGGTCGGCGGCTCGCACAGCAGGTCGATGCCCGCATCGACATCGAGATCCTCACCGGCCTCGGCGGCCGCGTCGGCGACCTCTTGCACGGAGTCGGCGTCCCCACCGGTGACGGCCATGACGACCACCGCCGTACCGATCAGCACCACCAGGATGCCGACCAGCACGAGGGCGATCTTGCGAAGATCGGGCTGGCCCGCGCCCGGGGTCACGTTGTCAGTCATGAACGACATTGTGCCCTGCGGACGCCCGCCTCCACCTCACACGTTCTGGAGCTGTGCTCGGACCGGCGGTGCTCGCCTCCGGCACCCACCTCGACCTCACACGTTGCGCCGGTACTGGCCACCCACCTCGAAGAAGGCCTCGGTCACCTGCTGCAGCGAGCACACCCGGGCCGCGTCCATCAGGACTGCGAAGACGTTCTCGCCGCCGATCGCGGCCTCCTTGAGCCGGGCGATCGCCCGGTCGGCCTCACTGGAGTGTGTCTTCTGGAAGGCCTGCACCCGGTCGAGCTGCGACTTCTTCTCGGCCTCGGTGGCGCGGGCCAGCTCGACGGTGTGCTCCTCCTCGCCGGCGCTCACGGGGCGACGGAACGTGTTCACGCCGATGATCGGCAGCGAACCGTCGTGCTTGCGGTGCTCGTAGAGCATCGACTCGTCCTGGATCCGGCCACGCTGGTAGCCGGTCTCCATCGCGCCGAGCACTCCCCCGCGCTCGTTGATCCGGTCGAACTCCTCGAGCACGGCCGCCTCGACGAGATCGGTGAGCTCGTCGATGATGAAGGAGCCCTGGAGCTGGTTCTCGTTCATCGAGAGGCCCCACTCCTTGTTGATGATCATCTGGATGGCCAGCGCCCGACGCACGGACTCCTCGGACGGGGTGGTGACCGCTTCGTCGAAGGCATTGGTGTGCAGCGAGTTGGCGTTGTCGTTGATCGCGATCAGCGCCTGGAGCGTCGTACGGATGTCGTTGAAGTCCATCTCCTGCGCGTGCAGGGAGCGACCGCTGGTCTGCACGTGGTACTTCAGCTTCTGCGAGCGCTCGTTGGCGCCGTACTTCTCCTTCATCGCCACCGCCCAGATCCGGCGGGCGACGCGGCCGATCACGGAGTACTCCGGGTCCATGCCGTTGGAGAAGAAGAACGACAGGTTCGGCGCGAAGTCGTCGATGTCCATGCCGCGCGCGAGGTAGGCCTCGACGTAGGTGAAGCCGTTGGCCAGGGTGAACGCGAGCTGGCTGATCGGGTTCGCCCCGGCCTCGGCGATGTGGTAGCCGGAGATCGAGACGGAGTAGAAGTTGCGGACCTGGTTCTGGATGAACCACTCCTGGATGTCGGCCATCATCCGCAGGCTGAACTCGGTGGAGAACAGGCAGGTGTTCTGCCCCTGGTCCTCCTTGAGGATGTCGGCCTGCACGGTGCCACGCACGTTGGCCAGGGCGTACGCCGCGAGGGTGGCACTCTCCTCCTGGTTCGGCTCCCTCTCGTGCTCGTCGCGGAACTTGTCGACCTGCTGGTCGATGACCGTGTTGAGGAAGAACGCGAGCACCGTCGGCGCCGGCCCGTTGATCGTCATGCTGACGCTGGTGGACGGCGCGACCAGGTCGAAGCCGTCGTACAGGACCTTCATGTCGTCGAGCGTGGCGACCGAGACACCGGAGGTGCCCACCTTGCCGTAGACGTCGGGGCGCAGGTCGGGGTCCCGGCCGTAGAGGGTCACCGAGTCGAACGCGGTGGAGAGGCGGGTGGCCTCGCCCTCGTGGCTGAGGATCTTGAACCGGCGGTTGGTGCGGGCCGGGTCGCCCTCGCCGGCGAACATGCGGGCCGGGTCCTCACCGTCACGCTTGAACGGGAAGACGCCAGCGGTGAAGGGGAAGAACCCGGGCAGGTTCTCCTTGCGCCAGTAGCGCACCAGCTCGCCGTGGTCGTCGTACTTCGGGAGTGAGACGCGGCGGATCTTGTTGCCGGACAAGGACTCCTTGGTGAGCTTGGTGTGCAGCTCCTTGTCCCGGATCTTGATGACCTGTTCGTCACCGGAGTAGGACTCGACGACCTTCGGCCAGTTCTCGATCTGGTCGAGGACGTCGTGGGGAACCTGCTTGCGGGCGCCCTCGAGCAGCTCGGGCACGCCGCCCGCCTCGGCCTTCGCCTCCGCCAGGGCAGCCTGGACGGCCTCGACCTGCTGCAGCTTGCGCGCTGCGACGACGAGGTCCTCGGTGTCGGCGTGGTAGCCGCGGACGGTCTCGGTGATCTCGGCCAGGTAGCGCACCCGCTGGGTCGGCACCACCTGGGCGATGCCCGAGGAGTGGCGTACGTCGACCCGGGGCAGCACGCCCTCGGCGACGGGGAGACCGTGCTCACCGAGCGCGGCCAGCAGGTGCTGGTAGAGCGCGGTGACGCCGTCATCGTTGAACGTGGCGGCGGAGGTGCCGAAGACCGGCATCTCCTCGGGCTTCTTGCCGAACGCCTCCTTGTTGCGGACCAGCTGACGCCCGACGTCGCGCAGCGCGTCCATGGCGCCGCGGCGCTCGAACTTGTTGATCGCCACGGTGTCGGCGAAGTCGAGCATGTCGATCTTCTCGAGCTGGGAGGCGGCACCGAACTCGGGCGTCATGACATACATCGACTCGTCGACGAACGGCAGGATGCCGGCATCGCCCTGTCCGATGCCGGGCGTCTCGACGATGACCAGGTCGAAGCCGGCCGCCTTGACGACGGTGATCACGTCGGCCAGGCCGTCGGGGATCTCGTGGCTCCCGCGGGTGGCGAGCGAGCGGAACATGGTGCGTTCACCGTCGAGGGCGTTCATGCGGATGCGGTCCCCCAGAAGGGCGCCGCCACCGCGGCGGCGGGTCGGGTCGACCGCGATCACGGCGACCCGGAGCTTGTCCTCCTGGTCGACGCGGAACCGGCGAACCAGCTCATCGGTGAGGCTGGACTTGCCCGAGCCGCCGGTGCCGGTGATGCCGAGGACCGGCACGACCCGGGAGGCGGCGGCCTCCTTGAGGTTGGACAGGACGTCGGCCGGCAGCTCGCCGAGCTCGGCGCCGGTCAGGGCACGGGCCACCGCGAAACGGTCGCCGGAGATGACGGCGTCAGCCTTGACGCCTCCGGACTTCCAGAGGTCGACGTCGCAGGCCTGGATCATCGTGTTGATCATGCCGACCAGGCCCAGGCGCTGGCCGTCCTCGGGCGAGAAGATGACCACGCCAGACTTCTTCAGGCGGGCGATCTCTTCGGGGACGATGACGCCGCCGCCACCGCCGTACACCTTGATGTGGCCGGCGCCGCGCTCACGCAGCGACTCGACGAGATATTCGAAGTACTCCACGTGCCCGCCCTGGTAGGACGAGACGGCGACGCCCTGCACGTCCTCCTCGATGGCGGCCTCGACCACCTCGAGCACCGAACGGTTGTGGCCCAGGTGGATCACCTCGGCGCCCTGGCTCTGCAGGATGCGGCGCATGATGTTGATCGAGGCGTCGTGACCGTCGAAGAGGCTCGAGGCGGTCACGAACCGAACCGGGTTCACGGGCCTGTGGAGTTCGGGCTTGTGCAGGTCGGTCGAAGTGCTCACGTTTCGGCTCCAGAACAGAGAAGGTTGGACGTCCTAGTTAAATAGTAGGACGTCCTAGCAACTGTGCAAAGTCACCGTGGTGCGGCTCACACGAGTCGAGCGAGCTCGGCGTGGGCCTGCACCAGGGACGGGCCGTACCAGGTGAGCAGCCGGCCGCTGACCAGCTGGGTCCTGGATCGCGCGAACGCCTCAGGTCCGTCGTCCGCGGTGAAGACATAGGGCTCGTCAGGCAGCAGCACGACCCCGGGCTTGCGTGCTTCGATGTCGGCCACGCTCACCGCCGGGTAGCGCTCGGCGTGGTCGTCGTACACGTTGATGAGACCGATGCGCCGCAGCACGTCGCCGGTGAAGGTCCGCGAGCCGACCACCATCCACGGGTCCCGCCAGATCGCCACCGCGGCGGTGCCGACCGGCTCGGGCGTCTCACTCCCCCACAGGTGCCGGGCCTCGACCAGCCAGGCGGGCAGGTCGAGGGACTGGGCGTCGGTGAACAGACGCTCCATGCTGGTCAGCGCCTGTGGCACCGACTCGGTGACCGTGACCCAGACCGCGATGCCACGCTCCCGGAGCCGGCGTACGTCGAGCTCGCGATTCTCCTCCTGGTTGGCGATCACCAGGTCGGGCTCGAGCTCCGCGATCGCGGTGAGGTTCGGGTTCTTGGTGCCGCGCACGCGTGCCACGTCGAGGCCCGCCGGGTGAGTGCACCAGTCGGTGGCGCCGACGAGCACGTCGGGCGCGGACGTGGCCAGCGCCTCGGTCAGTGAGGGGACCAGCGAGACCACGCGTCGCGCGGGTTGCGTGAGGGGGACCTCGTGGTCCAGGTCGTCGAGTAGGGGCGACATGGACGCGAGACTAGTGGGCGGTGCCGCCGGCGATCACCGGCGTCTACCCTTCGTCAGTGCCGGTGATCGTCGTGGACCTCGTGGGGGTCGCGTGTCTCGTGGCCCTGCTGGCAGTGGCGTTCCTGCACCCCCGCGGCCGCTACGAGCTGCTCGCGGGAGTCTCCTGCACCGGTGCCGTCCTCGCCGTCGGTGCCGTCTCGTTCACCGGCGTCGGCGACCAGGTCCGGAGCCTCTTGCCGGTCGTACTCTTCCTCGCGGCGATCCTCGTGGTCGCCGAGCTGTGCGCCGTCGAAGGTCTCTTCGTGGCCGTGGGCCAGCGGGTACGCCGAGCCGGCCGGGCCAGGCCGCGCAGGCTCGTGGCCCTGACGTTCGTGGTGGCGTCGGTGGTCACGGCCGTGCTCAGCCTGGACGCCACCGTGGTGCTGCTGACCCCGGTCATCGCTGCTGCGGCCGCCGGCACCGGTGCGCAACGCGCGGGAATGCACGCGTGCGTCCGGCTGGCCAACTCGGCCTCACTGCTGTTGCCGGTGTCGAACCTGACGAACCTGCTCGCGCTCCCCCATCTGGACGTCTCGTTCACCGACTGGGTGCTGCTGATGGCGCCGGTGTGGATCGTCGTGATCCTGGTCGAGTACGCCGGCGTGCTGCTGGTCTTCCCGGAGGCGCGGCGGCGTTCGTCGTTCGGCGAGCCGCCGAACCGGGCGGAGCTGCTCCGCATGCCGCTGGTTCCACTGGTCACCGTCGTTGCGATGCTGGCCGGCTTCGCCGCGGGCTCGGCCGTCGACCTCGACCCGTTCTGGGTCGCGGGGGCGGCCGCGCTCGTGCTGGTCGCGCACGCACTGTCACGACGAGCCACTCGCGGGCTGGCCGTGGTCCATGCCGCGCATCTGCCGTTCGCGGTGTTCGTGCTGTGCCTGGGCGTGGTGGTTCTGGCGGTCACCGATTCGTTCCTGGGCGAGGCGGTGGCCGGGCTCATCCCGTCCAGCGACGGGCTGGCCGCGATGCTGCTGATCGCCGCCCTCGCCACCGCCCTGGCCAACCTGGTCAACAACCTGCCCGCCACCTTGCTGCTGGTCCCGCTCGTCGCGGCGCTCGGGCCCGTCGCCGTGCTGGCAGCCCTGATCGGCCTGAACGTCGGCTCCGGGCTGACCTACACGGGGTCGCTGGCCAATCTGTTGTGGCGTCGCACGTTGCGCCGTGGCGGACAGGTAGCCGACGGTCGCCTGTTCCATCTGCACGCGCTGGCGGTCACCCCCGTGGCCGTGCTGACGGCGACGGTGGTGCTGTGGGGCTGGGTCCGCGTCACGGGGCTGGCGTGACGTGAACGCGCGGGTCAGACCGTCGTGCCGACCCTGGCCTTGATCGCATCTGTGGCGTCCCAGTCGTTCACGTGCATGCCGGCCACCACCAGTCCGTCACGCACCCAGTAGGCGCGGAACGTCCCCGTCGCGGGATCGCCTTCGACCTGGACGTCGGTGTAGCCGTCGGGACCCACGCTGCCGACGTACTCCATGCCCAGGTCGTACTGGTCGGTGAAGAAGTAGGGCAGCCGTTCGTAGTCACCGTCCTCACCCAGCATGGCCCGGGCCGCGTGCTGGCCCTGTCCGATGGCGGTGTCCCAGTGCTCGACGCGGATCCGTCGCCCGAGCACGGGGTGCAGGTGGTTGGCCACGTCGCCGGCTGCGAACACGCGTGGGTCGGAGGTGCGCAGGCCTTCGTCGACCAGGACGCCGTTGTCGACGGCGAGGTCGGCCGCCCGGGCCAGGTCGTCGACCGGCTCGACTCCGACTCCGACCACGATCAGGTCGGAGGCGACACTCTCGCCGTCCGCGAGGTGCACCGTGCCGTCGGCGTCGATGCCGGTCACGCTCGCAGAGAGGCGCAGATCCACGCCGTGCGAGCGGTGCAGCTCGGCGAAGTGCTCGGCCACCTCCGGTCCGAGAACGCGGAGCAGCGGCAGCTCAAGCGATTCCACGACGGTCACGTCGGTGCCTGCCTCACGAGCCGCGGCCGCCACCTCGAGGCCGATCCATCCCCCGCCGATGATCACCAGCCGTCGCCCCGGCCCGAAGGACGCCTTGATCGCGGCGCTGTCCTCGAGAGTGCGCAGGTAGGCGACCGATGCGCCACTGTCGTCAGCCAGCGCGAGGTGACGCGGACGGGAGCCGGTGGCCAGCAGCAGCCGATCGAACTCGATGCTCTCCTCGCCGACCAGCACCACACCTGCCTCGAGGTCGATCGAGTCGACTGCGGACGACGTACGCAGGGTGACGCCGTGTTCGTCGTACCAGCTGCGCGGCAGGACCGTGGCGGCGTCGGCATCGTCCTTGCCGAGCAGGATGCCCTTGGAGAGCGGCGGTCGCTCGTAGGGCAGGTGGTCCTCCCCGGCGAGCACGGTGATGGGCCCGTCGTGCCCCCGCTCACGGAGCTCCTCGGTTGCCTTCGCGGCAGCGAGTCCGCCACCGACGATCACGATGTTCATCGACGATCCTTTCGGGTCAGGGTGAGGAATTCGGCACGTCCGGAGGGGTCGTCCCGCAACCGGCCGGACAGTGCCGAGGTCACCGTGCGTGCGCCGGAGACCCGGGCGCCGCGCAGGCTCATGCAGGTGTGCTCGGCTTCGATCACCACGCCTACTCCTTTCGGCGACAAGGCACGGTGCAGGTGGTCGGCGACTTCTTGCGTCAGTCGTTCCTGAGTCTGGGCCCTGCGCGCGTGGAACTCAACGAGTCGGGCGAACTTGGAGAGCCCCAGGATGCGCTCGTCGGGCAGGTAGCCGACGTGGGCCACGCCCCAGAACGGCAGCATGTGGTGCTCGCACAACGACTGCACCGGGATGTCCTGCACCAGCACGAGCTCGTCATACCCCTGGGTGTTGGCGAAGGTGGTCAGGTCGAAGTCACGGGGACGGAGCATCTCGAGATAGGCATCGACCATCCGTCGCGGCGTCTCTGCCATGGCCTCGGACTCGAGGGGAAGCCCGAGGGCGGCGAGGAGACGGGCGCAAGCCTCCTCAGCCACCCCCGGGTCGATGTCGCCCGCGGCATGCGTGATGCGCGGACGCAGTGGAGTCGCGGTCATCGGCCGGCCGAGGTGCTGGCCTGGTGACGCGCCTGGGCCAGCAACGCCAGGGCCAGCGCAGCGACGAGGAGACCGAAGTCGCGCAGGGCCACGTCGTAGTACTCCCCCATGGTGAGGAGGTTCACGATGATGCCGGCCAACCAGGTCGCCACCAGCAGCGCGCCGAAGCGCGGGGCGAGGGCCACGGCCAGCCCGGCAACGATCTCGATGACACCGACCAGCATCATGGCCTGGTGTGCCGATCCGGGCACGATGTCGTTGATCCAGGGCGCGAGGTACGCCTCCCAGTCGGTGAGGATCTCGGCGAACTTGTCGAGACCGAACGCGATCGGCGCAATGGTGAACACGGTGCGAAGCAGGAAGAAAGCACGCTCCACCGGCGCGTTCCGGCCCAGGCCGGTGATCGCGGCGGAAGACTGCTGGGTAGTCATGAGAGACCTCCAAGTTTCTAAAGAAGAGTAATTTCGACTTTAGACCTCCCCTTCACGTATAGTCAATAGTGTTCTCTTTTAGAAAGGTGCGTCGTGGACCTCGCCTCCCAGGCTTCAGGAATCGGTGCCCTCGCCGAGCCGGTTCGCCGCGCGCTCTACGAGTACGTCGTCAGCCAGGCGGAGCCGGTCAGCCGGGAGCAGGCCGCGACCGCGGTCGGCGTACCCGTGCACACGGCGAAGTTCCACCTCGACAAGCTGGTCGACGAGGAGCTGCTGGCCACGGAGTTCCGACGCCTCGGCGGGCGCAGCGGACCGGGCGCCGGACGGCCGAGCAAGCTCTACCTGCGCGGGGAGCGCGAGTTCGCCGTCTCCCTGCCCGACCGTCGCTACGACGTGGTCGGACACATCCTCGCCGCTGCCGTCGAGCAGGCGGCTGCCGGCACGCCACTCGAGGACGCCCTGGGAGACGCGGCCACCGCACACGGTCGCGCCGACGGGGTCGCGATCACGCGCGCACACGTCGACCAGCTGGACGGGGTCAGGGACGCGCTCACCGAACACGGCTACGAGGCACGGCGCGAGGAAGACACGGTGCTGCTGGCCAACTGCCCCTTCGACGCGTTGGCCAAGGAGCACACCGCTCTGGTCTGTGGACTCAACCGCGACTACGTGCAGGGGCTGGCCGAGGGCATGGGCTGCACGGAGGTGGAGGCGCGGCTCGAGCCTCATGACGGACTCTGCTGCGTCCGGACCCGGCGGCGCTGAGGATATTCGGTACAACCCGATTCGCCCGGGCCGCGTCCTACGTGTGTTGGACAAGATTCCGAACTCCGGAAGGACACGGTCATGAAGCTTCTCACCCGCATGGCGGCGACAGCTGCCGCACTCTCCTGCCTCGCCCTGGCGGCACCCGGCCAGCTGGTCGGCGCGTCGGCCGCGGCTTCGTCGAGCCCCATCACGACCCCCACAGGCCGCGCGGCGATCCCGGCCTGCACCAACGCCAGCCTGCACGCCGACTACCGCTACAGCGACAGCGCGGCCGGCAGCGTCTACGGCAAGATCCGCATCACCAACGTCTCGCGCCACGCCTGTCACACCGGCGGCTACGGCGGCGTCTCGTACGTCGGCGACGGTGACGGCACCCAGATCGGTCACGCGGCGATCCGCGTGAACCGGGCTGCCGTGCGCTCGTATGTCCTCCGCCCCGGCCAGCGACTGGTCAGCACGCTGCAGATGGCCAGGGCCGGCAACTACTCGACGTCGACCTGTCGACCGGCCCGGGTGGACGGCTTCCGGGTCTACGTGCCGAACGCCTACCGCTCGCAGTTCGTCGCGCACCGCACGATCGGCTGCCGCAACACCGCTGTCCACCTCCTGTGGCAGCGGCCCTACCACCGCCCCTGAGCCCGCCGGCGCCGAGCGCCCCGGCTGTCGGCGCACTCGGGCATGCTGGTCACATGCAGCTCGCACGAGTGATCGCCACGTCGGCGGCGGTGGCCGCCACCCGGTCCCGCAACGAGAAGGTGGCCGCGCTCTCCGCCACCCTGCGTGAGGCCGCGGAGTCGGGTGCACCGGTCGAGGTGGTCACCGACTATCTCGCCGGGGTGCTCCCCCAGCGCCGCATCGGAGTCGGCTGGCGGGGCATGGCTCAGCTCCCCGAGCCGGCCGATTCGCCGTCGCTCCTGGTCACCGAGGTCGACGCCGCGCTCACCGCGATCGGCGTGCTGTCCGGGCAGGGCTCGACGGCCCAGCGCGGCACGGCTGTCGCCGACCTCTTCGGCCGGGCCACCGTCGACGAGCAGGCCTGGTTGCGCGGCCTGATCACCGGAGAGATGCGCCAGGGCGCGGGCGACGGCGTGATCTTGAAGGCGATCGCGGTCGCTGCCGAGGTCGACGAGGCGGCCGTCCGCCGTGCCGTGATGCTGGCCGGCTTCGCAGGGCCGGTGGCCGCTGCGGCACTGTCCGGCGGCAGCGCCGCGCTCGACGAGGTGCAGCTCGAGGTCGGTCGCCCGCTGCGCCCGATGCTGGCCGGTTCCGCACCCGACGTCGCCACGGCTCTCGTCGACGGCGATGAGGTGGCCCTCGACTCGAAGCTCGACGGCATCCGCATCCAGGCCCACCTCGACCACGGCGTCGTGCGCCTGTTCACCCGCACCCTCGACGACGTCACCGACCGGCTGCCCGAGGTGGTCGACGCGGTCACCGCTCTCTCGGCCGAGACCGCGGTGCTCGACGGCGAGCTGATCGCCGAGGCCGACGGACGACCCCAGCCGTTCCAGGTCACCGGGTCACGCACGATGAGCAGCGCGGACCCGGCCCGGTTGCGCAGCGAGATCCCCCTGTCGACGTACTTCTTCGACCTGCTGCACCTCGACGGCCGCGATCTCGTCGACGCTCCTGCGCGCGAGCGATGGCGCCTCTTGTCGGCGGTGGCGCCGGCCCATGTCGTCCCCCGGCTGCTGACCTCGGAGGTCGCCGAGGCCGAGCAGTTCTTCGCCGACCGGCTCGCCGCGGGCCACGAGGGGGTCGTGGTCAAGGACCCGCAGGCGCCGTACGCCGCCGGGCGCCGTGGCGCGGGCTGGGTGAAGGTCAAGCCCCGGCACACGCTCGACCTGGTCGTGCTGGCCGTCGAGTGGGGCAGCGGGCGGCGACGCGGCTGGCTGTCCAACATCCACCTCGGTGCGCGTGATGCCGAGACGGGCGAGCTGGTCATGCTGGGCAAGACGTTCAAGGGGATGACCGACGAGATGCTGGCCTGGCAGACCGAGCGGTTCCTCGGGCTCGAGACGCACCGCGAGGGACACGTCGTGTTCGTGCGGCCGGAGCAGGTCGTGGAGATCGCCTTCGACGGAGTGCAGAGATCGTCGCGCTATCCGGGTGGTGTGGCCCTGCGGTTCGCGCGCGTGTTGCGTTACCGCGACGACAAGCCAGTCGGCGAGATCGACACGGTCGGGCAGGTGCGCGGGCTCCTCTGAGTCACGCGTCGGGCTCGGCGGGGGTCTCCTTGCCCTCACGCTCGTCGCGGTCGGCCCACTCCCGCAACACCTCGATGTCGAAGACGTGGTCGTCGATGTCGGCGTGCAGGTCGCCGATTTCCGCGAAGCGCGCGGGCATCGTCTGGATGGTGAAGTCGTCGGGCTCGACCTCGCCGATCTCGTCCCACGTCACCGGGGCCGAGACGCGGGCCTCCGGCACACCGCGCACGGAGTAGGCCGCGGCGATCGTGTGGTCGCGGGCGTTCTGGTTGTAGTCGACGAAGAGGTGGTGCGGGTCGCGGTCCTTGCGCCACCACGTGGTGGTCACGTCGTCGGGCATCCGGCGCTCGACCTCGCGCGCGAAGGCCAACGCTGCCCGGCGTACCTCCTTGTGGCCGTGGTCGGGACGGATCCGCACGTAGACGTGCAGGCCGGACCCACCGCTGGTCTTCGGGAACCCGGTGGCGCCGAGCTCGTCGAGGATCTCGTGCGCGACCCCGGCCACCCGCTGGACCTGCGACCAGTCCGACAGCGGACCGGGGTCGAGGTCGATGCGCCACTCGTCGGGCTTCTCGGTGTCCTCGCGGCGACTGTTCCACGGGTGGAACTCGACGGTCGACATCTGTACCGCCCAGATCACGTGGGCCAGCTCGGTCACGCAGAGCTCGTCGGCGGTCCGGTTCCACCGCGGGAAGTGCAGCTGCACGGTCTCGACCCAGGGCGGTGCTCCCTGCGGGATCCGCTTCTGGTGCACCTTGTCGCCGGCCAGGCCCTTCGGGAAGCGGTGCAGCATGCACGGCCGTTCGAAGAGGGCGTTGACGATGCCCGGGCCGACGGCGAGGTAGTACTCCACCAGGTCGAGCTTGGTCGCACCGAGCTCCGGGAAGTAGACGCGCTCGGGGTTGCTGACCCGCACGACGCGGTCGTCGACCTCGAGCTCGACTGCGGGCGATGAGGAGGCCATGCCCACAACGTAGCGTCCGGCAGCCCCGAGGCGTCGCAGAAATACTTCGGTGCGGACCGGCACGTGATCGGGTGGCCGACACGTCAAGGGGGTGTGAAGGAAAATAGGACGGGCCCCGGGACCGTCGAGTTCGAGCAGTTCGGCCGTGCGACGGGCCAGTGTCTCCACCGTGCGGCGATGCTGCGACCGGCGACCATCACCTGGCCGAGGACCTGACCCAGGCGACGTACTCCCGGCTCCGCCACCACCTCGTGAAGGAAGACCATGACGCACTCCGACGACCACGACCTGAGCACCCGCATGCACGACTCGCTCGCCGGTGCCTCCCTCGACACCCTCGTCGACGTGGCCACGCACGCCGACACCCGCATCCGCCGTCGTCGTACCGTCGGCACCTGCCTCGCTGCCGCGGCCTGTGTCAGCGTCCTTGCTGTCGGCGCGACGGAACTCGGGCTGCCGGGTGGTGGATCCGGGAACGGCGCGGTGGCCTCGGCCCCCAGCGAGACCTCGACGCCGTCACCCTCCACGCCGTCGCCCACCGTCAGCCCGGTGGTCCGCACCCGCACTCTCACCGCGGCCCTGGTCGCGACGGTGTCCGACCTGGTGCCCGGGACGACCACGGCGTACGGCGGCCAGGACGATCACCTGATCCTCTCCTACGTGAACCGGACCCAGGCTGAGGGGAACGGCGCCTTCGACTTCACGCCCACCGCCACCGGCGATGCCGGACGCGTCTTCGTCGGGTTCCAGCCGACCGCGCCCAACCCCACCCTGTTCACGTGTCGGCGGCAGAGCGGCAAGTACTCCGACGACGTCGGCTCATGCACACGCACCGTGACCGACGGCGGGAGCACGGTGATCACGTTCGAGGAGCAGGTCCCGCAGGTCGACGGCAGCACCCTGGTGATCCGCACCGCCGACGCGCTGCAGGCCGACGGCTCCCGGGTGACCATCCAGGCCAGCAACTCGGTCGAGCCCAGTGACGGCGCCAAGGGCCGGCAGGTGTTCACCGTGGAGGGCCACCCCGGACTCACCCTGGCGCAACTACGCACCCTGGCCGGCCAGGACGGGTGGAGCCTCCAGGGCATCGAGCAGTACGCCGACGCCGGCAAGGCACTCGTGCCGTTCGATGACTTCTCCCAGCAGAACTGATCAGCCGGAGGAGCTGATCAACGCCTGCGCAGCAGGGCCAGGAACATCGCGTCCGTCTGGTGTCGGTGCGGCCACAGCTGCACGGTCCCCGGCATCGGGCCGCCCACGTCGTCGAGGTGCACGCCCGGCACCGATCCGAGGATCGCGGGGGCGTCGAGGAGCTCGACGTCGTCGCGGGTGGCGAGCAGGTGCTCCACCACCTCACGGGTCTCGGCCATCACCGGCGAGCATGTGACGTAGCCGACGACTCCCCCGGCGCGCGTGGCGGTGACCGCCTGCTCGAGCAAGGCCCGCTGCAGCGGCACGAGGGCGGCGACGTCTTCCGGCGTACGCCGCCAGCGGGACTCCGGGCGTCGGCGCAGGGCACCCAGGCCCGAGCACGGCACGTCGACCAGCACCCGGTCGAACGTGCCCGGAGCCCAGGCCGGTCGGGTGCCGTCGGCGACCACGATGCCGGCCATGCCCGCTGCGACCTGTGCAGTTGCGCGTCGCACCAGTCCGGCCCGGTGCTCCTGTCGCTCGGAGGCCAGCAGTCGGGCACTGCGGCCGGCGGCCACTGCAGCCACCAGCGCGGACTTGCCACCCGGCCCGGCACACGCGTCGAGCCAGCGTTCGTCGCGACCCTCGACGGGAGCCGCGGCCCAGGCCAGCGCGACAGCCTGGGATCCCTCGTCCTGGACCCCGGCGCGGCCCTGTGCCACGGCCTCGACCGCTCCGGGGTCGCCTCCGGGCAGCGCCACGGCGTACGGCGTACGCCCGGTCGCCTCGCCACCTACGGCCGTGAGCTCGTCGACGGTCACCAGACCGGGACGGGCGACGAGAGTCACCTTGGGCGAGGCGTTGTCGGCGGCCAGCAGGGCGTCGAGCTCATCGCGCCGTTTGCCTGCGGCGAGGGCGTGGCCGAGCTGCTCGACCACCCAGCGCGGGTGCGAGTGCGCGATCGTGGCGAAGCCGAGGGCGTCAGCGGGTGCGAGCAGGCGGATCCACTCGTCGAGGTCGTGCTCGATGACGCGACGCAGCACGGCGTTCGTGAACCCCGCCGGGCCCTGGCCGACGCGGGCGCGGACCAGGTCGACCGTGGTGCTGATCGCGGCGTGGGTCGGCACCCGCATCGACAGCAGCTGGTGGGTGCCGAGCCGCAGCGCGTCGAGCACCTTGGCCTCGACCTTCGGGCGGTCGAGACAGGCGCGGATGATCGCGTCGTAGGTGCCCTGCCGGCGGATCGTCCCCGAGACCAGTTCGGTCACGAACGCGGCATCCCGGCCACTCAGCCCCTGCTCGGCCAGGACGTGAGGGAGAACCAGGTTGGTGTAGGCGTCCTCGAGGCGGACCAGCTTCAGCACGTCGTAGGCGGCTGCCCTGGGTGCGTCGACCTTCGACGTGGGGGCCGGAGGGCGACCGCCGGAGCTGGTGGTCGGACGCCGCCCACCACGTGCACCGCCACCGCGGCGCGGGTCAGCCATCCGTGGACCGCTCGGCGAAGAACTCCTTGGCCAGCCGCTTGGGGGCCTTGGCCGCCCAGGCGTCGGTGATGATCTCCGTCAGCTCGTCGAGGTCGATCTCGCCGAGGCGCGACTCCTGCACCAGCACCGCCCGGAAACCGTTGAAGTGCTCGATGGTGAAGAACGGGAGGCGCTCGTCGGCGATGAGTGCCTCCTTGTCCTCCAGGGTCTGGGTGTGGATCACCAGCAGGTCGTCGTACATCTCGCCGGTCTCGGGGTCGACGGCGGTCTTGTGCGGCATGCGGTAGAGCAGGAACCCCTTGCCCTTCTCGCCCCTGGGCACCTTGAACGTCGGCCGGTCACCCCACGACGTGCCGAACTCGACCTGAGGCAGGGCGTTGCAGATCAGGGCGATGTCGTCGGGAGTGGCCATCCGCGTCATGGCATCGACGGTAGCCGTCGTCACGCGTCGCCGAAACGGGTGCCGGGTTCGAGCCGGACGCCGCGGGCCCAGTCGGCTGCGTTCATCAGCTTCTTCCCGAATGCCTTGACCTCGCCCAGCTTCACCGGGTCGGTGCCGGTGCCGACGTGCACGGAGTTCTTGCCGACCGCGAGCACGCCGGGGGCCAGCGGCTCGTGGGCGGCATCGATGGTGACCGGGCCGATCTTGATCCGCTGCTCCTCGTGGGTCGACCAGGCACCAGGGCCGGGCGTGCAGGCGCGGACTCGGCGGTCGACGCGAACGGCTGGCTCGGTCCAGTCGATGGCGGCGTCCCCGACCAGGATCTTCGGCGCGATGCTCACACCCTCGTCGGGCTGCTCGCGAGCCTCGAGCTGGCCGTCGGCGATGCCGTCGAGGGTGGCCACCAGCAGACCCGCGCCACCGTCGGCCAGCCGACCGAGGAGGTCGCCGGCGGTGTCGGTGGGCCGGATGGTCTCGGTCATCACCCCGAAGACGGGGCCGGCGTCGAGCGCCTTGACGATGCGGAACGTGGTGGCGCCGGTCATCTGGTCGCCGGCCCAGATGGAGTGCTGCACCGGCGCCGCACCGCGCCAGGCGGGCAGCAACGAGAAGTGCAGGTTGATCCAGCCGTGCTCGGGGATGTCGAGGGCCGACTGGGGCAGGAGTGCGCCGTACGCCACCACGGGGCAGCAGTCGGGCTCCAGGGCCTTGAGTGCCGTCTGGAAGTCCGCGTCGCGCGGGTGCTCGGGCTTGAGCACCGGGATGCCGAGCTCCTCGGCGCGCTGGGCGACCGGCGAGGCGACCAGCTTGCGGCCGCGCCCGGCCGGAGCATCGGGGCGGGTCACCACGCCGACCAGCTCGTGGGGGCTGGCCGCGATCGCGTCCAGGGCAGGTACGGCGACCTCGGGAGTGCCGGCGAAGACGACGCGCATCAGAGACCGAATCCGTTCGTGGCGTGGGGCGAGACCTTGACCTTCGGTTTCTCGAGGCCGAACCACTCGGACTCCCGGATCGTGCGCATGGCGTGCTTGCGTGCCTCGGCGTCGAGCTTGTCGATGAACAACACACCGTCGAGGTGGTCGGTCTCGTGCTGGAGCGCGCGGGCCAACAGCTCGGAGCCCTCGATCGTCACCGGCTCGCCGTGCATGGTGAATCCGGAGGCCACCACGGACATCGCCCGGCGGCAGTCGTAGGTCAGCTCGGGCAGCGACAGACAGCCCTCAGGGCCGAACTGGGTCTCGTCGGAGAGGTCGAGCACGGGGTTCACCAGGTGGCCGAGCTCACCGTCGACATACCAGGTGAAGACACGGACGCCCACACCGATCTGAGGAGCCGCAAGACCGGCACCGGGAGCCTCGAGCATGGTGTCGGTCAGGTCTGCGACGAGATTGCGCAGCTCCTTGTCGAACGTGGTGACCTCGAGCGCGCGGCTGCGCAGGATCGGGTCACCGAAGAGTCGGATGGGCTGGATGGCCACGGTTCTCCTAGCTGTTGAATGCGCGGGCCAGTCTAGACGCGGCCGCTTCGAGGGCCGGGATCGTCGGGCCCTGTCGAGGTGAGGGTCACAGTCCGGGTGGGTCGACCTGCACCCGGACTGCGTCGAGCTTGCGGGCCGAGCGGAGCCGCTGCAGCTCGCCGAGAGCCTGGCTCAGGTCGGCCCCGTGGGCCCGGGGGACTCGGAGCACGACCCTGGACTCGACCTTCGTGACTGACTGCGGCCCCGGTGGGCCGGTCACCTCGATCGGGCCGAGGAGCTCGGCGCCCTCGGGTCGTCGCAACAGGGTCAGGGCGTCGTCGAGGGCACCGGCAGAGCCGGTGATCGTGGCCATCCGGCTGGCCGGCGGCAGGTGCGCCGAGCGCCGCTCCGCCATCTCGCGGCGTGCGAAGCCGCCCGGGTCCCAGCGGACCAGGGCCTGGAGGGTCGGCTCGGCGGGGTCGCCGACCGCGACCACCCTTCC
>NZ_BCRJ01000028.1 GCF_001552535.1 Nocardioides jensenii JCM 1364 = NBRC 14755 | reverse complement strand
CTCGTCGAGGACGGCGACCTGGTCTCCCCCGGCCAACCATTGCTCCGACTCCACCCGAAGGGTGCTGCCTGATGACCGCTCTGACTGCCGCTTCCGGATCGGCACACGCTGCCATCCTCGGAGTCGGTGCCTACCGCCCCCGCCGTGTGGTCCCGAACTCCGAGGTGGTCGACGCGATCGACTCCAGTGACGAGTGGATCCAGCAGCGCTCCGGCATCAAGACCCGCCGCTTCGCCGAGGACGACGAGACCGTTCCGATGATGTCGGTCGCGGCCTCGAAGCAGGCACTGGACGCCGCCGGCATCGCCGCCGACCAGGTCGACTGCATCATCGTCGCCACGGTCAGCCACCTGATGCAGACCCCGTCCGCGGCCTCACTGATCGCGCACGAGCTGGGCACCACGGCTGCGGCATTCGACATCTCCGCGGCCTGCGCCGGTTTCTGCCACGGCGTCTCGCTGGCCGCCGACATGGTGCGGGCCGGCTCGTCGCGCCACGTGCTGGTCGTTGGTGTCGAACGCCTCTCCGACATCACCAGCCCGACCGATCGCGGCACGGCGTTCATCTTCGCCGACGGAGCCGGTGCGGTCGTGGTCGGTCCCTCCGACGTACCCGGCATCGGCCCGGTCGTGTGGGGCTCCGACGGCGAGCACTACGACTACATCCGCCAGAACCACGACTGGCGTGACGTGATCGCCTCCGACGACCCGCAGATGCCGCACCTGATCATGGAGGGCAGCGCCGTGTTCCGCTGGGCCGCCTTCGAGATGGCCAAGGTGGCCCAGGAAGCCCTCGACCGGGCCGGCATCACCGCCGACCAGCTCGACGTCTTCGTGCCCCACCAGGCCAACAACCGCATCACCGACACGATGGCCCGCTCGATGAAGCTGCCCGACACCGTGCGCATTGCGCGCGACATCGTCGACGCCGGCAACACCTCGGCAGCCTCGGTCCCCCTCGCCCTCGAACGCATGATGGCCGAGGGAGAGGCGCGCAGTGGTGACACCGCCCTGCTCATCGCCTTCGGTGCCGGCCTGGCGTACGCCGCCCAGGTCGTCACCGTTCCCTAGCCTCATCTGCTACATCTGTAGGACCAACCCACCACCCGCACCACACAAGGAGAACCGGCATGGCCACCACTGAAGAGATCCGCTCCGACCTCGCCGAGATCGTCAACGAGGTCGCCGGCATCCCCGCTGACGACGTCCAGCTCGAGAAGTCGTTCGTCGACGACCTCGACGTCGACTCGCTCTCCATGGTCGAGGTCGTCGTGGCCTGCGAGGAGAAGTTCGGCGTCTCGATCCCCGACGACCAGGTCAAGAACCTCAAGACGGTCGGCGACGCGGTCTCGTTCATCGAGAACGCCGCCAGCTGACCCACCCCGAACACCCCGGGCCCTCAACGGCCCGCATCCCCCAACCGCGAAGGAACCCCATGTCTCTCAAGCGCGTGGTCGTCACCGGACTCGGCACCACCAGCCCTGTCGGCGGAGACGTCGCCAGCACCTGGTCGGCGCTGCTGGCCGGCACCTCCGGCGTACGTCGTCTCGACGACGAGTGGGCCGCGGACATCCCGGTGAAGATCGCCGGGCGCATCGCCGTGGAGCCCAGCGAGGTGCTCGACCGGGTCAAGGCACGTCGCCTCGACCGGTCGGCACAGTTCGCCATGATCGCGGCCATGGAAGCCTGGCGGGATGCGGGTCTTGAGGGTGTCGAGCTCGACGGCACCCGCACCGGTGTCGCCGTCGCGTCGGGCATCGGCGGGGTCACCACCCTGCTCGCCAACTACGACACGCTCAAGGAGAAGGGCGCCCGCCGGGTCTCCCCCCTCTCCGTCCCGATGCTGATGCCCAACGCCCCGGCGGCCAACGTCGGCCTCTACGTCGGCGCACGCGGCGCGGTCAACGCACCGACGTCCGCCTGCGCGTCCGGCAACGAGGCGATCTCGATGGCCCTCGACCAGATCCGTCTCGGCCGTGCCGACGTGGTCGTGGCCGGTGGCACCGAGGCCGCGATCCACCCCCTGCCGATGGCCGCGTTCGCCCAGATGATGGCGCTCTCGAAGACCGGCAGCGAGGAGGGCGGCGACCCGACCACGGTCTCGCGACCGTGGGACACCGGTCGCGACGGCTTCGTGCTCGGTGAGGGCGCCGGCATCCTCGTGCTCGAGTCCGAGGAGCACGCCCTGGCCCGTGGCGCCAGGATCTATGCCCAGGTGATGGGTTCGGGCATCAGCAACGACGCCCACGACATCGCCCAGCCCGACCCCGAGGGCCGTGGTGGCACCCGCGCCATCCAGCTCGCGATCGACTCCGGCGACTTCAGCCCGCGTGACGTCGTCCACGTCAATGCGCACGCGACCTCGACGCCGCAAGGCGACGTGGCCGAGGGTCTGATGCTGCACGCCACGCTGGGTGACCAGGTCGACAACTGCGTGGTCACCTCCACCAAGTCGATGACCGGCCACCTGCTCGGCGGCGCCGGCGCCCTCGAGGCCGTCGCCTGCATCCTGGCGATCCGAGACCGGGTCAGCCCGCCGACGATCAACCTCGACAACAAGGACCCGTTGGTCGAGCTCGACATCCCCACCAAGGCCCGTGACCTGCCCCAGGGCGACATCGTGGCGCTCAACAACTCGTTCGGGTTCGGCGGCGCCAACGTCGCCGTCGCATTCGGCAGCATCTGATGACCGCGGTCGCCACCACGGGGACCAAGCCGGCTCGCGCGGAGGACTCCCGGCACCCGCTCAGGCGGATGGGGGCGTTCTTCGACGAGGGCACGCTCGACACGCTCACCGAGGACGACGGCTCCGGCATGCTGGCCGCCCGCGGCCTGGTCAACGGCTCCCCCGTCGTCGCGTTCTGCTCCGACCCCACGGTCATGGGCGGCGCGATGGGCGACCAGGGCTGCAAGGCCGTGCTGGTGGCCTACCGCCGGGCCCTCGCCGACGACGTGCCGGTCGTCGGTCTGTGGCACTCGGGTGGCGCCCGGCTCGCCGAGGGCGTGCTCTCGCTGCACGCGGTCGGTGAGATCTTCCACATCATGACCCAGGCCTCGGGCAAGATCCCGCAGATCTCGATCGTGCTCGGTGCGGCCGCCGGTGGCGCCGCCTACGGCCCCGCGCTGACCGACGTGGTGATCCTCGGGCCTGAGGGTCGGATCTTCGTGACCGGACCCGACGTGGTCCGCTCGGTGACCGGCGAGGACGTCGACATGGCGCGTCTGGGTGGTCCCGAGCCGCACGGACGTCGTTCCGGTGTCGTGCACATCCTCACCGAGACCGAGGACGAGGCACTCGAGCGTGGGCGCCGTGTGGCCACCCTGCTCGGCGCCCAGGGGGCGATGGACCTGGACACGATCGAGGACCGCGACCTGGCCGCTGTGCTCCCCGAGTCGAAGAAGCGCGCCTACGACGTGCACCCGCTGGTCGAGGAGGTCCTCGACACCGACACGGTCCAGGAGCTGCACGCCCGCTGGGCTCCCAACATCGTCACCGCACTCGGCCGCCTGGGTGGTCGCACGGTCGGTGTCGTCGCCAACAACCCGATGCGCCTGGGTGGCTGCCTCGACTCCGCCTCGGCCGAGAAGGCCGCCCGGTTCGTGCGCATGTGCGACGCGTTCGGCGTGCCGCTCGTGGTGCTGGTCGACGTTCCCGGCTACCTGCCCGGTGTCGGCCAGGAGTGGGACGGCGTCGTACGCCGTGGCGCGAAGCTGCTGCACGCGTTCGGTGAGGCCGTCGTACCCCGCGTGACGCTGGTGACTCGCAAGACCTACGGCGGTGCCTACATCGCGATGAACTCCCGCTCGCTGGGCGCCACCCGGGTCTTCGCGTGGCCCGGCGCCGAGGTGGCCGTGATGGGCGCGGTCGCCGCGATCCGCATCCTGCACCGCCGCAAGCTGGCCGACGTCGCCCCCGACATCCGCCCCCAGGTCGAGGCCGAGCTGGCGCTCGAGCACGAGCGGATCTCCGGCGGCGTGCAGAAGGCCGTCGAGATCGGCGTGGTCGACGAGATCATCGAGCCCGACGTGACCCGCACCGCCCTGGCCCGTGCCATCGCCGGCGCCGCCGAGATGCGTGGCGACCACGGGAACATCCCCCTCTGACTCCCTGCCCCACGACGGATAGCCTGCGGGCATGACCTACCAAACGCTGCTCTACGACGTCGCCGACGGCATCCTGACGCTGACCCTGGACCGGCCCGAGCAGATGAACTCGTTCACGGTGACGATGGCCGATGAGCTCGAGGCGGCATTCCGGCGGGCCAGTGACGATGACGACGTACGCGCCATCGTGGTCACCGGGGCCGGCAAGGCGTTCTGCGCCGGCATGGACCTCACCCGTGAGGGCAACGTCTTCGGCCTCGACGAGACCCAGGAACCCACGCTCGACGACATGCGGGAGCGGCGGGACGACCCGGCGATCCACGACGGCGTCCGCGACACCGGCGGTCGGGTCACCTTGGCCATCTTCGAGTGCAAGAAGCCGGTGATCGCCGCGATCAACGGTGCCGCGGTCGGCATCGGAGCCACCATGGTGTGCGCGATGGACGTGCGCCTGGCCTCCGAGAAGGCCCGCATCGGCTTCGTCTTCGGCAAGATCGGGATCACCCCGGAAGCCGCTTCGACGTGGTTCCTGCCGCGCATCGTCGGCATCTCCCAGGCACTGGAATGGGTCTACTCCGCCGACATCCTCACCGCCGAAGAGGCCCGCGAAGGACGTTTGGTGAAGTCTGTGCACCCGGCCGACGAGCTGCTCGAGGCGGCCTACGCCCTGGCCCGGAAGTTCACCGACAACCGCTCGCCGGTCGCTGTCGCGCTGGCCCGGCAGATGATGTACCGCAACAGTGCCGCCGCACATCCGATGGCGGCACACGAGGTGGACTCGCTGGCGATGTTCTACACCTCCCGGGCGGACGGCAAGGAGGGGGTCGCCTCGTTCCTCGAGAAGCGCGACCCCACGTTCACCGGCAAGGCCTCGGAGATGCCGCCGTTCTATCCCTGGTGAGCACCCGGGCGCTCAGCCCGCTCAGGCCAGGTTGCGTCGCAGGAACCTGACCGTGCGCTCCATGGACTCGCTCTCGCGGGTCAGACGACCTGGTGCAGCCAGCGCACGGGAGCGCCGTCTCCGGCGTGACGGAAGGTCTCGAGCTCGTCGTCCCACGGCTTGCCGAGCAGCTTGTCGACCTCGTTGAGGATCGTCGTGTCACCCAGGGCCGCCTTGACGACGGCTGCCTTGAGCCGGTCCTCGGGGATCATGATGTCCCCGTGCAGGCCGGTCACCGCGTGGAAGACGCCGAGCTCGGGCGTGAAGGAGTAGCGGGCGCCCTCGGTGCTCGAGGTCGGCTCCTCGGTGATCTCGAAGCGCAGATGGTTCCAGCCGCGCAGTGCCGAGGCGACAGCTGCGGCCGAGCCGGCGTCTCCGGTCCAGGAGAGCTCGGCCCGGTAGGTCCCGGCCTGGGCAGGCTGCGGGGTCCACTCCAGGCTCACGGCAACACCGAGTACGCCGCCCACGGCCCACTCGATGTGCGGGCACAGTGCGGACGGCGCTGAGTGGACGAAGAGGATTCCCCTCGTCGTCTGGGTGTTGGTGCGCGTTGCAGTCGTGGTCACTGTGACCTCCTCCATCTCAGGCGTCGAGATACGCCTTCCCCAGCGGTCTACGACAATGCGAGATGAAATCACACAAGTGACACATGTGTAGTTATGAAGCCATTGTGACCCATGTTGCCCCGGAAGACCAGCGGAACGCCCAACATTGCCGCGACCCGGCCGACGGAGCGGCCGACAACCCGACGCGGGAGCGGCTCAGGGAGTCTGGACCGCGGACGGATTCACGACGTTGTGCAGGTCACGAACCGCGCCGAGCAGGACGCCGTCCCCCACGACCCGCGGACCATCGACCACATCGAGGACCACACACGTGATGTTGTCGACCCCGCCGGCGGCCAGGGCCTCCTCCACCAGGGTGGCGGCGGCGGACTGCGGATCGCCCAGTGCGAGCGCCTCGGACAACTGGTCATCCGTCACGAGGTCGCTCAGCCCGTCACTGCACAACAGGAGCCGATCACCCGGGGCGACGTCGAGCTCGAGAACGTCCGCGACCTCGACCTCTCCGACATCGCTGCCGGGCAGGGCCCGCAGCACGACGTTCTTCCACGGGTGCACCCGCGCCTGATCGGTGGTCAGGTGCCCCTGCTCGACCAGCTGCTGCACATAGGTGTGGTCGCTGGAGAGCTGTGCCAACCTCCCTTCGTGCACCAGGTAGGCACGGGAGTCGCCGACATGGGCCAGCGCGACACGCGAACCGTCGGTGGCCACCGCGGTCAGGGTCGTGGCCATGCCGGCACGGCGTACGTCGTGGGTGACGCCTTCGAGCAGCTGGACGCGGGCCAACGCGACCGCTTCGCGCAGGACCTCACGCGGGTCGGCGTCGGGTCGGCCGAGCGCCAGCGCCGAGACGGCGTACGTCGTGGTGGCCGAGGCGATCTCGCCGGCGGCGGCGCCTCCGACCCCGTCGGCGACCAGGGCCAGGTAGGGGCCGACGAAGGCGGAATCCTCGTTGTGGTCGCGCACGAGACCCACGTCTGTCACACCGGAGCCCGAGAACCTCAACATGGCGACACCTCTTCCTTGGTAGGAGGAAGTAGAGCGGTTGACGAGGGAAATCGTCAAGACAATCGTCTCCCCCGACCCCAAACCGGGCCAAAACCGGCGGTTCCCCTTAATCTGTCCGCATGCAGACTCTTGCGGGGCCGACCCCAGGTGGCCTCGTGGTCGCGCGGAGACGCTGGGTGGCGTGGCTGTGGCTGCCGGTGCTCTTCGTGCTCGTGGCCGTCGGCCTCTGGTGGATGGGTCATCCGGCGGCCCTTCCACTCGCCGACCGCACCGTGACCGCGTCAGCGAAGGTGGAGCAGCGGGTCTACGTCGGGGTCACGGTCGACGGCTCGGTCGACCGCGAGCTGGCGATCAGCAAGGCGGCGTTCCGCACGGCCGGCGACTCCACCAACGGTCTGGACGCCGACGGCCTCGAGGTCGAGGCCTGGATCTGCCGCGACGGCGCGATCTCGCAGACCACCGCGCCCGACAGGTTCTGCGACGACGTGATCCCCGCCGAGGGCAACAGCCTGCGGCTGGGCAACGACCAGCTGATGGTGAGCATCCAGTCCACTGCTGCGGTTGCGCTGCACCTCGAGCCGGTGGAGCTGACCTTCCGCGACGGCCTCCAACGCGGCACCGACCCGTTCGGGCCGGAGTACGAGTTCGTCGTCATCGGCTGACCGCACCCTCCGATGACGAGATGAGCCCCGCCGTCGGAGGCGGTGCATGCACACCCGCGGAATAGGATCCGCAGAAGCCGAGGGAAGGAGGTCCTGTGGGCACACTGATTGCTGGTCGCTACGAGCTCGATCGCGAGATCGGACGCGGGGGCATGGGTGCGGTCTGGCTGGCCCGGGACGTCGTACTCGGACGCGACGTCGCGCTGAAGCGGGTGGGACTGCTGCCGGGCACCGACGGCGCCGATCTCGAACGCGTCGGTCGCGAGGCGCGGGTCTCGGCGATGCTGAACCACGAGCACGTGGTCGCGGTCTACGACCTCGTCACCGAGGGTCACGACCACTGGCTGGTCATGGAGTACGTCGTCTCGCGGAACCTGGGCGACGTCATCCGCAGCAGTGGATCCCTCGACCCCGACGAGACCGCCCATCTGGTCGGGCAGGCCGCGATCGCTCTCGCGGCTGCTCACCGAGCCGGCATCGTGCACCGCGACATCAAGCCCGGGAACATGCTGGTCACCGCCGACCGGAGGGTCAAGCTGGGCGACTTCGGGATCGCCCGGACCCGCAACGACCCGACCTTGACCCAGACCGGCATGGTCACCGGCTCCCCGGCCTACCTGGCACCGGAGGTGGCCTCGGGCGCCGGCGCCACTCCGGCGAGCGATGTGTGGTCCCTGGGCGCCACGGTCTTCCACGCGGTCACCGGCGCGCCGCCCTACGAGACCACCGAGAACCTGATCGGCGCCCTCTACCGTCTGGTGCACGAGGAGCCTCCGCGCACCGACCGCGCCGGGTGGCTGGCGCCCTTGTTGCTGGCCACCATGCACCGCGACCCGGCCGGGCGATGGACGGCGCAGCAGGTGGCCGACTTCCTCAAGGCCGGAGCGGGTCGGGCCGTACCGCCCCCGCTGCCCGTGTCGATGGCCCCGGTCTCACCGCCGGCCGCTCACGAGACCGCGGTGATCCCCCAGACCCAGCCGCCTCCCCCTCGGCAGTCGGGTCCGACGCACACGGCGCGGCCGCGCAAGAAGCCGTGGGCCGCGGTCGTGGCCGTGGTGCTCCTCGTCCTGGCCCTTGCCGGGGTCGGGGGCTGGCTGGCGACCCGCGACAACGACTCCCCCAAGGGCAACACGACCACAGGCAGTACGTCGACCGACACCGGGTCCGAGACGGCGACTGACGTGCCGACCGCCGACGGGATGTCGCAGTTCATCACGTCCTATCTCGACACGGTCACCTCCGACCCGGGCAGCAACTGGGAGATGCTCACCCCGAAGTTCCAGGACGCCAGCAACGGCTTCGGGTCCTACACGAGCTTCTGGGGCACCATCGCGCAGGCCCGCGTCTCCGACATCGTCGCGGACCCCGAGTCGCTGGTGATCAGCTATCACGTCGACTACACGATGAAGGCCGGCAAGAACCGCAGCGACGACGTACAGCTCCAGCTGACCTACGACGACGGCACCTACCTGATCGACGACGAGTTCTGACCCACCCCGGCAACCGATCGGTCAGACTCCGTGGCCCGCACGGGGCATCGACACCTCGTTGTGCTGCGAACGGCGACAGCGGCTACCTAGTCTCCTGGCAACGTCTTCGATTCGTCTCTGGGGGAACTCCATGCTGCGCACTGTCCTTGCACCCTTCCTGCTCGCGCTGGCGCTGGTCGCCGGCGCACTCTCGCTGGCCGCGCCGTCGTACGCGCTCGGCGACCTGGACTGCTCCGACTTCTCGACCCAGCGGGCGGCGCAGACGTTCTTCGAGAACCACAACCCCGCTGCCGACCCGCACCGCCTGGACGGTTCGGACAACGACGGCCGAGCGTGCGAGTCGCTGCCCTGCCCCTGCGGCAGCACCGGCTCCGGCGAGACCGGCACCACGAAGCCCAAGCCAAAGGCCGTGATCCGCCAGCTCGCCCGGATCACCAAGGTCATCGACGGTGACACGGTCAAGGTGCGCCTGGGCAACGGCCGTCGCCGGACCGTGCGGTTCATCGGCATCAACACCCCCGAGGTCTACGGCGGCGTCCAGTGCGGCGGCCCGGCCGCCTCGAGGTCGCTGAAGAAGCTGCTGCCCGTCGGCACCAAGGTGCGGCTGCGCTCCGACCCGACCCAGGCCTACGCCGACCGCTACGGCCGCGACCTCCGCTACGTCGTCAAGGCGTCCTCCGGCGCGGACATGAACCGCGTGCAGGTGCGCCGCGGGTTCGCCAAGGTCTACGTCTACGCCGGCAAGCCGTTCCAGCTGACCCGCAGCTACCGCAACGCGCAGGCGGCCGCGAAGGGTGCCCGACTGGGCAACTGGCGCACCTGCCGAGCCTGACCTGGCCCGATCACTGGCACACTCGTGCCCATGGAGGTCGACACCGTCGCCGAGCTGGTTGCCGCGCTGCCCCCAGGGGTGGTGGTGACCGGTGCAGCCGAGGTCGAGAAGTACCGCGAGGACTTCGCGCGGGACGGCTCGGCCGGGGTGCCCCTCGCCGTGGTCCGCGCCGAGACGGCCGGCCAGGTGCAGCAGGCGGTCCGGTGGGCGGCCGCCCACCGGACACCCGTCGTGCCACGCGGCGCCGGGACCGGACTGTCGGGCGGCTCCTCGGCCGTCGACGGCGGGATCACCATCTCGCTGGACCGGATGCGCGCAATCGAGATCGACCCGGCCTGCCAGGTCGCCGTCGTCGAGCCGGGCGCCCTCAACGTCGAGGTCAAGCGGGCCGCGGCCGAGCACGGACTGTGGTACCCCCCTGACCCGTCGTCGTTCGAGATCTGCTCGATCGGCGGCAACCTGGCCACGAATGCCGGCGGCCTGTGCTGCGTGAAGTACGGCGTCACGACCGACTACGTCCTCGGGATGGACGTCGTGCTCGCCGACGGAACGCTGGTGACCCTCGGCGGCAAGCAGATCAAGGACGTCGCCGGGCTCTCCCTGCTCAAGCTCTTCGTCGGCAGCGAGGGCACTCTCGGCATCATCACCCGCGCGATCCTGCGGCTGATCCCTGCGCAGCGGGCGGGGGCGACACTGGTCAGCTCGTTTCCCACGATGACCGCCGCGTCGCGGGCCGTGGTCGCGATCCGCAACCGGGTCAGGTCCTCGATGCTGGAGCTGATGGACAACGCAACGATCAACGCCGTCGAGGACTGGCGCTCCCACGGACTCGACCGGTCGACCGGGGCGCTGCTGATCGCGCAGTCCGACGCCCACGGCGCATCCTGCGAGGCCGAGATCGACGTGATCCGCCGGTGCTGCGAGGAGGAGTCGGCGACCGAGGTCTTCACCACCACCGACGCCGACGAGGCCGACCTGTTCGTCTCCGCACGTCGCAACGCCTTCATGGCTCTGGAGTACCGCGGCAGCGTGCTCTTCGAAGACGTCGGCGTCCCGGTCCCGCTGCTCCCCGACCTGATCGACGGCATGGCCGACATCTCCGAGCGGTGCGGTGTCGAGATCGCCGTGGTGGCCCACGCCGGCGACGGCAACACCCACCCGATCGTCGTCTACGACGCCGCCGACCCCGCCTCCGTGACCGGGGCCCGCACCGCGTTCGACCAGGTGATGGCGCTCGCCATCGCGCTCGGTGGGACCATCACCGGAGAGCACGGCGTGGGGCGGGCGAAGAAGGGCGCGCTCCCCGACCAGCTCGGCGCCGACGTGATGGCCCTGACCAGGCGCGTGAAGGACGCCCTCGATCCCGACGGCATCCTGAACCCGGGCGCCGTGCTGTAGTCGCAGTGCTGTAGTCGCAGTCCGACAGAGGAGAACACATGACATCGATCGTCCAGCGCCACCTGTTCGGCCCCGGACCGACCAACCCCTACCCCGAGGCCACCGAGGGCCTGGCTCGACCGCTGCTCGGCCACCTCGACCCGCAATTCCTCACGATCATGGACCAGACCTGCGACCGGCTGCGTGAGGCGTGGGGCACCGACAACGCGCGGACGCTCCCCCTCTCCGCGACCGGGTCAGCCGGCATGGAGGCGGCCTTCGTCAACACGGTGCACCCCGGCGATGTCGTCGTGGTCGCCGTCAACGGCCTCTTCGGCCAGCGGATGTGCGACGTTGCCGGCCGCTGCGGCGCCGAGGTGGTCCCGGTCGAGCACACCTGGGGCACCCCGGTCGACCCGGAACGGGTGCTGGCCGCCCACCCCTCCCCGAAGATCGTGGCCGCGGTGCACGCGGAGACGTCGACCGGCGTCCGCTCCGACATCGCAGCGCTCGGCGAGGCGGTCCACGCCTCCACCGACGCCCTCCTCGTCGTCGACGCGGTCACCTCGATCGGAGGCATCGAGCTGCGGGCCGACGACTGGGGCATCGACGTGGGCTACGCCGGCACCCAGAAGTGCCTGGGCGTCGCGCCCGGGCTTGCCCCCTTCACCATCAACGACCGCGCGTTTGCCCGGCGCGTGGAGCGGCCCCAGTCGTGGTACCTCGACCTGGGCCTGCTCGGTGGGTACGTCGGCGAGGCCGGCGCGAAGGGCGGTGGGCGCACCTACCACCACACCGCGCCGGTGGCGATGGTCAGCTCACTGCACGCGGGACTTGGCCGCATCCTCGACGAGGGCCTGGAGAACGTCTGGGCGCGGCACGCGGCCGCCGGTCAAGCGCTCCAGGACGGGCTCGAGGCGATGGGCCTCGAGCTCTTCGCGGAGAAGGGCTCGCGGCTGCCCGACCTGACCACGGTGCGCGTCCCGGACGGGGTCGACTCCGCCGCCGTACGACGCACGCTGCTCGAGCGCTACGACATCGAGATCGGCGGTGGGGCCGGCGAGTTCGCCGCATCGGTGTGGCGGATCGGCCTGATGGGCCCCAACGCCCGCCCGGACGCGGTCGTGCTGCTGCTGGGGGCACTGGCTGAGACGCTGGGGCGATAGGGCTCCGTCCCTGATCAGGAGGCAACCGGGTGGATCGCATGCATCTGGCTGGTGCCGGCGATCCACCACGTGCCTTCCGTCGTGCCCGAGTAGGGCGGGTGGGGCTCGAACCCACGACCCAAGGATTATGAGTCCTCTGCTCTAACCGACTGAGCTACCGCCCCTCGGCGGGTGAGCCTACCGGGCGGCGTCGGTCGCCGGGCCCGGGGCAACCAGGTTCACGCGCGAACGATCGGGAAGCAGCCTGCCGGTCGGTCCTAACGATGCTTGTCGTAGCTGTGGACGGCGACCAGCATGCCGATCGCGAGCAGCGACGTGACGGCAACCGTCGTGCAGAGAAACCAGACCATCGTGGTGGACACAGACATGGGACTTACCTTTCCGGCCATCAGGCCAGTGCGAGTTGCGTGGCGCTGAATCCCGGCCCCCGATGACGTCGTGCGGCCACACGTCGAACATACGCCTGCCGTGCCCGCTTCCCACGGGACCAAGGTCCTCAGCTGCCAGCCTTCTTGGTACGCCGGGTGGCCTGTGCCGTGCGCGGATCGTCGGGCCAGGCATGCTTGGGATAGCGACCCCGTAGGTCGGCCCGCACCCCCGGGTAGCCGTTGTCCCAGAACGAGTCGAGGTCGGCGGTGACCGCAGCCGGGCGGCTGGCCGGGGAGAGCAGGTGCAGCAGCAACGGCACTCGCCCGCCGGCCAGCGTTGGGACCGACGACCAGCCGAAGACCTCCTGGAGGCGTACGGCGAGCACCGGCTGCTCGGCCTCGTAGTCGATCCGGATGGTGGACCCACTGGGGACGTCGACGCGTTCTGGGGCGAGTTCGTCGAGCCGGCCGGCCGCGGGCCACGGCAGCAGCCGGCGGAGTGCGCTCGTCACGTCGACGCGTCGCAAGTCCTTCGCGCCGCGCACCCGGGCAAGCTCAGATCCCAACCAGGACTGGAGATTCTCGGTCAACGCGTCATCGCTGACGTCGGGCCACGGATCACCGAGCGACCGGTGCAGGAAGGAGAGTCGGGCTCGCAGCGAGCGAGCCGACTCCGACCAGGTGAACACCTCGAGCCCGTCGACGGCCAGGCCGTCCCGGATCGCTGCCGCCACCAGGTCGGGCGGCGGATCGGCAAGCGGCACCGAGGTGAGCTCGATGGCCCCGAGGAGCGTGCGTTGTCGGGCCAGCACACGGCCATCGCTCCAGCTGACGTCCTCGGTCTCGACCCACAGCGGAGCCGCCGCCTCGAGAGCGAGGTCCTCGGTCAGTGGCGCCGCCGAGCGGATCGTGGCCTCGCGCCGGCCAGGCCGTCGGTCGGCATCGGCCACCGCCAGCCATTCGAGACCGGACAGCGGGCCGGGGTCGCGCGGATCCAGCTCGGCGCCGGTGCCCGAGACCATCAGATAGGTGGTCGCTCCCCTGCGCTTGCGGGCGATCCGGTCCGGGTGGGCGAGGGCGATCACGAGGCCGACGGCGACGTCGTCGGTGAGGGTTCCCGGTGTCGACTCTGTCGGTCCGCCCTCGACCAGGCGTTCCAGGCGTCGAACCTGGCTTGCCCAGCCGGAGTGGTCTCGCCCGCCGCCGCGCAGGGAGCGGAGGGCTGCGACCAGGTCTCCCCCGGGTGCGCGCACTCCCTCGGCGAGCATGGCGACCACTTCAGCGGCTCGGCGTACGCCGACCAGGGGCGCGCCGTCGATCAGGGCCCGGGCGAGCCGCGGATCGGCGGGGACGTCGGCGATCCGCTGGCCGCGTCGGGTGACGCGACCCTCATCGTCGACGGCACCCAGCTCACGCAACACGGATCTCGCCGTGGCCATCGCGTGGGGCGGTGGCGGGTCGAGCAGGGCCAGTCCCGAAGCGTCGGGACTCCCCCATCGCGCCACCTCGAGGGCGAACGAGGTGAGGTCGGCGGTGGCTATCTCGGGTTCGGGATGCGCCGCCAGGTGGGAGTGGTCGGCCTCCGACCAGCAGCGCAGCACGGCACCCGGGCCGAGACGTCCGGCTCGACCCGCTCGTTGCTCGGCCGAGGCCCGGCTCACCGCGACGGTGACCAGCCCGGCCAGGCCGCGGCGATGGTCGGTGCGAGGCTCCCTGGAGAAACCGGCGTCCACGACCACGCGCACGCCGGGCACGGTCAGCGACGACTCCGCGACCGCGGTGGAGACCACCACGCGACGCAACGGTCCCTCGGTGAGTGCGCGGTCCTGCTGGGCGGACGGCAGTCGTCCGTGCAGGGGATGTACGTCGACACCGGCGCCGCTGAGTCGACGTACGGTCGCATCGACCTCGGCGACACCGGGCACGAAGACCAGCACGTCACCGTCGTGCTCGGCCAGCGCTCGCCGTACGGTCGCGGCGACGTGGTCGTGAAAGGCCGGGGTGATGCCGCGGTCGTCGGTGCGCCGCTGGCCCGCCGGCAGCGGGCACCAGACCTGCTCGACGGGATGCAGGGCCCCGGGCACCTTGACCACGGGCGCCGGCTCGACACCGCCCACCAGGGCCGCCGTCCGCTCGGCCTCGATCGTCGCGGACATCGCCACCAGGCGTAGATCCTCGCGCAGGTTCCGCCGGAGGTCGATCAGCAGGGCCAGAGCCAGGTCGGCATCGAGGTGCCGTTCGTGCACCTCGTCGAGGATCACCGCGTCGACGCCGGGCAGCGCCGGATCGCGCTGGACCCGGCGCAGCAGCAGCCCGGTCGTGACGACCTCGATCCTTGTGCTCGGACTGACCCGGCGATCACCGCGGACGGCGTACCCGACGGTCTCGCCGACACGTTCGCCGAGCAGCCCGGCCAGGCGTCGAGCGGCGGCGCGGGCCGCGATCCGACTCGGCTGGGTGACCACGACCCGGCCCTCGACCCCGGCTGCCACGCACGGTGGCACCAGCGTGGTCTTGCCCGTTCCGGGAGGCGCGTGCACGACGGCCAGACCGCGCCCGGCCAGCGCCTCGGCGATCGCCGGCAACCCCGCGACGACCGGCAGGTCGGGCGGGTCGGCGAGCAGTCGGGCGATCGTTGAGGGCACGCGTGCAGTGTGCCCGACCGTCACGCGCCGCGCGTGCTCAGGACTTCTTGGCCTCGAAGTGCTGGTAGTCCTTCAGCGAGTGCCAGCTGCCGCCCCAGTCGAAGCCACGCTTCTTGAACGACTTCACGACCGGGTCGTTCTTGGTGATCATGCCGGGCCGGACGTCGTCGCGGTCGAGGAACTCCGCGCCGGCCGGCGGCAGCACAAGGTCCCCCTTCACGTAGGGGTTCTCGATCGTGTTGATGTCGATCGCCTTGCCGTAGGAGTGGATCGAGAACCTGCCCGGGCTGCCGGTGATCGGACGGCAGTTGAACGACGACGTGTTGTCGGCGGCCATCGACGCGTCGTCGGAGCCGTCGTACTCCTCGATCAGCTGCATGCCCCGGATCGGGAACTCCTCGTCGAACATCTCGCTGAACACCGTGACCACCGTGTCGGCGACGTCCTTGTGCACCATCAGCTGCCCGCCGTCGTGGACCGTGCCGTCGAAGCCCCAGTAGTTCATCTCGATGATCCGCAGATCGTCGATCGGCACCGGGCAGCCCTCCTCCCACGAGACGCCGATCATCCGGTCGCGGTACTCCTCCGACACGGTGGTGACCGACGCGGAGAACTCCGGATCGTCAGGCGACGACGCGGAGACCGGTACGGCGCTGGCTGCCGGAGCGGCCATGACCAGTGTGGCGAGCGCGGCCACGGCGAGTCTGACGAGCATGGGAGTCCTCCCGAGAGGTTCGGCTGCTGGACCTTCGACCCTGCCACGGATGTCGGACTCACTCAACGCCTCATCACGCGAGGCGTGGTCGCGGGCGGTGCGCATCCGCCATGCTGGGTCGCATGACCGACGACGACACGACCGTCCTGCTCACCGGCGCCTCCGGCTTCGTGGGCCGGCGCCTGGCGCCGGTGCTGGTGGAGGCCGGCCACGAGGTGCGCGCCATGACCCGACGACCCGAGGAGTACGCCGGCGCGGGTGAAGCCGTCTTCGGCGACGTCGCCGACAGCGACTCGCTGGCCGCCGCCCTGACCGGCGTCGACGTCGCGATCTATCTGGTGCACTCCCTGGACCGTCCCGACTTCGAGAAGCGCGACGCCGACGCCGCACGCACGTTCGGCGCCGTGGCCGCCGCGTCCGGCGTACGCCAGATCGTCTACCTCGGTGGACTCGGTGCCGAGGACGCCGATCTGTCGGCGCACCTGCGCTCCCGCCGCGAGGTCGAGCAGCTGCTCGGCGAGGCGGGAGTGCCGGTCACCGTGCTGCGCGCCGCGATCGTCGTGGGCGACGGCGGCATCTCGTGGGAGCTCACCCGCCAGCTGGTCAAGCGACTGCCGGCCATGGTCGTGCCCAAGTGGGTCTCGACCCGCACGCAGCCGATCGCGATCGACGACGTGGTGCGCTACCTGGCCGGTGTCATCGGCCAGGAGTCCGCGCTGGGCCGGATCTTCGAGATCGGTGGCCCCGACCAGCTCACCTATCTCGAGATGCTCCAGGTGGTGGCCCGGGTGCAGGGGCGCCCGCTCCCGATCCTTCCGGTGCCGTTGCTCACGCCGCGCCTGTCGTCGTACTGGCTGGCGCTGGTGACCGACGTGGACGTCACGACCGGGCGCAACCTCATCGACTCGATGGGCACCGAGGTCGTGGTCACCGACCACTCCATCAGGGACGTCGTGCCCGGCGAGCCGTTGACCTACGCCGAGGCCGTACGCCGGGCGCTGGCCGACGGTGAGTGAAGGGGATCAGAACAGCCACGGCAACACGTAGAGCATGGTCACCGACCAGGTGACGTGGGTGATCGCCGGCGCGAGCAGGCCGCCGGATATCTGTCGCTGGCGACCGACCACGAGACCGAGCACGAGAGCCGCGAAGGCCAGCATCGGGTTCCCGGTCACCAACGTGACCAGTGCGTACGCCGCGGCCGTGACCAGCACCGGATGCCACGGCACGGCCTCGTAGAGCGCACCACGGAAGAACATCTCCTCGGCCACCCCGTTGACCACCGTCACCGTGAGCACCAGCGGGACGGAGCCCTGCGCGGCGTACTCGAGCACGGCGGCCACCCGGTCGGCGAGCACCGGCAGCTCACGGATCACCAGTGCCCCGGTCACGAACACCAGCGACAGGCCGCCACCGACGACGAGCGCAGGCAGCACAGGGCGCTCGGCGCCGACCCGGCCCAGGTGCAACGGGCCGGATGCCCAGGCTCCCGCGGCCCACACGGCGGCCAGAGCGAGCGTGGAGGGATAGAACCAGGCGCTGCCCGGCTCGATCCGCAGCGAGACCGCCAGCAGCACTGCGCCCAGGGCGGCCGTGCCGACCGTCACCCGCAGCCGGCGTCGCCCCGGCTCCGTGTGGCTCTCCATGCCCGGAGTCTAGGGAGTGGTCCCGAGAGACGAGAGCGACAGTCGTTTCATCGTGGGGGTCTGTTCCACGGGGTGAACGTGGCCGCACTGCGCACCATGTCCAGGGCGACCCGAGGGTCGTGCACGTCGGTGACGCGGTCGCCGCCACGACTACGAGGTGGCACACTCGCATCATGGAGGGCAGAACGGGTCAGTCGCAGCCGAATGTCCTGGTCGTCATGTTCGACCAGGTCGCACCGTCGGCACTGCGCTGCTACGGCAATCCGGTGACCGTCACCCCGACCATCGACCATTTGGCACGCACCGGGGTTGTCTTCGACGCGGCCTACTCCAACAGTCCCCTGTGCACCCCGGCGCGCTACTGCATGATGACGGGGCAGCTGCCCTCAGGGACCGGCGGCTACGACAACGCTGCCTACATGCCGAGCACGCAGCCGACGCTGGCCCACTACGCACGCCTCGCCGGCTACCGCACCGTTCTGGACGGCAAGATGCACTTCGTCGGGCCCGACCAGTTGCACGGTTTCGAGGAGCGGCGCACCACCGACATCTATCCGGCGGACTTCGGGTGGACCCCCAACTGGTTGCAGCCCGACGAGCGCATCGACTGGTGGATGCACAACATGGACTCCGTCAAGGAGGCCGGCACCGCCGAGGTGACCAACCAGCTCCTCTACGACGACGAGGTCGGCCACCAGGGCATCCGGGCGCTCCACGACCTGGCTCGTGCCGACGACGAGCGACCGTGGCTGCTCGTGGTCAGCTTCACCCACCCGCACGACCCCTACGTCACTCGCTCGCGCTACTGGGACCTCTACGACGGCGTCGACATCCCACTGCCGACGGTCGGCCGCGACGACGTGCCGCTCGATCCGCACACGGAGCGGCTCCGACGCTTGAGCGCGATGGACGCGGTCGAGATCACCGCCGAGGACACCCGGCGGGCGCGGCGCGCCTACTACTCCAACATCTCCTACCTCGACGAGTGGACGGGGCGGCTGATGTCGACCCTGGATGCGCTGCAGGTCCGCGACGACACCATCGTGGTGCTGCTCGCCGACCACGGTGACATGCTCGGTGAGCGTGGCCTCTGGTACAAGATGAGCTTCTTCGAGGACTCCGCCCGAATCCCGATGATCGTCAACGCGCCCGGCCGGTTCGCGCCCAAGCGGGTCGCCGATCCCGTGTCGCTGGTCGACGTCCTGCCCACGATCACCGAGCTCGCCGGTGACGGCGTACCTCCCAGTGTGATGCCGCTGGCCGGCCGCTCGTTGATTGATCTGTGTGGTGACCGGCCACTGGCGCAGGACCTCCTTCCCCGTGAGGTCGTCGGCGAGTACTGCGGCGAGGGTGCGATCGCCCCGATCCTGATGATTCGTCAGGGTGATCTGAAGTTCGTGCACTCCCCCGTCGACCCCGACCAGCTCTATGACCTCGCCGCGGATCCGCTGGAGCGGCGGAACCTCGTCGACGAGCCCGGGCTCGCCGGCGCCGTCGCATCATTGCGCCGCAGGGTCGCCGACGAGTGGGATCTCGACGCCCTCTACGACGACGTCGTCGCCGACCAGTCACGGCGCCGCCTGGTCGACACCGCGCTGCGTCTCGGCACCGTGACCCCGTGGGAGTACACACCTCCGGCAGACGCCAGTGGGCAGTACATGCGCAACCATCTCGACCTCAACGACGTCGAGCGTGGCGCCCGCTTCCCGCCGGCACCTGGCCGCGGCCGCACCGAGGATCCACGTCCTGACGAGAGCGCGCCCCGGGCGTGAGGAGGGGCGTTTCGACCCCGCCCTGGCTTTCGCGGTGACTGACGCCTCCTGCTGCGTACCCCGGACCGCCGGCTCGTCAGCACCTGGTCATGTGACGCTCGGCCTACTGTGCGTGTGCGTCGTCCGGGCTGGTCGGGTCGACGAAGACGTGCCGCACCTGTGGGTAGCGTGCCTGGATCCGGGCGTCGAGATCGTCGGCGGCGTGCTCGAACTCGTCGCTGGTCGGACCCTCGGCCAGGTCGATGCGGGCGGCGACCAGCACCTCGTCCGGTGAGAGGCGCATCGTCATCAGCTCCAGCAGGGCCTGGACGCCCGGGGTGCGTTCGATCTCCGCGGCGATCCCCTGCTCGACCTCCGGGTCGATCGCCTTGCCGATCAGGTGCTGCTGGTTCTGCCGGCCCAGCTCCGCGGCGATCCAGATCAGGAGTGCCGCGATGGCCAGGGAGGCGACCGCGTCCCACACCGGCTGCCCGGTCGCGTGCTCCAGGGCCACCCCTCCGGCCGCGAGCAGGATCCCCATCAGCGCGACGCCGTCCTCGTAGACGACCTGTCGCAGCGCAGGCTCGGCCCCGTGCGCCAAGTGGTCGCGGCTGCTCACTCCTCGCTCGCTCGCTTCGTGACTCAGCTGCCACAGGCCGCGCGCCAGCGAGGTCCCCTCGAAGAGGAACGCCACGGCGAGGACGACGTACGACCACATGGGCGGGCCGGACGGCTCGTTCTCGATCAGCACCCGGATCCCCTGGTAGGCGGAGAACCCGGCGCCCAGGACGAAGATGCCGACGGCCGCCAACAGCGACCAGAAGTAGCGCTCCATGCCGTAGCCGAAGGGGTGCTCACGGTCCGCGGGCTTGCGGCTGCGGTGCAGAGCCGTGAGCAGAAAGCCCTGGTTGATCGTGTCGGCCACCGAGTGGGCGGCCTCGGAGAGCATGGCCGCCGACCCGGAGACTGTACCGACGGTCAGTTTGGCGACGGCGATCGCGAGGTTGGCCACGCCCGCGAGGATGACGGTGGGCCGGGACTCCTCGCCCGTGCCGCCACTTCCCTGCCGGGCCGGTCCGGACCGACCAGCGTCGGCGCGCTCGGCCACCGGTCAGCCCTGCCACATGACGATCAGCCAGAAGACCCCCAGCACGACCAGGACGCCGACCACGGTGACCGCGACCACCTCACGTCCGATCTTCTCCCGATTGCGCAGGACGCGCCCTTTGCGCTCGGCGGCGCGATCAGGATCCACGTGCCCGTTGTCGCTCATCTCGTAGCGGTACCCACGCGGTCGGAGACCACACGGAGGCCGGGGGCGCCCGCGCCGTACGTCGACTCTCCGGGATCAGGCCACCCGAGCGAGCGCGGCCGCGAACTCGGTGATCCTCCCCTGCGGCGCCAGATCGGCCAGCCTGCGCGGATCGGTCGGCAGGTCATAGGCCGACGCCCCGCGCAGGGCCCGCTTGTCGAAGAAGGGCGCGACCTCGGGCCAGACCCGTTGCACCTCCCGACAGAAGATGTCGGCGCCGGTCGGGCCGATCCTCGGGAAGGCGCTCAAGGCGTCGCGGAGGCGCGGCAGATCCCGGTGGCAGTCCGGCCTGATCCGGCGGAGGTCTCCCCCGTATTCGTCGATGAGGTGTCTCGCGGCCTCCTCGAGCGCGGTGGACGTGCTCTCGTCGTAGCGCCGGTAGCCACCGCGGCCCAGGGCATCGACCCGCTGTTGCCAGGTCGCGTCCCGCATCCTCTCCGGCGTCCGCCAGCCGGCGGTGTAGAGCTCGCGAGCGGCGGCGACTGCGATCTGGGCAGAGATGCGGGTCGCGGACAACGTGGTGAGCACCAGCAGCTGGTAGAGCGGGGCCGGCTTGTCGCGCAGGGTGATGCCGGCCTCCTCGGCGAAGGTGGTGCCGTGCTCGTCCAGCAGACCGGTCACCCGGTCGGCCTGCGTCGATGCGGTGCTCACCACCCGGTGTGCTCGTCGGCGATGATGATGGCGAGAACGGCGATCTCCATGCCTTCCCGTACCCGTGCCGCGGATCGTCATGCGCCGGCGGTCGTGCCTCGGTCGTCGTACGGCATGGCCGAGGGCACGACTGGGTACCGCGGGCCCATGTCAAAGAACCGGAAGAGTCCCATCAAGGACATCGACGAGAAGGAGCTCTGGGTCCGTCACCCCAAGGACTACGCCGTCGGCATCCCAGGCATCGCGGTGTCGTTGAAACGGACCGTGGCGAGCATGGGCCCACTGCGCGCGGCCAGATCCCTGCTCAAGCTCAACCAGGTCGACGGCTTCGACTGTCAGGGATGCGCGTGGCCGGACCCGGCACCCGAGCACCGCAAGTCCGCGGAGTTCTGCGAGAACGGCGCCAAGGCCGTCGCCGAGGAGGCCACCACCCGACACGTGCCGCCGGAGTTCTTCGCCACGCACAGCATCCAGGAGCTCGAGCGGCACACCGACTTCTGGCTGGGGCATCAGGGGCGCCTCGTGCACCCGGTGGTACGCCGACGCGACGCCACGCACTACGAGCCGATCAGCTGGGACGATGCGTTCGCGCTGATCGGCACCACGTTGCGCGGGCTCGACAGCCCAGGTGAGGCGATCTTCTACACGTCCGGCAAGACGTCGAACGAGGCGGCGTACGCCTATCAGCTGTTCGCGCGGCAGTTCGGCACCAACAACCTGCCCGACTGCTCGAACATGTGCCACGAGTCGACCTCGGTGGCGCTCGCGGAGGCGATCGGCATCGGCAAGGGCTCGGTGCAGCTCCAGGACATCTACGACGCGGACCTGATCGTGATCAGCGGGCAGAACCCGGGCACCAACCATCCGCGGATGCTGACCGCGCTCGAGGTCGCGAAGAAGAACGGCGCCAAGATCCTGGCGATCAACCCCCTGCCCGAAGCGGGGCTGCTCAAGTTCGACAATCCTCAGACGGTGCGCGGGCTGAGCGGGGTCGGCACGCACCTGGCCGACCTGCACCTGCCGGTGCGGATCAACGGCGACCTGGCCCTGTGGCAGGCCTTCGGGCTGCTGCTCCTCGAGGAAGACGAGCGGCGTGGTGGTGGCGTGCTCGACCGGGACTTCATCGTGCAGCACACCTCCGGCTTCGACGACTGGGCCAAGGAGATCCGCACTCTCGACTGGGGCCTGGTCGAACGCGCAACCGGCCTCGACCGGGCCGAGATCGCACGCGGTGCGCGGATGCTGATCGACTCCGGTGCCACCGTGCACTGCTGGGCGATGGGCATCACCCAACACCGCAACGCGGTCGCGACGATCAAGGAGTTCACCAATGTCGCGCTGCTGCAGGGCAACATCGGGCGGCCCGGCGCCGGGCTGTGCCCCGTGCGCGGCCACTCCAACGTGCAGGGCGACCGCACCATGGGCATCTGGGAGAAGGTGCCGAAGCACTTCCTCGACGCACTCCAGCAGGAGTACGGCTTCGAGCCGCCGCAGGAGAACGGGCTCGACACCGTCGACTCGATCCGGGCACTGCGTGACGGCACGGCGAAGGTGTTCGTCGGCATGGGCGGCAACTTCGTCTCCGCGGCGCCGGACACCGTGGTCACCGAGAAGGCCATGCAGAACGCGGAGCTGACCGTGATGGTCTCCACGAAGCTGAACCGTTCCCATGTGCGTTGCGGCCACAGCGCACTGATCCTCCCGGCGTTGGGGCGCAGCGAGAGAGACCGCACCGGTGGCATCGACCAACGGGTCACCGTCGAGGACTCCATGTCGGCGGTGCATGCCTCCCGCGGACCACTCGAGCCGGCCAGCGAGCACCTGCGCTCGGAGGTGGACATCATCGCCTCGATGGCCCAGGCCACCCTGGGCCACGACACCAGCGTGCCGTGGTCGGACTACCGCGCCGACTACACCAATGTCCGTCGGGCGATCTCGCACGTCGTTCCCGGCTGTGCGTCCTACGACGAGAAGGTGGACCGGCCGGGCGGGTTCGTCCTCCCCCACCCGCCGCGCGACTCGCGGGAGTTCCCCACCAAGACCGGCAAGGCGATCTTCACGCCGAGCCCGCTGGCGGTGATCGACGTCCCCGAGGGGCGTCTGCTGCTGCAGAGCCTGCGCAGCCACGACCAGTTCAACACCACGATCTACGGCCTCGACGACCGCTATCGCGGGATCTCACGCGGGCGGCGGGTGGTCTTCGTGCACCGCGACGACATCACCGCGCTCGGCTTCGAGAACGGCGACATGGTCGACCTGGTCAGCGAGTGGGACGACGGCACCGAGCGGTCCGCGCCCTCGTTCCGGATCGTGGAGTACGACACCCCGCGCGGCTGCGCGGCGGCCTACTACCCCGAGGCGAACCCACTGGTGCCGCTCGACTCCACCGCCCGCGGGAGCAACTGCCCGACCTCGAAGTCCGTGGTGATCCGGCTGGAGCCGCCCAGCGGCGACGACGCCACCTCGGAGGGCGGTGGTGCCCCGATCGGCTCCGACCTCGGCCACAAGTCCGACGTGGCGCCGGAACACTTGAGCTAGCGGCTCTCCCGGCCACCACGCTCGAACTCCACGATGACGCGTGGACTGACGTGCGAGTGAGTCCTCAGACGCTCGGCCACGCCGGCGAACGGCTCGACCGGATGGGCTAACCCTCGTCACCCTCGAAGTCCTCGTTGATGTGACCGCTGAGCACCGACTCGTTCTGCGTCGACGTCGGTCGCCGGCGACGGTCGGCGCCATCGTCGTCGACCTTGACCAGCAACCAGTTGGCCTCGTCGCCGCCCATCCGGGTGTGGGTCAGGGCGAAGCCACCGGAGAGCTTCTCGCCGTGCAGCTCCACTTTCAGGTGGCCGTGGTCCAACGCCTGGGCGAGCGCCACCTCCTCGCCGTCCTCCTCGGTGAGGTTGTCGAAGGTTCCGGTGTCCCACACCACGACGGTGCCCGCGCCGTACCCCTCGCCGATGCGACCCTCGAAGTCGACGTAGTCGAGCGGATGGTCCTCGGTGCGGTGGGCCAGTCGCTTGTCGGACGGATTGAGAGAGGGCCCCTTGGGCACCGCCCACGAGACCAGGACGCCATCGATCTCGAGACGGAGGTCGAAGTGCAGGGAGCTCGCGTCGTGGCGCTGCACCACGAAGGACGTGCGCGTGCCCCGCGACGTCTTCCTGCCGCCGGCGGAGGGCTCGCCGGACGAGTCCGTGTCTCGCTTGCGCTCGTAGTCGCGGAGCTTGTCCTCAGTCATTCGCAACCTTCCCCGCACGGCTTCACGTGCTCGTCGTCAACCACGGCAGCATCGGCAGCGCCCATTCACGTCAGGTGCGCCAGACGCAGGACCGCTCGGTCGAGCCGTCCTTCCTCGGCCAGGATCTTGCGTTGTCTGGCCGCCCCCGTCCCACGCGAGAACAGGCGGCGCACCCCCTCTTCGACACGATCCAGGTCCCCGGGAGGCCCCAGCGCGGTCGCCACATGGGCGACCAGGGAGTCCACGACCTCGTGTGCCGCGCGCGGCCGGTGGGTGACCGGGTCGAGGAGATCACCGGAGGTGCCGTGCTTGCCCGCCTGCCACATCGCCAGCCGCAGCACCGCGACGGAGGCGGGATCCGGCTCCACACCCCGTCGCCACTCCGAGGCACCCGTGGAGACCAGCGCCCGTGCCAGCGCAGCGACGAGGACGGCGTCCCTCGGGTCCAGGCACACGTCGGCGACGCGGATCTCGAGGGTGGGGTACCTGCGCGAGGGCCGCGCGTCGAAGTAGGCCATCCCCTCGTCGAGCGGCACTCCCGTGTCCGTGAGCTGTCGCAGGTGCTCGGTGTAGGCCCGCCCGCTGCCGAAGACGTGCGTCGGCCCGTTCGTGGGCCAGCGAGTCAGCGCCTGCGAGCGGTAACTCTCGTAGCCGGAGTCGGTCCCCTGCCAGAACGGCGAGTTGGCACTGATCGCCAGCAGCACCGGTAGCCACACCCGGATCCGGTCCAGGGCGCCGATCGCCTCGTCGTCCGAGGTCACCGACACATGCACGTGACAGCCGCAGGTGAGCTGTTCGCTGGCGGTCAACCCGAACCGTTCGGTCATCTCTGAGTAGCGCTCGTCGTCGAACGTCCGTGGCCGCACCGGCAGCGGCGTGGTTCCGCTGGCCAGCACGAGGGTTCCCGTCTCGGCGGCGGCCGCGCGCGCCTTCTCCCGCCACCGGCCGATCTCGATCTCGAGCAGGCCGAGGTCCTCCTCGGGAGGAGTGTCCGTCTCGACCTGCTGTTCCTGGAGCTCCGGCCCGACCGATCCCCCGACATCGTCCGCATCGGCCTCGGTATCACCGCGCTGGTGGGCCACCCGCAGCACGTGGCTGGCCACCGACCGGGGTGCCCCGGTCTCGGCGTCCACCAGCAGGAGCTCCTCCTCGACCCCGACTGTCCTGAACTCGAGCGGGGTACCGGTCTCAGAAAGCTCGTTCACAGCGTCTCCCAACTGCCGCAGCTCGGTCGGTCCGCCGGCGGGCTCGGTTGCTCGGGACACACCCGCGCCGGAAGGATCCTCTCCAGATGTGCCGCCTCTTCGGATATGTCACCCAGTCCCCACGCTCCGTGGCCGATCTGCTCGGCGAGGACGGCCTGGCCGCCTTCACGTCGTTGACCTCGGTGCACTCCGACGGCTGGGGCATGGCCTGGCACGCGCAGGACGGCACCACCCGCACATCCAGCTCGCCGCGCTCGGCAGACATCGACGAAACCTACGGCCTGCTGGTGCGTGAGTCGCTCTCCTCGGCAGGGCTGGTGCACCTGCGCTGGGCATCGGGCGGTCTCGACGTACGACCCGAGAACACGCATCCGTTCTTCGCCCACGACGCAGCCTTCGCGCACAACGGGCACATCTTCCCGATCGCCGACCTCGAGGCCCTGTTGACTCCCGAGACCCGATCGATGCTGCGCGGCGACACCGACAGCGAACGCTACTTCCGCTTCGTCCACCAGTGCGTCGAGGAGCACGGTGACGAGGCCGTGGGCGTGACCACGGCACTGTCCACGCTGATCAAGAAGTTCCCCCGGTGCAGTCTCAACGCCCTGATGCTCACCCCGACCCACATGTTCGCGATCCACATCAACTCGCGCGCCGACTCCCCCTTGCGGGCGCTGCGTGAGCTGTTCGACGACGAGGGTGAGATTCCTCCACGTCACACCACGGAGTACTTCGCGATGGACTACCGCGAGCACGTCAGTGGGCTCGAGATCGTCTCCAGCGGCCTGGACCAGCCGGGTTGGACCCCGGTCCCGGCGGACACGGCGGTCATGGTCGACCTCGCCACCCGCGAGATCACCCGGTTGGACCCGATCGCCATCCTGGACGTCGACGATCACTGAGCCCACGACGTACGTCGGTGTGCCCTGCATGCGTCCTCCTCCCCATCCCGACAATGCGTCGACGGTCAAACCGGTGCTTGGTACGGCGTCACGGCCAACAGCCCGGCGAGGTGAGAGGCGTTGGCAGCAAGGGGCTCCGGGACGAGACACGTGAGGTTTGCCATGCAGGTAGGTACCCACCGCCGTGCTCGGTATGCCGGCCCGGGACTCGGCGTGCGGGTCAGGGACGAAGTGGCGGCCACTGCCAGCTGTGGCACGTGGATCCAGGACGGGTCGCGCCGGACTCGTCACTCTCGGCGAGGGCCGTCGCAGCCAACACCGTGGATCCACACGTCCTGCCAGGCCGGCGGGACGGCGAGCTCTCGGATCCTCCGCACGTCGGCCTCGGGAAGCCGTTCCCCTTCCGCATCGAGGTGGACGGAACCACGACGCGCGACCCCGGGTCCAGCCGGGCTCGTGTGATGTCACCCGCCGAAGCCGGACCATGGAACCCCGTCCTCATGACATGGACCGCGGAGCCCTCACACGGCGTACGGGAGGGCTCCGCGATCAGGGAGCGGGTCGAGACTTGCTCGACAGCGTCGCGCGCAGGCGCTGCCGGGAAGGTCTACGACCCGTGGTGTTGCCTGGACGTCGAAGCCGATTCGCACTGGCGCAGCGACTTCGACGCCACATGCCTGTACCCCGACCGCACCCGCTCATACCGGGTGAGGGCGATCCGCCAGCCGGCCCGGCAGGTCCGACGACAAGGTGGGTACCGCGCATCGCATGCGCACCTCCCCACACCCACCGCCGACTCGGCACCTGACCTTCGGCCACCTTCCGATCGTGTACGACGACCGCGTGCTGGAACCACGTCCGTGGACGGCAGCCCTGTGATGCCCAGTCAGGTTGGTCGAGAAGTTGTGACGACACGATCTGATGTCGTAGACGGGTGAAGACCTCCCGATGTGGAGTGGAGCTGTCTAGGAACCGCTCACGCATCAGGAGGTCTTCGTGTCCCACGCTACCCACACCAACGCTGCCCTGACACCACGCGCCCGTCTCCGCCTAGCACGTTTGGTCGTCGACCATGGCTGGCCACCAGCCCGTGCTGCTGAGCGTTACGACGTGTCGTGGCGGACCGCAAAGAAGTGGGCTGACCGCTACCGCGACGAAGGCCCGGACGGAATGCTCGACCGGTCCTCGGCCCCACACCACCAGCCCAACCGGACCCCGCAGCCCTTGGTACGCAAAATCGTGCACCTGCGCTGGAAGCAGCGGCTTGGGCCGGTCGAGATCGCCGACCGGCTCGGCATGGCTTCCTCGACCGTGCACGCGGTCCTGGTCCGCTGCCGGCTCAACCGACTCACCCACATCGACCGCGCGACTGGGGAACCGATCCGCCGCTACGAACACGAGAAGCCCGGCGACATGATCCACGTCGACGTCAAGAAACTCGGACGGATCCCCGACGGCGGAGGTTGGCGCTACCTCGGCAGGCAACAAGGCGACAAGAACCGCTCCACGACCGCGGCACGCACCGGTGGGCCCAAGAACAAGCACTACCAGCCTCTGATCGGGACCTGCTACCTGCACACCGTGATCGATGATCATTCCCGCGTGGCCTACGTCGAGGCCCACGACGACGAGAAGAAGGAAACGGCGGCCGCGGTCCTCAAGAACGCGGTTGCTTGGTTCGCCGAGCGTGACGTCGTCGTCAAGCGGGTCCTCTCCGACAACGGCAGCTGCTACAAGTCACACCTGTGGCGCAACACCTGCGCCGAACTCGGCATCACCCCGAAGAAGACGAGGCCCTACCGGCCACAGACCAACGGCAAGATCGAACGGTTCCACCGCACCTTGGCCGAGGGCTGGGCATTCAAGAAGTTCTACAGCTCCGAGAACGCCCGGCTCGCTGCCCTGCCATCATGGATCCACCAGTACAACCACCATCGGCCCCACTCAGCAATCGGGAAGGCCGCACCCATCACCAGATTGAACAACCTGGCTGGGCATCACACCTAGGCGGTCCCCGGCCGGGTCGCCTCCTGGAGCGCCGCTCGGCAGACCTCGACGGTGCGCGGCTCGTCACGCATTCTTCGACCCTGCTGCCCGCCCGCTGACCGCCCCGGGCTGCCCGAGGTCCCGCAACCTGGGGAGCACCTCGGCCCCGAACATGTCGATCATGTCCGCCCAGTGCGGGCCCATGTTGGCGACGTACACCTCCTCGAAGCCGGCGTCGACGTACGGCGCCAGCGCGGTCACGTGCTCGACGGGGTCCGAGCCACAGGTGACCTTGTCACGGGTCTGCTCGAGGGTGACCAGCTCCGCAGCCTGTTCGAAGTGGCGCGGTGACGGCAGCACCTGGGCCAGCTCTCCGGGGAGGCCGCTGGTGCCCCACACGCGGTGGGCGATCTCCAGTCCCTCCGCCGCTGTCGGGGCCCATGCAACCTTGGTGCCGGCCTGAGCGGGCTTGCCGCCCGACCTGTCCCGGAACCGCTCGAGCATCGCGGTGTCGGGTGACGTCGTGATGTAGCCGTCCGCGATGCGTGCGGCCACGTCGACGGCCTGCGGGCCGAATCCCGACATGAAGATCGGTGGTGGCTCGTCGGGGAGGGTGTAGATGCGCGCCGTGTCCACCCGATAATGGCTCCCGCGGTGGCTGACGAACTCGCCGGTCCACAGCCGGCGGATCAGGGCCACTGCCTCCTCCAGCATCTCCAGACGAATGTCGACCGTGGGCCAGGCGTCCCCCAGGATGTGTTCATTGAGCGCCTCGCCCGTGCCGACGCCGAGGGTGAAGCGGCCATCCAGCATCACCGCACAGGTGGCCGCTGCCTGCGCCACGATCGCCGGATTCATCCGAACGGTCGGGCAGGTCACCGCCGTGGTGACCGGCAGAGAGCATGCCTGTGACAGGGCCCCGATCACGGACCAGACGAACGGGCTCTGTCCCTGTTCGTCGTTCCACGGATGGAAGTGGTCGCTGATCCACAAGCAATCGAATCCGGCCGCCTCGGCCTTGACCGCCTGCGCGACCAGATCCTCGGGCCCGAACTCCTCACAGGACAGGAAGTAGCCGAAGCGCGGTCCCATCAGACCGCCCCGAGCTGCTCGAGCAGGGCCTGGTTGAAGGCCGGGATGTCGTCCGGCTTGCGGCTGGTCACGAGATTCCGGTCAACAACGACCTCCTCGTCGACCCACTCGCCGCCGGCGTTGCGCACATCAGTCTGCAGGCTCGGCCACGAGGTGAGCCTCCTGCCCGTCAGCTCACCTGTCTCGACGAGCGTCCAGATGGCGTGACAGATCGCGGCGACCGGCTTGTCCGCCTCGAGGAACGAGCGCACGAACTCGACAGCGTCCTCGTCCGTGCGGAGTTGGTCGCCGTTGGCCACTCCCCCCGGCAGCATGGCGGCGGCGTACGCGTCGGGGTCGGCGTCGCCCACGGTGCTGTCCACGTGGAAGGTGTCCGCCGGGTCGAGATGGTGGAAGGCCTGCACACTCCCCGCCTCCGGAGACAGCAGCCGGGGCTGCCACCCCGCTGCCACGAGTGCGTCCCACGGGCCGGTCAGTTCGACCTGTTCGATCCCCTCCGCGGCGACGAGCACGGCGATCTGCTTCGTGGCCTGTTCAGTGGTCATGCTGTGCAGTCCTTCCGTCGAGGTTTGGGCGGGACCGGTACCCCAGACTGCGAGCGGCAGCCGCCGGCCGCATGAATCAATCGCATGCGGGTACCACGTCGCCATGTCCACACCGCGCGCTCACCGGGCAGGTCGAGCAACTCGAGCTCTTCCACTGGTTCGTTCAGGCCCACCGGCAGGACCAGGGTGGGGAGCTGAAGACGGAGGCGGCCACGACCGAGGCCGGCGCCGTCCGTGACGCCCACGCCTGAGCGGAGCGGCCGCGAAGAGACCGTCGAGGAACGGGCGGACCGGAACTGGAACGAACTGCTGCAGGAGTTCCGGGTGCTCCAGACCGGCGTACAGATCTTGGGCGGGTTCTTGTTGACCCTCCCCTTCCAGCAACGCTTCGCCGACCTCGATGGCCCGCAACGTGTCCTCTACTTGGCTCTGGTTGTTCTGGCAGCCTCGTGCACGACGATGATGTTGGCACCCATTGCGCTGCACCGGCGACTGTTCCAGTGGCAACGCAAGCAGCGGCTGGTGATGGGTGGCCACTGGTTGGCCCAGATCGTGATGGTGCTCATCGGCTGCCTGGTCACCGGGACCGCGGTCTTCGTCTTCGACGTGGTTCTCGATCGCCGGGCCTCCATCATCGTGGGGATCGCGATGGCCACACTCGTGGTCTCGGTCCTGGTCATCGTTCCTCGCTGGGTGGGCGGCAGCAGGCCGCACGCCTGAGCAGGCAACCCGTGCGTCAGTGGCTCGGGTCGGCACGAGAGAGCGCGATCATGCTGCCGTCGACCTTGACGATCAGTCGAGCGCCTCGACGTGGGTGAAGGTCTGGGCCAGAGTGGCGAACAGCCTGTATTCGTCGGAGTTCTTTGCGCACCGCCCAGGGCGGTAGACCTCCACACCAGTGCGCTTGGTGCAGAGGTTCCGCCAGACAGGACCACGGTGACATCGGGGCCGCGCCCGGAGGTTCCGGGGTCATGGCGGTCCGGGGACGTGGTGGCCGGCAAGCCGGCACGCAGCACGCTCGCCGCCGGCGAGCCGGCTCTGTGGTGGTGGCCGAGTTGGCAGCAGGGGTTGGTGGGATCGTCATCGCGAGGTGGAGCGTCGCCACCGCAACCGTGGTCGCCACAACTGCGTGTGCGGCTCACGCGACGCCGTCTCCCGCTTGAGGTCGACCCTGCTTCGGGTCAGCGGCGGCGGCTCATCAAGCCGATTGGCGCCGTCGCCAGATCAGGTCACGAAGGTCGATCGCGGTCGTCGGCCCGCCGATCGCGCCGGAGGTCGTGTAACGCCCACCCCGACGGAGCACCTTGAGGATCGGGCCGAACAGCTCACCGCCGACGACATCCGCGACGACGTCGATCCCCTGCTCCCCAACCAGGCCTTCCACGGACTCCTGAAGGGTGGCGGCGTCGCGGGGCACGAAGTGCTCCGCGCCCAGCGCAAGCAGGCGGTCGCGCTTCGACTCGCTGGCGACGGCGACGACGCGCGCGCCGCGCACCAACGCCAGCTGGATGAGGGCGCTGCCCACACCTCCGGCGACACCGGTGACCAGGATGCTCTCGCCTTCGCCGAGGTCTGCCCGGACCAGCATCTCCTCGGCCGAGTCGTACGAACACGGAAAGGTTGCCAGGTCCGCGTCACTGAGGCCGCTGTCGACGACGTGCGCGTTGAGGGACGGCACAACCACGAACTCGGCGAATTCGCCGCCGACCTCGAGGCGGAGAATCCCTTGCTTGAGCCGGACCAGTTCCGGACGCTGATCACCTCGACCGTGCCATCCAACGCCGAAGCCGTACGGCAGGTCGCCAAGATCATCACGAGCTACGAGGGCCGCTCGGGTGCTGCCGATATCACCATCGGCGACGATCATTCCACCGACGACGCTGAGCTGCGCCTAAGTTCGACCGGCATGCTCTCCATCGAGCCGCTCGGTCTGAACCTCACAGCCACTAGCCTGACTGCCGACGAGGCACGGGCTTGCGCGGCCCTGGTCGACATCACTCGGGAGACGTCGACCGTGCCAATGCCGGTAGGCGGATCTGACTCGCTTGTCGATACGGCAGGGGCACTGAACCAGGGCCTGACCGTTGCACGGCCAGCGGACGGCCCTGCTGGCGACCGATCACTGTTGCCATTGCCCGCCCACGAATACGAGTCGCGCGCGGCCACACTTGCAAAGGACGTTGAGCGCCTCGCCCCGGTGGTCTCTGAGGCCGCTGCGCAGCAGGTGCAGGAGCGGGACCCTCAGCTCGACGAGGACGTCGCCCGCTGGCAGGCCTCCCGACTCATGGGCCCAAACCTCACTATTCTTGGTCCGGTGAGCGCCCGGACGTTGGGTGACGTGCGCAAGATGGCGCATCGTCGTCCCTTCTACGTTGAGCTCCTTGCGTACCTCGTCCTCCACACGAAGGGCGTTACTGCAGACGAAGTCGCAAAAGCCTTTGGACTACAGCCTGAGCGAGCGCGGAAGGACATGGGGATCATCCGAGGATGGCTCGGGAGAGACCAACGGACCGGCAAACCACACCTGCCGAACGCACGCCAGACCCACGCCAGCGGCGTCCAAGGCAGATACGTCGTCCACGGAGTGGCAACCGATGCTGGCTCCTGGATGGTGAGCGACTCGACCACATCATGACTTGCGCCATCGTCGACACCGCCCACATCGTCACGACCCACGCGCTCGCCGTGGGTGACCTGGGGCTGGCCCGATTCGCCGCCGAGACAAGTGTCGAGGCCGCGCCGTATGACGACACCGCTCAGCTGGACATGGTCGCCGTCGACAGAGCCGCAGGAGACGACCAGCGCGCGGAACGTCGATTCGTTGAGAACGTCCTTGAGAGGACTGACGATGACCTCGCCCCCATCGACGTACCAGAACACTCAGCGGACATCAGTCGGCAGCGAAGGTGGGACAAGCGCCGTGCGCGCTCGCCTGGGTAGCAAGATGTCCGGCCAAGCGGAACCAGTGGACGCGCGTCAGGAGTCGAGCACGACACTGCCCGCGCTCTGGGTCAGGCGCAGCGCGCACTCGAACTCCAGGCGTCGATCCCGCAGGTCGCGACCGATCTCCTTCTCCACCTTCTTGACCCGGTAGGCCACGGTGTTGCGCGCGACGTGGAGGATCTCCGCTGCCTGGGCGAGGCTGCGGTCGCAGGCCAGGTAGGTGGCCACGGTCTCCCGGAGCTCGGCTGCCGGCGCGGTGTCGGCGGCCAGTGGACCGAGCTCGCGCGACACGAATGCGCGGGCCAGAGCAGGATCGCTGCTGAGCAGGACGGCGAGCTCGACGTCGTCGTACCAGGTGAGCCAGGTGGGTGAGGAGGCGCCACGGACCAGCTCGGCAGCCTGCAGCGCCTCGTGGTGTGACTGCCGGAAGCCGTCCACGCCGGCGGCCAGGGTGCCGACCGTGACGTTGATGCCCGGCAGGTCCGGGGCGACGAGTTGGGGGCGCTCGATGTCGCCGGAGCGCCACGACGTCCACACCCACACCGACGAGGCACCGAAGGGTACGACGAGGCTGGCGCTGCATCCGCTGTCGGCCAGCAGCTTCGCGGCGACCCTCTGCAGGTCGGTCGCAGTCTCCGCGCTGCCCGGTGTGCGCCACACCACCAGTGCCAGGTGGTGCCGGTCGAGCGGGTAGCCCAGCGTGGTCGATGCATCGGCCACCCGGACGGGGGTCCCGTCGAGGATCGACGCCACCAGCTCCGCGCGCTCGGCGGCTGCGCTGGTCACCCAGCGGTCGTGCTCGGCGAGGTATTCGGCGGACATGGTCGAGGCGAAGTCGTCCATGTAGCCGAAGAGCCACTCGGAGGTGCGCTTCATCTCCTGGGTGCGCAGCGGCTCCTCGACCATCGTCGACGCGGCGTCGAGTAGCGAGCGGGCCATGATCGAGTGGCCGACCCGGATCCCATGCAGCACCACATCGAGTGGGATCCGGCGTTGTGCGAAGACGCGGTCGCCCTCGAGTGACTCCTCGGGAACAGTGCCCGAGGTCGGGTCGTCGGAGACCAGCATCAGCATGGAGTGCAGCGTGGACGCCTCCGTCCCCATCCGCAGCGTGTCGAACGCCTCCTCGCCGCCACCCATCGCCGTGATGTCCGCGATGATCGTGGTGGCCATCTCGTGGCCCACGTCCACGCCCCAGTCGAGTGCACCGGGGCCGAGCACGTCACGCACCCGCGCGACCAGCGGCGGGTGACTGGCCGGCGCGTGCCGACCCGACCCGGTCAGGGTCAGCAGCCATTGCCCGTCGGCCTCCGGCGGGCTCTTCACCATTCGGCGTAGTGGTCGCGCTGCCAGTTGCCCTTGCTGGGCACGGTGCGTGCGTCGAGCTGGCACAGGGTGCCGCGATAGAAGACCAGCGGCTTGCGGGGTACGGGAGGTACGTCCAGGCGCATGACCCGACCCACGACCGCGTCGTGGTCGCCGATGGTGACGACCGAGTGGATCTCGCAGTCGATCCACCCGAGCGCCTCGGCCAGGCGAGGTGCCGGGTGGTCACCGGCGACCAGCGGAACGCCGTCGAACCGGTCGGCGCTCTTGCGGGCGAACGCCTGGCACAGCCCGCCCTGGTGGTCGTTGAGCAGGTTGACCGTGAACGCCCCGGCCCGTCGTACCCGTTGGAACGTGGACGACCCGGAGTCAGCGAAGAAGCCCACCAGCGGCGGGTCCAGTGAGATCGAGGTGAAGCTGCCGACCGTCATCCCGGTCGTGCCCTCATCATCGGCGACGGTCACGACGCACACCGAGGTGGGTACGTGGCCGAGGGCACGGCGGAAGGTGGTGGCATCGAACTGTGGCTTCAGGCTGGTCATGGTCATGGCCGATTCTCCAGACGTGCGGCGGGATCAGGCTTCGAGTGAAGCACATCACGTCGGGGCTGCCTTGGGCTCCGAGTCCAAACATCCGAGGGCCGGTTGCACTCGCGTGACCGTGGTCACACAGAGTCCAAAGGTCGGTCGGAAGTGTGGACTCCCAGCGCAAGCGCGGGGTGTGACCGGTGTCGCATCGTTGCCGCACGACACCGACCGCCAACCACACAGGAGTCCACCATGACTGCCACCTCGACCGAACGCCGTACGTCCGTCGCGGAGCCGACCAGTGACGCGCTGGTCGCCCGCGCCGCCGAGCTGGTGCCGCTGCTGCGCGCCAACGCCGAGACCACCGAGAAGCAGCGTCGCGTGGCGGAGGAGAACATCGAGGCGATCAAGGCCGCCGACCTCTACCGCGTCTCCGTTCCGGCCCGGCTCGGCGGTCTCGAGACCGATGTGACCACCTCGCTGCGGATCAGCGTCGAGCTCGGCCGTGGCGACGGCTCCACCGCCTGGGCCAGCACCCTGATGAACGTCTGCTCCTGGATCGCCGGCCTCTTCCCCGAGCGCGCCCAGCAGGAGGTGTGGGGCGAGGACCCCGCCGCTCGTGTGTGCGGCGTGATCGCCCCGACCTCGACCAGCCGCAGGGTCGAGGGTGGCCTCGTAGTGACCGGCAAGTGGGGCTTCGCCTCCGGGTGCCTGCACTCGCAGTGGGCCGGCCTGGGCGTCCACATCGTCAACGAGGACGGCGAGGCCGTCGACCAGGGCATGGCCCTGATCCCGATGAGCGACCTGTCCGTCGAGGACACCTGGTACGTCGCCGGTATGCGCGGCACTGGCAGCAACACGCTGGTCGCGGACGAGGTCTTCGTGCCCGACCACCGGATTCTCTCGGTCACCCGGGGCATCGGCGGGGACTACGCGACCGAGCACACGGACGAGGCGCTCTACCGCTCGGCGATGGTGCCGGTGCTGGCGCTGGTGCTGGTCGCTCCCCAGCTCGGTCTCGCCAAGCAGGCGCTCGAGCTGGTCCAGGCCTCGCTGGCCAAGGGCCGCGGCATCAGCTACACGTTCTATGACAAGTCCTCGCTCGCGCCGACCACCCAGTTGCAGGTGGCCAAGGCCGCTCAGCTGATCGACACCGCGGAGCTGCACATGCTCCGCGCCGGCGCCGACATCGACCGGGCCGCGGCGTCGGGTGAGTACCTCGACTTCACCACGCGGGCCCGCGTGCGCGCCGACGTCAGCACGATCGCCACGCACTGCCGCGAGGCCGTCGACCTGCTGCTCAACGTGCACGGCGCCGGCAGCTTCGCCGAGGCCAACCCGATGCAGCGGGTGTGGCGCGACCTGGAGACCGGCAGCCGCCACGCGGTGGTCAACCCCGAGATCGGCTTCGAGCTCTATGGCCGGGCACTGCTCGGGGTCGAAGAACAGATCACCGCACTCATCTGACCAATCAGACCTGACGCAAGGAGACACCATGAGACTCGCCAACGTGGACGGCCGCGCCGTCCTGCTCACCAGTGACACCGACGGCATCGACGTCGCCGACGCCAGTGCCGGCAAGTTCGGACCAGACCTCGCCGAGATCTATCTGGAATGGGACGGCTTCCGTGCTTGGGCCGAGGACGCCGTGGCCCGGGAGGACTCCGCCGATGCACGTACGGCGTTCACCCGCGCCCAGCTCGACAGTCCGTCACCGGCACCTCGTCAGATCGTGGCCATCGGGCTCAACTACAGCAGCCACGCGGCCGAGTCCGGCTTCGAGGCACCGACCGGTCTGCCGCCGACCTTCACCAAGTTCGTCACCAGCCTCACCGGTCCCGACACGGAGGTCACCCTGCCGCCCGGCGGCAACACCGACTGGGAAGTCGAGCTCGTCGCGGTCATCGGGCGAGCCGCCACGAACGTCGACGAAGCCGACGCGTGGGACCACGTCGCCGGACTGACCATCGGCCAGGACCTCTCCGAGCGGGTCAGCCAGCTCGCCGGCCCGGCTCCCCAGTTCAGCCTGGGCAAGTCGTTCCCGGGCTTCGCCCCAGTCGGCCCATGGCTGGTCACCACCGACGAGCTGCCCGACCGCGACGACCTCCCGCTCGGTTGCGCCATAGACGGCGAGACCGTGCAGGACGGCCGCACCCGCGACCTCATCCACTCGGTGCCACGACTGATCGCGGCACTCTCCCGCACGATCACGCTGCTCCCGGGAGACCTCGTCTTCACCGGTACGCCGGCCGGCGTCGGCGCCGGACGCTCCCCGCAGCGGTTCCTCCAGGACGGCGAGGAGTTGCACAGCTGGATCGAGGGCCTGGGCGAGCAGCGCCAGCGCTTCGTCGCTACTCCCGTCAGCGCAGACGACTTGGCGACCAACGATTCAGGGGAGGCCTGACATGTCACTGCACCGACTCACCTCCGTCACCATCGGGGTGCCGAACGTCGACGAGACCGTTACCTACTACGAGGAGTTCGGACTCACCCACCATGGCGACGGCAGCTTCAGCACGGCCGACGGTGGCCAGCAGCTGCGCATCGCGTCGTCGTCGCAACGCCGACTGCTCGAGATCGGGATCGGCGTCGACGACCCGGACGACGTGGACCGCATCGCGACCCAGTTGGACAAGCTCGACCTCGCCACCAAGCGGGAGGGAACGAGCCTGGTCACCGAGGAGCCGATCGCCGGCTTCCGGGCCACGGTCTCGGTCAGCCCGCACATCGAGCAGGCCTCCGATCCCACGCCCTACAACTTTCCGGGTCGCATCGAGCGCGAGGGCCGCGCTCCCGGCGTACTCCGAGAAGGGCCGGTCAAGCCGCGCAAGCTCGGGCACGTGGTGATCGGTTCCACCGACCAGGAGGCCACCCAGCGGTTCTTCACCGAGGGCATCGGCTTCAAGGTCAGCGACCGTGTCCCAGGCCTGGCCGCGTTCATGCGCTGCTCGACCGACCACCACAACGTCCTGGTGCAGCAGGCGCCGGTGAACTTCCTGCACCACACCTCGTGGCAGGTCGAGGACATTGACGAGATCGGCCGCGGCGCCACCGCGATGCTCGAGAACGACCCGGACCGTCACGTGTGGGGCCTGGGCCGCCACCACGTCGGCTCCAACTTCTTCTGGTACCTCAAGGACCCGGCCGGCAACTTCTCGGAGTACTACTCCGACATCGACTGCATCGTCGACGACGCCCTCTGGGAGCCGGGGGTCTGGGAGGGTGCGAAGGGTCTCTACAACTGGGGCCCGCCACCGCCCCCGTCGTTCCTGGCGCCCGAGGACCTTGCCGGCATGATGACCGGTGCACACTCGAGCTGACTGTCATGAACCCCGAGCAACCCGACACCAACATCGAGGCGTTCGCCGAAGCCGCGGCCAGCCGCTTCGGCGTCTCGGCCGAGGACTACTGGCAGCTCCACCACTGGTCGGTCACCGAGCCTGAGCAGTTCTGGGAGCTGGTCTGGGAGTTCTTCGGCGTACGCGCCTCCACTCCCTACGACCGGGTCCTCAGCGACCACCCGATGCCGCACCACCGCTGGTTCGAGGGAGCCAGGTTGAACTATGTCGACCAGGTGCTGCGGCATCGCGACCTTCCCGGCGCTGCGGTGGTCTCGATCGCTGAGGACGGCACCCGTGTGGAGCTGGACTGGTCCGAGCTCGCCGACCAGGTGGCCGGGTTCACACGGACGCTGCGCGCCCGCGGCGTACGACGGGGCGATCGGGTGGTCGGCTACCTGACCAACTCGATCGAGGCGATCGTGGCGTTCCTCGGCTGTGCCTCGACTGGCGCAGTGTGGGCAGGCTGCGCGCCTGACTACGGCGCCTCGGCCGCGGCCGACCGGTTGCGCCAGCTCGAACCGACCGTCCTGGTGGCGGTGGCGGCGTACGACTGGGGCGGTGCCGCCGTCGACCGGCGTGAGGTCGTCGGCGTGCTGGCCGAGGAGCTGGGCGTCCGGACCGTCGTCGCGGTCGAACGCTGCGGGCTGGCGATCGACGACTTGCCGGGCGTGGACGTGATCCCTTGGCACGACGCGATCGCCGCCGGCGCGGAGTTGGAGACCGAGCAGCTGCCGGCGGACCACCCGTTGTGGGTGCTGTTCTCCTCCGGCACGACCGGCGTGCCGAAGGGCATCGTGCACGGGCACGCCGGGGTGGTGTCCGCACACCTCGGCCTGCTCGGCCTGCAGCATGACCTGGGGCCCGGCGACACGATGCTGTGGCACACCACGACCAACTGGATGCTCTGGAACGTAGTGGTCTCGGCACTGATAGTGGGTGCGACCACGGTGGTCTGCGAGGGCAGCCCCACGCACCCTGACGGCGATCGCCTCTGGGAGATCGTCGAGCGGGAACGGGTCACCATGTTCGGCACCAGCCCGGGTCACCTGCAGCACACCCGGACGCTCGGACTGGTGCCGCGGGACGAGCACGACCTCTCCGCGCTGACCCAGATCGCGGTCACGGGTGCGCCGGTCGCGGCGGTGCTCTTCGACTGGGTCCGCGACAACGTCGGGCCCGACGTACCGGTCTTCTCCGCGTGCGGTGGCACCGACGTGGTCAGCGCGTTCCTCGGCGGAGCACCCAACCTGCCGGTGCGCGCCGGCGAGATCTCCGGCCCATTGCTGGGCGTCGCGGCCGCGGCGTACGACGCCGACGGTCGACCGGTTCGCGACACCGTCGGCGAGCTCGTGGTGACCATTCCCTATCCGTCGATGCCCTTGAGGTTCTGGAACGACCCCACCGGGGAGCGGCTGCACGACGCCTACTTCGACACCTTCCCGGGCGTGTGGCGGCAGGGGGACTGGGCCACGCACACCGGCCACGGCACCTTCATCGTGCATGGCCGGTCGGACTCGACGCTGAACCGCAACGGCGTGCGCATCGGGTCCTCGGACCTCTACCAGATCGTGGAGAAGGATCCGGCAGTCGCCGAAGCCCTCGTGCTCGGCGTCGAGATGCCAGACGGCTCCTACCGGATGCCGATGTTCCTGGTGCCGGCGCCCGGGCGCAGCCTCGACGAAGCTGACCTGGCGCGGCTGCGTGACCTGCTGCGCACGCAGGGCTCGCCACGCCACGTGCCCGACGAGATGCACGTGGTCGAGGCGATCCCGCACACCAAGACCGGCAAGAAGCTCGAGATCCCACTCAAGCGCATCCTGCAGGGCTCGCTACCCGACGACGTGGTCAGTGCCGGTGCCGTCGACCGGCCCGAGCTGCTCGCCCGCTACACCGACCTGGCCCGCCAGTGGGCTGCCTCCTCGGTGGTCGAGCATTGAGCGCCAGCGAGCGGCCGTCGAGACCACACACACGAAGCAAGGAGACCCCAGAGATGACCGAAGAAACCCCACTGGTCGACGTGCACGCACACTTCGTCACACCCTGGTACGCCGAGGAGGCGACCCGCGCCGGGCACGAACGGCCCGACGGCATGCCGGGGTGGCCCAGTTGGACTCCCGAGGACCACCTGCGGCTGATGGACGAGCATGGGATCGACCAGGCGGTGCTCTCGATCTCCTCACCCGGGGTGCACTTCGGCGACGACGCGGCCGCCGTTCAACTGGCCAGGCGGGTCAACGACTTCGCCGCCGAGGTGTGCGCCCAGTGGCCGGACCGATTCCGGTTCTTCGCGTCGGTGCCACTGCCCGCCGTCGAGGCATCACTGGCCGAGGGGACCCGTGGCCTCGACGAGCTCGGTGCGGCAGGCATCGTGGTCGAGACGAACACGCACGGCACGTATCTCAGCGACCCGTCCTACGAGCCGTTCTTCGCGGAGCTCGACCGACGTGGGGCGGTGTTGTTCGTGCACCCGACCTCACCGCCCGGCCATGAGCAGACCGCGCTCGTCCTGCCCCGGCCGATGCTGGAGTTCCTGGTCGAGACCACCCGGTCGATGGTCGGCATGATGGTCGACGGCACGCTCGCCCGGCATCCCAACGTGCGGGTGATCGCCTCGCACTGCGGTGCCTTCCTGCCGTTGATGATCGACCGGCTCAAGCTCTTCGCAGCGTTCGGCATCGGTCCGGACGACGCGGACGGGCTCGACGATGCGCTGGGTCGGCTCTGGTTCGACATGGCCGGTATGCCGGTTCCGACTCACGCGGAGACGCTCATCGGTCGCGCCGGTAGCGACCATCTGCTCTATGGCAGTGACTTCTGCTGGACCCCGCCATCGGTGGTCGCCCTGCAGGTCGATGCCCTCGATGCGCACTGGCGCTCCGACATCCACGGCCCATGGCGAGACCTGGTCGCTACCAACGCGCAGGCACTGTTCTCGTGGGAAGGGACGGGATCACACATGGCCACCGCCATCAAAGCCAGTGCTTGAACTTGAAGGCGCCCCAGAGCCCCAGACCCAAGCCGAACATCAGCACCATGGCGAACGGATAGCCCCAGGCCCAGCGCAGCTCAGGCATGTGGTCGAAGTTCATCCCGTAGATCGAGGCGACAAGCGTCGGGGTTAACAGGATCGCTGCCCAGGAAGAGATCCGCTTGACCTCCCCCCTGCGCCAGGATCGCGCTGGACATGCGACGCATCGCCTCGTTCTGCTCAAGCGACACCAGCGTCGAGTGGACGGTGAGGGCGTTGCCGAGCAGTGCCCGACATGAGTCGACCCGCTCGGTTGCCCGGATGGTGTGGTCGAGCACGTTGCGCAGTCGGTTCTGCACCTCGTCGCCAGTGCCATACCGATCGGCGCCGCGCAACAAGCCTTCAAGGATCCCGGGGAGCGGCCCGATCGCGCGCTGGAGCTCGATCACTTGCGCGAGCAACCAATAGGTCCGCTCTGACAAGGAAGAATCCACGCGGGCCGCACCGAAGAAGCTGTCCTCGACCTCGTCGATGTCGTTCTCCAGCCCTGCGACAACGGGCGCGTACCCGTCCACGATTCGTCCAGCAGGGCGGTCGACGCTGCTCACCTGATGCCTCCGTTCCTCGGACAGGGCCTGTGTGCTGGGGCTGCGTGACGCGGCAGCACTGGCCTGGCGGCTCTCCTTGGTACAGCGGGGTCTGGCCGACCGCGCGGGGCCTCTCCTGGTCGACAGGCGGTGCCGACGATGAACAACACGAGATCGCGGTAGACAGTCGATGGTGTCGGCCCTGAGGGTCGTGACCCGATCCATTCGTTCGATCGCGGTGAGCACGGCGCTGATGTGTGCCGCGGTGATCTCGCGGTCTTTGGACCGCCGGCCGATGTTGCGGCGTTGGTAGCTCGGCAGTGGTGCCAGCGGGTCTCGGGTGAGGGCACCTTGGACAACAAGCCACTCCACGAACGCGTGCAGGGTTTTGCGAACGTCCGAGTAGCGGGTAGGTGTCACTTCGATACGGAAGTAGCGATCCAGGCGGCCCGAGGTGAGATGGCGAACCTGGAGATTACCGAGATTCGGAACGATCCAGTTGCGGGCCAGGGAACCGTACTGCTTGATCGACCGGGTGCTGGCCCGGCCGATCCCGGTGCGGGCATCCTCCATGCGCTGGTCAAGGTAGATCTCGACCGCGTCCTTGACCAACGTACGGGCATCGACCGGTCCCCCAGTCTCAAGTTCGATACGTTCGCCGATCTCAGCCGGTTGGAGTGGTTCGCGGGACATCTGAAGTTCTCTATTCTGCCCAGCGCCCGGCGGCGACTTCACAGTCGGCGCGTCAGGCGCGGATCTGGTTGCTCTCGGAGGGGCGAGGCTCAGGGCGTGGTCGCCACTGTCTCGTCAGGGGATGTTCAGGGGACGGGTTGGTTCTGGGTTGGTGCGCTTCGATCTCGTCCGGTAGGTCGCCGGCGAGGTTCTCGGTGTGCGCATCGATCCAGACCAACAGGTCCTGGGGGCGGTAGCGGATGTTGCCGCCGAGGTGGACCGCCGGCGGACCGTAGCCGCGGCGACGGGATCGCCACGTGCGCAAGGTGGCGACCGGGACTGCAAGGACCGCTGACGCCTCGTCGGAGGTGAGCAGCCGGTAGTCGGCCGGGTCGGTGGTGAGCATGGACGCTTCGGTAACGTTGGTAGCCATGCCCGGGAGGTACGCGTGCGAGACCCACGAATGCGGCGTGTGAGGGGTGGCCCGGCCACCAAAAGTGGACCAAAAGTGTGAACAAGGCCGTCAACACGTGAAACGAACGAACCCCGTCTGACCTGTTCACACAGGTCAGACGGGGTTCTTCTGCTCCCCCGGTTGGACTCGAACCAACAACCCTCCGGTTAACAGCCGAATGCTCTGCCAGTTGAGCTACAGGGGATCGCTAGGCAGCCCCGGAAGAATAGCAAGGAGGCTGCGGTGGAGCGAAATCAGGTCGAGGTTGGGTGCCTCACAGGTCGAGACCGACCTCGTCGCGCACCGCTTCGAGGGCCAACGCGGCCCGTCTCCGCACCTCGGGGTCGTCGGGATCGACGCCCTCCTCGAACTCGTAGACCCACTGCACCGGCTGGTCACCGCGTGGCGCCCGACGCGCGATCACGAACACTCCGCGCCGGCCTCGGATCGGCACGTGCCGCTGGAGTACGACGCTCGCGGTGACCCGTTCACGGACCAGCTCGAGCAGTCGCCCCGGCTCCTCGAGCAGAACGGTGTGCACCGGGCGGACCTCGCCCCAGCTGCCGACCTCGGTGACGGTCAGTCGTGAGTCTTCCTGCGACCAGTCGGCCTTCTCGACGCTCTCCCACGGGATGCGTCGACTGCCGACATGGAGCGCGTCCCGGGTGCCGACCAGCACCACGTCACCCGTGCTGCCCTCGGCGTCAGCGTCGGCCCCGTCGGCCTTGCCGACAGCGCCCGCCAACGCCTTCTCCCCCGCCGCCAGCTCGACAGCGAGGACCTCCGCAGGCAGCGGTGCACCGAAGAGCCTCACGTGCCCATCGCCGCCTCACGCATGGCCCGGCGGTGCTGCTCGAGCTTCATCAACTCTCCGAACATGTCGTTGTAGCCGCCTGCGTCGTCAACGGGGTTGGTGCGCTGCAGCTTGCTCTTGACGTCGGCGATCGCGCGCAGCGCGGTCAGCTCGCGGAGACGGTAGACGTGGGCGTGCACGTAGGCCAGGTCGGGCTCCTTCTTCGACAGCAGGGGCTCGACGCTGAGCTCGGTGAGCGCGGATGAGACAGCCGGGTCGGTGGCGTGGTCGCGCAGTCCCGCGGCCCAGCCGGCCTTGGCGCTCTCGGGGCCGCCACCCGCGCGGATCGCCGCCCACACCTCGCGGTAGGTCGGGTGGGTGAAGTCGTCGGGGCCGACGTCGCGGGCCGCGCGTACGACGACCTCGGGGTGGTGCAGCACCAGCTTGAGCGTCTCGCGCTCGATCGCGAAGCGTGGGTCGCGCAGGTGCGGCAGGGGCGGCTTCGCGGGCTGCTCGGGAGCGGTCGGCTCCTGCGGACGCGCAGTGGCACCGGAGGCCCGGCCAAGGGCGCCACCGGGGGTCTGGCGCGGCGCACGGGACTGCCGGCTCGCGGCCCGGCGTACCTCGGTGCGGGCCTCGTCGACGTCGACCCCGATCGAGGAGGCGATCTCACGGGCGAAGGCGTCGACCTTGGACTTGTCGCGCACGCTGCTGACCAGGACGGCGGCCTCGCGGAGCGCGTCGACCCGTCCGTCGGCCCGGTCGAGGTCATAGCGGGAGAGCACGTTGCTGAGCACGAAGCGATAGAGCGGCACCCGTCCGGAGACCAGCTCACGGACCGCCTCGTCACCCTTCTTGATCCGCAGGTCGCACGGGTCGAGACCGTCGGGCTCGATCGCGACATAGGTCTGGGACACGAAGTTCTGATCGCCGCCGAAGGCCCGCAGCGCCGCCTTCTGCCCGGCCGAGTCCCCGTCGAAGGTGAAGATCACCTCACCGCGGAACTCCTCGTGGTCGTGCAGGAAGCGCCGCAGCACCCGCGCGTGGTCGTCGCCGAACGCGGTTCCGCAGGTGGCCACGGCGGTGCCGACGCCGGCCAGGTGGCAGGCCATCACATCGGTGTAGCCCTCGACGACCACTGCCTGAGAGGAACGTGCGATCTCGCGGCGGGCCAGGTCGATGCCGTAGAGCACCTGGGACTTCTTGTAGATCGGCGACTCGGGGGTGTTGAGGTATTTCGCCTCGATGCGGTCGTCGTCGAAGATGCGGCGGGCTCCGAAGCCGATCACGTCGCCCGAGGCGTCGCGGATCGGCCACAGCAGACGCCCGCGGAACCGGTCGTAGAGACCGCGTCCCCGCCCGATCAGGCCAGCGGTGACCACTTCGTCCTCGCTGAAGCCCTTCTGGCGCAGGTGCTTGAAGAGCGCCTCACCGTCACGGGGCGCGAACCCGACGCCGAACGTCGCCGCGGCGTCCTGGTCGAACCCGCGACCGTCGAGGAACTGTCGTGCCGCCAAGGCCTCGGGAGTCGCCAACTGGTCGGCGTAGTAGGCCTGCGCCTGCTTGTGGGCATCGATCAGCCGGCTGCGCTGCGGGCCGCGGGGTGGCGTGGGCGCGCCGCCCTCCTCGCGTCGCAGTTGGACGCCGTACTTGTCCGCCAGCCGCTCGACTGCCTCGGCGAAGGTGATGCCGTCGATCTTCATCAGGAAGCTGAAGACGTCGCCGCCTTCCTGACAGCCGAAGCAGTGGAAGAACGCCCGCGCGGGGGTGACGTGGAACGACGGGGACTTCTCGTCGTGGAAGGGGCACAGACCCTTCATCGAGCCGCCGCCGGCGTTGCGGAGCGTGACGTAGGAGGAGACGACCTCGTCGATGCGGGCCTTCTCGCGGACCTCCGCGATGTCGTCGTCCCTGATCCGTCCTGCCACGTCGCGGAGTCTACGTCGCAGACCGCGCCGTCCGGGTGCCGGTGGCCACGGGCTGTGGAGAAGCAAGCACGAACGGGCGCGGATCGGTCAGGCGGTGCCCACGAAACGCTCGTGCCACGCGTGCGCGGAGGCGTCGGTGAGCGAGGCGACCTGGTCGATGACCACCCGCAGGCGAGCGGCGTCGTCGATAGCGTCGCCGTGGTCGTTGGCGAAGGCGGCGTCGAGTCGATCGGGCCGGTCGACCAGGCCCGCGACCAGCTCGGCGAGCAGCTCGCGCTGGCGGGTCATCACCTCCCGTCGCTCGTCGGTGCGCATCACGAGGTGAGCGGCGACGCCCTTGAGCACGGTGATCTCGAGGAGCGTCTCGTCGGGAATCACCAGGTCGGCGCGGTAGCGCACGAACGAGTCGCTGCCGTAGGTGGCCACCATCGCGGCCTGCACGCTGCCGCAGAACCGGCCGATCAGGTCGCTGGTGAGGTTCTTCAGGGCGGCCAGCGACCGCCGCGACCCGTCGTACGACGACCGCTGCCAGCTGCCCTGCGTCTGCATCCGGGCCAGCGCCTCCTCGAAGGCGTCGTCGGTGGCGTCGGGGAGGTACCAGTCGCGGGTGGTCTGCCACACCTCGCGTCGCAACCCGGGGTCGGTCAGCCCGGTCAGGTCGATGCGGTCGGCGACGATGCCGTCCTCGACGTCGTGCACGGAGTAGGCCACGTCGTCGGCGAGGTCCATCACCTGGGCCTCGACGCACGTGCGGTGATCGGTGCGACCGTCACGCATCCAGGTGAAGACCGGCAGGTCGTCGGCGTAGGCGCCGAACTTGGTGCCCGGGATCTCGCGTGGCCAGGGGTATTTCGTGCAGGCGTCGAGGGTCGCGCGGGTGAGGTTGAGGCCCACGGAGTGACCGTCGGCGTCGAACGTCTTGGCCTCGAGTCGGCTGAGCAGGCGCAGGGTCTGGGCGTTGCCCTCGAACCCGCCGCACGGCTCGCTGAGTGCGTCGAGCACCTGCTCGCCGTTGTGACCGAACGGCGGGTGGCCCAGGTCGTGGGCCAGGGCGGCGGTCTCGGTGATGTCGGGGTGACAGCCCAGGGCGCGGGCCAGGTCACGGGCGATCTGCGCGACCTCCAGCGAGTGGGTCAGCCGGTTGCGGACGAAGTCGTCGCTCTGCGGACCGACGACCTGGGTCTTGGCGGCCAACCTCCGGGAGGCCGCCGCGTGGACGACCCGGGCCCGGTCGCGCTCGAACGGGGTGCGCACGGGGGCGTCGACGCGCTTCGGGGGCTCCGGGACGATGCGCTCTCGGTCGCGGTCGTCGTACTCGTTGGTCCTCATCAGGCCCGAGAGTAGTGGCTACTGTCCACAGTCGACGCCATCCTGAAGAACGACCGCGCCACGGCGATCCGTTTCTCGACGCTGACCGCGATCTGCGAGGCGCTGAACTGCGACGTCGGCGAGCTGCTCACCATCCGTCGTACGGACTGAGCTGAATCGGGCCAGCGCCCACACTCTTCGATTTCGGCGGAGTCGGATGTTCGAACTGCCGGAATGGCCTTTGCTTCTTGCTCGGGCAGGGTGGCGGAGATGCTCCAATGAGTAGTGCGCACATCGAATGGACGCTGGCGCCGTTTGCATACATGTACTGGGTGTACGGATCATCCTCGTTCTTCAGGAGACGACATGACATCCTCGTTTGACGCCCAGCTTGACGCATCGGCACCGTCAGTCACTCCGCGGACGCCAGAACTCGAGAGGGAGCTCGCGGTCCTGATCAGGGAGGCTGAGGCGATTGCTGCGCCGGTGCCGTCCCGCTTTCGCCGGCGGATCCTCATCGGCGGCCTGGCGACGATCGGAGTGCTGGGAGGCGGCGCGACTGCCAGCGCCACGGGGCTGCTGCCCTGGTTCGACAACCCGGCGGCTCAGAACACGCAAACGACCTCCACGGGTGCCTCTTGCGAGGTGAAATACGCAGCCAAGGGAATCGAAGACCAGAAGCACCCAGTCGACGACGCCGCGCGCGCTGCGGCTGTCGCCGCCGCAGGCACGTTCCTCCGGGACTTCGATTTCTCCACAATCGACGTGAAGGAGGCCGTCAGAAGGCTTCCTGCCAGAGTCACGGCCGATTCAGAGGCCGGACTTGCCCAAACCGTCGAAGATTACGAGACGTTCGCTGTGCAAGTAGAGCTGGAGAAGCGGCTGGGCGCCTATCTTGCCCAGCATGGCCTTCCTGCAGAGGCGGTCAGCGTGTCCGCGGCGATCTCGTGCGACGGCGGCTGGAAATGAGCGCGGCCGACCGGGCGGCGATTCGTGCGGCATTCCGTGAGACGTCCCCCGACCTGTTGGCCTATTTCGAACGTCGTCTCACCGACAGGGAAGAAGCGGCAGACCTGCTGGGGGAGACGATGGTGACCGCTTGGCGACGGGTGGAAAGGTTGCCAGCCGATGTGGAGCGGCAGCGCATGTGGCTGTTCGTGATCGCAGCCAACACCCTGTCCAACCACCGTCGAACTTGGCAGCGCCGGTTGGCGCTGGCCGACCGGCTCCGAGACCACCTCGCCGTATCAACACCAGTGTCCGAACTGGGTGACGCCCATGCGGTTCGGGATGCCGTATTGCGACTTCACGGCGCTCAACGCGAACTCGTCATGCTCATCCACTGGGAAGGATTCACCATCGTCGAAGCCGCGGAGATCCTCGGACTGAACCCCTCCACCGCGCGCAGCAGATACGCAACGGCGAAGGAATCGCTCCGCGCAGCCCTGGTCGAAGCCAGCTCCATCTGACCGTCGGCGTGGTTGCCGCGAGAATACCGGCGAGTCGGATGTTCGAACTGACGGAGTTCCATGGCGGAAGGCCCACCGGCACACAGTGTGTGCGAGAGGCCCGGGATCCTCGGGACCACGTTTCGCATCTCATTCGGTCGCTATCTAGAGGCGGGCCGTTGTCGGAGTCCACGGTGGCCCAGGGATCGACTCGACGAGTCTGCATGGCGTTCTCACGCCCCTGGCGAATGAGGCGCGCTGATCAGGTACGACCAGCGCGGACATGGTCGTTCGGAGTCTTGCGCGAGGCAGATCTGACGTCGGTTCCGAGCGCTGGGATCAGCCGCTCAACTTGATGAGGCACAACGCCTACTGGTCCTGACGCGAACTGGCAGCCGCCTCCGACCGGATGGCCTTCACGTCACCGCACGAATACATCCAGCGTAAGAGTTCTGCGTCAGATGCAACTTCCGACGTGATCAGTACGTCGTGACGTGCACGTGGTCGTAGTGGTTGGCCGTGGTCGAGCCACGGTCCTCCATCCCACGCCAGCCCTCGCCGGAGCGGTCCACGGACCAGATCTGCTGGGAGTAGATGATGTAGTTCACGCCCAGGTCGGAGAAGTTGGCGCGGACGAACTCCGCGACCTCCCAGCCGCGGTCGCCGCTGACCATGATGTCGACCGCGAGACCCTGCGAGTGCTCACCGTCGCCACGGAACGTGCCGTAGGTGGTGATCTCGGGGAACGCGGCACAGACGGCCTGGTGAACCTTGACGATGTTGGGGCTCACGCCGCTGGGCACCGAGGTGCCGTTGGTGCAGTCGCCGCCGATGCCCTCGACCGGCTTCTCGTCGTCGAGGTACTCCGCTGTCACCCAGCGCGATGCGCCGCCGAGCACGATCTCGGAGCGGCCGTTCTGCTCACGACCGGTGACCAGGACCTTCTTGCCGGCCTCGATCGTGCCGACCTGGGCAGCCTGGTCGGTGGCCGAGTCCCAGAGGTTGAGCTCCTCGGTGGTCCACAGATTGTCGTGGGCCTTGGTGACCGCGCGCTTGGTGGCCAGGCGGTCCGCGTTGCGGGAGTACGTCGCCGAGCTGCGCAGCGTGTCGAGGTCGAGATCGGCTCCTCGAGCACTGGAGCGGGAGGACTCGGTCTTCCGGTCAGCGGTGCTGTTGCCGATGGAGGCCTGGTTGGCGCTGACCACCTTCTGCACCTCGGGGTCGGATCCGAGGACTCCGACACCGACGACGGCGAGGGTGGCGAGCGTGGAGATCGATCCTGCGATGATCACCAGGCGGGGCTTGCGGCGGGCATTGGTGTCCCGCTTGTGGCCATGATTTGCCACAGCGCTGATCCTTTGCGATAGCTGACAGGGGGCTGTCCCCGAACCGGTTCTCGATCGGGCACGAGGATCGAGTGAAACATGAACCAGATGGAAATGTCCCATTTGGGTCCGGAATTCACCGGGTGTTCCCGATCACCCGCCCGATGCGGCGGACACGTCCTCAGCCATCAGCCAGTCACGTCCGTCGGCGTCGTCGAGCCAGCCGTCGGGCAGCACGACGCGCTTGCGCGGGGTGCCCTGACGCCCGCGCGGCGCACCCAGCTCGGCGACCGGGAAGACCGCGTCGGGGTCCAGCTCACTGAGCAGGACGTCGAGAGTGGCGAGACTGTCGATGAGGGCCAACGAGTGACGCAACGCACCGCCGACGGGGAAGCCCTTGAGGTACCACGAGACGTGCTTGCGGAACTCCTTGCAACCGCGCTCCTCCCCCATGTGCAGACTGAGCAGCTCGGCGTGTCGACGCATCATCGCGGCCACCTCGCCCAACCTGGGCAGGGTGGCGATCCGCTCCCCGCGGAAGGCCGCGGCCAGGTCGCGGAACAGCCAGGGCCGACCGAGACAGCCCCGGCCGACGACGACACCGGCGACACCGGTCTCCTCGACCATGCGCAGCGCGTCGGTGGCCTCCCAGATGTCACCGTTGCCGAGCACGGGGATGTCGACGTGGTCGACCAGCTCGGCGATCGACGCCCAGTCGGCGGTGCCCGAGTAGGCCTGTTCGACGGTGCGCCCGTGCAGGGCGATCGCCGCGCACCCGGCCTCCTGCGCGATGCGACCGGCGTCGAGGTAGGTCAGGTGGTCATCGTCAATGCCCTTGCGGGTCTTCATCGTCACCGGGACGTCGTACGGCGCCGCGGCGCGCACAGCGTTCTCGAGGATCGCCCCGAGCAGTCCGCGCTTCCAGGGCAGGGCTCCCCCGCCACCCTTGCGGGTGACCTTGGGCACCGGGCAGCCGAAGTTCAGGTCGATGTGAGCCACGCCGTACTCGGCGCAGAGGATCTCGGCGGCCTTGCCGACGTGGATCGGGTCGGTGCCGTAGAGCTGCACGCTGCGGCGTGTCTCGAGCTCGTCGAAGACCAGCATCGACCGGGTCATCGCGTCACCCTCGACCAGCCCGCGCGAGGTGATCATCTCGCAGACGAAGACGCCGTCGGCGCCTACGGCCTGCATCTGCTCCAGGCACAGCCGGCGGTAGGCGGCGTTGGTGATGCCTGCCATCGGGGCCAGCACGACGGGCGTCTCGACGGTCAGCCCACCCAGGTGCAGGGCACCGGGAAGGCTGCCGGGGAGGCGGGTCGGCGTGGTCGTCATGGCAACCATTGTGGCCCGGGAGGGGCGTTCGGCGGGAATTCAGCCGCCCCACGGCCGTCGAGAATCAACAACTCGAGCGTCAGGAATCAACAACTCGCGGGGGGCAGGTTCCAGGACGTCAGGGCTTCTTCCTGGGCTTCTTCTTCGCGGTGCCCGGCTTGGTGAGCTTGCCGGTCCAGTCGATCTGCTCCTGGGACTCGTCGGGGCGCAGCGCGACCGTTCGCAGCTTCGTCTTGGCGGGGGCCAGGAACACCATGCAGAGGGCGGCGGGCTTGGCCTTGGGGCCGAACTTCTTCGGCAGCAGCCGGTCGGCGCACGGGGCGAAGCCGCTGATGTGCGCTGCCGGGTAGAGGATCGAGGAGCCGTTGTCGAGGAAGACCGGCGGCTCGAAGCCACCGAGGTTGGTGGTGCCGGTGTTGGTCACCTTCAGGTGCACGTAGTAGGGCGTCGCCTTCTTCATCTCGTCGCTCAGCTTGAACCCGCTGAACGCCTTGATCGCGGCCTTGTCGATGCGGGTCACCGTGACCTCGGCCTCGCCGCTCACCTTCGCGGTGGCCTGCCACTCGAACCGGGCCGGGTCACCGAGCTCCAGACTCGACCCGGGCTCGGTCAGACCGTCATCCTCGGGCGCGCTCGAGCCGTCGGTGGTCTGGGAGGACTCCCCCTGGGAGTCCTTCTTGTCCTTGCCGTCGTCGTCCCCGCCCCCACAGCCCGCGAGGGCTACGACGGCGACCAGGGACAACGAGGCAAGGCGAACGACAGCAGAATTCATGGCGTCATTGTGCACCGACGGCGCAGTCGTCGGACGCCGAAACGCAGGTCACGAACCGAGCAAACGCTCCGCGAAGTACGACGAGATGCCGTCGAGGCTGATCCGCTCCTGCGACATCGAGTCACGTTCGCGCACCGTGACGGCGTTGTCGTCGAGCGTCTCGAAGTCGACGGTCACGCAGTAGGGGGTACCGATCTCGTCCTGCCGGCGGTAGCGGCGGCCGATCGCGCCGGAGTCGTCGAACTCGACGTTCCAGTTGCGACGCAGCTCGGCGGACAGTGCCTTCGCCTTCGGCGACAGGTCGGCGTTGCGGCTCAGCGGCAGCACCGCGACCTTGACCGGGGCCAGGCGCGGGTCGAGGCGCAGCACCGTGCGCTTGTCGACGCCGCCCTTGGTGTTGGGCGCCTCGTCCTCGGAGTAGGCGTCGACCAGGAACGTCATCAGGCTGCGACTCAGACCGGCCGCCGGCTCGATGACGTAGGGCGTGTAGCGCTCGTTGTTGGCCTGGTCGAAGTAGGAGAGGTCCTGACCCGAGTGCTTGGAGTGCGTGGTCAGGTCGAAGTCGGTGCGGTTCGCGATGCCTTCGAGCTCACCCCACTCGGAGCCGGCGAAGCGGAAGCGGTACTCGATGTCGGTGGTGCCCTTGGAGTAGTGGCTCAGCTTCTCCAGGGGGTGCTCGAAGTGGCGCAGGTTGTCGGGGTTGATGCCGAGGTCGACGTACCACCGGGTGCGCTCCTCGATCCAGTACTTGTGCCACTCGTCGTCCTCGCCGGGCTTGACGAAGAACTCCATCTCCATCTGCTCGAACTCACGGGTGCGGAAGATGAAGTTGCCCGGCGTGATCTCGTTGCGGAAGCTCTTGCCGATCTGGGCGATGCCGAACGGCGGCTTGCGACGCGAGCTGGTCACCACGTTGGCGAAGTTGAGGAAGATGCCCTGGGCGGTCTCGGGGCGCAGGTAGAGCATGCCGGACTCGTCCTCGAGGACGCCGACATGGGTCTTGAGCATGCCGGAGAACTCGCGCGGCTCGGTCCACGCGCCACGGGTGCCGCAGTTGGCGCAGGCGACGTCCTTGAGGTCGACGTCATCGGGCGACGTGAGCTCGGGCTTCTTCGATGCATTCTTCTCGAAGTACGCCTCCTGCAGGTGGTCGGCGCGGAACCGCTTGTGGCACGACTGGCACTCGGTCAGCGGGTCGTTGAACGTGTCGACATGGCCGGAGGCCACCCACGTCTCGCGCGGCAGGAGGATGCTGGAGTCGAGGCCGACGACGTCCTCGCGGCCCTGAACCATCGCCTTCCACCACTGGCGCTTGATGTTCTCCTTGAGCTCGACACCGAGGGGGCCGTAGTCCCACGCGGAGCGGGTGCCGCCGTAGATCTCACCGCACGGGTAGACGAAGCCTCGACGCTTGGCGAGGGAGACGACGTTGTCGACGGGCGAGGGGGGCGGCTTGGCCACGGGAGCTCCTGGGGAAGGTCGGCCGACTGGCTGTCGGTCTGGAAGGATCAAGCCTAACGACCCTGTCGTGCGCGTTCCGGCTCAGGGTTCGAGCAGGTAGCCGATCCCTGCGCTGGTCAGGATGTGACGCGGCTTCGACGGGTCCGCCTCGAGTTTGCGGCGCAGCTGCGCGGGGCGCCCCTCAGAGGTTGACTCGGCCGGTGGGCCGGCTGGTCTGCTCAGGTCTCGCGCGCCATCGCCTGGTTGGTCTGCTCCCCGGGCTCGACGATCTCGTAGGCGCTCGGCTCGTCGAGAGCAGCACCCAGGAGCTCCCAGGCGCCCAGCTTCACGTCGTACGACGACAGCGCGCGACGGTAGGCGCCGACATGGATCCACCTCGTGGTGAGCACCCAGAGGTCCGGCTCGTCGACGTTGCGACCGACCGTCCCGTCGACGTACCCGGCACACGCCGCCAGCAGCGCGTGCGCCTGCTCGACCTTCGCGCGAAACGACGTCTGGTCGGGCTCGGGCACCCGGAACCTGTTCACCACCAACACACCCCCAATCTCCCATGCAACGCGGGGTCACGGTCGCTCCACACGCGTTCTGTCACGGGCGAAACATCACCACGACCGCACGACTGACACCGGTCGCGACATACGGATTTGACAACGGTTCTCATCTTGCTGAGAATCGTTCTCATGAACTTGCCCGTCACACGCTTCGCCGTACCCCTCGCCCTCAGCGCCTCCCTCTTCCTTGCCGGATGCGGAGCTCTCTCGGGCGAGGGGGACGTCGACGAGCAGAAGGTCTCCGCGGCCTTCTACCCGCTGGCGTACGCCGCCGAGCGCGTGGCGGGCGACCACTTCGAGGTCGAGAATCTGGTCCAGGCCGGCCGCGAGCCGCACGACGTCGAGCTGAGCGTGCGTCAGACCGGCGACGTCGCCCAGGCCGGACTGGTCATCTTCGAGACCGGGTTCCAGCCCGCCGTCGACGAGGCCGTCGAGCAGAACGCCGAGGGCGAGACCCTCGACGCAGCCGAGGTGATCGACCTGCACCAGAACGGCGAGGACGACGCGGACCAGCACGAAGGAGACGAGCACGCCGAAGACGAGCACGCCGACGAGCACGAAGGTCACGACCACGAGCAAGGCGAGAACGACCCCCACTTCTGGCTGGACCCGCTGCTGATGGCCGACCTGGCCGACGCGATCGCCGACAAGCTCAGCGGCATCGACCCCGACCACAAGGACGAGTTCACCGCCAACGCCGCCGACTTCCGCGCCGAGCTCGAGGCCCTGGACAAGGCGTACGCCAGCGGGTTGTCCAGCTGCGAACGCGACACCGTGGTGGTCAACCACGAGGCGTTCGGCTACCTGTCGCGCTACGGACTGCACTTCGAGGCCATCACCGGGCTCTCACCCGGCGCCGAGCCGACCCCGGGTGACCGCGCCCGCCTCGAGCGACTCGTCCGTGCCGACGGCCTGACCACGGTGTTCTCCGAGGCACTGGGCAGCAAGAAGGCCGCCGAAGCGCTCGCCGCGGACGTCGGCGTCGAGGCCGCCGTGCTCGACCCGATCGAGGGCCTGAGTGACCTGACGAAGAACGAGAACTACCTTTCACTCATGAAGAACAACCTGACTGCCCTGAAGAAGGCCAACGGGTGCTGAACGAGACCCCAGGCGATCGAACCGTTCTCGAGGTCGAGAACGGTTCCGTCGCCATTTCCGGGCGACCGATCCTGCGCCACATCGACGTGCGCATCGAACGCGGCGAGTTCGTGGCCCTGATGGGTGCCAACGGCTCCGGAAAGTCGACCCTGGTCCGCACCATGACCGGCCTGCGCAAGCCTGTCGGCGGCACCGTGCGGATCTTCGGCTCCGATCTCGCCGACTTCGACGACTGGCACCGCATCGGCTTCGTCCCGCAGCGCTCCACGGCCGGCGGCGGTGTCCCGGTCTCGGTCTGGGAGGTCGTCTCCTCCGGCCGGCTGACCCGACGTCGTCTCCTGCGACCGCTGATGCGCAAGGACCGCCAGGCGATCATGGACGCGCTCGACGTGGTGGGCCTGGCCGACCGCAGCCGCGACGGCATCACCACGCTCTCCGGAGGGCAGCAGCAACGGGTGCTGATCGCCCGCGCACTGGCCGGCGACCCCGAGCTGTTCTTCCTCGACGAGCCCACTGCCGGCGTCGACCTGCCCAACCAGCAGGCACTGGCGCAGGCCCTCGCCACGCTCAAGGATCGCGGTGCGACCGTCGTACTCGTGGCCCACGAACTGGGCCCGATGGCGCCCCTGGTCGACCGGGCGATCGTCATGCGTGACGGCCGCATCGCCTACGACGGCCCTCCCCTGGCCGACCACGAGGTGCACGGCCCCCTGTTCGGCGCGAGCCACAACCATCATCACCATCCGGCGCCGGCCAGCCGCGACCACGCGCCGCACGTCGCCTCACCGCTCGACCGCACCTCCGACGGGGAGGGCCGCTGATGGACATTCTCGCCCTCGACTTCATGATCCGCGCGATGATCGCCGCGGTCTTCACCGGTCTGGCCGCGCCCGTCGTCGGCACCTACCTGGTGCAACGGCGCCTGGCCCTGATGGGGGACGGCATCGGCCACGTCGCGGTCACCGGTGTCGCCCTCGGGCTCCTCACCAACACCTCCCCGACCTGGACGGCGGTCGTGGTCGCGATCCTCGGCGCCGTGCTGATCGAGGTGATCCGCGAGCAGGGACACGCCAACGGCGACGTCGCCCTGGCCCTGCTCTTCTACGGCGGCATCGCCGGCGGTGTGCTGATCACCGGCCTGGCCGGGCAGAGCGCCGCCCGCCTGCAGGAGTTCCTCTTCGGCTCGATCACCACGATCTCGCCCGATGACGTGTGGGTCACGATGGCGCTCAGCGCCACGGTGATCCTGCTCGGCGTCGGCCTCGCCCCCCAGCTGTTCGCGGTCGCCCAGGACCAGGAGTTCGCCCAGGTCGCCGGCCTGAACATCCGGGCCTACAACGTCCTCGTCGCCGTGCTGGCCGCGGTCACGGTGACGGTGGCGATGCGCACGGTCGGGCTGCTGCTGGTCTCGGCGCTGATGATCGTCCCGGTCGCGGCGGCCCAACAGCTGACCCGCAGCTTCCGCACGACGTTGCTGGCGGCGATGGCCATCGGCGTGAGCGCCTCGTTCGGTGGGTTGATGGTGTCGGCGCTGGCCCTCGACGTGGCACCCGGCCCGACCATCGTGCTGCTGGCCCTGGCCGGGTTCGTGCTGACCTGGCCGGTCGGCATGTGGCTGCGCCGGCGCCGCCGGCAACAGCTGCCGTTCGACGAGATCGAGCCGTTGGCGCACGACGAGATCGAGGAACACCCCCACGAGCACGGTGAGAACTGCGGGCACCCCGCCGTCCCGCACGGCGACCACGTCGACTACGTCCATGACGGTCACCGCCACGCCCCCCACGGAGTGCACTATGACGAACACTGACCCCACCACCGAGTCGAGCACCGGCCGGGCCCCAGCGGCCATGGCACGGCCGACCAAGCAGCGTCTGGCCGTCGCCAACGTGCTCTCGACCTTCAACGACTTCCGCAGTGCGCAGGAGATCCACTCGCTGCTCGACGCGTCGGGCGAGAAGGTCGGCCTGGCCACGGTCTACCGCACCCTGCAGATGCTCGCGGACAGCGGCGAGGTCGACGTCCTCCGCACCGAGGACGGCGAGGCCGCCTACCGACACTGCTCGGACTCGCACCACCACCACCTCGTCTGCCGGTCGTGCGGCGCGACGGTGGAGGTCGAGGGACCGACCGTCGAGCGCTGGACCAAGGCGATCGCCGCCGAGCACGGCTACGCCGACATCAGCCACACCCTGGAGATCTTCGGCACCTGCGCCAGCTGCTCCTGAGCGTGGAACCGGGCCGACCTGATCAGGCGTTGGGCAGTGCGCCGCCGTAGCGGCGGTCCCGGCGCGCATAGGTGTCGACGGCCTGCCACAGGTCTCGACGGTCGACGTCGGGCCACAGCACGTCGGTGAACACGAACTCCGAGTACGCCGCCTGCCAGAGCATGAAGTTCGAGAGTCGCTGCTCCCCCGACGTACGCCAGACCAGGTCCGCGTCGGCGAGGTCGGGCACGTAGAGGTGCTTGGCGAACGTCTTCTCGTCGACCTTCTTCGGGTCGAGGCGGCCCGCCGCCACGGCCTCGGCGATCGACCGGGCGGCGTCGGCCACCTCGGCACGCCCGCCGTAGTTGACGCACATGGTCAGCGTGCAGACCTTGTTGTCCTTGGTGAGCTCCTCGGCGATCTGCAGCTCCTTGATCACCGACTTCCAGAGCCGCGGGGCCCTGCCGGCCCACTTCACGCGGACGCCGAGCTCGTGCATCTCGTCGCGCCGCCGCCGGATCACGTCGCGGTTGAAGCCCATCAAGAACCTGACCTCTTCGGGTGACCGGCTCCAGTTCTCGGTGGAGAAGGCGTACGCCGAGATCGCCTTCACGCCGATCTCGATCGCTCCCTCGACCACGTCGAACAGGGAGGACTCGCCCGCCTCGTGGCCCTTCGTTCGGGGCAGGCCACGCTCCTTGGCCCAACGCCCGTTGCCGTCCATCACGACGGCCACATGGCGTGGCACGAGCTCCCTCGGGATCGGCGGCGGGGTGGCCCCGGACGGGTGGGGCGTGGGACGACGGGGCACTCGATTCACGGGACAACACTAGGGGGTCGGGCAGGGAGTCCTATGCTTCAGCCGTGGAGTCACAGAACGATCTCATCGAGCAGCAGCTGTTCACCCTGCTCCGACGCACCCAGGCGATCCATGTCCGGACGGCTTCCGGGGACGTCGAGCTGGAGCGTTCCAGCTACGGCATCCTCTGTCTGCTCGACGACGAGGGACCGCAACGGCTCGGCGCCATCGCGCAGGCCTTCCGACTCGACCCGTCGACGATCACCCGACAGGTGCAGACCGTGGTCCGTCTCGGCCTCGCCGAGAAGACCGTGGACGAGTCCGACCGGCGAGCGTCGCTGCTCACCCTGACCGAGCTGGGCCGGGTCTCGCTGACCGAGGCCCGCGACCACCGGCGCAGCATGCTCGACCTGTTGTTGTCCTCGTGGACCCCGGCCGAACGCGACAACCTCCTCAGCTCGCTGCGACGCTTCAACGACACCGTCGACCACTGGATCGAGAAGGGCACTCCGCACGAGTAGGCCAGTGTCCGGCCCGAACAGCCCCGCGCCCGGCGACCGGCGCCCGGCTCAGCGTTCGACGTACTCCAGCGAACGCAGCCGTCGCTCCAGGTGCCAGTGCAGGTACGCCGCCACCAACCCGCTGGCCTCCTTGAGGTGTCGCGGCTCGGAAGCGTCGATCAACGGCCAGTCGCCGGCCAGCAGACCGCCCAGGACCGCGACCGTCTCGGACGACGGGTTCGCCGAGCCCGGGAGCCGGCAGGCGCTGCACAGGATGCCGCCGGCCGCCGGGTTGAACCAGCGGTGCGGCCCGGGGGTGTCACAGCGGGCACAGGAGTCGAACGACGGCGCGTAGCCGGCCACCGACAGTGATCGCAGGAAGTAGGAGTCGAGCACCTGCCCCGGACGACGCTCCGGTGAGGTCAGCGCGCGCAGACCGCCGACGAGCAGCAGGAACTGCTGCAGCGAGGGCTGCCGCTCCTCCATGATCAGGCGTTCGGCGGTCTCGAGCATCGCCGTGCCGGCGGTGTAGCGCTCGTAGTCGGCGCCCAACTGGCCCGAGAAGGGGTCGAGGGTCTCGGCCTGGGTGATGGTGTCGAGGTTGCGCCCCTCGGCCAACTGCAGATCGACGTGGGTGAACGGCTCGAGCCGCGACCCCCACCGCGACGACGTCCGTCGTACGCCCTTGGCGACCGCGCGCACCAGCCCGTGGTTGCGGGTCAGCAGCGTGATGATGCGATCGGCCTCACCCAGCTTGTGGGTGCGCAGCACGACGGCTTCGGCGCGATAGAGGGGCACGGGTCCATTGTGCCGGGTCAGAGGCCGCGGAGCCCGCTGGCGGCGCGTGTCTCCCAGCACTCCCGGACGAAGCGGGCGGCCTCGTCGTCGAGACGCTCGGGCCGCAACCGCCACTCGACGATGCTCCGGGCCTGCACGAACCGTGCCCCGGGGATCTCCTCGGCCAGCATCGCCGCGTCCGCCGCCGGGTGGATCGGGTCGGCAGGGTGACCGACCACCAGGGTGGGTACGTCGATCGCGCGCCGTACCTTGGCCGGTGGGGCGATCCGCCCGAAGACGATGCCGTGCAACACCGCCGCCATCGCGGCCGGCTGCTGGTCGCAGGTGTCGAGCAGGACCCCGGCCCAGAAGGGGACGAGTCCTCGCGGGATCGGACGGGTCAGGGCGCGCAGGGTCTTCACCGTGATCGGCAGGAACCGGGCGCCCAACATCATCGGTCCGAAGACGACGAGGCCGACCTCGAGGGCGTTGTCGAGCACCGGCATCTCGACCAGGAGCCCGCGCACCCGTTCGGGGGCGATCGCGGCGACCTCGAGCGACACGTTCGCACCCAACGACGTACCGCCGATGACGGCCTGCTCGGCCCCGAGGTGATCGAGCAGCGCGACCACCTGCTCCGCGAACGCGGTCATCGAGTAGACCAGCGGGTCGGCCGGTCGGTCGGAGCGGCCGTGCCCGAGCAGGTCGATGGCGACCACGTGCATGCCTTCGGCAGCCAGGGCGCGGGCCAACGGCTGGCACATGCGACGCGGCATCAGCTGGCCGTGGACCAGCACGACCCAGCGCTCACCCGAGCCGTACTCGGTGTACTCGAGACGGTCCTCCTCGAGGAAGAACTGCCCGATGCGTTCGGAGACGAGCGAAGAGCGCGGCATGGTCGGCAATCTAGCTCCCGTGCGGCCCCGGAGCGGTCAGCTGACGTCGACCGCGTCCACGACGAAGACCAGGGTCTCGTTCGGCTTGATGCCCTGACCGCCCTCTCCGTATCCCTTCTCCGGCGGGATGATGATCAGTCGGCGGGCGCCCTTCTGGATGCCGATCAGCCCCTCGTTCCAGCCGTCGATGACCGGCGCCTCGCCCAGCGGGGTCACCGGGAACGGCTGGCCACGGTCGTAGGAGTTGTCGAGGACCTGCTGGTCCGACCAGGTGACGAGCAGGTAGTCGGTCACCACCGTGCCACCTGCCTCCGCGGCGGGGCCTGAGCCGGCGCTGAGGTCCTTGGTCACCACGGTCGTGGGCGGCGTGCAGTCCTCGGGCAGTGTCACCACCGGCTTGTCCCCGAAGGCGCCGCTGACATCGATGTCGTCGGCGGTGCACACGGCGGCGCCGGAGTCGGACGTGGCGCCGGACGAGTCGTCCGAGTCGTCCGAGTCACCGCAGCCGGCGGTGGCGAGCAGGGCAGCCGTGACGGCGAGGACCGAGGTGATGCTCCGAGCGGTACGCATGGCGCCGACCCTATCCGGGGCCGACCTGACAGTGTTGGCCGCATGTCAGCGAACACCCGGCAGACGAGACCCGGCGACACGTCCCCGCTCGCGAACTACCCCTCGAAGCCGCCGGTCGGCTACGCGGACTGGACCATGCTGGTCATCGCGATCATCTCGGTGGTGCTGCTGTCATGGATCACGTTCTGGGACGTCTCGGGCCCGACCGAACGCTGGGTGATTCGCGCCGACTACGCGATCTGTGCCCTCTTCGCGATCGAGTTCGTGTGGCGCTGGCGCCGCTCCGGCGAGGGCTGGAGGTTCCCGGTGAAGTACTGGTACGAGGTGCTGGGGATGATCCCGGTCTCGAACCCGGCGTTCCGGTCGTTCCGGCTGCTGCGGATCTTCATCGTGCTGGCCCGACTCGGTCGCGCCGCCGACCGAGCCTTCGGCGACCGGGTCACCGCCGCGATCGTCAAGCAGGGCACGGACTCCATCGTCGAGGTGATCAAGAGGCCGGTGACGATCGCGGTGATGGACGAGGTCACCGCGGTGCTCCAGACCGGCAACTACACCACCAACATCGCCCGCGCGCTCGACGAGAACCGGGCCGAGCTCGACATGATGATCGTCGAGCTGATCAAGAAGGACCAGCAGATGGGCCGGCTCAAGTTCCTGCCGTTCCACGACGACGTCGTCCGCCTGGTCAGCGACACGGTCTTCCGGCTGATCTTCTCGGTGCTCAACGACCCTCGCACCGATGAGCTGATCTCCGATGCCCTGCGCGAGAACATCGACCAGATGCGCGAGGCTGTTCGCAACAAGTACGACGCCGAGAAGGCAGGAGCGATGTCGTGAGCACCGAGACGCGTCGACTGGCCCCCGAGGAGTGGCCCGTGTGGCGCGAGATCCGATTGCGCTCCCTCGCCGACTCCCCCGACGCGTTCGGATCCACCTTCGCCCGGGAACAGGCATTCACCGAGGACGACTGGCTGATGCGGATGGAGAGCATGCCCGTGGTGGTCTTCGTCGACGGCACGCCAGCGGCTCTGGGCGGAGCCTTCCGCGTCGAGGACCGGGTCGCCCAGATCGTGGCGATGTGGACGGCCCCCGAGTTCCGACGCCGGGGCCTGGCCCGGCTGGTGCTCGACGACGTGGTCGGGCAGGCCCGTGCCGAGGGACTCCGGGTCAGGCTCGACGTGACCCGGGGAAACGTGGCCGCGCGCACGACCTACGAGCGCTACGGCTTCGTGCCCACCGGCGAGGTCGAACCCCTCAGGGAGGGGTCCGACCTGCTGGTCGACCTGATGGTGCTGCCCGACTGAGCCTCGCTCAGGCGCGGTTGACCGCCGAGACGACGGCCTTGAGCGAGGCGGTGACGATGTTGGCGTCGAGGCCGACACCCCACAGGATCTGGTCGCCCACCGCACACTCGACGTAGGCCGCGGCGATCGCGTCGCCACCCGCCGAGAGCGCGTGCTCGTGGTAGTCGAGCACCCGCACGTCGCCGCGGTCGTCGTACGACGCGTTGCCGGCGGCCTGCTCGGTCTCGACCAGGTCGTTGAGCGCGTTGGTGAACGCGTTGATCGGCCCGTTGCCCGACGCGGTCAGCGCCCGCAGCTCGCCGTCGACGTACACGTTCACCGAGAGCTGGTCCTTCTCGCCGGCCGCCGAGGAGGTGTGCACCGAGTTCAGCTTCAGCGGGGACTCGCGGTCGAGGTACTCGCTGCGGAAGACCTCCCAGATCGCCTCGGGCGTCATCTCGCCGCCGTCGGAGTCGGTGCGCTGCTGCACCACCCGGCTGAACTCGATCTGCGCACGACGCGGCAGCTCCAGCTTGTGCTCGGCCTTGAGGATGTAGGCCACGCCGCCCTTGCCGGACTGGCTGTTGACCCGGATCACCGCCTCGTAGCTGCGACCGACGTCCTTCGGGTCGATCGGCAGGTAGGGCGCCTCCCAGGGAAGCTCGCCCACGGGGACGCCCCTCTCGGCGGCCTGCTTGTCGAGATCCTCCAGGCCCTTCTTGATGGCGTCCTGGTGGGAGCCGGAGAAGGCGGTGTAGACGAGGTCGCCGGCGTAGGGGTGGCGCGGGTGCACCGGCAGGTTGGTGCAGTACTCGACGGTGCGGCGCACCTCGTCGATGTCGCTGAAGTCGATCTGCGGGTCGATGCCCTGGCTGAACAGGTTCATGCCCAGGGTCACCAGGTCGACGTTGCCGGTGCGCTCGCCGTGGCCGAACAGACAGCCCTCGACGCGGTCGGCGCCGGCCATCAGGGCCAGCTCGGTGGCCGCGACCGCGGTGCCACGGTCGTTGTGCGGGTGCAGGCTGATCGCGCTGTGCTCGCGCCGGGTCAGGCCGCGACCGAAGTGCTCGATCTGGTCGGCGTAGGTGTTGGGCGTCGACATCTCGACGGTGGCCGGCAGGTTGAGGATGATCTCGCGACCCGCCTCGGGCTGCCACACGTCGGAGACCGACTCGCACACCGAGAGCGCGAAGTCGGTGTCGGTCTGGGTGAAGATCTCGGGGCTGTACTGGTAGCCGAAGTCCTGGCTGCCGACGATGCCGCCGAGCAGCTCCTCGGCGTACTTCATCACCATCTCGGTGCCACGGACCGCGATGTTGCGGCACTCGTCGGGAGTGACCCCGAAGACCACGCGCTGGAACAGCGGCGCGGTGGCGTTGTAGAGGTGGATGGTGGCCCGGTCGGAGCCGACCAGTGACTGGACGGTGCGCTCGATGAGGTCCTCGCGGGCCTGGGTCAGCACCGAGATCTGGACGTCGTCGGGGATGCGGTCTCCCTCGATCAGCTGACGCACGAAGTCGAAGTCGGTCTGGCTGGCGCTGGGGAAACCGACCTCGATCTCCTTGTAGCCCATCTTCACCAGCAGCTCGAACATGCTCAGCTTGCGGGGCGGGGTCATCGGGTCGATCAGGGCCTGGTTGCCGTCACGCAGGTCGGTGGAGAGCCAACGCGGGGCCCTGGTGATCTTCTTCGTCGGCCAGGTGCGGTCGGGCACGTCGACCGGTTCGAAGGCGGTGTACCGGCCGAACGGCATGCCGCTGGTGGCCTGCTGGTTGCCGGTGTTGCTCAGGTTGGTCATGGTTTCCTCGCTGCTCGGAGTGGTGTGCCGGTCAGCAGCCCGAACGGGCAGCAGAGCCTCCGCAACGAGGGGGCCGGCTTTCAGGCCTCGTTGCGGCAGCGAAGGAGGAGGCTGCGCATCTTCATGACGACAACCACTTTAGCGCAGCCTCGGCGCCGTGACAGGGTGGGTCTCATGGCCCGGCTGCTGGTTGTCCATCACTCCCCCACGCGCTCGCTGCAGACACTCACCGAGGCGGTCGTCGCGGGCGCCTCCGATGACGAGATCGAGGGCGTCGAGGTCGTCGTACGACCTGCGTTGGAGGCGACTGCCGACGACGTGCTGGCCGCGGACGGCTACCTGCTCGGCACCAGCGCCAACTTCGGCTACATGTCCGGGGCGCTCAAGCACTTCTTCGACTCCACGTTCCTGCAGGTCGGCGGCGCCCTGGACCCGACCGGGGCGGCCGACGACTCCGGGGCCGGCCCCACCGTGAAACGCCCCTACGGCCTCTACGTCCACGGCCGCTACGACACCACCGGGGCGGTCCGCTCGGTCCAGTCGATCGTCGGCGCCCTCGGGTGGCGCCAGGGGTACGACGTCCTCGAGGTGCTCGGCGACGTCGGCGAGGCGGAGACCGAGGCCGCCTACGAGCTGGGCGGTACGATCGCGGCACTGCTGACCACCTGAGGATCGGACCACGTGCCCCCTGTACGACGCCTGTTGCTGGCCGTCGCCCTGCCCTGTGCCCTGCTGCTGGTGGCCTGCGGCAAGGACGACGGCGACGACCGGGTCGACCCCGACCAGGTGGACGCCGTCGAGGCTCCCGTGCTGGGCGCGTGTCGTGACCTCACCCCCGACGACGTCGCGAAGCCGAGCAACGCCACGAAGACCGTGGACTGCACCGAGGACCACACCGCCGAGACCTACGCCGTGGGGCCGCTGCCGGCGAAGTTCTCCGATGTCGAGCACGACGACGAGGGTCTCGCCATTTTCGCCTACGAGCGCTGCTCGACGACGTTCCAGCGCTTCCTCGGCGCCGACGAGTCCCTGGTGATGCGCAGCGTGGTGAGCTGGGCCTGGTTCCGCCCCTCGGAGAAGGCCTGGGAGAACGGCGCCCGCTGGTACCGCTGTGACATGGTCGGCGGGGGCGAGCAGTCCAAGTCGTACGTCGACCTGCCCACGACTGCCAAGGGTCTGCTGAAGGGTCGGCCCGACGACAAGTGGATGGTCTGCGCCGAGGGGCCCAGCGTGGTCGGTGACGTCAAGGTGCCCTGCTCGGAGAAGCACACCTGGCGGGCGGTCACCACGATCAAGGTCGGCACCGACACCGACCCCTACCCGGGCGACCGGCTCGTGGAGGTCAAGTCCCGTGACTTCTGCTCCGACTCCGTCGGCGCCTGGATGAACTACCCGGTTGACTACGACTACGCCTACACGTGGTTCCACGAGGCGGAGTGGCAGGCCGGCAACCGACGTTCCATCTGCTGGGCGAGGACCTCCCGATGACGCGCAGCCTGATCGCCCTGTTGCTCGCCCTCGGCCTGCTGGCGGGATGCTCCGACGACGGGGACAAGTCCGCCGCCCCCGAGCCGACCCCCAGCCAGAGCACCGGCGCACCCGAACCGGCGAAGCCCGCGCCTCGTCCCAAGCCCGGCGGCTGCTACGCGCTCTCCTACGAGGCCGCCGTGGCGCCGACCAATGACGTGAAGCCCGTGTCGTGCCAGGCCAAGCACACCGCGCTGACCTTCTTGGTCGGCGACCTCAACACGGTCGTCGACGGCCACCTGCTCACCGTCGACTCCGACCGGGTTCAACAGCAGGTCGCGCGATCGTGCCCCCAGGCACTGTCCGACTTCGTCGGCGGCTCGGCGGAGGACCTCCGTCTGAGCATGCTCTCCGCGGTCTGGTTCAGCCCGACGGTCGAGCAGTCCGACGCCGGTCAGGACTGGTACCGCTGCGAGGTGATCGCGATCGCCGCCCCGCAGAGGCTGCAGCTGCTGAGCGGAGCGATGAAGGGTGTCCTCGCCACCGAGGAGGGGCGTGACACCTACGGCATGTGCGGCACCGCCAAGCCCGGCAACAAGGACTTCCGACGCGTGTCGTGCGCCCGTCCGCACACGTGGCGCGCGGTGGGCACGGTCGACGTACGACCCGGGAAGGGTGGCGCCTACCCCGGCGTCGAGGCCGCGCAGAAAGCTGGTCAGTCGATCTGCGAGGACACCGTCCGTGACCTGGCCGAGGACCCACTCACGTTCACCTGGGGCTATGAGTGGCCGGAGAGGAAGCAGTGGGCGGCCGGCCAGCACTACGGCTTCTGCTGGAGACCCGAGGCCTGACCGCGACCGGGCGAGTCAGAAGCCGAGCTTGCGCAGCTGGCGCGGGTCGCGCTGCCACTCCTTGGCCACCTTGACCCGCAGGTCGAGGTGCACCGGCGTGCCGAGCATCGCCTGGATCTGCATGCGGGCGTCGGTGCCGACCTGCTTGAGCCGCGACCCCTTGTGGCCGATCACGATGCCCTTCTGCGAGTCGCGCTCGACGTAGAGCCATGCGTGGATCTCGAGCAGCGGCTTGTCCTCTGGGCGGTCCTCGCGCAGGCCCATCTCCTCGACGACGACCGCGATCGAGTGGGGCAGCTCGTCACGCACACCCTCGAGGGCGGCCTCACGGATCAGCTCGGCGACGATCGCCTCCTCGGGGGCGTCGGAGAGCTCGCCGTCCGGGTAGAGAGGCGGACCCTCCGGCAGCATGCCGGTCAGAACGTCGGCCAGCAGCTGCACCTGGTCACCGCTCTTCGCCGACACCGGCACGATCTCGGCCCACTCGGTGCCGGTCTCCGCGCCGAGTGCCTGGATGGCGAGCAGGTGCTCGCCGATCTGCTCCGGGGTGGCCAGGTCGGTCTTGGTCGCGATCGCGACCTTCACGGTGCGCCGGACCTTCGACAGCTCCTTGACGATGAACGTGTCGCCGGGGCCGATCTTCTCGTTGGCCGGGAAGCAGACCGCGACCACGTCGACCTCGGCCCACGTGGTCTTCACCAGGTCGTTGAGGCGCTCCCCGAGCAGGGTGCGGGGCCGGTGCAGGCCGGGGGTGTCGACCAGGATCAGCTGCGCGTCGTCGCGGTGCACGATGCCGCGGACGACGGTGCGTGTGGTCTGCGGCTTGGAGGAGGTGATCACGACCTTCGAGCCGACCAGGGCGTTGGTCAGCGTGGACTTGCCGGCGTTGGGCCGACCCACGAAGGAGACGAACCCGCTCTTGAACCCGTCGGCCCGCTCACCGTGCAACGGTCCCGCCGGGGCCACCCCGCTGACGTCGAAGTCCTTGTCTGACTCAGATCTGCCGTGCTCGTTCACTGATTCTCCCGTGCTGCGTCGTAGTCGGCCCAGATCTCTTCATCGCTCTTGCCCGCCGCCTTGCCGGCCCGGTAGATCGGCCCGGGGTCGACGGCACGCGGTTGCCGCTTCGCCACGCCGCGCCAGTAGCCCATCACGTCGTACGCCGTCGAGGGGAGCCTGCGTTCGCGCATGAGGTGCTTGCGGATCGCTCGCATCTGCGCGGACTCCCCGGCCATCCAGAAGTAGCCCTGCCCCTCGGGCCACTCGATGCCTTCGACCACCTCGGCGAGTGCGCTCTGGCCGTCGCCGGGCTGCTCCAGCCAGGTCACGTCGCAGCCCTCGGGGAGGTAGTCGGGCTGGTCACCGGGCACCTCGGCCCACATGCGCACGGGCACGTCGCGCACCTCACCGGCGATGCGCGCCATCGCCGGCAACGCGGTGAGGTCGCCGACCAGCAGCAGCCAGCCGGCGTCCGACGGCATCGCGAACGAGCCCTTGGGCTCGGTGATCGTGACCACGTCGCCGACGCAGTCCCGCATCGCCCACTCGGTGACCAGGCCGATGTCGTGGACCACGATGTCGAGCACCAGCTCGGCGCCGTCCCACGAACGCACCGTGTAGTAGCGGGACTGGAACTGGCCGGGCACCACCAGGCCGACCCACTCGTCGCTGATCCCGGTCGAGGTGAAGCCGGTGAGCCCGGCGCCACCGAGGGTCAGCCGCACCAGGTGCGACGAGATCTCCTCACGCCGCAGCACCTGCGCGGCGTACTGCTCTGCTCGGGTGCTCACCCGGCAAGGTTAGACGCCTGCCAGCGCAGCACGCGCATCCAGCGCCTCGAGAACCTGCGATGACAGCGCGATGAAAGGCGGATGCAAGGCCGGCCCGCCACTGTGCTGGGATGCCACTGCTCACCGATTCTGCTGCCTCGCATCCGCCCGCCCTCGTCCGTGCCCGCACCGTGATCGTCTGCCTCGCGCTCTTCCTCGAGGGCATGAGCTCCTCGAGCATCAACGTGCAGATCGCCGCCGTGGAGAAGGACTTCGCGCCCGGCCCGGTGGAGCTCCAGCTGATCGCCGGCGTCTTCCTGATCTCGTACGCCGGCCTGCTCCCCCTGGCCGGCCAGCTGGTGGACCGGAGCAACCGACGGACCCTGTTCCAGACCGGAGTCGTCCTGTTCGGTCTCGGCAGTCTGGCCTGCGCCATGGCGCCGGCCGCCCCGTTCCTGGTCCTGGGGCGCTTCGCCCAGGGTGCCGGTGCCGCGCTGAGCGCGCCGGCCGCTCTTGCCCTGATCACCACCGGCCTACCCGTCGGCGCCGCCCGCAACCGGGCAGTGACGACGTACGGTGCGATGGGCGCGGTCGGGTTCTCCACCGGCCTGGTGGTCCCCGGGGCCATGGTCACGGCGCTGGGCTGGCGCTCGAGCTTCCTCGTGCTGGTGCCGATCGTGATGCTGGTCGTCGCCGCCACGTGGCGCATCCCGACCTCGGTGGCCCAGCGCAGTGGCCGCCTCGACCTGCCCGGCGCGCTCCTGCTGACCCTGGCCCTGGCCCTCGCGCTCAGCCTGGTCAGCGGTGTGGGCAGCCTGTCGGTGGCCGTTCTCGGTGCCGGTGCGATCGTGCTCGCCGGCCTGGTCGCCGCGCTCGTGCGCCGGGGCGGGGTGGGCGGCATCCCACGCAGCACCTTCGGACGCCCTCGCGTCCTCGGGGCCGGACTCGGCCTGGCCGCTGTCTTCGCCGGAGTGCTCTCGTCGATGTTCGTGTTGAGTCTGGAGCTGCAGACGGGTGACGGGATGGACGCCTACGAGGTCGGTCTGCTGATCCTGCCCCAGCCCCTGGCCTTCTCGGCTGCCTCCCGGGCCGGCGCCGCCGCCGTGGGTCGTCACGGGCCGGGACGAACCCTGGCCGCCGGGATGCTCCTGATCGTGTCGAGCCTGGTGCTGCTGGCCACGATCACCGTGGGCCCACCGCAGGCGCGCACCCTGATCGCGATGGCGCTCATCGGCGTCGGCATGGCGCTGAGCTTTCCGGCGGCCTCCATCGCGGCCGTCGACGCCACCCCCGAAGCGCTGCGCGGCACCACGGCAGGGTTGCTGACCACCGCACAGAACGTGGGCGGGGCGCTCGGCCTCGCGGTCGTGACCGCCCTCGACCTCGTTCCGCGTGATCGCGGCGACGCCGCTGCGCCGGGGCTGCTGGTCGCCGCCGCTCTCATCGTCGGCGGCGGGCTGGCCGCCGCGGCTGCGGCACGCACCCGGGCCTCCGAAGGAGCCCTCGCATGATGATCGCCTGCGACCTCGACGGCACCCTGACCTTCGACGGGAGGCGCCCCGACGACCGACTGGTCGACGTGCTGGAGACATTCGCCGAGCGGACCGACGTCCGGCTGGTGCTGGCCACCGCCCGCTCACCTCGCTGCCTGCGGGAGTGGTTCGGGCGGCTGGCCCAGCGCATCGACCTGGTCTGCTGCAACGGAGCGCTTCACCTGCCGCCGGGCGGGCTGCCGGCCACGATCCATGCCCTGCCGAGTGGCAGCGTCGGCGCCCTGCTCGACCGGTTGGACCGCGCCGGAGCCGGTTGGTGCGCGGAGTACGGCGACCACTTCGTGTCCCGTGACCCGCGGGCGCTGCCGTGGTTCGGCGGCCGTCACCGGCGGGTTCTGCGGAACGGGGAGGCAGTGCAGCTGGAGGGTGTGCTCAAGGTCAGCATCGACGACGCACGGGCCGGGGCCGCTGCCGCCGACGGCCTGTCCGGGGTCGTGGCCCTCCCCCACGCAACCGGGGACCTGGACGTCATCGCGGCGGGCGTCGACAAGTCGGTGGCAGTGGCCGGTCTCTCGTCGTCCGGCGCGGCCGACCTCGCAGTGGGCAACGACCTCAACGACCTCGCGATGCTGCGGGCCGCCCGCCGGGCCGTGGTGGTCGGCGACGGGCTGCCCTCACTGGATCGTGAGGCGCACGTACGCCGGGTCGTTGCCTGCCCGCGCGCAGTCGAGGACGCCCTGCTGGACGCGGTGTCGAACCGGTGGCCCCAGGCCGAGATCGCCTGACCGTCCGCACGGGGACGGCCAGGCGATGTGAGGGGCGATGGCTCAGGCGGTCCAGTCGGGGCGCAGCGGGAAGCCGCTGACGCCTCGCTCGTCGTTGCGTGTGGCCAACACGTGATGCAGCTCGATCTCGTCGCGCTCGAACCCGATGCGTGACCCGGCCATGTAGATGCCCCAGACCCGGGCCGTGCCCTCGCCGACCTCGGCCACGCACTCGTCCCAGTTGGCCTCAAGGTTGCGGCACCATCCAGCCAGGGTCATCGCGTAGTGCTCGCGGATGTTCTCGGTGTGCTGCACCTCGAGCCCGGCGTCCTGGGCGGCGGCCACGATCGTGCCCGACCCGGTCAGCTCGCCGTCGGGGAAGACGTAGCGGTCGATGAACGCCCCCGTCTCGGTGGGCCGGTTGTGCGGGCGGGTGATGCTGTGGTTGAGCAGCCGGCCCCCTGGACGCAGCTTCTCGCGCAGGAAGGAGAAGTACGACGGGTAGTTCCTCACTCCGATGTGCTCGGTGAGGCCGATCGAGCTGACCGCGTCGAACCCGGTCTCCATGACTTCGCGATAGTCGAGGTGCCGCACCTCGGCCAGGTCGCCGAGCCCCTCACGGTCGATCGCTTCCTTGGCCCACTGCGCCTGCTCGAGCGAGAGCGTCACGCCCAGTGCCTTGACGCCGTACTCCCGTGCCGCGTGGCGGACCATGCCGCCCCAGCCGCAGCCGACGTCGAGCAGTCGCTGCCCGGGTTGGAGGTTGAGCTTGCGGCAGATCAGGTCGTACTTCGCGGCCTGGGCGACCTCGAGGCTTGCCTCCGGCGTCTCGAAGAGGGCGCACGTGTAGGTCATCGACGGACCGAGCACCAGCTCGTAGAACCGGTTCGAGACGTCGTAGTGGTGCTTGATCACCTCGGCATCACGGTTCATCGAGTGGCGCAGGCCCTCGAACGCACGCCGCCAGCGCGGCAGGTGCTCCTGGGGCGGGGTCGGCGGCGGCCTGAGCTTGTCGATGCCCAGACCCCGCACCAGCCGCAGCGCCTCACTGACCGTGGGTCGACGGAACTTGAGGTGGTTGACCAACAGCGCCATCGCATCGTAGGGGTCCCCCGGATGCACCCCTCGCAGCTCGAGGTCGCCCATCACGTAGGCGCGGGCCATGCCCAGGTCACCGGGCGCGGTCATGATGTAGGAGAGCCCGCGCTCGTTCTTGAGGTGGAGCTCGATCTGCGCGTCGGGAGGCCCGGCGACGCTGCCGTCGTACGCACTGAACCGCACGGGCGATCCGTCGTGGAGAAGCGAATCGATGGCCTGGCCGATGGTGATCGTGTCGGTCATGCTCACTGGCGTTGCACCGCCTTGTCGTAGAGAGAGGTGAGTCGGTCGTCGGGGTCGTAACGCTGTTTCACGGTGGCCAGATTGGCGCCGTCGTAGAGCCGGTCGAAGGTCGCGCGGTCGTAGAACGCCTCGGAGTAGAGCGACTTGTGGCCGCCGAGCTCGTGCACGCGGGCCTCGATGGCGCGGTTCATCGGCGCCTCCCCGGCCTGGTCACCGACATGGACGGTGCCCCAGAATCCCGCGTTCACGTACGTCGTGCCGGGCTCGAGCGGGTACGACGGCCAGCAGGCGCCGGCACCGCGCAACCGCAGCGGGCACAGCCACACCGGCCGCATGCCGACGGCCTCGTCGAACCAGTCGAGGAAGTCGGGCAACCGGTCGACCGGCACCTCGACGTCCTGGATGACCCGCTCGCGCTGGGGGCGGCCGGCCCGGCGGTCGAGGCGGTCGACGATGCCGAGGCGACGGTCGAGCCCGACCAGCTTGTGGTAGACGTCGGAGCGCCGCCAGCGCCGCGGCCACAGGCGTCGGATGCGCGGGTTGTGCAGTCCGAAGGCGCCCGAGCACCAGAACCAGTCGGTGTCCCAGCGCCACAGGTAGTCGTGCATCGACAGGACGTCGGTCGTGCGCTGTTGGATCGAGCGGTAGTAGATGTCGGCGCCGGTGTAGTCGGAGGGTGCGCCGGCCGAGGTCTCGCTCCAGCGGGCCAGGGTCAGATAGAGCTCGCCGGGTTCGAAGGCGACGCCGTCGAGTCCGTCGACACGCTCGCCCTCCCACTCGCCCGACTCGACGACGGTCTCGATCGCCTTGCCCATCTGGGCCGCGTCATCGAATCGGACGTGGCGCAGCCGGACCAGTTGCGAGACGGGCTCCAACTCGATCCGCAGTCGGGTGGCGTAGCCCAGGGAGCCGTAGGAGTTGGGGAACGACGCGAACAGGTCGGCGTGCTCGCCGGGGTCGTCGGCACGTGCCGGACGGGCCATGACCACCTCACCGGCACCGGTCAGGATGTCCATCTCGAGGACGGACTCGTGGGGCAGACCGTTGCGGAAGCTGGTCGACTCGATGCCCAGGCCGGTGACCGCGCCACCGAGGGTGATGGTGCGCAGCTGTGGCACCACCAGGGGGATGAGCCCGTGCGGCAGTGTCGCCTCGACCAGGTGCTCGTAGGTGCACATGCCCTGCACGTCGGCGGTGCGGTTGCCGGCGTCGATCGCGATGACGCCGTCCAGACCGGAGACGTCGAGCCCCTTCGCGCTCGTCGCCGAGCGGGGGCGGAACAGGTTGGAGGTCTTCTTGGCCAGGCGCACGGGCGATCCCGCCGGTATCTCGGCGTACGACGCAAGCAGGGTCTTGACGGCAGCCCGGTGGTCGTCCCACCCACGCACGATGGTCACGAGGACACGTTAGCGCCTCGCTGGTTGCACCCACCAATGGATTTCCCTGGACACTCCTGACGTTTCCGTGGCCAGCGGCCGATAGTCCCTGACGTTCGGCTCCTTGGCAGGGTGCCGAACGTCAGGGACTATCCGGTGTGATCAGCCGACCTTGGTGTCGACCTCCGCCTCCTCGGGACGGACCGGCGCGGCCTGGACGAGCGTCGCATGCGGAATCATCGCAGCGGCAAGACGCACGATCACCGCGGCCAGGCACATGCTCAGCAGCGTGCCGATCACGACCGCCGTCCGCGACGTGTCCTCAAGGTGAAGCGCCACGATCGTCGGCCAACCTGCGCCGCAGTTCACCAGGAAGAAGGTGCCCGGGAAGATCGCGAAGAGTCCCAACAGGTGCCAGGTCTGTGTCGCCTGCTTGCGCAGAACCGCTGCAGCCATCGCGAAGGCGACCACCTGTGCAGCCTCGAGCACTCCTGCGATCACCGGGTACTCGAAGAGCCGGAACACGTGCGGCCCCCAGTATGCGTATCCGTCCTGGCTGGTGCCGTAGACCTCGAAGATGCACGACATGATCACCTCGACGCCGGCAAAGGCGAAGAGGCGGTTGCGGGTCAGCTCACCGCGGGCAAGAAGTCGCGCGATCATGATGGCGGCGCTCCCGTAGAGCACGATGTAGCCACTGTGCGTCCAGATCGGCTGGGCCACGCCGAACGCTGTGAAGTGCGTGAACATCCCCTCGGTGGAGTAGAAGTGCAGGTCCATCATCACGTCGTAGATCGGCTCCGCGAAGGCGCCGACTCCTGCGGCCAACACCATCAGCGCGTAGAAGGGGGTGCCGCCCTCTCGACGCCCCATCTGGATCGCAGCGACGAGGACGACGACCGTCAGCCCCCAACTCCCAAAGGTCAGCACGTCCTGAGTGGTCAGGTTGAGTGGATGGTCCACTGGCACCGTTTGCATGGCATTCTCCAATTTTCAGAGCAACGCCCATCCGCATCGCGGTCTGGGCATGAACCTTCGACCATAGGGATGCCGAGGTCCTTCCAAGCACCTACTCAGGCAGCGAAGTAGCCATCCGGTGGAGTGATCTCATGTGGGCTGCGTCACCCGCCTCATATCAGGTGGACGGGGACCTCGTGGCCCGCGAAGTCGTCGAGGACCGCGCGGTCGGCGACTGCCAGCGTGGTCGCGTCACTCATGCGTACGACGGCCTCCAGGCCTGTCGATCCGGAGGAGAAGGCCATCGCCACACAGACCTGGATCGCGGAGAGCTTCAGCGAGGGCAGGTCGACCGACCCGGCGGCATAGGTGCGGCCGTCGTTGTCACGCACGGCAGCGCCTTCGGCGGCCCGGGTGCGGGCGCGGGTGGCGCGGGCGAGGGTGACGAGCTTGGCGTCCTCGGGGGCGAGATCAGGCATGCGGCTCAGCGTAGTCGGTGTCACCGGACCTACTCACGCTCGCATCGACCCGGCTGATCAGCACCGTGCCGATGCGGTTGCGCCGACCGGTGGACGCCTCGGCCTCGAAGCGGAGCCCGTGCACCTCGACGGTCGAGCCGGGGATCGGCACTCTCCCGAGCTCCTTGGCCAGCAGCCCGCCGACCGAGTCCACGTCGTCGTCGGCGAAGACGTGGCCGGGGAACAGCTCGTCGAGGTCGTCGATCGGGTAACGCGAGGACACCCGGGTCGAGCCGTCCTCGAGCACCTCAATCGCGATCTCGCCCTCGTCGTACTCGTCGGTGATCTCACCGACGATCTCCTCGAGGACGTCCTCGATGGTGACGATGCCGGCCGTGCCGCCGTACTCGTCGACGACCACGGCGATGTGCTGGCGACGCGCCTGCATCTCGGAGAGGACGTCGTCGGCCGGCTTGCTGTCGGGCACCCAGTGCACGGGCCGCAGGTGCTGGTCGATGCGTTCGGTGGTCTCGGCGTCGGCGTTGTCGAAGACCCGCTTGCTGACGTCCTTGAGGTAGGCGAAGCCGATGATGTCGTCGAGGTTCTCGCCCACCACCGGCATCCGGGAGTAGCCGCTGCGCAGGAACAGCGACATCGTCTGACGCAGGTTCTTGTGCCGGTCGACGTAGAGCACGTCGTTGCGCGGCACCATCACCTCACGCACGGTCGTGTCGCCCAGCTCGAAGACCGAGTGGATCATCTTGCGCTCACCGTCCTCGATGACGCTCGAGGCCTCGGCCATGTCGACCAGCTCACGCAGCTCGGTCTCACTCGAGAACGGCCCGTCACTGAAGCCCTTGCCGGGGGTCAGCGCGTTGCCGACCATGATCAGCAGCTGCGGGATCGGGCCGAGGATGCGGGTCACCCACTGGATCGGCGCGGCGCACAGCAACGCCACGGTGATGGCGTGCTGGCGACCCAGGGTGCGCGGCGCGACCCCGATCGCCACGAACGAGACCACGAGCATGCTGCCGATGGAGAGCAGGAGCGTGGGCCACCAGCCATCGACGTTGCTGCTGACCAGCCGGGTGACCAGCACGATGGCGGCCACCTCGCAGAGGATGCGGAGGAGCAGCGTGGTGTTCAGGTAGCGCGGCGCGTCGTCCAGGATCGCCAGTACCCGGGTGGCGCCGGCCTTGCCCTCGGCCGCGATCTCCTCGGCGCGAGCGCGGGAGAAGCTCGACAGGGCGGCGTCGGCGGCCGAGAGGACCCCGGCGAGAAGAACGAGGACGGCTGCTGATCCCAGCAGCCAGAGATCGCCACTGGTCATTGCGAACGCCACTGGGCGAGGAGCTGGTCCTGGAGACCGAACATCTCCTGGTGCTCCTCAGGCTCGGCGTGGTCGTAGCCGAGCAGGTGGAGGATGCCGTGCACGGTGAGCAGCTCGATCTCGGCGTCCTTCCCGTGACCGGCCGTCTCACCCTGTGCTGCCGCGATGTCGGGGCACAGCACCAGGTCGCCGAGAACCCCCTCTTCAGGTTCCTCGTTGACCAGGCCGGGGCGCAGCTCGTCCATCGGGAAGGCCAGCACGTCGGTGGGGCCCTGCTTCGCCATCCAGCGTTCGTTCAGCTCGGCGATGGTCGCCTCGTCGACGGCCTTGATGCACAGCTCGGCCTGCGGGTGCACGCGCAGCTGGTCCATCACGAACCGGCTCAACGTGGCGAGCTGGTGGACGTCGAGCTCGTGGCCCGACTCGTTGAGGACCTCGATGGTCACCGGTTGTGGTCCTTCCGCGCGTCTTCGCGTGAGTCGTGGGTCTCGTAGGCCGCGACGATGCGGCCGACCAGACGGTGGCGGACGACGTCGTGGGCGGTCAGCCGGTTGAACGAGATGTCCTCGACCTCGTCGAGGATGCCCTCGACGATGCGCAGGCCCGACTTCATGCCCGAGGGCAGGTCGACCTGGGTGACGTCACCGGTGACCACGATCTTGGAGCCGAAGCCGAGCCGGGTCAGGAACATCTTCATCTGCTCGGGCGTGGTGTTCTGCGCCTCGTCGAGGATGATGAAGGAGTCGTTGAGCGAGCGCCCACGCAGGAACGCCAGCGGGGCCACCTCGATGGTGCCGGCGGCCAGCAGCTTCGGGATCGTCTCGGGGTCGAGCATGTCGTGCAGGGCGTCGTACAACGGACGCAGGTAGGGGTCGATCTTCTCGGTCAGCGTGCCGGGCAGGAAACCGAGCTTCTCCCCCGCCTCGACCGCGGGCCGGCTGAGGATGATGCGGTTGACCTGCTTGGACTGCAGCGCCTGCACCGCCTTGGCCACGGCCAGGTAGGTCTTGCCGGTGCCGGCCGGGCCGATGCCGAAGGTGATCGTGTGCTTGTCGATGGAGTCGACGTAGCGCTTCTGGTTCAGCGTCTTGGGGCGGATCGTGCGCCCGCGGTTGGAGAGGATGTTGAGCGAGAGCACGTCGGCCGGCCGCTCGGTGGTTTCGGCCCGGAGCATGCTCACCACCCGCTCGACGGTCTCGTCGGTGATGCCCTGACCTGTGCGGATGATCGTGACCAGCTCTTCGAGGAGGCGCTCGACAAGCGCGATCTCGGCGGGAGGGCCCTGCAGCGTCACCTGGTTGCCGCGCACGTGGACGTCGGCGTCGAAGGCGTGCTCGATCAGGGAGAGGTGCTCGTCGTTGGGCCCGAGCAGGTTGACCATGTTGATGCTCGCGGGCACGACGACGGTGTGCTTGGTGGTCGGGCCACGGGAGCCGGACTCGTGCTGGGTGTCTGTCATGAGACCTCCATGCTACGGCGCCCCGGTGACCCGGTCACACCGAGTTTGCGGCGCGACCGTGGAGGAGGCCGATCTCCGGGCCGGGAGCGACTCGAGGTTCATCCGAGCTCAGCCGGGCGGCCAGGTCAGCTCACGGCCGCCGAGCACGTGAAGGTGGGCGTGGAACACCGTCTGTTGGGCCGCGGCGCCGGTGTTGAACACGGCGCGGTATCCCTCCAGGCCCTCCTTCTCGCAGACCTCGCGCGCCGTGGTGAACATCTCCGCGAGCGCGGCCGGCTCGTGGTCGGCCAGCGCTGCGGCGTTCTCGTAGTGGCTGCGCGGGACGACCAGGAAATGCGTCGGCGCCTGCGGACTCAGGTCACGGAAGGCCACCGACTCGTCGGTGGCGTGCACGATCTCGGCCGGCAGGTCACCGGCCACGATCTTGCAGAAGATGCAGTCGTCAGGGGGAACGGGTGCACTCATGGGCACCACGATAGGGCGCCGCTGCGAAGCAAAGAAGGCCGGCCGGCGTGTAAACCGATCGCCCCGGCCATGCGTGCCACTAGCGTGATGACCCATGCGATGGCGAGTTCTGCGGTGGAGCCGATGACGGCGTCCTCCCGCGCCGTCAGCGCCGACGCCGCCGTCGAGCAGCTGTACGCCGCCCACTGGCGGGCCCTGGTGCGTCTCTCCGTGCTGCTGGTGCGCGACACGGGCACCGCCGAGGAGGTCGTGCAGGACGCGTTCGTGGCCATGCACGGCCGCTGGCACAAGCTGCGCGAGCCCGACAAGGCATTGGCCTATCTGCGTCAGGCGGTGGTGAACCGCTCCCGGTCGGTGCTGCGGCACCGGCAGGTCGTCGACCGCCACGCCCGCGTCGAGCAGGAACGGGCCGAGGTCACCACCCCCGGGGCCGACAAGGCCGTGCTCGACCGGGCCCGGCGCGACACGGTGCTCGACGCCCTGGCCGCTCTCCCCCGACGCCAGCGCGAGGTGCTCGCGCTGCGCTACTACCTCGATCTCAGCGAGGCACAGATTGCGGACACCCTCGGCATCAGCCGAGGAGCCGTGAAGAGCCACGCCTCACGTGGCGCCGAGGCCATGCGCCGGAACCTCGGAGAACTCCTGGAGGACCCGTCATGAACCGCCCCGAGAACAACGACCCGCTCCGGGAGCTGCTCGCCGACGCCGTCTCCGACGTCGAGCCGTCCGACGCGCTGGAACGCATCCGTGACAAGACGAAGGTGACCGCCATGAGCTCACGCCGTCCGTGGATCTACGGGGCCGGTGCCGCCGTCGTCGCGACCGCCGCCACCCTCACTGCTGTGGCGTTCGCCGGCAACCTCGGCAACGACGACTCCGCCGACGACCCCGCCGACGACCCCGCCGCCACCCCGTCCGTCAGCCAGTTCAACGACCCCGACGCCACCGATGACCCGACCGAGTCCGAGACCGACCAGCCGGACTCCCAGGAGTCAGCGCTTCCGGTCTACTACGTCGGCGACGGTCCGAGCGGCGCCCGGCTGTTCCGCGAGTTCCACACGATGCGCGTGCCCACTGGGGACGGCCCTGTCGCCGCTCTCGGCGACAAGGTTGCGCTCTCTGTCAACGAGGCGGTCTTCGGCAATCCCATGGACCCCGACTACCGCACCTCGTGGCCCGAGGGCACCGCGGTCGGCGGTGCGACGTACGACGGCGACGTGATCCTCGTCGACCTGTCCCAGGGCGCGACCGACCTGCGCGACCGCCCGGAAGGAATGACCGCCGATGAGGCCGAGATCGCCGTCCAGCAGGTGATCTACACGGCACAGGCCGCCGCCGGTGACGGCCGCAAGCCCGTGCAGCTGCTGGTCGACGGCTCACACGTCGACACCGTGCTCGGTGTCCCCGCGGCCGAGCCACTGGCCAATGCCGACTGGCAGGACACGCTGTCCCAGGTGAGCATCACCGCGCCCCGCGAGGGCGTCGAGGTGTCGGGGGTCTTCACCGCCACCGGCGTGGCGAACAGCTTCGAGGCCACCGTGCCCTGGCAGGTGCTCAAGGATGAGGAGGTCGTGCTCGAGGGCTCCACCATGGCCGAGGGCGCCTACGACAGGCTCTACCCCTGGCAGGCCGCGATCGACGTGTCGAAGCTGGCGCCGGGCACCTACGTGTTCAAGGCTTCCACCGACGACCCCACCGGCGGTGCGGAGGGCAGTGGTCCGTCCGTCGACACCCGCACGATCGTCGTCAAGTGATTCAAACCGATCTCAGGAGGTTCCCCATGACCGTTCACCGACCCCGACGCATCCTGACGGCCGCATTCGTCGCCGCACTCGTGGTCCCGCTCGTGGCCTGCGGTGACGAGTCCGACCCGTCCGACACGTCCGCCGGCGACCCGTCGCAGGCCACCGAGAGCAGCTCACCGACGCCGGACGGCAGCACGACGCCGAGCGAGGCACCCGAGACCACCCCCGCGGATTCCGAGGACACCACCCACACCACCTGGTACGTCGGCGACTCGGGTCGCGGTCCGGTCCTGTTCGCCGAGCAGAGCACGCACGGCGAGCCTGACCACGGCTTCGGCGACGAGCTCGCCGCGCTGATGACAACTCCGCAGGACCCCGACTACCGCACGCTCTGGCCGGAGGGGTCACTGAAGTCAGCCAGCTTCGACGGCGTCGGCAAGGACGGCGTCCTCCAGGTGGAGCTGTCCGACGACTCGCTGTCCGAGCGGCCCGACGACCTGTCCGCACGCGAGGCCGAGCTCGCCGTGCAGCAGGTGGTCTGGACGATGCAGGAGGGCGCGGGGGCTCGTGCTCCGGTCCAGTTCCTGGTGGATGGCGGACCGGCCGACACGGTCCTGGGCATCCCCACAGCGACACCGATCAAGCGCAAGGCTCCCCTCCAGACGCTCAACCTGATGAGCATCACCTCGCCCGCCGAGGGCGAGAGCGTCACGTCGACCTTCACCGCGAGCGGCGCCAACAACGGCTTCGAGTCCTGGGTCGGCTGGCAGCTGCTCAAGGACGGCAAGGTCGTCAAGAAGGGCTTCGGCACGGCGAGGGGCTGGGCCGCGAACCGGCTGTTCCCGTGGAAGGTGAAGGTCGACGCCTCCGGCCTGCCGGCGGGCGACTACGTGCTGCGCCTCTACAACGACGACCCGACGGGTGGCACCGAGGGCAGCGGACCCGACGAGGACACCAGGACCGTCGTCATCACGTGACTCGCTTCGGGTCGTGACCACTAGGTTGGGGTCGTGCAGCTCACCGCGCGCGACCTCAACCGCACCCTGCTGGCTCGCCAACACCTGCTCGAGCGTACGACGAGTGCGGTGTCGCCGATGGTCCAGCACCTGATCGGCCTGCAGGCACAGGCGAATCTCCCGCCGTACCTCTCCCTCGCGGCACGGATCGACGGGTTCGACCCCGAGCACGTGTCGACAGGGCTGATCGACAAGAGCCTGGTCCGACTGCTCACCATGCGAGGCACCGTGCACCTGCTGGTGGCTGAGGATGCGTTGTCCCTGCGGCAGTGGACCCAGCCCCGACAGGACCGGGAGCGGGCCTCCAGCCAGAGCGTGAAGGAGGCGACTCACCTCGACACGGCCACCTTCAACGACGCGGTCAGCGGGCTCCTCGCCACGGGGCCGCTGTCCGGCAAGGAGCTGGGCCTCCGCCTCGCCGAAGTCTTCCGGGACGCGCCGCCCACGGCGTTGACCAACCTGGCCAGGGTGAACCTGCCGCTGGCGCAGCTGCCTCCGCGCGGCTGCTGGAGGCGGGCCGGCGGGGTGGTCTACCAGTACGTCGACCGCTGGCTCGGACGACCCCTGGTCGACCCCGATGTCCCTGCACGGGTCCGCCGCTACCTGCGCGCCTTCGGCCCGGCCACCGCGGCCGACATGACCGCCTGGTCCGGCGTCACCCGCCTCGGCCCGGTCATCGCCGGCATGGATGACCTGGTCGAGCACGCCGATCCGACCGGGCGGCGGTTGTACGACGTGGCCGACGCACCGATCGTCGCCGGGCACCACCCGGCGCCGGTGCGCCTCCTCGGGCAGTACGACAACCTCTGGCTCTCCCACGCCGCCCGCGATCGCGTGACCACCGGCGAGAATCGCCAGCGCTGGATGGGCCTCAACGGTGGCGCGGCCCACACGGTCTTTGTGGACGGCATGCTCGAGGGCCTGTGGCGCGTCGTCGACGACGCACTCGAGTTCGAGCTGTTCCGCGATCTCACCCGCGCCGAGCAGGGTGAGCTTGACGCCGAGACCGCACGCGTCGAGCGGCTGGTCGGCATTGCCGGAAGGTCGTAGGAGGCGCCTACTGGGCGGCTGACTCCGGCCCCGGCACCACCGGAACCCGGTCGACGCCGTAGACCAGCGAGCTCTGCCGGAACCCGAGGTCGCCTTCGGCCAGCCGCATCTGCGGGAACCGCCGCACCAGTGCGGGGAACGCGGTGCGCAGCTCCATGCGGGCCAGCTCGGACCCGATGCAGCGGTGGAGTCCGTGTCCGAACGCCAGGTGCCCGTGGGCTGGACGCTCGGGGTCGAAGGTGTCGGGGGCCTCACCGAACACCGGGTCGCGGTTGACCCCGGGCACCGAGACCAGGACCACGTCGCCCTTGTGCACCTGTCGTCCACCCACGGTGCGGTCCTCCTTGGCGAACCGAGGGAACGCAACCTGCACGACCGAGAGGTAGCGCAGCAACTCTTCGACGACCGGGTCGACCGAGCTGTCGTCGTCGCGCAGACGGTTCCAGGTGTGGCGGTCACCCAGCAGCACGGCGGTGCCCATCGCGAGCATGCCGGCACTGGTCTCCATGCCGCCGGTGAAGACGCCGTCGGCCAGGCCGGCCAGATCGTAGTCGTTGATCTCGTCGCCGTGCTCACGCAGGATCTGACCTATGAGTCCGGGGCCGGGGTCGCTGCGCTGGCGGCGGGTGGCGTCCTTGAGGAACTCACGCGAGTCGGAGATGGCGCCCAGGCTGCCGTAGCCACCTTCGGTCACGTCGAAGCGGGCGCTGCCAAGGTGGCGGAAGACCTCACGGTCGTGGTCGGGGAGGCCGAGCAGCTCGCAGATCACCAGGAACGGCACCGGGAAGGCGAACGTGGGAATGAGGTCGACGACCTCGCTCCCCGACGCCTTGGCAGCGACCTCGTCGAGTTGCTGCTCCACGATGCGGTTGACCATGGGGCGGATGCGTTCGAGCCGGTGCATCGTGAACTCGGGGGTGATCAGCTTGCGCAGCCGGGTGTGGTCAGGGGGATCGGTGAAGCCGAGCCCCCCGATGTCACCGTCGGCGGCACCTCGTTGGCCGACGTACGGCCGGATGTCGGTGCTGTAGGCGCGGGGCTCCATCAGCACCTCCCGCCCCTCTTCGAGGCCGGTCACCAGCCACACGTTCATGCCCAGCAGCGAGGTCAGGTGGTGCACCGGGTGCTCGCCACGGGTCTCGGCGAGCCGCGGCACAGGGTCGAAGCCGTCGCGCTTGAGCGGCCAGCCCAGTGAGTCGGGCACCTTGTCGAGTCGGGACAGGTCAATGGTCTGGGCCGGCATCAGCCGTAGCAGCGTCTTGCGCACCATTCCTTGAAGCTGTCGCCTCATCGCAGTCATGCCTCCAGCATCGCCAATTCAGTGCCACGTCACATCGGGGTTCTCCCCGAGGTCAACCCCGTCGAAACACCCGCATCATGCCCATCGCGTCGACCGGGACAGCAGTGCAGCCACCGCAGCCACGCCCGCTGTGGACGTGCGCAACACCTCACGTCCCATCCGCACCGGTTGCACTCCGGCGGCCAGGAAGCCGGCCAGCTCTTCGGCACTGATTCCGCCCTCCGGGCCGACGACCACCACCATGGTGTCACTGTGGTCCACAGAAATCGCCGACAAGGGCAGCGTGGCGGCCTCGTGCAGGACGACGGCCACGTCGGCACCGTCGAGGAGCCCCACCACCTCGTCGGTGCTCGCCAGTGGCGCCACCGTCGGGAACCAGGCCCGCCGCGACTGCTTGGCCGCCTCACGTGCGGTGGCCGCCCACTTGGCGTGCGACTTGGCGATCCGATCGCCGCGCCACACCGCCACCGACCGGGACGCGGCCCACGGCACGATGAGGTCCACGCCGATCTCGGTGAGCACCTCGACCGCCAGCTCGCCGCGCTCGCCCTTGGGCAGCGCCTGGACCACGGTCACCGACGGCGTCGGCCGTGGCTCATGGGTGGGCTCGGCCGTCTCGACGGTGAAGACCCGCTTGCCGGTGCTCGTCACGGTGCCGGTCGCCGACATACCGGCGCCGTCGGTGAGCACGACCGCCTCACCGACCCGCAGTCGACGTACGGCGACCGCGTGGTGGGCCTCGTCGCCCGAGATCTCGACCACGTCACCGGAGGCCACCCCGTCGAGGGAGGGCACGAGGTGGACGGGCAGCGACATCAGTGGTTGAACGCGTCGCGCAGCCGACCGAAGACACCCTTGTGCGCGGCCTGGACGCTGCCGTCGGGAGACTCCTCGCCCCGCAGGGCGGCCAGCTCGCGGAGCAGCTCCTCCTGGCGGGCGTCGAGGCGGGTCGGGGTGTCGACCAGAACGGTGACCACCAGGTCGCCGCGGCCGACGTTGCGCAGACCGGGAACCCCGCGCGCCCGGAGCACGTGGTCGGTGCCGGACTGGGTGCCCGCCTTGATCTCCAACGGGAAGCTCGTCTCGAGCTCGGAGTCCTCGCCGGCCACGTCCGCCTCGAGGGTGGGCAGGGTCAGGGACGCGCCCATGGCCGCGGCGGTCATCGGCACCGAGACCGTGCAGTGCAGGTCGTTGCCGTGACGGGTGAAGGTCTTGTGCGGGGCCACGTGGATCTCGACGAACAGGTCACCGGCCGGGCCGCCCCCGGGGCCGACCTCGCCCTGCCCACTGAGCTGGACGCGGGTGCCGACGTCGACGCCGGCGGGGATCTTCACGGTCAGGCTGCGGCGCGAGCGGATCCGGCCGTCGCCGGAGCACTCCCGGCACGGGTCGGGGATGATCGTCCCGAACCCACGACAGGCGGCGCAGGGACGCAGCGTGCGGATCTCACCCAGGAAAGAGCGCTGCACATGGGCCACCTCGCCGGCGCCACGACAGGTCTCGCACGGGAATGGCGTGCTGCCCGGGGCAGCACCGTCGCCGTGGCAGGCCTCGCACTGGACGGCGGTGTCGACCTTGATCTCGCGGGTCACCCCGAAGGCGGCCTCGGCGAGTTCGATCTCCAAGCGGATCAGGGCGTCCTGGCCACGACGGACCCGGGCGCGGGGCCCGCGCCCACCGGAGCCGGCCTGGCCCTGACCACCGAAGAAGGCGTCCATGATGTCGGTGAACGAGAATCCCTGGCCCTGGCCGAAGCCACCGGCGCCCATGCCGCCACCGAAGGGGTCGCCCCCGCGGTCGTAGGCCGCACGCTTCTGCGGGTCGCTGAGCACCTCGTAGGCCAGCGAGACCTCCTTGAACCGCTCCTGGGTCTCGGGGTCCGGGTTCACGTCCGGGTGCAACTGGCGGGCCAGCTTGCGGTACGCCTTCTTGATCGCGTCCGCGTCTGCGTCGCGAGGCACACCGAGGAGTTCGTACAGGTCCTGACTCATGAGTCCTTCTGGTTCGTGGGGTTCGGGTGGATCACGCTTCGTTGAGGATCCGCGACACGTAGCGGGCGACGGCTCGCACGGTCGCCATGGTCGCGGGATAGTCCATGCGGGTCGGGCCGACGATGCCGAGGGAGGCCAGCGCCTGGTCCTCCGGGCCGTAGCCGGTCGCGATGACGCTGGTGGTGGCCAGCTGCTGGTAGGGCCCCTCGTGGCCGATGCGCACGGTCACCGCGCCACCGGAGCCCGCCTCACCGAGCAGCTTGAGGAGCACGACGTGTTCCTCGAGGGCCTCGAGGATCGGGCGGACCGTGCTCTCGAAACCATCGCCGAAACGGGCCAGGTTCGACGTGCCGCCGACGGCGACCCGCTCATCGGAACGGTGGTCGGACATCGCCTCGACCAGGGCCGCGACGACCGCAGTCGCCACCGGGCGAGCCTCGCGCGGCAGCTGGTCGACGACGTCGTCGAGGGCCAACGCGGCGTCGGAGATCACCTCGCCGATGGTGGCCCGGTTGACGCGGGTGCGCAGTTGGGCGAGGTCGTCGTCGGCGAGCTCACCGGCGAGCTCGACCACGCGTTGCTCGACCCGACCGGTGCTGAGGATCAGCACCAGCAGGAGGCGGTTCGCGGCGAGCGCGACGATCTCGACGTGACGCACGGTGCTGCGGCTCAGCGTCGGGTACTGGACGACGGCGACCTGTCGGGTCAGCTGGGCGAGCAGCCGGACGCTGCGCTGCACCACGTCGTCCAGGTCGACGGCGCCCTCGAGGAACGAGGAGATGGCCCGCTGCTCGGCGGCACTCATCGGTTTGACCGTGGTCAGCTTGTCGACGAAGAGCCGGTAGCCCTTGTCAGTGGGCACCCGGCCGGCACTGGTGTGCGGCTGGGCGATGAAGCCCTCCTCCTCGAGCGCGGCCATGTCGTTGCGCACCGTGGCCGGCGAGACCCCGAGCTGGTGCCGCTCCACCAGCGCCCGGGAGCCGACGGGCTCCTCGGTCGAGACGTAGTCCTCCACGATCGCCCGCAGGACGGCAAGACGACGGTCCTCGACCATGGTCACCCCTCCTGGTTGCTGGCACTCCGACTTTCCGAGTGCCAATGCTACTCGGCACCGGGCGGGTTCTCCCAAGCGCAGGACATGACCTGGCCAGGAACATGTCATTAGGTTAGGCTCACCTATGTTATCGAGGAGGAGCTCATGACCACACCCAGCCCGTCGCCCGACCCCGCCGCACTGGCCGCCCGTGCCCGCAGCATCCTCTCCAGTCCCCAGGGCGTGAGTCTGGTCGTCGAAGGCGCCGAGCACACGCTCGATGAGGGCGTCTCCCTGCGCGACGACGCCGGAACCCCGACGTTCTTCGCGCCCCCGGGCAGCACCGTCGACCGAGCCGCCAGCCAGAACCGGAGCGCGCTGGTGCGCGTCACCAGCCAGCTCGACGAGCACGACGACGTGCGCTCGCACGTGGTGCTCGCGGGCACGCTGCGTGTGCAGGGCGAGTGCGCGCACGAGGACGTCGTGCGCGTGATCTCCCTCGACATCGGCATGGTCTCGCTCGTGCTCACCGGTGGGAACCGGACCGAACGTCACATCCCCGTGCCCACCTCACACTTCCGACATCCGTCGCACCTGCTCAACCGCGGCTACCTCCACAGCTGCGTGAAGCACGCCAACGAGTGTCACCAGGACGAGTTGATCCGGTCCGTGGCCCTGGCCACCGGAACACCCCCGGGAGACCTCGCCGGAGTCACGCTGTCACGCCTGACCTCGACGGGAGTGGAGCTGCACTGGGTCGACTGGTCGGGGGCGCACCGGCGCGTGATCACGTTCTCGCACGCCGCCCGCACTCCCGAGGAGCTGGCCGGACTGCTCAGCGCCCACCTGCACACCGGCCTCTGCTGACCCACGAGTCGTTGAGTTTCGTTCGTCCACTCGTTGATTCTGGCGGTGCCGGGGCACGGCCGTACGGCGCGCGCGGGCCACGTCCTAGTCTGGCCCGATGGCAACTCCCCTGGTCGAGATCTCGGATCGTGTGTGGGTCGCACGCCACGAGTGGTTCGACGTCAACGTGACGGTGATCGGCGGCACCACGGGGCTGGTGGTCGTGGACACGTTGGCCTCCACCCGCGAGATGCGCGGCACACTGGACGCCGTACGCCGCCTGGGTGAGGTGATCGCCGTGGTCAACACGCACGACCACGTCGACCACGTCCTGGGCAACTCGCTCTTCGACGGCCTCCCGATCCATGCCCACGAGGAGACCGCGGCCGCCCTCGAGCGCCTTCGCGACGACCGACCGGGCCACGACGGTGACCGGGCGGAGGAGGTCGACGCCTCCCCCGTCGTCGTGCCCACCGACACCTTCTCGTCCGCGCGGGTGATCGATCTGGGCGATCGCCAGGTCGAGCTGCTCCACCCCGGGCGCGGCCACACCGCCGGCGACATCGTGGTGCGCGTGCCGGACGCGGACGTCGTACTCCTCGGCGACCTGGTCGAGGAGTCCGCTCCCCCGGCGTACGGCGCCGACTGCTGGCCGATGGAGTGGCCGACCTCACTCGACCTGGCCATCTCACTGATCACCGACACCACCGTGGTGGTGCCCGGGCACGGTGCCGTCGTCGACCGTGACTTCGTCTACCAGCAGCGCGGCGACATCGGCATCGTCGCCGAGACCATCCGCGACCTCGCCGGTCGCGGAGTTCCGGCCGCTCGGGCGCTCGACGAGGGCGAGTGGCCCTGGCCACACGCCGTCCTGGAGCACGCGGTGACCCGTGGCTACGAGCAACTCCCCCGCGCGTCGAAGCGGCTCCCACTGATCTGATCGGTCTAGCGTTGTGCGGGTGACTCCGCCCAACGACCGCTACGGATCCGACGTCCTCAACACCGACTGGCGCGCGCCCAAGAACGGCCGGGCCACCGAGGTGGAGGCTGACAACGGACTCGTGGTCGAAGAGGTCACCACCGACTGGTGTGGCGAGATCGTCGCCGTCGACCGTGACATCGACACCGTCACCCTCGAGGACCGACGCAACCGACGACGCACGTTCCCGCTCGGCCCGGGGTTCCTGCTCGAGGGCAAACCGGTGATCCTGACCCGGCCGACCCGGTTGAAGACACCCGCCAGGCCGACGCGCACTGCCAGCGGGTCGATCGCCGTCCACGGCGCGAAGGCGCGGGTGGCCCGGGCCAGTCGCATCTTCGTCGAGGGCCGCCACGATGCCGAGCTGGTCGAGAAGGTCTGGGGCGACGACCTGCGCATCGAGGGCGTCGTCGTGGAGTTCCTCGGCGGTGTCGATGACCTCTCCGAGCACCTGCGCGACTTCAAACCGGGCCCGGACCGGCGGGTCGGCGTACTCGTCGACCACCTCGTCCGCGGCTCCAAGGAGAGCCGGATCGCCCAGTCGATCGCGAAATCGCCGGTCGGCAAGCACGTGCTGATCGTGGGCCACCCGTTCATCGACATCTGGGCCGCCGTCAAGCCCGAACGACTGGGCATCAAGCAGTGGCCCGAGGTGCCCCGGAACATCGAGTGGAAGTACGGCGTGTGCCAGCAGCTCGGCTGGCCGCACCGCAACCAGACCGACATCGCCCGCGCTTGGCAGCACATCCTCGGTGGCGTGCGTGGCTTCCAGGATCTCGACCCTGCCTTGCTCGGCCGGGTCGAGGAGCTGATCGACTTCGTCACCGCCCCCTGACACGGGTTGTTGGGTTTCGCGCGTCGAGTTGTTGATTCTCGCGTGCCCCCGGCGCCGCCGACCGGTCAGATGAGGTCGCGCACGATCCCGTCGGCGAGCAGCCGGCCGTCGCGGGTCAGCACCAGGCGACCGTCGGTCACCGCTCCCGGCTCGATCAGCCCGCGCGCGACGAGGTCCGGCAGCCGGTCCCGGGCCGGGTCGTCGAGCAGGTCGAGTGGCAGGCCCTCCCGGATCCGGATCTCGAGCAGCACGCGTTCCACCCGACGGGTCTCCGCGTCGAGCACCTCCCGCGCGTGCGCCGGGCTGAGGCCGGCGTTGATGCGCTGGGCGTAGGCCGCCGGGTGCTTGACGTTCCACCAGCGCACCCCGCCCACGTGGGAGTGCGCCCCCGGGCCCACACCCCACCAGTCGGCGCCCTGCCAGTAGAACAGGTTGTGCCGGCACCGCGCGGCCCCACCGGTCGACCAGTTCGACACCTCGTACCACCCCAGCCCGGCAGCGGTCATGGCCTCGTCAGCGGCCAGGTACTTGTCGGCCAGGTCGTCGTCATCGGTCATCGGCACCTCGCCCCGGCGCACCTGCCTGGCCAGCGCGGTGCCCTCCTCCACGATCAAGGCGTACGCCGACACGTGGTCCGGCGAGCAGGCGAGCGCAGCGTCGAGGGAGGACTGCCAGTCACCGGCGGACTCCCCCGGCGTTCCGTAGATCAGGTCCAGGCTCACCTGATCGAAGCCGGCCTGCCTGGCCCAGTCGACGACCGCCGGAACCCGCAGCGGATCGTGGGTGCGGTCGAGGGTCTTCAGCACGTGAGGCACCGCTGACTGCATGCCGAAGGAGAGGCGGTTGAAGCCGCCGTTGCGCAGGGCCTCCAGGTCCCACAGCGCCACACTGTCCGGGTTCGCCTCGGTGGTCACCTCGACGTCGGCGGCCAGGCCGAACTCGGCGGAGATCGCCGCAACGATCGCGGTCAGGTCGGCCGGCGGCAGCAGCGTCGGCGTGCCGCCACCGAAGAAGACCGTGTCGACGCGCCGGTCCACCTCCCCGAGCACGCGTCGCGCCTGACGGATCTCCGCGATCGCCGTCTCGGCGTACGACGCCCGCGTGACGCCTTCGCCGAGTTCGGTCGCCGTGTAGGTGTTGAAGTCGCAGTAGCCGCACCGCGCGGTGCAGAACGGCACGTGGACGTAGAGGCCGAACGGTCGATCGCCGGCCCCGGCGAGCGCCGTTTCCGGGAGCCGGCCGTCGGCGGGGGCCGGTTCACCGGGCGGGAGGGCTGAGGGCACCCACCCATCCAATCACCGGGCCGGGCAGACCGGGACATCGAGCATCACGCCCCGGCGCCGGTGCGGCCTGCCTGTGGCGCCGCACCGGGCGCCCCGTGTCGCGGCCCGGCGAGGCTCAGCCGTAGAAGGCGTTGATGACCTGCTTCTGGTTCTCCTCGACGACCTTGCGCTTCACCTTCATCGACGGAGTGAGCTCGCCGGACTCCACGCTCAGGTCGTGGTCGAGGATCTTGAACTTCTTGATCGTCTCCCAGCGGTTCAACCGCCCGTTGAGCTCGTCGATGTATCCGCTGACCATCTCGTTGGCCTCGGGCGATCCGACGATGTCGGCGTACGACGCCCCTTCCATGCCGTTCTGGGCCGCCCAGTCGGTCATCTGATCGGGGTCGAGGGTGACCAGCGCGGAGACGAAGTTGCGCTCATTGCCCAGCACCAGGAACTGGCTGGCGTAGGGGCAGATCGCCTTGAACTGGGACTCGATCATGGACGGGGCGATGTATTTGCCGCCCGAGGTCTTGAAGAGGTCCTTCTTGCGGTCGGTGATCTTGAGGAAGCCGTCGGAGTCGAGCTCGCCGATGTCACCGGTGTGCAGCCAACCGTCCTCGGTGAGCGCCTCGGCGGTGGCCTCGGGCAGGTTGTGGTAGCCCTCCATCACGTGGGGGCCGCGGAGCATCACCTCGCCGTCCTCGGCGATCTTGACCTCGCTCCCCGGGAAGGGCGCACCCACGGAACCGAACTTGTTCTGGTCCGGGTGGTTGACGGTGGCACCGGCGGCGTTCTCGGTCATCCCGTAGCCCTCGAGCACGGTGATGCCGGCTGCGTTGAACCACTCGGCAACCTCACGGTTGAGCGCCGCCGAGCCGGAGATGAAGAACCGCACCCGGCCACCGAAGCGCGCCCGCACCTTGCTGAAGACCAGCTTGTCGAAGAGCCCGTGCTGCAGCTTCAGGGTGAGCGGGATCGACTTTCCCTCACGCTTGAGCTGGTCGACCTGGAGGCCGACGGCGAAGGCCTTCTTGAAGAGCTTCTCCTTGGCGCCGCCCTCGGCCGCCTGCATCGTCACGATGCGGGAGTAGGCCTTCTCGAAGATCCGCGGTGCGGCCCCCATGAAGGTGGGCTTCACGATCGCGAGGTTGTCGATGATCTTGTCCACCCTGCCGTCGACCGCGGTCGGGAAGCCACAGGCCAGCTGGGTGGAGAGAAGTACCTTGCCGAACGAGTGGGCCATCGGCAGCCACAGGAACTGCAAGTCGTTCTCGTCGAGGATCTTCTGCGACGCGATCGCCTCGCCCTCGTAGACCCAGGCCCGGTGACGCAGCCGCACACCCTTGGGGCGGCCGGTCGTGCCGGAGGTGTAGATCAGGGTCGCCAGCTGGTCGGGCTCGATCGCCTCGGCGTGCTCGACGACGGCGTCGGGGTTGGCGGCGAGGAACTCTTCGCCTATCGCGGCGAGCTCGTCGACCCCGATCACCCAGTCTCCGTCGGCCTTGCCGTCGAACGTGACCACCTTGAACAGGTCGGGCAGCTCGGCCCGGTGCTCGACGAGCTTGGCGATCTGGGCGTCGTCCTCGGCGAAGACGACGCGGGACCCGGAGTCACTGAGGATGTAGGCCGTGTCGGCGGCGTTGGTCGATGGGTAGACCGTGGTCGTGGCCGCACCGGCAAGCATCACCGCGAGATCGGCCAGAATCCATTCGTAGCGGGTGCCTGAGGCGATGCCGACGCGCTGCTCCGGCTCGACACCCAGCGACATCAGGCCGGCTGCGAGGTTCGCGACCCGGTCGCCGACCTCCTGCCACGTCACCGACTCCCACTTGTCGCCCACAGGGAACCGGTAGGCCTCGCGGGTCGACGACTTCTCGACGCGATCGAGGAACTGCACCGCCACGTTCCGGGGCATGGACTCGAGAAAAGATGCGTCGTGGTTGATCGGCATGACACTCCTGGGATGTTCGCGGCGCCGGAGCGCAGAATGCTCCGTGTACGTACGAGTAACCTAGATCACCCATGGCTGTCGTGCACGCGATCTCGGACAGCAGACAAGGAATGGGGCGCAGACCCCATCACCGGTCGGCGGCACTGCCGACGACCGACCTGGCCACCATCTCACGCACCGACTCGGCCAACCCATCGATCGCGAGCAGGCTGGGCGCCAGGTCGCGCTCCGTGGTGAGGGCGCGGAACATCTGCGAGACCGTGATGCCGTGGTCGGGCCGGTGTTCCACCGTGATCGGGTCCCCGGCGCGGATCTCACCCTCCTCGAGCACCCGCAGGTAGGGGCCCGGACGACCGTCGGCCGCGAATCGCTTGACCCAGGCGGTGTCGTCGTAGCCGTTGAGGCGCATCCAGTTCTTGAACACCGAGCACGGGATGCGCACCTTGGTCACCTCGAGGAGCACCGAGCCGATCCGCCAGCGCTCTCCCACGAGCGCCTCGTTGACGTCGATGCCCTCGGTGGTGAGGTTCTCACCGAACTGGCCGTTGCGGATCGGGGCGCCGAGTTGCTCCTGCCACCGGTCCACGTCCTCGCGGGCGAACGCGTAGACCGCCATGTCGGGTCCGCCGTGGTTCCTCGTGTCCGCCACCTGATCGCCGTCCAGGCCCCGGCGGCGTACGGCGACCGGGCCCTCGACCGTGTGCTTGACAATCGCCGTCCGTTTGAGACTGCCCGCCCACTCTTGGTCACGTGGCAAGCCGACGCTGACATGGAGGACCGAGGCGTGCATGGGAGCGATCGTTCCAGATCCGACCCGTTCAGTCTGTTCGATTTCCGTGTTCGATCCCGCCGTGGACAGTTCCCGAGGTGTCCGCGATCTCCGGAGTCGTCGACCTCACCGCCGGCATTGCCGACCTGGTGGCGAGGCGATGCCCCCTGGTCGCGGGCGACTCACTGGACGTCGCCGGCGCGTCCTGCACGCTGCAGCCCGGCACCGACCTGACCGGAGAGGGCATCCCGGTGCTCGACCTGATGCCGGCCGCCCAAGCCTCGACGGCGCCGAAGCCTGCTGCGAGGAAGAAGGGTTGGTTCGCGCGCCGCCAGCGGTGGCCAGCGTTCATCGGCCTACTCCTGGACTGCCTTCGCGATCGTCACGCACACGGTCATCCAGGTCCGCTCGTCAGAGGTGAGGTCGCGTCCGACGGCGTCATGCACGGTCCACATCGCGTTGTGCACCATGCGTACGACGACCCAGTCTCGGGCCCGGTCCTCGTCGAGTCCGGCGCCGTCGACCAGCGTGTGGAATCGCCGTCGCAGGCCGTCGCGAACGTCGCCGGCGAGCTCATCGAAGCGGTTCCACAGCATCGGCGCCAGCTCATAGTGAGGATCTCCGCTGACCGGTTTGGGGTCAATCACCAACCAGGGTTCACGATCAGCGGCCAGCACGTTCTCGTAGTGGAGATCTCCGTGGATCATGGTGCCGTCGGTCGCGTCGTCGGCGATCAATGCGGTGCTCAGGCTGACTGCCTGTTCGACCATGCGACGCGGTAGTGGTGCTTCGCGTGGCAGTTGCTCGAGGTCGGCGTTCCAGCGTTCGACATACGACGACAGCGTGCGCAATGGCGGCGGCGCCGGGACGTGGATCCGCCCGTAGAGCCCGGCCACGATCTCGCAGGCCTCGAGGTCCCACAGACCGGTGAGGTCCTCGGGATGGAGACGCTCCAGCAGCATCGCCCGGCGGTGCGGGTCGGCCCGGAGCAGCTGCACCGCGCCCTGCCCGTGCCAGTGCTGAAGCGCGAGGTGCTCGTGGTCGGACTCCTCCGCGTCAACGTCGGTGTGCACCTTGAGCACCGCTGGTCGTCCGGAGGCGGTGCGCACCGGGAGCACGAGGGAGCAGAACCCGTGCCGGGACGTGTCGTCGACCACCAGCTCCCACTCGTCGAGCAGCTCGGCGGCCAGTCTCGGCAAGCGGTCCAACCACCCGGCCCACGCCTCACCCCGTGAGGCCTGAGCCAGCAGGCCGGCCGGGACCTCGATGCGGTTCATGTCGACCAGCCCAGAAGCGCGGAGCTACTTCTTGGACTTCTCCGTGGGCTGAGTGGTCGACAGCGCTGCGACGAACGCCTCCTGGGGCACCTCGACCCGGCCGACCATCTTCATCCGCTTCTTGCCTTCCTTCTGCTTCTCGAGCAGTTTGCGCTTGCGGCTGATGTCACCGCCGTAGCACTTGGCGAGCACGTCCTTGCGGATCGCGCGGATGTTCTCGCGGGCGATCACCCGGGCACCGATGGCGGCCTGGATCGGCACCTCGAACTGCTGCCTGGGAATGAGCTCCTTCAACTTGCCGGCCATCATCACGCCGTAGTTGTACGCCGCGTCGCGGTGCACGATCGCCGAGAAGGCGTCGACCGGCTCGCCCTGCAGGAGGATGTCGACCTTGACCAGGTCGGCTGCCTGCTCACCGGAGCGTTCGTAGTCGAGCGAGGCGTAGCCCTTGGTGCGCGACTTCAGCTGGTCGAAGAAGTCGAAGACGATCTCGCCCATCGGCAGCGTGTAGCGCATCTCGACCCGGTCCTCGGAGAGGTAGTCCATGCCCTTGAGATTGCCGCGCTTGGTCTGGCAGAGCTCCATGATCGTGCCGATGAAGTCGGACGGCGACAGGATCGTGGCGCGTACGACGGGCTCGCGCACCTCGGCGATCTTGCCCTCGGGGAACTCGCTGGGGTTGGTCACCTCAGCCTCGGAGCCGTCCTCCATCTGCACCTCGTAGACCACGTTGGGTGCCGTGGAGATCAGGTCGAGGTTGAACTCGCGCTCGAGGCGGTCACGGGTGATCTCCATGTGCAACAGGCCGAGGAAGCCGCAGCGGAACCCGAAGCCGAGTGCGCCGGAGGTCTCCGGCTCATAGGTCAGGGCTGCGTCGTTGAGCTGCAGCTTCTCGAGTGCCTCACGCAGGTCGCCGAACTGGTCGCCATCCATGGGGTAGAGGCCGGCGTAGACCATCGGGTTCGGGTGCTTGTAGCCGCCGAGGGCCTCGGTGGCGCCGTGGTGCTGGGTGGTGACGGTGTCACCGACGCGGGACTGACGCACGTCCTTCACGCCGGTGATCAGGTAGCCGACCTCGCCGACGCCGATCTCGCCGGCCTTGACCGGCTCCGGGCTGATCACGCCGACCTCGAGCATCTCGTGCACCGCATTGGTCGACATCATCTTGATCCGGTCGCGATGGCTGAGCTTCCCGTCGATCACCCGCACGTAGGTGACCACACCCCGGTAGGTGTCGTAGACGGAGTCGAAGATGAGCGCCCGCGCGGGCTTGTCCGCACTGCCCACGGGCGGCGGGGTCTGCTTCACGATCTCATTGAGCAGCGCCTCGACACCGACGCCGGTCTTGGCCGAGGTGAGCAGCACGTCGGACGGCTCGCAGCCGACCAGCCCGGCCAGTTCCGCGGCGTACTTCTCGACGTTGGCGCTGGGCAGGTCGATCTTGTTGAGCACCGGGATGATGTGGAGATCGGCGCCCATCGCGAGATAGAGGTTGGCCAGCGTCTGCGCCTCGATGCCCTGCGCAGCGTCGACCAGGAGCACGGCGGCCTCGCACGCCTCGAGGGAACGCGACACCTCGTAGGTGAAGTCCACGTGGCCGGGAGTGTCGATCATGTTGAGCACGTAGGTGCCCGCGTCGATGTCGAGATCGGTGGCTGCCTCGGGCGTCACCGTCCATGGCAGGCGCACGGCCTGGGACTTGATCGTGATGCCTCGCTCACGCTCGATGTCCATGCGGTCGAGGTACTGCGCACGGGCGGCGCGCTCGTCGACGACCCCGGTGAGCTGGAGCATCCGGTCGGCAAGGGTCGACTTGCCGTGGTCGATGTGCGCGATGATGCAGAAGTTGCGGATGATCGCGGGATCGGTGTGGCCGGGCTTCGGCGCTTGCGAGGTCAACGGCGGCTTGCTCTCTGGGCTGTGGTGCGGAGTACGACGTACGGCCCGTCATTGTCCCATGCCACGGGGCCACAGCCGAACCGACAGCCGGCGGAACAGGCGCGCCCTCCGAGACGTCACCCACGCCCCGAGGCGCATCGGGTGTCCGGGCGGAACCGGCGGCCGGGCATGATGTGCTCCCGTGACGCCTTCCCACCAACGGAGCGACCCGCCGCCGAGCGGCCGGACCGCCCGCCGCCTCGAGTGGCAGTTCCTGCCCCCGCACATCCGCCGGCGCGTCGAAGCCGAGTGCGGTTCACCCGTGGTGGCCGCGGAGTCCCAGGGTGGTGGATTCACGCCCGGGTTCGCCTCCGTCCTGACCTGCGACGACGGCTCCCTGCATTTCGTCAAGGCCGCATCGGTGAAGGCCCAGCGGATGTTCGCCCTCTCCTACCGCGAGGAGGCGCGCAAGCTCCGCACCCTCCAGGACCTCGTTCCCGCACCACGGCTGCTGTGGTCCCACGACGACGATGACTGGGTGGTGCTGGGCTTCGAGTACGTCGACGCGCGGCTTCCCGAGCGCCCCTGGCGGGCCGTCGATCTGGACCGACTGCTCGATGCCCTCGAGTCGGTCGCCGCGGCACAGCCCCCGATCGACGCGGGGCTCGACCCGATCGAGGAGGACCTGGCCGGCCTGCCGGCGTACTGGCAGACCATCCGGGAACGACACCCCGACCTTGCCCACGTCGACGAGGCGGCAGCCCTGGCCGCTCGATTCGGTGAGGTGTTGGTCGGCGACGTCGTGCAGCACACCGACATCCGCGACGACAACACGCTCCTGGGAGCGGACCAGCTCTGGATCTGCGACTGGAACTGGCCGGTGCTCGCCGCGCCCTGGTTCGACACGCTCTGCGCCCTGATCGGTCCCCGCGGCGACGGGCTCGACGTGGAATCGGTGCTGGCGGCCCGCCCGCTCACCCGCGAGGTGCCGGCCGAGCACATCGACATCGGGCTGGCCCTGTTGGCCGGTCACTTCCTCAAGTCCGCCGACGATCCGGCACCGCCCACCTCGCCCCATCTCCGGGACGCCCAGGCCTGGCAGGGCAGGGTGGTCTGGGAGTGGCTCGCGGAACGCCGCGACTGGTGAGCAGGCCTGCCCCTTCGCCCGGCACTGATGGATTTGGGGGGTCTCGTCACCGCTGATAGAGTTTCCGCTTGCATGTCTGGCGCCCTCTTCGCTGACCTGCCACGGACTGAATTCCCGCCAGTCCAGCAAGCTGGTTAACCCCAGCCACAAGACCTCCATCCAGTCCGAACCAAGTGAAAGCGCAGCAAACGTGGCGAACATCAAGTCCCAGATCAAGCGCAACCGCCAGAACGAGCAGGCGCACGAGCGCAACAAGTCGGTCAAGACCGGCCTGAAGTCCGCGGTGCGCAAGTTCCGCGAGCTGGCCGAGACCGGCGACAAGGACGCTGCTCTGGCCGCCGCCGCCGACGCCAACAAGAAGCTGGACAAGGCGGCCTCCAAGGGCGTCATCCACAAGAACCAGGCTGCCAACCGCAAGTCCTCGATCAGCAAGAAGGCCTCGTCGCTCTGACGTAGCCCCGACAAGCACGAAGGCGTCGCTCCCCTCGGGGAGCGGCGCCTTCGTGCTTGTCGCGACGGTCAGCGGGTGGAGCGCTGCTCCCGGAGCCCGGCGACCGTCAGGACCAGCCGTTCGAGGGTGTACGCCGCGTCGTGAGCGGCTCCCTTGATGTCGGCGTCGGCCTGGGCGATCGCACGGATGGCCAACCCCAACCCGTCGGGTGACCAGGCACGCGACTGGTCGCGCAGCGTGCGCAGCTTCCACGGGGGTACGCCGACCTCTCGGGCCAGGTCGGCCTCGCGCATGCCTCGCGGCGCCGAGACGTAGCGGGCCAGCCCACGGACTCCGCCGGCGAAGGCCGAGGTGATCAGCACCGGGGCGGTGCCGCCGTCGAGCGCCCAGCGCAGCTCCTCGAGGGCCGGGGCCCGACGACCGAAGAACGCGTGGTCGGCCACGGCGAACGACTTGGCCTCGGCCCGCCCACCGAAATAGCGCTTGACCATGTCGACGCTCAGCGCCTGGCCGGGGTAGTCGTTGACCAGCTGGTGCGCCGCAGCGGCCAGGGAGCGGAGATCCTGGCCGATGGCCTGGACCAGGAAGTCGGCGGCCTCGTCATCGAGCCGGGCACCGTGACCACGGACCTCGGAGGAGACGAAGCGGGTGAACTCGGCGCCCTTCACCGGCGCCGACTTCACCTCGGTGACGGTCGCGACCTTGCGCAGCTTGGTCAGCACGCCGCTGCCCTTCTGCCCTCCCCCATGGACGAGCACGAGCGCAATGTCCTCGGCTGGTGAGGAGCAGTAGTCGAGCAGGCCGGCCACGGACTCGTCGGGAAGGTTCTCCAGCCCACGCACCACCACGCATCGGGTGGTGGAGAACAGGGATGGTGCGGCCAGCTCTCCCAGGGTGGCCAGGGTCAGGTCGTTGCCCTGGGCCTCGGAGAACTCCGCCTCGGCGTCGTGCTTGCGGACCGCGGCACGCACGCCGACGACCGTGCGTTCGTTGAGGAACTCTTCACTCCCGGTCACGAGCGTGACTCGGCCGAGGACGTCTGCTGCGCGTGGTTCTGCCATGGTGCGTCTAGCCTGCCACAGCGCGAGGACAGGCCCGCCCGCAGCACGGTCCTCACCCCGGGTCACCCTCGCGTGGCGACCCGGAGTCGATGGTCGCGCAGGACCACCACGACGTCGCCGTCGCGATCGGTTCGCAGCACCCGGGCGCCCGAGTCGCGAAGCGGCTCCATCGTCGAGGCCGCCGGGTGCCCGTAGCCGTTGTCCGCGCCCACCGAAGCGATCGCGATCGCCGGATCGAGCCCGACCAGGAAATCCATCTCCTGGTAACGGCTGCCGTGGTGCGGGATCTTGAGCACGTCCACCCGCAGACCCGGGTAGGCCGCCGCCAGCCGGGCCTGCCCGTCGGGCTCCACGTCACCGGTGAGCAGGATCCGCACCCCGCGGATCTCGGCGAGCAGCACCAGCGACGCGTTGTTGGGGTCCCCGGCGAGCAGTGTCCCGGGGACGGGGCCGATGACCTGCATCCGGACCTCCCCCACCTGGAGGACCTCGCCGTACGCCGGAGTACGGAAGCGGCCCTGCGTCTCCGCGCTGACAGCGGCCACCCGTTCGGGCGGCTCCGGGAGGGCACTGGTCAGCACCGAACCCACCCTGCGCCCGCTGACCGCGGAGGCGAAGCCGTCCACGTGGTCGGCGTGGAAGTGACTCAGCACCACGACGGGAAGGACAGAGACGCCGAGCCGGTCCAGGCAGTGATCCATGTCGTCGGACTCGGGCCCGACGTCGACCACCACCGCCTGTCCCCCGCCGGCGTTGAGCGCCAGCCCGTCGCCCTGCCCGACGTCGCACACGGCAAGGATCCAGCCGACCGGCGGCCACCCCGGGCTCGGCATCGGCACCACCACGACGGCCACCATCAGCACGCAGCAGGCCAGTCCGGACAAGCGCCTGGCCAAAAGTCGTCCCAGGGTCACGGCGAGGCCCGCGCACAGCACGGTGAGGACCCCGACCGACACCCAGTCCGAACCCCAGTCGATCGCCGGCAGGGCAAGCCGTGCCGATCGGTCGGCGACGGCGATGATGCCGCGCGCGCACTGGCAGGCCAGCCACCCGGTCACGGCTCCCCCGGCCGGCCAGAGCAGGCCGACCACTCCCCCGAGAAGTCCGGCCACGGTCGCGGGCGCGACCAGGGGCCCGGCAGCGAGGTTGGCCAGCACCGCCACCAGGCTGACCTGGTTGGAGATCGCAGCCACCAACGGTGTGCAGGCCAGCTGGGCAGCGGTGGGTACGGCGATGGCCTGCGCCATCCACTCCGGCATCCAGGTCGACAACGCACGCGTCCACACCGGGGCAAGCAACAGGATCCCCGTGGTGGCCAGCACCGAGAGCGCGAAACCCACGGTGGTGGCCAGCCAGGGATCCAGCAGGAGAAGGCCTACGACGGCCACCCCGATCGCTCGGACACCCCGGCCGGTGCCGTTGGACCCCATGCCGATCAGGGCGACGGTTCCCATCGCCGCGGCCCGGACCACGCTCGGCTCCGTGCGGGCCAGCAGCACGAAGCCGACGATGCCGGCAGCTCCCAGCGCGTACTGCCATCGACCGCGCACACCGCACCACCGGCCGACCACGACCAGAAAGCCCACCACCAACGTCAGGTTGGTGCCCGAGACGGCCAGGAGGTGGGTCAGCCCCGAGGCCCGGAACTCCTCGGCCACCTGCTCGGGCAGGCCCTGGTCGTCGCCGTCGACCAGGGCAGGAACCAGGTCACGAGCCGGAGCCGGGCCTCCCTCGACCGAGTCGCGGATCGACGCACGAACCGCGGCCGAACCGCGCCACAGCACGGACGGCGACTCGGCCTCGCCCGGTGGACCGAACGGCGTCAGCACGGCGGCCACCTCGTGCCCGTCGGCCGGGCCCAGCCTGGCGCGCACCGTCATCGTGCTGCCCAGCTCGACGTCCTTCCACGACGGGTCGGCGATCAGCAGCACCGGCGTGTGCACGTCGTACGTCGTGCCGTGGGCGGTCAGCTCGGCGATCGAGGCCCGCATAATGATCGCGGTCGCGAACTGACCCTGAACCGGCTTCGGATCGGAGATCACCGTCACCCGGGCCGTCACCGCGGTGCGGGTCTCGGAGAGCGCCGCGGCCGGGCCGGAGCGGACGGCGAGATCGCGAAGAGCCGCGCTGGCGCCGATCGCCACGGCGATCAGGAGCCACGCGACGACGGCTCGTCGCAGGGTCGGCCTGACCAGCCGCAGTGACACCGCCGTCACGGCGACCGCCCCGATCAGCGCCGGCACCGGCGCAACCAGACCGCCGATCCCACCCAACCAGGCAGCCAGCCCGGCGGCCGGCATCCGCAGGTCGGCCACCTCCGGCACCTCCAGGAGCCGACGCAGGTCACCGACGTGCATCACAGGGTGACGTGCGGTGCCAGCTCGGCCAGGGTCTTCTCACCGATGCCGTCGACCTCCAGGAGCTGGTCGACGCTGCGGAAACCACCGTTCGTGTCACGCCAGGCCACGATCGCCTCGGCCGTGACCGGGCCGACGCCGGGCAGCTCCTCGAGCTCGGTGGTGGTTGCGGAGTTCAGGTTCACCGTCGCCCCCGAGGTCGCGCCGGGCGACGGCGCACTGGACGCGGCGACACCGGGTGGCGCCGGGACACCCACCACGATCTGCTCGCCGTCGGTGATCAGACGGGCCTGGTTGAGCCCAGCCAGGTCGGCCCCCGGTCGCACCCCACCGGCCGCCTTCAGGGCGTCGACGACGCGCGATCCAGGGGGCAGAACGACGATTCCGGGGTGGCGCACCTTGCCGGTGACGTCGACGACCAGTTCACTGGCCGACGCGGCCGAGCCCCCGGTCGACGCCACGGACGACGGAGCACCGTCGGCCACGGGGGTGGCCAGCGCCGGTCCGCCCTCCGGTGCCGCGACGGGTGCCCCTGCGTCGTCACGGATCACCCACCACGCGGTCACGGCCAGACCCACGGCAACCAGCACGGCCAGCGCCGCCACCTGCCCCGCGGTCAATGCCACCCGCCCGCGGAACGCGGAGAGATCCAGCCACGGGCGCGTCGCCGTGCGCGCTGCGTGACGACCGGGAATCGGGAGCATCGGCGGGCCCGCCGGATCACCGGCGGGCTCCGGCTCGGGCG
>NZ_BCRJ01000027.1 GCF_001552535.1 Nocardioides jensenii JCM 1364 = NBRC 14755 | reverse complement strand
CCCGTCGGCCGCCCGGGCGCCTCGCGGGCTCCACCCGACACCGGCTCGGGGGCCCTCATCGGTCGCAGTTCACGCAGGTGGGTGTGCCCGTCATCGACGTCGTCGCCGGCATCACCCTCGGGGCGGCGCAGACCGGAGAGCTCGGCGCTCAGGAGCTCGAGACGGCGGGTGATCGCCTCGGAGTGCGCGGTGGACTGACCTCGGGGACGCATGGCTCGACGGTAGGAACACCGCGGCCAGACCGGTAGTGACCCACCCCGCGCCTGTGGATGAGCGCCTGAGCGAGGTGCAGGTTAGTGCTCCGGGGCGATGCTGGCTGTCCGAATCGCGGGGGTCACGCACACCGCGACCATGCCCGGGCCGACGTGGGCTCCCAGCACGGCGCCGAGCTCCACGGTGCGGATCGGCGAGGCCGCGTCAACCCTCGCGGCCAGTCGTTCAGCCAGCTGGCCGGCACGCTCGGGGCTGGACAGGTGCGCCACCGTGAGATCCACCGGCTCGGTCGCGGCCGCCTCCACGGCGAGGTCCTCGAGCCGGGCGAGTGCCTTGCCGGCGGTGCGGACCTTCTCGAACGACTCGATGCGGCCGTCCTCGATGCGCAACAGGGGCTTGACTGCCAACGCGCCACCGAAGAACGCCGCCGCGCTGCCGACCCGTCCACCCCGCCGCAGGTACTCAAGCGTGTCGACGTAGAACAGCGACGTCGACGAGAGAGCACGCTCCAGACCGACCTTCGCGGCCTTCTCCCCCGACGCCCCCGCAGTCACCGCCTCCGCGGCCGCGATCGCCGCATAGCCCACCGCCGGACCCACCTGCCGGGTGTCGACCGTGTGCACCGGGACCGGTGCCTCACGCGCAGCCAGGTCGGCCGACTCGAACGTGCCGCTCATCGCCCCGGAGAGATGGAGCGCGACGATCTCGTCGTACCCCTGCTCGGCCAGGTCGGCGTACACCGCGAGCATGGCGGCAGGGTTGGGTCGCGACGTGGTGACGGGGGTGAACGACTTCAACGCCGCCGCGACCATCGCCGGGCTGGCCCCCTCGTCGACGCCCTCGTCGTAGGACGTGGCGCCGATGATCACCTGCAGCGGCACCACCACGATCTCGTGTTCCGTCGCCTCCTGCGCGGTCAGCGACGACGTCGAGTCGGTGACGACAGCAATCCGGCGCTCAGGCATGCCCGAACAATATCGCGGGAGGTCAGTTTCACAGGCGGGCCTGTGTTTCTGCCCGAATGACGTGAAACTTCATGTCATTCGGGCAGAAACGCACGGGCAGGTCAGCCTGCGACCGACCACTCGTCCCTCGCGCTCTCACGCATCGGCGACGAACCCCACGGTCACCTCGCAGCTCGACCACTCGTCCCTCGCGCTCTCACGCATCGGCGACGATGTTCACCAGCTTCGGCTCACGCACGATCACCTTGCGAACCGTCTTGCCGTCCAGCGCCTTCGCGACGATCGGGTCCGCCATCGCGGCGGCCTCCAGGTCGGCGGCAGCGATGTCCGGTGAGACCTCCAGTCGGGCCCGCACCTTGCCCTGGATCTGCACGACGGCGACGACCGAGTCCTCGACCAGCAGCACCGGGTCGATCGTGGGCCAACCTGCGCGGGCCACCGTGGGCTGGTGGCCCAGCCGCTCCCACATCTCCTCGGCGGTGTACGGCGCCACCAGGGAGAGCAGGATCGCCACGGCCTCGACGGCCTCACGCACGGCCGGGTCCGCCGGACCGCAGCCCGAGTCGATGGCCTTGCGGGTGGCGTTGACCAGTTCCATCGTGCGAGCCACCACCACGTTGAACCGCTGGCTCTCGATCAGGGTCTCGGCCTCGTGCAGGGTCTTGTGGGTGACCTTGCGCAGCGCCACGTCGCCGGTCGCCGGGTCGGTCCCGGGAGCGCTGGCCACGTCGCCGCTCAGACGCCACGCGCGCTGGAGGAACCGCACCGAGCCACCGGGCGACACGTCGGCCCAGTCGATGTTGTCCTCGGGCGGGCTGGCGAAGACCAAGGTCAGGCGGACGGCGTCGACTCCGAACTCCGCAAGTTGCTCCCCCAGACTGACGCCGTTGCCCAGCGACTTGCTCATCTTGCGGCCGTTGTTGACCACCTTGCCCTGGGACAGGTACGCCGAGAACGGCTCGTCCCAGTTGACCATGCCCATGTCGCGCAGTGCCTTGGTGAAGAAGCGCGCGTACAGCAGGTGCAGCACGGCGTGCTCGTCCCCGCCGACGTACAGGTCGATCGGGCCCCAGGCGTTGGCCAGGTCGGTGTCGAACGCCTGCGTCTCGTCGTGTGGTGAGACGTAGCGGAAGAAGTACCACGACGAGTCCACGAACGTGTCCATCGTGTCGGTGTCGCGGGTGGCCGGGCCGCCACAGGTCGGGCAGGTCACGTTGACCCACTCGGAGGCAGCGCCCAGGGGCGAGGTGCCCTTCGGCTTCAGGTCGGCGCCCCGCAGCTCGGGCAGCTCGACCGGCAACTGGTCCTCAGGTACGGCGACCTCGCCGTCGACCGGGCAGTGGATGATCGGGATCGGGGCACCCCAGTAGCGCTGGCGCGACAGCAGCCAGTCGCGCAGCCGGAAGTTGACCGCACCCTTGCCCGCGCCGGCCTCCTCCAGGAAGGCGATCGCCGCGCTCTTGGCCTCGGCCACCGGCAGGCCGTTGATGTCCAGGGCCGACTCCACGCCGGGAGCGGGCGAGTTGATCGTCGGGCCCTCCCCGTGGAAGGCGTCGCCCTCGAAGCCGGCCGGCGGCTCGGTGGTGCGCACGATCGGCAGGCCCATCCGGGTGGCGAACTCCCAGTCGCGCTGGTCGCCGCCGGGCACGCCCATGACGGCGCCGGTGCCGTAGTCGGCCAGCACGTAGTCGGTCGCCCACACGGGCATCTCGGTGCCCGTGACCGGGTTGCGCGCGGTGACTCCCAGGTCGACCCCGGTCTTGGGTCGATCGGTCGACAGCCGCTCGATCTCGGTCTCCTTGCGGATCTCCTCGCGGTAGGTCTCGAAGGCGGCCCGCTGCCCGTCGGTGACCAGCTCGTCGGCCAGCGCCGAGTCAACGGCGACGACCATGAACGTGGTCCCGAAGATCGTGTCGGGACGCGTCGTGTAGACCGTCACGGGCTCGTCGCGACCGGTGACCGTGAAGTCGACGTGAGCACCCTCGGAGCGTCCGATCCAGTTGCGCTGCGCGTTGATGACCTTGTCCGACCAGGTCGGCTGCAGGTCGTCCAGGCAGTCCAGCAGCTCCTGGGCGTAGGCCGTGGTGCGGAAGTACCACTGGGTCAGCTCACGCTTGGTGACCTCGGCGCCGCACCGTTCGCAGGCACCGTCGACGACCTGCTCGTTGGCCAGCACGGTCTGGTCGTTGGGGCACCAGTTGACCGGGCTGTTCTTGCGATAGGCCAGCCCCTTCTCGTGGAACTTCAGGAACAGCCACTGGGTCCACCTGTAGTACGACGGGTCGGAGGTGTTGAACCTGCGCGACCAGTCGAAGCTGACGCCGTACTTCTGGAAGGACTCCAACTGGGTGGCGATGTTGCCGTACGTGTAGTCGGCGGGGTGCGAGTCGTTGCGGATGGCGGCGTTCTCGGCGGGCAGGCCGAAGGAGTCCCAGCCCATCGGGTTCAGGACCTCGTAGCCCTTCTGCCACCAGTAGCGCGCGACCACGTCGTGCAGCGCGGTGACCTCGGCATGACCCATGTGCAGGTCCCCCGAGGGGTAGGGGAACATCGTGAGGGCATACCGCTTCTCGCGGGGCGAGTCGTCGTCGGCGGCGAAGGGGGCGATCTCCTCCCACACCCGCTGCCACTTGTCCTGGATGGCCTGGACGTCGTACGCCTCCGGCTCGTTTCCGGTCTGCTCACTCATCTGCTTCTCCTCGTGTCATCCGCACTCGCATCGTTCGTCTTCGCCGGCCCGCCGGGCACGCATCCCCGTCGGGCACGCAGTTCCACCGGGCACAAAAAAACCCTCCAGGCAGGAGGGCGGCCGCGTTGCTCGGGTTCGATCGGTGATCGAACGCGCTCAACGCGGCTGGCGAAGAAGCAACCACTGAGGCATGGGACCATGTTACCGCAGGTCCCTCCCCTGGTTTGGCCGGTGCGGTGCGGGGGCAGGACACCGGCACTTCACGTCCCGTCTCCCACAGGGGTCCCAATGCGTCTGCGCTCCGTCGCGCCGTTCATCGCCTGTCTCGCCGCGCTCAGCCTGACCGGCTGCGACGACACCGGCAGCGCCGGCGCCGCGACCGCGGGAGAGGCGGCGACACCCTCCGACTCCTCCTCACTCGACCTCCCGGCCCCGACCGACGACGCCCCGGCGAGCCCCACCCTGGTCACGCCGTCGGACCCGCCCACGTCGCAGGTCGCCAGCGGCACCACGCCGGGCGGCACGCTCCTGTCGTACGGCGACCCGGCGCGCGTCCAGGTCATGACACCCAACGGCCCGGCGAACCTCGAATACACCGTCTCCAGGGTCGACATGGCCCCCTCGACGGCGCTCGGCCAGGTCGCCAAGATCACGATCGAGGTGCGGGCGGTCGACAACGTCGCCCATGCGCTGACCCTCGGCTTCGTCGACTGGGAGGGCGTCGACAACAACGGCGATGCGACCGTGCTCGGCTTCGTGGAGGGATGCGAGAACAAGTTACCCGTCGAGAAGCCCGGGAGCACCGGCACGATGTGTGTCGCGGTCTCGTTGACCGGCACCGGCACCTCCCTGAGCGAAGTGCACTACAAGGCCGGCGACTACCGGGAGAACCCGATCATCTGGAAGCCCTGACCCGGCGCCACTGAGCGGCCGGTCGCAGGTCGTCGTGATGGAATGTCACCATGACTGTCACTGAGATGTTCGGCCTCCACGACAGGGTGGCCATCGTCACCGGAGCCTCCAGCGGCCTGGGCGTCGCCTTCGCCCTGGGGCTTGCCGAGGCCGGGGCCGACGTGGTTCTCGGTGCTCGCCGCGTCGACCGCCTCGAGGAGACGGCCGAGCTCGTGCGCGCCGCGGGACGCCGCGTCCTCACCGTCGGCACCGATGTCGCGAACCCGGCCGAGTGCCAGAACCTGGTCGACGCCGCGATGGCCGAGTTCGGCCGGGTCGACGTGCTGGTCAACAACGCCGGCATCGGCACCGCCGTGCCCGCGACGCACGAGACCGTCGAGCAGTTCACCGGTGTGATCGACGTGAATCTCAACGGCTGCTACTGGATGGCCCAGGCCTGCGGCCGGGTGATGCAGCCCGGCAGCTCGATCATCAACATCAGCTCGGTCCTCGGGCTCACCACCGCCGGACTCCCCCAAGCGGCGTACGCCGCCAGCAAGGCCGGGCTGATCGGGTTGACCCGTGACCTGGCCCAGCAGTGGACCGGCCGCAAGGGCATCCGGGTCAACGCGATCGCTCCCGGGTTCTTCGAGTCGGAGATGACCGACCAGTACCCACCCGGCTACCTCGAGCAGCAGCAGGCCCGCATCCCGTCCGGACGCAAGGGCGATCCCCGCGAGCTCGCCGCCACCGCGGTGTTCCTGGCCTCCGACGCCGCCGGTTACATCACCGGCCAGACCCTGCCGGTCGACGGCGGCATGACGATCGCCTGACGGTCGAGTGCTGGCCTGGTGGCCCGAGCAACCACGTGGGCACTCAACCCGCTGGCTCAGGGCTCGATCAGGCCGACCCGGATCGCGTAGCGGGTGAGCTCGGTGCGATCGCGCATGCCGAGCTTGCCGAGCACGTTCTCCCGGTGCCGCTCCACGGTCTTCACACTGATCGTCAGCTCGCGGGCGATCTCGCGTGACGAGTGTCCTTCGGCGATCAGCTTGACCACCTCGTCCTCGCGCGGGGTCAGCACGGCACGAGGAAGTCGCTCGCCGCGCCGCATGCGTTCGAGGTAGTCCCGCACCAGCGCCGACTCCGCACCCGGGTAGAGGAACGACTCGCCGCGCAAGGCGGCCCGGCAGGCGTCAACGAGATCGCGGTCGGCCACCGACTTGAGCACGTAGCCCGAGGCGCCCACCCGCAGCGACTCGAAGAAGTACTGCTCGTTGTCGTGCATCGAGAGCATGAGCATCTTCGGCGGATCCGAGCGACGGGAGATCTCTCGCGCCGCCTGCAACCCGGTCAGCCGCGGCATGGCCACGTCGAGGATGGCCAGGTCGACCCGGGTGGTGCGCAGTGCCTCCACCGCCTCGGCTCCGTCGCCGACCTCGGCGACCACGGTGAGGTCGGGTTGCAGGTCGAGGATCATGCGGACGCCCCGGCGTACGAGGGCGTGGTCGTCGGCGAGCAGGATGCGGGCCGGGCTCGGCGTACTCATGCCGGGACCACCAGTCGCACCTGCGTGCCGCCGCCCTCGCGCCGACCGATCGCCACCGATCCCCCCACGAGTGCGGCGCGCTCACGCATGCCGCGTACGCCGGTGCCCGCCGCATCGCGGGGGATGCCCACCCCGTCGTCACCGACAGTGAGCACCAGGTCGGATCCGACCTGGTTGAGCGTCAGCTCGACGGTCTGCGCCCGCGCGTGCCGCGCGACATTGGTCAACGCCTCCTGGGCGACCCGGAACACCACGAGCTCGACGGCGTCGTCGAGCACGGGCAGCCCCGGCATGATCCCGCGTCGTACGTGTGTGTCCCCGTGCGCGAACAGGTCGGTGGTCAGTGCGGCCAGGGCGCTGCGCAGGCCGAGGTCCTCCAAGACGTGGGGGCGCAACTGCCGGGCCACGCCGCGCACCTCGTCCAGGCTGGCCCGCGTCGCCTCACGGACGCCGGCCAGAGCCGCAGCGGTGTCGTCGTCGGCGTGGTCGGCCAGGGCCCCGAGCTCGAGGAGTACGGCGGTCAGCGACTGCCCGACGCCGTCGTGCAGCTCCTGGGCGATCCGGGCCCGTTCCGCCTCCTGCGCGGCCAGAGCGGCGAGACTGCTGTCGCGCTGGCCCGACTCGATGCGACCCAGCAGGTCGTTGACCGACTCGGCCAGCGCGCGGGAGATGCCGGAGCGTGGCACCGGGAGTCGTTCGATCGGGTCGGTGGACCGGGCCCGGTCGAGCTGGCCCACCAGGCGGTCCAGCGGGCGCAGACTGCCACCCACGAGGAGCCCGTTGGCCACGAACATCACGGTCAGGCCGACGGCCAGCACGATCACCTCGGACCACAGCGGCCGCGAGGAGACGGTGGCCGGCGAGAACGCGAGCAGCGCCGTCCCCAGCCCGAAGAGCAGGCCGTTGATCGCGATCACCCGCGTGGAGAGGGAGAAACCGTGCGCTCGGAGCATGGCCCCATGCTGTCATCTGGGCGCGTCCGCACGCCTCGGTTGCGTGGTTGCGTGACGAGTTTGGGCTGAAGAGCCCATGGGTTCGGCGACCACGGTCACCAAGACTGGTGACCAGCGGGGCTCCGACCGTCACCGGCCGGGGCCACCGCACCAGCCTGACGAAGGAGGCAACCGTGGTCTACGTGGTCCTGGGCCTGGCAGCGCTGGCCGCCCTGTCGTTCGCCGCCGTCACGCTGATGGCGCGCCGTCGCACGACCCCGGTGGTGGAGCCGCATCGCCTGTGGGCGGTGGCGTCGGCCAACACCGCCGACGGAGTGACCGCGCACCTCGGCGTCGACTTCGTGGCCCTCCGGACGGCGTCCGCGACTGAGGCGGGCCCGGTCTCCGACGCGGTCGAGGACCTGCTCCGCCACCGGATCGCCTCGTCCCCGGCACGGTCCCTTCCCTCGGTCGGCGACGAGCCCGGGTTCCTGGTCGGTCACGCCATCGGAGGCACCACGATCGAACGTGCCGTCGTCACCGCGTCCGAGGTGGAGGTGACGCCGCAGTTCCGTAGGCTGATCGGCGCGCCCGACTGATGGACCTGAACCTCGCGATCCTCGGCGCGGCCCTGGTCCTGCTGGCCGGGGTCGCGGCCGTCCGCGTCTCGGCGCGGGCCGGCGTACCGAGCCTGCTGCTCTATCTCGCGATCGGTCTGGTCATCGGGGAGGCCGGGATCGGGTTGGAGTTCGAGGACCCCGAGCTGACCATGCTGCTGGGCACCCTGGCGCTGGCGGTGATCCTGGGCGAGGGCGGGTTCAGCACCAGCTGGTCGGTGATCCGACCGGTGGTCGGCCTGGCCGGGGTGCTGGCGACCTGCGGGGTGGCGATCAGCGTCGCGATCACCTCGGCCATCGCCTGGCTCGCCCTGGACGTCGACGTGCGGACGGCGCTGCTGTTGGGCGCCGTCGTCGGGTCGACCGATGCGGCGGCCACCTTCTCCGTGTTGCGCAGGATCCCGATCCGGCCGAGGCTTCGCTCCCTCCTCGAGGCCGAGTCCGGCTTCAACGACCCGCCGGTGATCATCCTGGTCACGGTGGTGGCCAGCGACGCCTGGGAGAGCGCAAATCCCTGGCACATCGGCGGCACGATCCTCTACCAGCTCTCGCTCGGGGTGCTGATCGGCGTGGGCGTCGCCTGGCTCGGCCAGCACGTGCTGCAGCGCAGCGCGCTGCCCTCCGCCGGGCTCTACCCGCTGGCCACGATCGCGATCATGTTCCTGGCCTTCGCCACCGCCGGCGCGGCAGGCGGCAGTGCCCTGATGGCCATCTACGTGGCCGGCATGTGGCTGGGCAACGCCGCGCTCCCCCACCGCCAGGCCACGGCCGGGTTCGCCGACGGGCTCGGCTGGCTGGCCCAGATCGGCCTGTTCGTGCTGCTCGGCCTGCTGGCCAGCCCGTCCCGCCTGCCCGAGGCGTTCCTGCCCGCGGCGATCGTCGGCATCGGCCTGACCTTCGTGGCCCGCCCGGCCTCGGTGTTCCTGTGCGCGGCGTGGGCCAAGGTTCCGGTGCGCGAGCAGGTGTTCCTGTCCTGGGCCGGGTTGCGCGGCGCGGTGCCGATCGTGCTCGCCACGATTCCCGTCGCGCAGGGGCTGCCGGCGGCGCACCGCATCTTCGACGTGGTGTTCCTCCTCGTCGTCGCCTTCACGCTCGTCCAGGCACCGACCCTGCCGTGGCTGGCCCGGCGTACCGGTGTGACCGTGGAGGCCTCGCCCGAGGAGCTCGAGGTGGAGTCCGCGCCGCTGGAGGCGATGCATGCCCAGCTGCTTCAGTTCCGGATCCCCGACGGGTCCAGGCTGCACGGCGTCTATGTCAGCGACCTCCGGCTTCCCGAACAGTCGGCGCTGGCGTTGATCCATCGAGACCGTGAGCTCTTCACTCCCGGTCCGCACACCAGCCTGCGCACCGGCGACCATCTCCTGCTCGCGGTCCCCGACCGGGTGAGGGAGGCCACCGAGCAGCGTCTGCGGGCGATCGGCGCCGCCGGCAGGCTCGCGCTGTGGTACGACGCCCCGCGTACCCCGCCGTCCCGATTCGAGTCGGCACCGCCTCGGCGTTCAGGCCGACCGGGTCACGATGACCGGACACGCGGCATGGCGGATGCACTGCTCGGCGACCGAGCCGAGCACGAGGTTCTTGAATCCGCCGCGACCGCGGGTGCCCACGACGAGTACGTCGGCAGTCTCCGCCGCCTGGATCAGGGCCTGCGCTGAGGGACCGCACGAGACGTGCACCTGCACGTCGATCTCGGCGTCGCCGACGATGCCGGCGACCCTCTGCTGCTCAGCCTCGAGCGTTGCTGCCTCGATCTCGAGCATCGACGGCGTGATGCCCAGCGGGACGTCGTCGGGTCGGACACCGCTGGTGAAGGTCCAGGCCCGGACCACGTGCAGCGGCACCGACCGCCGCAGCGCTTCGTCGCGGGCGAAGACGATGGCGCTGCCCGCGGCGCGTGAGCCGTCGTCACCGACGACGACACCGCCGCCCGGCGTCACGTCCCGGTTGAGTTGGTCGCGCATTCCTGCCATGGGGACATCATGCTCCCTCGAACGCGGTTCCGCCGAGGGCTCTTCGGTCGGCACAGGTGACCTCGCCTCCGACGGAGCCCTGACCTGAGACTCCGGATCCGCTCCGTGGCCCGGTCAGGCGACGTCGGCGCCGGTGGTCGCGGCCCTGGCCACCACCTCGTCGATCAGGTCGATGATCGCCTCCGGGGCGTCGATCATGGGCACGTGACCGCAGTCCTTCAACGGCACGTGCCTGGCGCCGGTCAGGCGCAGGCGGGCCGTGCGTGACTGACGGTAGGGCAGCAGTCGGTCCTTCGTGCCCCAGGCCACGGTGGTGGGCACCTCGACGGGCTCCTCGAAGCTGTAGCCGATGCCGGATCGGGCCGCCGGGAAGAACCCGGTGCTGTGCTTCATCGCCAGGCAGTCCTGGTAGGTCGCGTAGGCCGTCATCCGCTCGGGGTGGGCATAGAGCGGGGCACCGACGAGACGGCGACCGGCCGCCGATCGCGACACGACCTGCAGGACACGGTCGGGCAGCTGGCTGGCCAGTCGCATGACCGCCAACGGCAGCAGCGCCTGGAAGCGCTCCACCCGACCGAAGAACCCGGCCGGGCTGATCGCGGTCACCGAGGAGACCAGGTCGCGGGCACCGAGCTCGAGAGCGAGCGCGCCACCCAGCGAGTTGCCGACGACGTGCGGTCGACTGACCCCCCATGCCTCGAAGTTCGCGGCCAGGTCTGCACAGGCGTTGTCCATCGTGTACGGCGTACCGGCGGGATAGCCGGGCGACTCACCGAAGCCGGCGAGATCGACGGCGATGACGTCGTACCGCTCGGAGAGCTGGTCGAAGATCGGCTGCCAGGCGCCGCGGCGATGGCCGATGCCGTGGATCAGGACGACCGGTTCTCCGGTGCCCGCTCGATCGTGGGCGAGGGGGGACAGCTGCATGCGGGACGGACCTCCTGAGTAACCGTGACTCGGAGTATCACATACTTCTTCCCGCATGGGCAGGCCTCGTCTCGAATCGGTTCGACCGGCTCCAGGGAGACTCAGTCCGCGCCAGACCCCTCGGCCGGGGCCATGGGTTCCCGGCTGACGACGACTGTCTACGGAGTTCCGGGGAACCGCGCGAACCGAGCCCGGAAGACGCCGTCGACCTCGGTGAACGTACCTCCGACCAGCAGTGCGTTCGGCGTGGCGGCGATCGCCCACACGCCCATCGACCCTCCGGTGGGATGCGGGTCCCAGGACGTCACCGTGCCGTCGTCGGGGCGGAGCGAGGCCAGGAACTGGCGCTTGATCTTGTAGGTGGTGATCTGCGAGAAGTGCCCACCGATGTACACCTCCGTCGCCGATGCGAGGATCGCCTGGGTGTCCCCACTCGTCTTGCGGATCCACAACGGCACATCGGACCCGGTGTCGTAGGCGAACAGCCGGTTGTCCGGCGTCGAGAAGTAGAGTCGGGAGCCGTCCGGCGACAGATCGAGGGTCAGGGTGATGTCACTCCCGACCCCCGGGTTGAACGAGGTTGCGGCGCCGTCGACTGACGAGACCCCCGCGATGCCCCAAGGACGAACCTGCCCTCCGATGCCGGAGAATCCGCCGCCCACGTACACGGTGGCACCGTCCGGGGACACCTGGACCGCCCGCACGCCCCCGTTGGGACGCGGGATGAAGCTCGTGACGACGTCACCCAGCTGGTCGAGCGCAGCCAAGCGGGGACGAGCCCTGCCGTCGATGAAGCCGAAGCGTCCACCGACGTACAGCCGATCACCATGGGTGGCCAGGGCCGTCACGTCGGGCGTCACGCCGGTGGTGTCTGCCTGCCAGTTCGCCAGGGCCACACCGGCATCGGCGTCGACGGCGGCCAGGTTCGCACGGGTCTGCCCTCCAACCGCGGTGAACGTGCCGCCCAGATAGACGGTCGCGCCGTCCTCCGACCCGGCAACCGCATGGACGGGTCCGTTCACGCTCGGGTTGAAGTTGGGGTCCACGGTGCCGTCGGCACGGATGGCGGCCACGTTCGAGCGTGGCCGGCCACCGACGGTCGTGAACTCTCCGCCGACGATGGTGAGGTCACCCACCTGTGCGATCGCGTAGACGGTTCCGTTGACTCGGGCAGTCTGGTCCGAGGTCGTCGAGACGCTCGCGTGCGCAGGTTGGGCGAACATCATCATGGCGATGGCGACCACAGCAACGGCCCCGCGTCGCCCAACTCGAATCAACAGCTCAACACTCATGGTGCGGCCTCCCACCTCGACACTCCAGCCGCACAGCGCGTCCGTTGTCACGTTAGGTTCGGCGTGACCCGTGAGGCATGCCGCAATTTGGTGACTTCCCGGCACCGCTCGTCAGCCGAGTGCCGGAAGCGACCTGCCTGGTCAGCGCCACCGCAGGCCACGGACGCCCGAACGCACGAAGGGCCGCGATCGGTGATCGCGGCTCTTCGACTTCGGTGGAGCTGAGGGGACTCGAACCCCTGACCCCCTGCATGCCATGCAGGTGCGCTACCAGCTGCGCCACAGCCCCATCATCATCGCCTTGCGGCTGACAACGTCGGGAAGTTTAGCCAACGTCCGGTCGAGATGTGAAATCGGGGGTGAACGCCGACAGTTGTGCGGTGCTGTTGACGGATCGCACGTCGTACGACGCGTGTGGGGCGACCATGTCCCCGCGTTACACGGGAGGGGTGGGGGAAGCGGTGAGGTTGTAGCCGGCGAGCCGGAAGCGACCGCCGTCGTCGAGCTCGTTGAGAACCGCCCAGCCGCAGTTGTCGAGCCCCTGGAAACCCGAGCCGAGGCTTGCCGGCCACCCGAGCAGGGCGATCACGGCCACCTTGAGGGCTGCCCCGTGGGCCACCACGACCGCGGTCTCCCCCGCCTCCAGACTGCCGACCACCTCGGACACGCCGTCGACGAAGCGCGAGGCCACCTGGTCGCTGGTCTCGCCCCCACGGACGGCCGTGAAGTGGCCGGCGCGGAACTCGGCGTACTCGGCCGGGAACTGCTCGGCGTACTCGGCCATGGTCAGGCCGGTGCGTGCCCCGAGGTCGAACTCACGGAAACGCGCATCGAGCCGCGCGTCGAGGCCGGTCTCCTTGGCGACGTACGCCGCGGTCTGGCGGGCACGGGCCAGGTCGGAGGACCACAACGCAGCGGGCGAGTACGCCGCGATCGACGCTGCCACGGCGGAGGCCTGCTCGTGCCCGGTGTCGTCGAGCTCGACGTCGGCATGCCCCTGCCCGCGTCCGATCGCGTTCCACGCGGTCTGGCCGTGCCGGAGCAGGACGAGTCGGCGGCTCACTTCTCGTGGGAGACGACGTCCGCCGGCAGCGGGATCGACGGGCAGTCGCGCCAGAGCCGCTCCAGTGCGTAGAACTCGCGCTCCTCCTCGTGCTGCACGTGCACGACGATCTCGCCGTAGTCGATCAGCACCCAACGGCCGTCTCGCTCACCCTCGCGCCGGATCGGCTTGGCCCCGATCTCGCGGAGCTTGTCCTCGATCTCGTCGACGATCGACTTCACCTGGCGATCGTTGGAGGCCGAGGCCAGCACGAACGCGTCGGTGATCGCCAACTGCTCGGAGACGTCGAAGGCGATGATCTTCTGGGCCAGCTTGTCCGAGGCAGCGCGGGCTGCGGCATGGACGAGCTCGACGGCATGGTCGGTGGCGGTCACTTCGTTGCTCCAGAGGGATAGAGGTCGTGCTTGGCGATGTATTGGACGACACCGTCGGGCACGAGGTACCAGACCGGCTCGCCGCGTTGCTTGCGATTGCGGCAGTCGGTGGACGAGATCGCCAGGGCCGGGATTTCGACCAGCGTCACTCGTTCGTCGGGGATGGATGCGAGGGTCTGCGCCTCCATCTCGTAGCCGGGCCGCGTGCACCCGACGAAGTTCGCGAGCTTGAACAGCTCCTCCACGTCGCGCCAGGTGAAGATGTTGGCCAGGGCGTCCGCGCCGGTGATGAAGTAGAGGTCGGCGTCAGGCAGCTCGGCACCGAGGTCGCGCAGCGTGTCGATCGTGTACGTCGGCCCGTCGCGGTCGATGTCGACCCGTGAGACGTTGAACCGTGGATTCGCCGCGGTGGCGATCACCGTCATCAGGTAGCGGTGCTCGGCCGGCGACACCTCGCGATCGGACTTCTGCCACGGGTCACCCGTGGGCACGAAGATGACCTCGTCGAGGTCGAACCACGCCTGCACCTCGCTGGCGGCGACGAGGTGTCCGTGGTGGATCGGGTCGAAGGTGCCACCCATCACCCCCACGCGACGGCGTGCGCCCATGGTCAGCTGTGCTCGCGCCCGCCGCCGATGGCCACCACGATGAGCAGGCTGACCATCAGGATGGCCAGGGCGATGCCGCCCACGACGTACGGGCTGACAGCGGGCTCACCGTGGGACTCGGAGGCGGTGATGATCAAGGAGGTCAACGACATGGCCGTGATCCTATCGTGAGGCGAGCGCCGCTCCTGCAACCGGACAGCGGATGCCACGTCCCGCGCGACCGTTCAGTGGAACAGATGGGTCAACCCGGCCAGGATCACCCAGGACTGGATGCTGCGCCCGACGAAGATCGTGGTGACGTACATCGTCATGTTGAAGCGCAGCGCGCCGGCGATGGCGCCCATCACCAGCAGGGGCGGGGCGCCGATCAACGCCGAGGAGAACATGAAGGCCGCGGCCAGTCGGGGCCGCGCCTCGATGCGCTTCTCCCAGCGCTCGAAGCTGTTCTTCCACCGCTCGGACTCCATGCGCTTGCGCATCCACGGCAGCTGCAACGACTTCTGGGTGCCGTGGTACCACAGCACCTTGCCCAGTGCCTGGCCCGCACCGGCGGCGATGGCCACCGGCAGCGCGGCGCTCTTGGGGATCTGCGTGGCCAGGGCCACGAGGTAGACCTCGACGTTGAAGATCGGCACGACCGCCGAGAGGATGCTGAAGCCGAGGGTGCCGAAGAACGCCTTCATGCCTCGGCCACCCCGAGTCGCACCCCACGCATGACGAGGACGCTACAGGCTGCCGCCTCAGCGGATGTGACCATCCCCCGTGACGACGTACTTCGTGCTGGTCATCTCGACCAGGCCCATCGGGCCCCGGGCGTGCAGCTTCTGGGTGCTGATCCCGATCTCGGCACCGAACCCGAACTCGCCTCCGTCGGTGAAACGGGTGGAGGCGTTGACCAGCACGGCGGCAGCATCGACGGCCGTGGTGAACCGGCGTGCCGCCGACTGACTCTCGGTGACGATGGCCTCGGTGTGCTGGCTGCTGTTGGCGCGGATGTGCCGGATCGCGCCTTCCAGGTCCGGTACGACGGCCGCAGCGATGTCAAGGCTGAGGAACTCCTCCGCGAAGTCCTCCGGGGAGGCCGGCACGACCCCGTCGTACTCGCAGAACCGCTCGTCGCCGTGGATCGTGACACCCCGGTCCTGCAGCGCGTCGATGATCGTCGGCAGGAAGTCGTCGGCGATGTCCTCGTGCACCAGCAGGGACTCGGCCGCGTTGCAGACACTGGTGCGGTGGGTCTTGGAGTTGACCACGATCGACACGGCCTTCTCGAGGTCGGCCGCCACGTCGACGTAGACGTGGCAGTTGCCGACGCCGGTCTCGATGACCGGCACGGTCGACTCGGCGACGACACTGCGGATCAGGCCGGCGCCGCCGCGCGGGATCAGGACGTCGACCAGCCCCCGGGCCCGCATCAGCACCTTGGCACCCTCGTGGCCCTCCCCCGGGACCAGCTGGACCACGTCGGGGTTGAGTCCGTTGGCCTCGACCGCCTCGCGCAGCACCTCGACGATGCGGGTGTTGGACGACAGCGCCGAGTTGGACCCCTTGAGCAGCACGGCGTTGCCGGACTTCAGGCAGATGCCGGCCGCGTCGGCGGTGACGTTGGGGCGGGCCTCGTAGATGATGCCGACCACGCCGAACGGAACACGGACCTGGCGCAGCTCGAGTCCGTTGGCGAGCGTGCCGCCGCGCACCACCTCGCCCACCGGGTCGGCCAGTCCGGCGACGTCGCGCAGGCCCTGGGCCATGCCCGCGACGCGTTCCTGGTCCAGGCGCAGGCGATCAACGATGTTGGCCGGCGTACCGGCCACCTCGGCGCGCGCGACGTCGTCTCCGTTGGCTGCCACGATGGCCTCGACGTTCGCCTCCAGGGCGTCGGCCATCGCCGCCAGCACGGCGTCCTTGGTCGACCTGGTCGCGATCGCGAGGTCGTGGCTCGCCTCCCGGGCGCGCTCCGCGACTGCTCTGACGTCCTCCTCGATGCTCACCCCTCGAGCCTAGTCGCCAGCACATGACGTTCCTCGCGTGTCCCGCACCCCGGTCAGGCAACCAACCCGCCGTCTGAGGCGTCTGACTGGACAAGGGCTCCTCAGGGGAACCCACCCATCGGGAGGCATCACGTGAACCGTTCCAGACTCGTCACGGCACTCGCCGTTCCACTCATCGCCGCCACGTCGCTCGCCGGACTCACCACGGGTACGACGGCCGTGGCTGCGTCCACTTCCGACTCGGCATCCGTTGCCGAAGCGGGATCGCCGCTGAAGGTGCACACACCCACGGTCGTGGAGGGTTATCGCTCCGGCACCCGTCTCGAGTTCGACCCTGGCATCCGGTTGGTCGCCGGCCAGTCCACGGTCGAGATCCGGTCCAAGCGCGAGGCCTACGGCAAACCGATCGTCACCAGGTTCCACCGCGGTGACCAGGTGGTCACCCTTCCGCGGCGCACCGTCACCGACTTCGCCGGGCTGCCCGGGTTCCTCAGGATGGACTTCCACCAGTCGGGCAGGCTCGTCGCGACCAGGTTCCTGCGCGGCTGCCTGAACAGCTGGAGCTCCGAACGGGTTCAGCCCGACGCGCCCATTCGTTCGCCCTACCCACAGTCGTGCTCGACCAGCCGGATCATGCTGGGCTCGGTGATGGGCATCCAGGAGGGCTGGTCCACCAAGCTGGACCTCTACCCGGGGCTCAAGGTGGGTAAGGGCCGGTTCCGGGTCACGGTGAGCGTCACCGCGAAGTACCAGCGCTTGCTGGGCATCGGTGCCGCAGACGCACGGAGCACCTTCACCCTGGTGCCCGGAACCGACGGTGGCGAGGAGTCGCACCGGCAGGAACGCCGGACCAGTCCCTCCCTGCGCCCCTCGGCACACGAACCGACCCGGGCCGCCGCCGGCGCACCGGGCGTGCCGCAGCCCGACCTCCGCTCGATCCCCGCGTTCGGGATCCGCATCGGGAACAAGGGTGACTACCTCCAGTTCTCGGCCAACGTGTGGAACGCAGGCAACAGTCCCCTGGTCGTGGACGGCTTCCGTCGGCCGAACGAGGACGTCATGGACGCCTACCAGTACTTCCTCGACGAGCAGGGAGACCAGGTCGGCTACCGCCTGGTCGGCACGATGCAGTGGGACAACAAGGACACCCACCAGCACTGGCACTTCCGGGACTTCGCCCGCTACCGCCTGCTCGACGCGCAGAAGAAGGGCATGGTCAGGTCCCGCAAGGAGGCGTTCTGCCTGGCCAACACCGACGCGATCGACTACACCGTCGAGGGCGCCGACTGGCAGCCAGACGAGACCGACCTGCACACCGCCTGCGGCGAGCGGGACTCGCTCTCGATCCGCGAGGTGCTGGCCTCCGGTTCCGGTGACACCTATGCGCAGTTCCGCGCCGGCCAGTCGTTCAGTCTCAAGGGTCTGCCCAACGGGATCTACTACATCGCGGTCGAGGCGAACCCGGTGCACAACCTGGTCGAGAGCGACACCACGAACAACGTCGCCTACCGCAAGGTCTCGATCGGCGGGAGGGCCGGGGCGCGCACCGTGAAGGTCTACCCCATGAACGCCGAGTGAGAGGCAGAACGCCGCGCCCTCCGTGACGGAGGACGCGGCGTTCGTCGTACGACGTGCGTGGCCGGGCTGGATCAGCCCGGGGGCTGGATCAACCCTTGCGCTCGTTGATCGCCTCGGTCAGCGCCGGGAGGACCGTGTGCAGGTCGCCCACGACACCGAAGTCGACCAGCTCGAAGATCGGCGCCTCTTCGTCCTTGTTGACCGCCACGATGGTCTTCGAGGTCTGCATGCCGGCCCGGTGCTGGATGGCACCGGAGATGCCGTTGGCCACGTAGAGCTGCGGCGAGACGACCTTGCCGGTCTGACCGACCTGGAAGGCGTGCGGCTTCCAGCCGGAGTCGACCGCGGCACGCGAGGCGCCCACTGCGGCACCGAGCGAGTCGGCCAGGGCCTCGACGGCGGTGAAGTCGCCGCCGGTGCCGCGACCGCCGGAGACCACGATGGCGGCCTCGGTCAGCTCGGGACGACCGGTGGCCTGACGCGGCTGCGAGGCCACGATCTGCGCGGTCTTGGCACCGTCGGAGATGGTCGCGGCGAACTGCTCGAGAGCACCGGCGCCGGCCACCTCCTCGGGGGCTGCGGAGTTCGGCTTGACCGTGATGATCGGCGTGCCCTTGGTGACCTTGGCCTGCACCGTGAAGGAGCCGGCGAAGACCGACTGGGTGGTCACGCCGGAGTCGGCGACGTCCACGGCGTCGGTGATCACACCCGACTCGATCTTGATCGCCAGGCGACCGGCGATCTCCTTGCCCTCGGCGGAGGAGGGGATCAGGATCGCTGCGGGCGAGCACTTCTCGGCCAGCTGCGCGAGCACCTCGGCCTTGGGGGCCACCAGGTAGCCCTTGATCTCGGCGTCATCGACGGCGTAGACCTTCTCGGCACCGAACTTCTTCAGTGCCTCGACGGGGGCTTCACCCGAGCCGATGAAGACGGCCGACGGCTCGCCGAGACGGCGCGCGATCGTCAGGAGCTCGTTGGTGGTCTTGCGGACGTTGCCGTCGACGTGGTCGACGAGTACCAGGATTTCAGACATGAGTTTGCTGTCTCCTCAGACGAACTGCTGCTCAGATGAATTTCTTCGAGGCGAGGAACTCGGCCAGCGCCTTGGCGCCGGAGCCGTCCTCGTCGGTCACGATCTCGCCGGCGGTGCGCGGCGGACGGGCCGTGGTCTCCTCGACCGCGGTCCAAGCGGCGTCGAGACCGACCTGGCCGGCGTCGACGCCGAGGTCGGCGAGGGTGTAGTTCTCCAGCGGCTTCTTCTTCGCGGCCATGATGCCCTTGAAGGAGGGGTAGCGCGCCTCACCGGTCTGGTCGGTGACGGAGAGCAGCACGGGCAGGGTGGCACCGATCACCTCGGTGGCGGCGTCGCCGTCACGCTTGGCCCGGATCTGGTCGCCCTGGGTCTCGACGACCGAGGCGAAGGTGACCTGCGGGAGGCCGAGGCGCTCGGCGAGCATGGCCGGGACCAGGCTGGTGCCGGCGTCCGTGGAGGCCATGCCGGTCACGACGAGGTCGGCCGCGCCGTTGGCCTCTGCGATCTTCTCGATCGCCTTGGCCAGGACCAGCGAGGTCGCGACGGCGTCGGAGCCGGCGATCGCGTCGTCGGTGACGAGGACACCTTGGTCGGCCCCCATCTGCAGGGCCTTGCGAATGGCATCGCCGGCCTGCTCGGGACCGATGCAGAGCGCCGTCACGGTGACGTCACCGTCGGCCTTCTCCTTGATCTGGAGGGCCTGCTCGACGGCGTATTCGTCGAGCTCGGACAGAAGTCCGTCGACGCCAACGCGGTCGACGGTGTTGTCCGACTCGAACCGCCGGTCGGCGGTGGCGTCGGGGACATGCTTCACGAGGACAACAATGTTCATGGTGGCGCGGCCTGGTCGGCCCCTCCTGTGCAAGTGGATACGACACGCCGCGGCTGCGGCGAGAACGATTGTGTTGGTGAGGTTACCGGGTGGTCATCCCGTGGCGGAACCACGTCCACGGCGACATTCCTCACACGGGAGCGGGACCGAGGAGCCGAAACGCGCGACGGCCCGGCGAGAACAC
>NZ_BCRJ01000026.1 GCF_001552535.1 Nocardioides jensenii JCM 1364 = NBRC 14755 | reverse complement strand
GAGCACCGGCAACACCGGCTCCAGCACCCCGAGCACCCCCACCTCACAGAACCCCGACGCCCCGTCGCCGCAGACCCCCGGATCGCCGCCCGCGAGCGACCCGGCGAAGACGATGAAGACGCTCGAGGAGACGCTCACCCAGGGCGGGAAGCTGCTCGACAAGACCGTGAAGGACCCGGTCGGAACCGTCACCACGACGCTGACCCACGCCCAGGCCACCACCCAGTGCCTGACCTCCGGAATCAGCCGACTCGACGTGCTCGGTCTCGCTGCCTGCGTCACGAACCTGCTCAAGCCCTGACCCGTTCCAGGCCCAGAGCCTGCTGCTCGACCCCGAAACCAGCCGAACCCCCAAGGAGAACCCGCAATGGGACGCATGCCCGACCACGTCATGCAACATGAGCTGAGCCTCGTCTGGCAGAACGTCTTCACCTGGGCGAGCTGGGCCATCGTCCTGGTCATGGTCGTCATCGCCGTGCGCATGTGGGTGGCACAGCGGACGCCCTTCTACCTGATCGCCTGCGCGGCCGCCTGCGTGGCGGCCACGGCGGAGCCGTTGTACGACGTGGCGTTCGACCTGTGGTTCTACGACGTGCATGACGGCAAGGCGGGGGCGATGTACTCCCACTTCACCGCGTTCGGTGTCGTCCAACCGAACTGGTCGCACAGCGGATACGTCATCCTCTACGCCAGCGCGTGCCTCTACGCGGGCCAGCGTCTCTACCGGGGCACGCTCGGACGGAAGGGGATCTTCGCCATCTGGGCTGCTGAGATCACCGCGTCCGTCGTCTTCGAGACGATCGGCACGGCCACCGACGTCTACACCTACTACGGCCCGTACGAGTTGCGGATCGTCAACTACCCCTTGGTCATCGGCGTGCTCGAAGGCACCCAGGTGGTCCTGTTCACCGTGCTCGCCGTGCACCTGTGGCGTCGCGTCGAGACGGCGTGGGGCCTGCTCGGCCTCTTCGTGGTCTTCCCCGTGACGTTCTTCGGAGCCAACTTCGGCCTGGGCTCGCCGCTCATCGTCGCGCTGCACCTCGAGGATGCCCACTTCTCCAGCGGCATGGTCTGGGGTGCGACCTTCCTGACCATGGCCATGTGCGCGATCGCGGTGAACGGAGCCAGCAAGTTCCTGCCGTCACCGATCGCGGTCTCCGAGCCGGAAACGTCCGCTCCCGAAGCGTCGCTGGCCCAGTCGTGACCCCGGTCGGCTGACCGAGTCAGGCCTCGACGGTCACCAGCGGAGCCTCCACCACCCCTGCCGACTCCAGTGCTTCGAGGAGGACGAGGTGGCCGAACGCCCGGCACCCCGACGTGAACCCACTCACGGCTGCACCGTGGTCGATCAGTGACCGGGCGGCCCGGGTGTGGAGGATGGCCGTCTCGTCGTACGGGCAGGTGCCGACGAGCAGCACGTGGGTGCGGCCGGCGTACCCCTGGGCGTAGACCGAGTCGATGGTCGGGTCGACCGGCTGACCCAGGGCGAGCGCACTGCGCCCTTCGGCGACTGTGGGCCCGGCGCACGAGGTGAGGCTCGCCAGCTTGGAGCGCTCCGAGGCACCACCGTAGGTGCGGAGCTCGGTGACCCGCTCGTCGTCCTCGAACCACGTGGCGTGCGGGGACTCGTCGAACCTGATCGCCATGCCGGGCTCCGGGTGACCGGGCAGGCGCACGTTGAGCACTCGGTCGAGGGGCCAGCTGAGGGAGTCCGCGGGGTCGAGTCCGTGATGCTCCACCAGGCGCTGAAGTTGCGCGGCCGACGAGGAGGCCGACATGTTGCGCCACAGGACGAGCACGTCCAGCGACTCCGCCCCCGGCGTGTCCAGAGCCAGGTTGGCGGCGATCTCGCTGGTGGCGAAGGGTTGGGCCAGGCCGGGCGCGAGCAGGAGACCGGCGGCGTCGTACTTGTCGTGCCAGACCTCACGTGCCTTGACCAGCCAGTCGTTCTCGTCGGAGGTGTCGAGGTAGTGGCACGCTGCGAGCAGCGCCGCCTCCACGGCGTGGTGGCCCGAGACCGCGAACGGTCCGCTGGTGTTGTGGACGACCGTCGCGCCCGCGAACCGGCGGGCCAGCTGCTCGGCGGTGCCGGCCGCCGGCTCGATGATCTCGAAGGCGACGCCGGCTCGGGTGAGCTGGTCGGCCAGCTTCGTGCGCAGCGGTCCGGTGTGTCCGTACACCACGGAACGAGGAAGGGTCACAGCTGCTCCAACGACGATCGAGAGGGGAAGGGGATGTCGGTCTGGGCCAGTAGTCGCCGGGTCGGCAAGGAAAGAGTCCCTCATTCAGAGTGCGGCCTTGTCTTGACAGGCGTCAAGCAAAAACTGGCAACTGCCCTTGACAATCGTCAAGATTGGGTACGGACAGGGCAATATTGCACGGCTAGGATGGCGGGGTGACCGAAACGGTGGGAAAGAAACGGGCACCCGTACGCACCCGTGACGAGAAGTACGACGAACGACGGACCCAGCTGGCCGAGTCAGCGCTGACGACACTCGGCGAGCTCGGCTACGCCCGCACGTCGTTGCGCGAGATCGCCCAGCACTCGGAGTTCTCCCACGGAGTGGTGCACTACTACTTCAACAGCAAGGCCGACCTGATCGTCCACTGCGTCCGCTACTACAAGACGAAGTGCTCCCGGCGCTACGACGGCGTCATCGCCACCGCGGCCACCGGTGAGGAGTTGATCGAGGGCTTCGTCGACACCCTCGTCGAGACGCTCCGCAATGAAGCACCCATGCACCGGCTCTGGTACGACCTGCGCGGCCAGAGCATGTTCGAGCCCGAGTTCCGCGAGCAGGTCGCGATCATCGACGGTCTGCTGGAGGACATGATCTGGCGCATCGTCACGCGCTACTCCGAGCTCACCGGTGCCGTCCCTGCCTTCTCCCCGGGTACGACGTACGCCATGGTCGACGGCCTCTTCGTCAAGGCACTGCTGGAGCACGTGAACGGCACCGCGGACGCGCTCGAGAACCTGCGGGAGCAGGCCTTCGCGATCCTGCCGGCTCTCTTCCGCTCCTGAGCCCGCGGGCGCCGGGCGGCTACTCGACCACGCTCTCCAGCTCGTTGAGCCGGTCGACCGAGGCCTTCACGAGCGGGTCGACGCGGGACAGGACGTCCGGAACCTCGGAGAACGCGGCGACGGTGATGATCTCGTTGCCCACCAGCACGACCGTGTACGTCACCACCTGCGGGTAGCTCTGGCCCTTGTAGCTGTAGAAGCCCTTGCCGGTGAGGCTGGCCTGCTCGGTGGCGTCGACCTGGAGCGTGTCGTCGTACCTCAGGTCGACCTGCACGCGGCCGTTCTTGTCCCGAGTGCGGACCTTGGTGCACGCTGCCATCTGCTCGTCGATCTTGCCCCAGGTCAGGAGGGCGGCGTCGTCGGAATCGCCGGTCTGGTCGAACGAGGCGACCGAGGCGAAGATGCTGGTGTACCGCTGCTCCTTCGTCCTCCCCTGGAAGACGATCTCGCGGTAGCCGTCGGGACTGCCGAAGTCCTCGAGGTCGTCGATCCTGGACAGACAGTCGAATGAGTCGGTCTCCGGCGACTTCGCGGTCCGTTCCTTGAACTCGGGGCCGACCTCCGAGGCGGTGACCAGGACCTCGGCGAGCTCGGCGGCCTCCAGCGGCTCGTCGGGGTCGTAGGGCGGCAGCGCCGGATCGCCCATCGCCGCGCCGAGGTCCTTCGGCGGCTCGCTCTGGTCGCCGCAGGCGGTGAGGGTCAGCGTGGTCGTGGCAAGCAGCGCGACCAGTCTTCGCGTGGTCAGTCCCCGAGCAGTCATGGCCGGCAGGCTACCCACGACACGGCTCGGGCAATCCCGCCCGAGCGCACGTCCGCTCAGGCGTCCGCTCCGCCGAGAAGCTCGTTGAACTCCTCCCCGATCGGGTAGTCCTCCAGCACGCCGGCCGGCTCGGGTTGGTCGTCGCCGTCGAGAGCCGCCGACAGGCGATCGACCACCACGCCGACGACGTCTCGGTTGGCTTCGTCGATGTCGCTGGCCATGTCGAAGAACATCACCATCGAGACGACGTCCTTCATGCGCACGAGGGTGAACGAGAGTGACACCGGCAGGTCGACGCCGGAGAAGCTGGCCTTGCCGGCGGCGGCGACGTTGACCTGCTGATCGGCCCCGTCGGCCCAGGCCACGCGGTCGGAGTCGACGTCGAACTGCCAGCGGGTGTCCTCGTCCTGGGTGTCGACGGAATGGCACCCGTCGACGCGGTCGGCGAGCTCACCGACGAGCTTGCGCGCCTTGTCCTCGTTGCCGACGTCGACGACCACCTGGAAGACGCCGGGCGCACCCGGATCCACAGCGGCCTCGAGCTCGACCTCGATGTCGTCGTCATCGCCGTCCTCCGACTCGTCGGCGGCATCGTCCTTGAAGTCGAGCAGGCAGCCCCAGTCAGGGTCGCTGTCGTCGTCGTCCTTCTCCTCCTCGTCGTCGGCCGCGATCCGGAAGTCGGGCCCGAGGTCGTCGGCCACGAGCAGTGCCTTGTCGAAGTCCGGGTCCTCGGCGGAGTCGTCACCGCACGCTGCCAGACCCGTGGTCGCGAGGAGCAGGACGCCCATCAGGGCAAGGGATCGGATGCGCCGCCGAGTGTCGTTCACGTGTGGAAGGGTATCCCGCGTGAGCCTCCGCATTCATCGCGCCGAACGGACGGACCTGCTGGCGTCCGGCCTGGCCGGACTGCTGGTGGAACCGCTGCCCGACCCCTTCGCCCAGGAAGTGGTCGTGGTGCCGGCGCGTGGCGTCGAGCGCTGGTTGACCCAGCGACTCTCCCACCACCTCGGCGTCGGGCCACGTGGTGGCGACGGGGTCTGTGCGGGAGTGAGGTTCCTCAGCCCGCACTCCCTCGTGAGTCTCCTGCTGGGCCGCGAACGCGATGACCCGTGGGATCCCGACCGCCTCGTGTGGACCGTGCTCGAGGTGATCGACACAAGTCTCGATGAGCAGTGGTGCACCACGCTCGCCACGCACCTTGGCCACGGCGTCCCCGGTGCCGAGGGTGAGCTGCGGAGGAGTCGGCGCTACTCGGTGGCGCGACGGATCGCCGGTCTGTTCGCGTCGTACGCCGTCCAGCGTCCACGGCTGTTGACCGACTGGCGCACGGGCGATGACACCGACGGCTGTGGCGGCACGCTCGACGGTGACCTGTCGTGGCAGGCCGAGCTGTGGCGTCGCGTCGTGGCCGCGAGGGACCTCGCGCCACCCGACGTACGACATGACCAGACGTTGGCCACCCTGCGCGCCGGTGGCGACGGGCTCGAGCTGCCGGCCCGGCTCTCGTTGTTCGGCCACACCCGCCTGCCGCGCACCGAGGCCGAGTTGCTCGGCGCCCTGGGCGAGCTGCGCGACGTGCACCTGTGGCTGCCGCAGCCCTCGACGACACTGTGGGACGACCTGGCCGAGATCTCGGCGGCCGGGCCCGTGGCGCGGACCGAGGACCACTCGGCCGAGCTGGTGCACGATCCCCTCCTCGCCTCCCTCGGCCGTGACTCGCGCGAGCTCCAGCGCACGCTTGCGCTCGTGCCGGCCGTCGACGAACCCTCGTCCGGCTCGGTGACCCGGAGCGACTCGATCCTGGGCCGGCTCCAGGCCGGCCTGCGCAGCAACGCGCTGCCGGATCCCGTGCCGGGCCTGGCCGACACCACCGTGCAGGTGCACGCGTGCCACGGCCCGTCACGCCAGGTCGACGTGCTCCGTGAGGTTCTGGTCGGACTGCTCGCCGACGACCCGACGCTCGAGCCGCGCGACATCCTGGTGATGTGTCCTGACATCGAGACCTACGCGCCGCTGATCCAGGCCGGCTTCGGCCTGGGCGAGGTGGCCGGCGGTCAGGGCCACCCCGCGCACCGGCTCCGGGTGCGCCTGGCCGACCGTTCCCTGGCCAGCACGAACCCGCTGCTCGCCGTGGCCGCCCGGCTGGTCGAGATCGCCGGCGGTCGGGTCGCTGCCACCGAGGTGCTCGACCTGCTCGCCAGCCCACCGGTGCGGCACCGCTTCGCCGTCGATGACGACGACCTCGACCAGGTGGCACGCTGGGTCGAGGCCTCCGGCATCCGCTGGGGCATGGACGCCGCCGCGCGGGCCGACTACGCCCTCGAACGCTTCGGCCAGAACACCTGGCGGGCCGGCCTCGACCGGGTGCTCCTCGGTGTCGCGATGGCCGAGGGCGAGCACACCTGGCTCGGCGCGGCCCTGCCGGTCGACGACGTCTCCTCGGGCGACATCGACCTGGTCGGCAGGTTCGCCGAGTACGTCGACCGCCTCGAGGCCGTCTTCTCCGCGATGGCGGCGGCCAGCACCGTCGACGACTGGGTCGGTGCCCTCGGCGACGGCGTCCTGGCGCTGACGGAGGTGGAGCGCGACGACGCCTGGCAGGTGGCGCAGTTCGAGCGCGAGCTGGCGATGATCCGTGATGCCGTCGGCGACGGCGACAACACCCAGCTGCGACTGGCCGATGTGCGCAACCTGCTCGCCCATCGGCTCTCCGGGCGACCCACCCGGGCGAACTTCCGCACCGGCACGCTGACCGTCTGCACGATGGTGCCGATGCGTTCGGTGCCGCACCGCGTGGTCTGCCTGGTCGGTCTCGACGACGGTGTCTTCCCACGCACCGGTCACGTGGACGGCGACGACGTGCTGGCCCGCAACCCACAGACCGGGGAGCGCGACGCCCGCAGCGAGGACAGGCAGCTGCTCCTTGACGCCGTGCTGGCCGCGACCGACCGGCTGGTGGTCACCTACACCGGCGCGAACGAGCAGACCGGCGCCGTCCGGCCGCCGGCGGTGCCGCTGGGCGAGCTGCTCGACGCGGTCTCACGGATCGCGCCGGACGCCGACCTGTGCGTGCACCACCCGCTGCAGCCCTTCGACCGACGCAACCTGGTGCTGCCCGGACTCACCGACCCGGAGCGCACCTTCACCTTCGACACGGCCGCCGAGGCCGGGGCCCGGGCCGCACTGGCTCCGCGGACCGCACCCGGGCCGCTCGTGCCGGAGCCGTTGGCGGCCCGGCCGACCGACAACGTGTCGTTGGCCGACCTCCAGCAGTTCTTCACGCACCCTGCGCGCTCCTTCCTGCGGCGCCGGCTCGACGTGGCCTCGCCGCTCGAGGCCGAGGAGACCCGCGACGCGATCCCGATCGAGCTCGACGGCCTGGAGAAGTGGGGCGTCGGCGACCGCCTGCTGGGCGACGTGCTCGACGGGCTCGACCCCGTCTCGAGCATGACCGCCGAGCAGCTGCGCGGTCTCCTCCCTCCCGCACAGCTCGGGCAGCGGACTCTCCGGGCGGTCGTGACGGACGTGCAGGCACTCGTGCAGAAGACCGACCAGCTTCGCCAGGGCAGCCCACGCAGCCTCGACGTCGACGTGGACCTCGGCGACGGGCGCCGGCTCACCGGCACCGTGCCCGGCGTGCGCGGCAACCGGATCCTCAGTGTCACCTACTCCTCCCTGCGCGCCCGGCAGCGGCTGATGTCGTGGATCAACCTGCTCGCACTCAGCGCGTCGCACCCCGACGAGCACTGGGTCGCCTCGGCGGTCGGCAAGGGCAAGGCGGGTCCGGCCCACGCGCTGGCCGGGCCGCTGGACCACCGCGCGGTCGATTGGCTGCGCGAGCTGGTCGACATCCACGACCGCGGTCTGCGCGAGCCGATCCCGTTGCCCCTGCGCACCGGTCTGGCCTACGCCGAGGCGAGCGTGCGTTCACGCATGGGCGACCCGAAGGACCCGGTCGAGATCGCCGACCGTGAGTGGAAGACCGACCGTGACCGTGCGTTCGTCGTACCCGGCGAGCACGACGACCCCGCCCACGTGAGGCTGTACGGCGAGCAGGCGCCGATCTCGGTGTTGACCGGCCCGCCGAGGGATGACGAGCGCTTCAACGACGAGCCGCACCGGTTGGGGCAGTTCGCGTGGCGGGTCTGGTCACCGTTGCTGACCGGGGCCGAGAAGGTGGGCCCGCTGTGAGCGAAGCGAGAGGCCGCGGCGGTCAGGGAGCCGAAGGCGGAGCGGAGGATGGCGGCCGAACTGCGAGCTCGCCATCCAGAGCTGTGAGCTCACCATCGGCAGGACACGAGGCTCTCGAGGCCTTCGACATCACTGACCCGCTGCCCACCGGAACCACTCTGCTCGAGGCCAGCGCGGGAACCGGCAAGACCTGGACGATCGGCGCCCTGGTCACCCGTTTCGTCGCCGAAGGCGAGGCCCGGCTCGACGAGATGCTGGTGGTCACCTTCGGACGCGCCGCCAGCCAGGAGCTGCGCGAACGCGTGCGCTGGCAGCTGGTCGAGGCCGAGCGCGCGCTGGCGACGCCCGACGCCCCGCGCGAGCCCAACGACCTGATCGACCTGCTGCTCACCGGCAGCGTCGACGAGGTCACCGTACGCCGACACCGGGTGCGTGAGGCCCTCGGATCGTTCGACGCGGCCACCATCGCGACCACCCACCAGTTCTGCCAGCTGGTGCTGCGCAGCCTCGGGGTGGCCGGCGACACCGACTCCAGTGCCCGGTTGGTCGAGGATCTCGACGACCTGCTGATCGAGGTGGTCGACGACCTCTACCTGCGCGGGTTCGCCGACGCCGAGGACGGCCCGCTGTTCAGCCGGGCCGAGGCCCTCGAGCTGGCCCGCGCCGCTGTCAACGACCCGCAGGCCCGG
>NZ_BCRJ01000025.1 GCF_001552535.1 Nocardioides jensenii JCM 1364 = NBRC 14755 | reverse complement strand
CCCGCCGAGGCGGAGCGCACCACCGGCGCCGGCCGCAGGGTCGGCTTCGCGACTGCCGTGCGGGCGGAGATGGATCGCCGCAAGCGCCGCCTCGGGGTGCTCAGCTATGACGACCTGCTCTCCCAGCTGGCCCACGCGCTGACCGAGGCCGAGGCCCCGGCCCGGGCCCGGATGCGCCAGCGCTGGAAGGTCGTGCTGGTCGACGAGTTCCAGGACACCGACCCGGTGCAGTGGCAGGTGCTCGACCGGGCCTTCACCGGCCACGCCCGCATGGTGCTGATCGGCGACCCGAAGCAGGCGATCTACGCATTCCGTGGTGGCGACGTGGTCACCTACCTGGCCGCGGCGGCGACCGCCACCACCCGCAAGACGCTGGCCACCAACTGGCGCTCCGACCAGCCGCTGCTGGCCTCGTTGCAGGCCGTGCTCGAAGCCGCCGAGCTCGGTGACCCACGCATCGTCGTACGACCCGTGGAGGCGGCAGCCTCACATCAGGGTCAACGGCTGGTCGGCGCCCCCGACGACACCCCCTTCCGGGTCCGCGTCGTGCGCCGCGAGCAGTTCCGGCTGAAGGGCAACCGGGGCGTGGCGGTCGGACGGATCCGTCCGTTGATCGCCCGGGACTGCGCTCACGACATCAAGAACCTGCTCACCTCGGGCGCGACCTACGAGGGCCGACCGATCGAACCCGGCGACGTGGCCGTGCTGGCCCACACCGGCAAGTCGCTGCAGCTGGTGCGTGAAGCCCTGCACGAGATCGGCGTGCCCGCGGTGGTCGCCGGCGGCGGCAGCGTCTTCGGCACCCCCGCCGCGGTCGAGTGGCTGACCCTGCTCGAGGCGCTCGAGCAGCCGCACCGTTCCAGCCGAGTGCGCAGCGCCGCACTCACGTCGTTCCTGGGTCGCTCGGCGGTCGAGCTCGACACGGACCCCGACCTCACCGACGACGTGGCCGCCACGATGCGCGAGTGGGCCGAGCTGTTCAGCCTGCGTGGGGTCGCCGCGGTGATGGAGGCAGCGGTGATCCGCGGGCTCTATGCGCGCGTGCTGGGCCGGGTCGACGGCGAACGACACCTGACCGACCTGCGCCACGTCGCACAGGCGATGCACCAGGCGGCGCTGGTCGATCGGCTCGGACTGGTCGCCCTGCTCACCTGGCTGCGCGCGCAGATGGCCGACGACAAGGTGCAGGTCGCCTCCGAGCGGACCCGCCGCCTCGACAGTGACGCGGCCGCGGTGCAGCTGGTCACGATCCACGGCAGCAAGGGGCTCGAATACCCCGTCGTGCACCTGCCGTTCGTGGCAGACCGGTATTCCTTCGAACCCTCCATTCCCTTGTTCCATGGGGAGTCTGACGAACACCGCTCCATCGACGTCGGCAAGGACGGCCCCGGCCGCAGGGCCAACGTGTCGCGTGCCAGTGCCGAGGACCTCGGCGAGTCCCTGCGTCTGCTCTACGTCGCGATGACCCGTGCCAAGTCGCAGGTGGTCACCTGGTGGGCGCCGTCTAACAACGCGAAGACGTCGGCACTGCACCGCATGCTGATCGGCAGGGGACCCGGCACCAGCGTGGTGCCCGCCGAGGTGGCGCTCTCCGACGACGACGCCACCCAGGCCTTCTTCGACGCCTGGCAGCAACGCGGCGGGCCGACGTGGGCACCCGCGGTGCCGGCCCCGTTGGCCGAGGCCGAGCTCGCCCGGCCGGCCGACGAGCTCTCGGCTCGTTCGTTCACCCGCACGGTCGACACCCGTTGGCGGCGTACGTCGTACTCCGCGCTGAGCAGCGTCGAGACCGCCGAGCCCACCCTGCCCGGCGTCGGGAGCGAGCCCGAGGAGACGCCCCGAACGGACGAGCCCGACGCCATCGAGCCGGCTCCCGTCCGGCACGGCGACGGACCAGAAGTCCCTTCCCCCATGGGTGAGCTGCCGGTCGGCGCCACCTTCGGATCCCTGGTGCATGCCGTGCTCGAGACTGCCGACCCCTCGGCCGACGACTTCGCCGCCGAGCTGCGCGAGCGGGTCGTCGAGCAGCTCGTCCGGTGGCCGGTCGATCTCGACCCGGGCGCGCTCGCCGAGGCCCTGACCGTGGTGTGCGCGAGCCCCCTCGGCCCACTGGCCGGGGCGGTGACGCTGCGCGAGATCCCGATGGCCGACCGGCTGTGCGAGCTCGAGTTCGAGCTTCCCCTGTCGGGCGGCGACGAGGGCGACGGGTCGGGGGTGGCGGTCACACTGGGCGACATCGCGCCCCTGCTCCGGCGCCACCTGTCCGCGGACGACCCGTTGCTGCCGTACGCCGATGCGCTGGCCGACACCCACCTCGGTGGGCAGGACCTCCGCGGCTACCTCACCGGGTCGGTCGACGTCGTGCTGCGGGTCGGGTCGACGTTCCTGATCGTCGACTACAAGACCAACTGGCTCGGCGCCTTCGACGAACCGCTGACCTCGGCCGACTACCGGCGTGAGGCGCTCGAGGCGGCGATGGGTCACTCCGACTACCCGCTGCAGGCGCTGCTCTATGCCGTGGTCCTGCACCGTTACCTGCGTTGGCGCCTGGCCGACTACGACCCGGCGACCCATCTCGGGGGCGTGCTCTACCTCTACCTGCGCGGCATGTGCGGCCCCGACACCCCGTCCTACGACGGCCATCCCACCGGCGTCTTCTCGTGGCGGCCGCCGATCGGCCTGGTCACCGACCTGAGCGACCTGCTGGACGGAGCCCGCGCATGACGACCTCAGACCTGGTCGACGGCTACGACCGGCGCCTGGCCCGGCGTTCCGACGGCCTGTTGCGGGCGTTCAACGACGCCGGTGCGCTGACCGCTGCCGACGTACACGTGGCCAACCGGCTGGGTGCACTCGGCGGAGAGCCGGACGAGACCGTGTTGCTCGCGGTCGCCCTCGTCACCCGCGCCGTGCGACACGGCTCGGTCTGCCTGGCGCCGGCCGACGCCGCAGAGATCGACCCCGAGCTCGAGTGGCCCGACGTCGACGCGTGGGTCGCGGCGATCGAGGCGAGCCCGCTGGTGTCGGCCGGCGTGCTGCACTGGGAGTTCGGGCTCCTCCACCTCGACCGCTACTGGCGCCAGGAGGTGCAGGTCTGCGACGACCTCGTGGCCCGGCGCGCGCTGCCCGCCCCGGTCGTGGACGAACCCGCCCTCACCGCCGCGCTGGCCCGGGTCTTCCCGGACAGCGGGTACGCCGAGCAGGCCGCCGCCGTCGACCGGGCCGCCCG
>NZ_BCRJ01000024.1 GCF_001552535.1 Nocardioides jensenii JCM 1364 = NBRC 14755 | reverse complement strand
CACGACCGTGGCCGGGCTGCTCGCCGTGCTGATCGAGCAGGCGGAGCTCGCCGGGCACCAGGCCCACATCGCCCTGGCCGCGCCCACCGGCAAGGCCGCCGCCCGGCTCCAGGAGTCGGTGCAGGCCGAGACCGCAAAGCTCCCCGACGAGGACCGGGCCCGGCTGGCCGGCCTCACATCGTCCACGCTGCATCGTCTGCTGGGCGCGCGCCACGACAACGGCACCCGCTTCCGCCACCACCGCGCCAACCGGCTGCCCCATGACATCGTCGTGGTCGACGAGACGTCGATGGTGTCCCTGACGATGATGGCCCGGCTCCTCGAAGCGGTGCGCCCCGAGGCCCGACTGGTCCTGGTCGGCGACCGCGACCAGCTCGCCTCCGTCGACGCCGGTGCCGTGCTCAACGACCTGGTGCTGGGCCTGCCCGACGACGGCACCGTGATCGCGCTGCGCGACAACCACCGCTCCACCGAGCAGATCATCAGGCTGGCCGAGGCCCTGCGCGACGGGCGCGACGACGACGCGGTCACGGCACTGAACGAGGGGTCCCGGGCCGAGGTCGAGTTCGTCACCGCGGAGGACCCCGCTCTTGCCCTGCGCGCCACGATCACCGCCGCCGCGCTCGCCGTACGACGTCACGCGGAGGCGGGTGATGCGGAGGCCGCGTTGGCCGCGCTCGACGAGCACCGGCTGCTGTGCGCCCACCGCGAGGGACCGTTCGGCGTACGCCACTGGAACCGGCAGGTCGAGGCGTGGCTCTCCGAGGCGACCGGCGACCCGCTCTACGACACCTGGTACGTCGGCCGCCCGGTGCTGGTGACCGCCAACGACTACGGGCTCGGCGTGCACAACGGCGACACCGGGGTGGTGATCCGCCGCTCGTCCGACGGGGCGTTGCGGGTCGTGCTCCGCGGCGCCGAGGGCTTGCTCGACTTCGCGCCGAGCCGCCTCGATGCGGTGGAGACCATGCACGCGATGACGATCCACAAGGCCCAGGGCAGCCAGGCGACCGTCGTCACGGTGCTGCTCCCGGACGAGGAGTCCCGGTTGTTGACCCGCGAGCTGTTCTACACCGCCGTCACCCGCGCCAAGGAGCGGGTGGTCGTGGTCGGCAGCGAGACCGCGGTGCGGCTCGCGGTCGCCCGTCGGGCGATCCGGCCGAGTGGACTGCAGCAGCGGCTTCGCGGACCGGAGCCACGCTGACCGGCCCGCGGTGCGACCCGGGGCGGACCGTCGCTCGGCACAAGTGACTCGCGGGTAGAATTCAGGCCATGAAGCGCACCATCTACGACGCCGACCACGAATCCTTCCGCGCCTCCGTGCGCGAGTTCCTCGAGCGTTCGGTCATTCCGAACGTGGAGGAGCACGCCGCGAACAAGGCACTCCCGCGCGAGTTCTGGCTGGAGGCCGGCAAGCAGGGCTTCCTGGGGCTCTCCATCCCCGAGGAGTACGGCGGCGCCGGTGCCGACGACTACCGCTTCAACGCGGTGCTCTTCGAGGAGCTGAACAAGGTCAACGCCGCGCTCGGCTCCTGCACCGGCATCCACGCCGACATCACCGCGCCGTACCTCGTCGAGCTCGGCACCGAGGAGCAGAAGCAGAAGTGGCTCCCCGGCGTGGCCGCCGGCGAGATCCTGCTGGCGATCGGCATGACCGAGCCCTCGGGTGGCTCCGACCTGGCCGGGCTCAAGTCCACCGCCGTCCGCGACGGCGACCAGTGGGTGATCAACGGCTCGAAGACCTTCATCACCAACGGCTACTCGGCCGACCTCGTGATCACCGCCGTCCGCACCTCGCCGGAGAAGGGCGCCCGCGGCATCACGCTGTTCGCGATCCCCGCCGACGCCGAGGGCTTCAGCCGTGGCCGCAAGCTCGACAAGGTCGGCCAGGACGAGTCCGACACCGCCGAGCTGTTCTTCGAGAACGTCCGCCTCGGTGACGACCACATCGTCGGCGACCTCGACGGCGGCTTCATCCACATGATGCAGAAGCTGCCGCAGGAGCGCCTCGGCTGCGCGATCTCGAACGTCGCGCACGCCAAGCAGATCCTGATCGAGACGCTGCAGTACGCCAAGGACCGCAAGGCGTTCGGCCAGGGCATCGGCTCCTTCCAGCACAACAAGTTCCTGCTGGCCGAGCTGTTCACCCAGATCGAGGTCACCGAGTCCTACATCGACCAGTGTGTCATCGCGCACGACAAGGGTGAGCTCACGCCGATCGACGCCGCGAAGGCGAAGTGGTGGTCCTCGCAGGTGCAGAACGACGTGCTCGACCACTGCGTGCAGCTGCACGGCGGCTACGGCTTCATGAACGAGTACCGCGTGGCCCGCGCCTGGCGCGACGCCCGCGTCTCGAAGATCTGGGCAGGCTCCAACGAGATCATGAAGGAGCTCATCGGCCGCGATCTGGGGCTGTAGCACGCACCTCGCGGCGTTGTCGGGCCTCGACGGCCCGCTCCGCTCGAAGGCCGCCTTCGGCTCTCCGCCTTGCGATGCACGCACTCCAGCACCCAGATTGGTGGGGTGCGGGTGTTCGTGGCGGTGGTGCCGCCGGCGGAGGTGCTCGAGGACCTCGAGGAGTTCCTCGAGCCGCGGCGCGAGGCGGCGGAGTTTCGCTGGACGCTGCCAGAGCAGTGGCATCTCACCCTCGCCTTCGCGCCCGCAGTCGCCGAGCGCCACCTCGACGACCTGGTCGAGCGGCTCGAGCGCGCCGCGCACCGGCGTACGCCGTTCGACCTGCGGGTGGCAGGGGGCGGAGCGTTCCCGGGACCGGATCGCGCCCGAGTCGTATGGGCAGGCGTGGTCGCCGACGAGGCTGCCTCCACCGAGCTGAGCCGGCTGGCCACCGGTGCCCGCGCCGCAGCCGCGAAAGCGGGAGCCGAGGTCGACGGCGGCCGCTTCAAGCCCCACCTCACCCTGGCCAGGCTGGGTCGGCCGGGGGAGGTCTCCGACTGGGTCCGTCTCTTCGGCGCGTACGCCGGTCCGACCTGGACCGTCGACGAAATCACCCTGATCGAGTCACACCTGGGTGAGGGCCCGAGACGCCGTCCGCGCCACGAGGTACTGCAGACCTTTCCGCTGGGAGGCCGCGGCCGCGGCCGTGGGCCAGTCAGCGTCTGAAACGGCAATCCGGCTGAAACATCAGCCCGATACAGTCATTGCATGCCGTTCCTGCTCCGTGTCGAACTGCCCGACGTCCCTGGGTCTCTGGGGCGCCTGGCGACCACGATCGGTGAGGCCGGCGGTGACATCGAGGCGATCGAGATCGTCGAGCACCGCCATGACGGCACCGCGGTCGACGACGTGCTGCTCGAGATGGCGCCGGGTGCCATGCCGGACTCGATCGTCTCGGCCTGCAACACGGTCGACGGTGTGAACGTCGTGTGGATCTCCCGCTACGCGGCGGGCGGCAACCTGGTCATGGACCTCGAGGCCGTCGAGGAGCTCACCGCGCACCCCACCGAGGCGCTCGACCGGTTGGTCGAGCTGCTGCCGTTGACCTTCCGCGCCGACTGGGGCGCCCGCGTTCGTCGTACGCCGGACGGGGTCGTGCGGGTGCACGCCACCCCGGCCGCGCCCGACACCTTCGACTGGTACGACATCGACCGTGCCACCGAGGTGCCCTCCGGTGACGAGAACAACCTCTTCGCCGCGGCCCCGTTGATGTCGAACGAGCTGATCCTGATCGGACGCCGCGGGGGTCCGGAGATCCTCGGCTCCGAGCTGGCCCGGCTCAGTCACCTGGTCAGCCTGGCGGTGTCGATCTCCCGGTCCTGACCGGCCGATCGGCCGAGCGGCCGAGCGGCCGAGCGGCGGTTCGAAGTTCAGGCCAGCACCCGACGGACGAACACGTCGAGTTGGGTGCGGACCCGCTCGACCATCGCGTCGGTCGACAGGGTCTCGCGCAGCTTCGGCACCCCGGAGCTCTTCTGCCCGCGGGCGTAGAGCGAGCAGGCCAGGTCGCGGCACAGATGGATGCCGGCGGTGTCGCCACGCTTCCCGGCCGCACCGGTCTTCGCGGCGACCGTGAGGCACACGCCGGTGTCAGTGTGAGCCGTTACGCACACTTCGCAGAGCTTGCTGCGTCTTGCCTGCCCCGTGCCGGCGGGGTTCTGCCGCAGAAGCAGACCGACGAGCTCGCCGTCGTGCTCCGCGACGAGGTAAGCCCGCGAGGATCCCGACGGGTCGGTCCAGCCCAAGAAGTCGAGGTCCGCCCACGGCACCACCGTCAGGTCGGGCAGTGCCGCACGTTTGGCCTCACCCTGGGAGCAGTTGACGAAGGAGGCGCGAATCTGGTCGGCGGTGAGGGGTTGCACCGGACGACGGTAGCCGCGCAGCGTCCGGCGATCCAGCGGGTTTGCTGGAAGGGTCAGGCGCGTTCGAGCAGGAACACCGGGATCTCGCGGTCGGTCTTCTCCTGGTACTCGGCGTACGGCGGGAATGCCTCGACCGCGCGCGGCCACCACTCGGCTCGTTCCCCGTCGGTGGCGAGGCGGGCGACGTACTCGTGCGGCTCGGGACCGTCCTGCAGGTCGACGTGCGGGTCCGCGACGAAATTGTGGAACCACTCGGGATGCTCCGGCGCGCCGCCCTTGGAGGCCACGGCCGCGTAGACGCCGTCGTGCTCGACGCGCATCACCGGATTCTTGCGCAGCTTGCCGGACTGGTGGCCGCGCGAGGTGATCACCACGATCGGTCGGCCGTCGGGCAGCGTGTTCGCCTCCTCGCCGTTCGATGCCTCGTAGGCCGCGACCTGGTTGCGGACCCATTCCGCGGCGCTGGGCTGGTACTCCCCTTGTAGTGTCATACCTTCCACAACACCATGCCGGGGGCGAAGATTCCAGTGTCGGGGGGCACCCTGGGTGCGTGTGGCTCCGACAAGGCAGCCGACGGCAAGCCTGGTGCAGGCCGGTGGGGAGCCCAAGGGCGTCAGGTGTGAGGTCACCGACGTCACCGTCGGCTGACGGGTCGTTCGGCGATAGCCTGCGCCCATGAGTGCGATTGCTGGAGTCTCCGAGATCTTTGATGCCGAGGCGTGGGACGTGGTGCCCGGCTTCGAGAACCTGACCGACCTGACCTACCACCGGGCCAAGGCGCACGGCACCGTCCGGGTGGCCTTCGACCGGCCCGACGTGCTCAACGCGTTCCGCCCGCACACGGTCGATGAGCTGCTGACCGTGATGGAGCATGCGCGAACGTCGGCCGACGTGGGCTGCGTGCTGCTCACCGGCAACGGCCCGAGCGAGAAGAACGGCAAGTGGGCGTTCTGCACCGGAGGCGACCAGCGGATCCGCGGCCGGGCCGGCTACCAGTACGAGGCCGGATCCGCGGGCAACACGGACACCGGGGCCGAGGATCCGAGCCCGATCGACAAGGCCAGGCTGGGGCGGCTGCACATCCTCGAGGTGCAGCGGTTGATCCGGTTCATGCCCAAGGTCGTCATCTGCCTGGTCAACGGCTGGGCCGCGGGCGGTGGGCACTCCCTGCACGCGGTCTGCGACCTCACTCTCGCCTCCCGTGAGCACGGTCGCTTCAAGCAGACCGATGCCGACGTCGGCTCGTTCGACGGTGGCTTCGGGTCGGCGTACCTCGCCCGCCAGGTGGGGCAGAAGTTCGCCCGCGAGATCTTCTTCCTCGGCGACGAGTACGACGCCGAGCAGATGCACGCCATGGGTGCGGTCAACAAAGTGGTCGACCACGCGGACCTCGAGAAGGAGGCCCTCGAGTGGGGCCGCAAGATCAACGCCAAGTCGCCGACGGCGCAGCGGATGCTCAAGTACTCCTTCAACCTCATCGACGACGGTCTGGTCGGTCAGCAGCTCTTCGCGGGTGAGACCACTCGCCTGGCCTACATGACCGACGAGGCCGTCGAGGGCCGTGACCAGTTCCTCGAGAAGCGCGACCCCGACTGGTCCGAGTTCCCCTGGTACTACTGATCTGGCGCGTCGGTGCAAGGTCGTGCTCGGGGTTTGGTGCAACTCCCCAACCGAGAGGCTCGCACTGCGCCTTGACCACGGACTGGGCTGCTGTCCCGACGGGGTTATTCGTCGGGGTCCTCACGGCAATGCTCGCCGGATCTCGCTGATGAGAGTCGGGTAGGGATCGGCCAGGGGACTTCGCTCGGCCCGTAGCGCCGCCTGGATCTGGCGGAGCGGCTCACCGGCAACCTAGTGGCGGCCGCGGCGCTCGCCACGTGCTTCCAGCAGGCCGGTGTTGGCGGCGTTGACCAAGTCGCGGGTGGCTGTGCGTTCGTCGAGCTCCGTGAGCTTCACGTAGGACGGCCGGGTGACTCGGAGACCGATCAACGCGTCGAAGAGAGCCGCTCCGATCCGTTCGTTGAGCCTGTGATCCGCGATGAGTTCGTCGATCTTTGGCCACTGAATCTCGGCCTCGTCGAACCGACGTCGGACGGTCTGCGCCTGCATATGGTGTGCCCTCAGGTTGAACTTCACCCAAAGGGCCGCGTCGTTGCCGGGGTTCCACGTCCCACGACCGGTGGCGGCGAGAACGTCGTAGACCGTTGTCGCGGCCCCGGTACGGTGAGAGCGAAAGTGCCCACCGTGTTTTGGAGATCTCTCGGATGTCATTCCACGACCAGATTCATCAGTATCTCGAGCAGGCAGAGCAGGAGATGCGAGAGAACGAGCGGAAGCTCGGCGAGTTCCGCAAGATCGAACCGCAGCTCGCTGAGCTGGTTGGCGAGGGCTTCGGTGCCGAAGGCAAGGTCCGGGTCACCTGGACCCAGACGGGCCTGCAGGACCTGGAGTTCGACCCGCGCGCCCTTCGGCTGACGTCCGGCATCCTCTCCCGCGAGGTCAAGGTCGCGATCGCACAGGCGATCGAGCACCTGCGCGACCAGACCATGGAGATCGTCAACAACCTGGGTGTCGCGACGCCTGAGATGCCTGACCCCGAGGAGGCGCAGCGCCAGCTCGGAAAGTTCCGCGAGGAGATGATGGGCGCGTTCCGGCTCAGCGGCGAGGAACTCGATCGGGTGGCACGGCTCCGGGAGCAGTACAACCCGTCGAAGCGGGCCGACCGCCCCGGTGCCCCCGGCTGAGGTTCAGTCAGCCGCTGTAGGGCCCCCGGTCCGGCTCGTCCTCCCCGAACAGGATGTCGCCACCCTTGTTGCCGGCGTCCTCGGCAGCCCCGCCCAGGTGCTCGTCGACGCCCTCCTGGATGGGGTCGTTGTTCTTGCCCAGGTAGTCCTCCGGGTTCACAATCCGGTTGCCGACGTCAACCGGCCACGGCGTCAGCGACTCGATGCCGCTCGCGGCCAGGTTCTTGACGCCCTGCTCGATGGCCATCTCGACGGTGGCACGTCCCAGGTCGGTCCACGCATCCTCGTCGCCGTGGCTCTTCTGCTGGCCCGCGTCGAAGAGGGCGCCACCCACGATCCCCGCAGCAGCCGCCGCCAGGACGCCTTGAAGCACGACCGATCCGATCTTCAGGCTGCGGTTGCAGGTGACCGCCGTGGCCAGGCCCTCGGCGTAGATGACCTCGGAGGGGCCGAGGTTTCCGACGATGCTGGCGACCGCTGCGTAGAAGAGGGTGGCGTTCGCGAACTGGAGGACGCCGACGATGCTGCAGCCCAGCGGCCAGGCCCCGAGGGGTACGACGCCCGCGACCAGCGACCACCCCACGATGGTGGCGAAGAGCTCGGCGTCCCCGATCTGCTTGGCCAGCTCACCGAGCTCCTTGTTGAACGCCTCGCGATCGTCGCCCGACCACTGGTCGGCGTTGAGGCTGTAGGTCAGCTCCTCCAGACGCGTGCGGGCCTGCGTGAGCTTGCCGGCGGCGTCGAACCACTTGTCGGCCGCCTCGCCGACGGCGAAGGGCGCGCCCAGGCCGTCGCCCATGATCCAAGCCGTCCCGTTGTTGAACTTCAGGCCCGGATTCCGGTTCAGTCCACCCAGGCTGCTCCGCCTCTTGACGATGCCGTGTCGACCGAGGGTTCCGCCGTCGCCGATGGCCGGGAACGACTTGGCGCCCTGGGTGAGCGCGAGGTCGGCGATGATCGACATCGGCGGCGGAAGGACGTTGATCGGAAAACAGCCCGCATAGATGCAGAAGCCCTGGTTGACGCGGACGGCTGCCTCGACTCCTGCGTCGACGCCTTCGGCGATGGTCACATTCGCTCCTCAGTGGTGGTGGCGGGCGCTCTCACTCGACGACTCTCACGGTCGCTGCTTCCTCGGCCTTGTCCCAATAGTCCGCAGTCAGGTTCAGGCGGTTCTGGATCGAGGCGATCTGGTCGGCCTGCTCGTACGCGTCGTTGCCGGCGTACTCGATGGCGCCGAGGAACGCGTAGGCCAGCGGTTGGCCCGAGGGGCTGAACGCGTCGGCCTGGGTGTCCGAGTCGGCGATGGCCTGCTGTGCTTCGGACAGGAGCTGGATGACGTCGTCGAGATCGCCGGCCAGTCGCCGGAGGGACGGTGGGTCCACACGGATTTCTCCGCTCATGGGATCTCCTCGATCGGGGGTGGTGTCTTGCGCGCGTACCCGACATCGCGTCGCTGAAACATCGTTCGCCGACCGAATCGGGTTCCGGCCACGGATCACGAGTGGCAAGGTGGAAACCATGAGCGAAGACATCCCGAAGGGCCGACTCAGCGGTGACGAGATCGCCACGATGGGCGTCGACGACTGGCGCTCGATCAACCTGACCCTGCGAACCCGTTTCACCACCGGTGACTTCGTCACCGGACTGCGGCTGGTGAACGCGATCGGTGAGGCCGCGGAGGCCGCCAACCACCACCCTGACGTGGATCTGCGCTACCCCTACGTCGATGTCGTGCTGAGCAGTCACGACGTCCACGCCAAGACACAGCGTGACGTCGATCTGGCGCGGCAGATCAGCGAGATCGCCGCGGGCATGGGCATCTCCGCCGACCCCGGGGCGATGCAGGAGGTCGAGCTCGGACTCGACACCTGGGACGCCGATGAGATCCGGCCGTTCTGGGCGGCCGTGCTCGGACTCGAGCAGTCGCCGCGCTACGAGGAGGATCTCAACGACCCGTCCGGCAACCTGCCGACGCTCTGGTTCCAGGACGCCGACCAGCACGACGAGCCTCGCCAGCGCTTCCACCTCGACCTCCGGGTGCCGCCCGAGCTCGCGGAGCAGCGCATCGAGGCGGCACTGGCCGCCGGTGGTGTGCTGGTCTCCGATGACCAGGCGCCCCGGTTCACCGTCCTGGCCGACGCCCAGGGCAACAAGGTCTGTGTCTGCACCCACATCGGGCGCAGTGATTGATGCCGGCTCGGGGTGGGCAGGACTGTGGTCGGACGGAACGCCAACCACGAGGAGCACCCATGCGCCGCCTGAAGATCTCGACCGCTCTCGCGATCGCGAGCCTGATCGCCCTGACCGGCTGCAACTCCGGCAGCGACGACGGCGACAAGGACGACAAGGACGAGACTTCGTCGGCAAGCCCGACCGAGAGCGAGACCTCGGACGACATGATCCCGGGGGACCAGGTCGCCGCGAAGGCCGAGACCGCCCTGGCCGGCGAGGTCGAGAAGCTCGCCGAAGGCAGCTTCGAGTGCCCGGACCTCGAGCGCGAGGTGGGCGCCACCGCCACGTGCACCCGCTCCTCCGAGGCCGAGGGCTACTACCTCACGATCGATGGACAGGTCGACGTCACCGATCTGCGTGACGACGACTTCGCGCTGCACGTGCAGATGGACACGACCCCGCAGACGTTCGGCACCACTGGCGAGTCGATCGAGGCCGACCTCTCCAACCAGGCGCAGACGAAGTTCGGCGCGGCGCCCTCGGCGATCGACTGCCCCGACCTCGAGGGCGTGGACGGCTCGACGATCACCTGCGACCTGACGGTCAACGACGAGGAGAAGAAGATCGAGGTCACCGCGACCGAGGTCGACCTGGCCGCGTTCACGATGAGCTACACCTTCGCGGAGGTCACGTCCTGACCCTGGGAGGGCGACTGCCCTTAGGGTGCTGGTTGTGAATGTCGTCGTACTGACCGGTGCCGGGATCTCAGCCGAGAGCGGAGTCCCCACGTTTCGCGACGCCGACGGACTCTGGGAGGGGCACCGGGTCGAGGACGTGGCCACCCCCGAGGCGTACGACGTACGCCCGTCGATGGTGCAGAAGTTCTACGACGACCGCCGGGCAGCGTTGGCCGGTGTCGAGCCGAACCCGGCGCACACCGCACTGGCCCGTCTCGAGGAGATCCTGGGCGACAACCTGCTGCTGGTCACCCAGAACATCGACGACCTCCACGAGCGCGGGGGATCGCGCCACGTCCTGCACATGCACGGTCAGCTGCTCTCGGCGCTGTGCCGCGGCTGCAACGGGCGCTCGCCGTGGGAGCAGGGGCTCAGCGACTTCCCACCCTGCCCACGCTGCGGCGTGCCTGAGCTCCGGCCGGACGTCGTGTGGTTCGGGGAGGTGCCCTACGAGATGGACCGCATCCAGCAGGCGCTGATGCGCACCGACCTGTTCGTCTCGATCGGTACGTCGGGAGCGGTGTACCCGGCGGCCGGATTCGTGCAGATGGCGAAGGCGTGTGGCGCCCGGACCCTCGAGCTGAACCTCGTCCCCAGTGAAGGCACGGCGTTCTTCGACGAGGCGCGCCACGGCCCGGCCGGTGAGCTGGTGCCGGTCTGGGTCGACGAGATGATGACCCGCTCAGCCCTGTGAGCCGAGGCCGGCGACGATCAGCGGCTCCAACCGCGGCAGCTCGTCGGCGAGGCCGAGAATGCCCGCCTGGGTGCGGAACATCTGCCGGAACAGCACGCCGGTGCTGATCATCCGCGGGTCGATGTGGCCGAACACCTCGAGCGTGACCGTGCCGTAGAGCGCGGCCCACGACTGGGTGAACACCCACAGCAGGCCGCGCAGGTCGTCGGGAATCTCCACGGGAGCCCCGGGCATGATCGGATCCCGCAGGATCTCGACCAGGTCGTCGTCGAGGTCCGCCAGCTCGGGGTACGGCGTGTCGTACTTCTGCCAGATCTCCACCAGGAGGTCGTTGAAGAGCACGCCCGATGCGGAGACCTTGGCCAAGGTCGTCTCGACCAGGGTCGGGTCGAGGCAGAGGGAGGCGACGTCCATGTTGGCGAAGACCACGGAGAACTCGTTGCGTGAGGCCAGTGCCCACCGTCGGAACGCCAGTGCCGCGGCCGTGATCCGGGCGGCCGGGTCGTCCTCGGGCTGGCTGTCGCGAGCAGGCTCGAGGAACTCGCGGGCCATCGCGGCATCGATGCCGATCGCGACCACCCGCAGCAGGTCCTGGTAGGACGCGACGTAGCGGTAGAGGGCCGGGGCGGTCATGCCCATGCGCTGGGCCACGGCACGCAGGGAGAGTTCGCCGCCGGCGGCGAGGATCGCGCGCGACGCCTCGACGATCTCGTCGAGGGTCGCCTGCCGCTGGCGTTCGCGGCGACCGGGTGCAGCTGTCACGAGAAATCCTTCGATACGTGGTTGACGCGGCGAGTTTACACTGTTTACCGTTAACGGCGTTAACTATTCTGATACACCATCACAAAGGGATGTCCGTCATGGAACGCTGGGGTGCGATCATCGCCCGCAGGGCAGTGCAGATCCTGGTCGTCGGCGTGCTCGCCGTGCTCGGCGCAGGTGCCTACGGGGCCGGCGTCTTCGACTCGCTGTCGCAGGGCGGCTTCGACGACTCGGCCAGCGAGTCCTCCCGCGAGCTGGTCCGCGAGCGTCAGGTCTTCGGCAACCGCACCGTCGATGTGGTCGCGATCTACTCCAGCGACGACCACACCGTCGGCGATCCCACCTTCGAGTCCTCGGTGCGCGCCACGATCGCCGACCTGCCCGGCGTGACGACGCAGGTCGTCAACTTCTACGAGACGCCGTCGCCGTCGCTGGTCAGCCACGACAAGCACGCCCTTCAGGTGCCGATCTCGCTCGAGGGCGACACCCAGAACGAGCTGCTCGAGAGCTGGGACGAGCTCGAGCCGCACCTCGGGGCCGACGGTCTCGAGACCGACGTCGCCGGCGCCTTCGCGGTCTACGGCGACGTCAACGAGATCACCGAGAAGGACCTGGCGAAGGCCGAGATGATCTCCGCCCCGGTCGTCCTCCTGCTCTCCCTGCTCATCTTCGGCAGCCTGGTCGCGGCGTCCATGCCGGTCCTGGTCGGCGCCATCGCGGTCGTGGGCGCGCTGGCCGTCGTACGCCTGCTCACCGTCTTCACCGAGGTGTCGATCTTCTCGGTCAACGTGATCACGCTGATCGGGCTGGGTCTGGCCATCGACTATGCGCTGTTCATCATCAGCCGCTTCCGCGAGGAGCTGGCCCGCCGGCCGGAGGACGATCCGGACGCCGCGGGGGAGGCGATCACGGTGACCATGGCCACCGCCGGCCGCACGGTGCTGGTCTCGGGGCTGACCGTCGCCGCGGCGTTGAGCTCGCTCCTGGTCTTCCCGCAGAGCTTCCTCAAGTCCATGGGGTACGGCGGCATGGCGGCGGTCATCGTGGCCATGGTCTCCGCACTGACCGTGCTCCCGGCCGTGCTGCGCCTGCTCGGCCGCCGGGTCGACGGTGGACGGCTGCCGTGGCGTCGGCACCGCCCGGTCTCGGTCGGCAACGACCACGGCGCCTGGGCGCGTCTGGCTCACGGTGTGATGCGCCGGCCTGTGGTCGTGACCGTCGTGGTCACCGTCAGCCTCCTCGCGATCGCCTCCCCCTTCCTCGGTGTCACATGGGGAAGCGTCGACTACCGCGTGCTGCCTTCGGATGCGCCGGCGCATGTGGCTGCCGACAAGCTGAACACCGAGTTCGGCCCGGAGGCCTCCAGTGCCAATCTGCTCCTGGACGGGGTCAGCAAGGCCGACGTGGCGGCGTACGTCGACCGCATCGAAGGCCTGCGCGCCCCCGAGGTGTCGGTGCGGCCGGTCGAGACCGCGGGCGACGTGACGCTCCTGCAGGCCACCTGGGAGGGAAACAGTCAGTCGGAGCTGTCGCAACGCGTCGTCGAGCGGATCCGCGAGCTTCGGCCCGACGGCGGCACGGTGCTCGTCGGCGGGCTCGCCGCGACCACGGTCGACCTGCTCGACTCCGTCGGTGCCCACCTGCCCTGGATGGGCCTGATCGTGATCGGCGTGATGCTGCTCCTGCTCTTCCTCGCGTTCGGGTCGGTGGTGCTCCCGGTGAAGGCCGTGGTGATGAACGCGATCTCGATCACGGCCTCGTTCGGCGTCGTGACCTGGATCTTTGCCGACGGTCACCTCGAGGGTCTGCTCGGCTTCGAGTCGCAGGGCTACCTCGACGCCACCCAGCCGATCCTCATGCTGGCCATCCTGTTCGGTCTCTCGATGGACTACGAGGTGTTCCTGCTCTCCCGGGTGCGGGAGCAGTGGGACCTCAGCCATGACAACGACCGGGCGGTCGCGATCGGGCTGCAGAAGACCGGACGGATCATCACCAGTGCTGCCCTGTTGCTGGCGATCGTGATCGGCGCCTTCGGGCTGAGCGGCATCGTGTTCATGAAGATGATCGGCATCGGCATGCTCGTCGCGCTGCTTCTCGACGCGACCGTCGTCCGGGCTCTGCTGGTGCCGGCGACGATGAAGCTGCTGGGGCGTTGGAACTGGTGGGCCCCCGGCCCGCTCCTGCGTTGGTGGGAGCGTTACGGTCTCAGAGGCCACTGAGTCGGCGTCCGAGGATGGGCGCGCCGGGCACTGAGGCGTGACTCACGATCCGCATGGTGGGACGGGTGCCCGAATACTGAGCGGCTGGGCCCTAGATTGCCACCCAACCGACAGGTGTCCGCGACCCATGCGGAGCCCTGCCGGAACCGGGTACGTCGCAACAGACCGCGCGGTCGTCATCAGCATCGAATCGGAGTGATCACATGATCATCGGCGTCATCAGGGAGGCACAGTCCGGGGAGACCCGGGTCGCTGCGACTCCTGCCACTGTCGGCCAGCTGCTCAAGCTCGGCTATGACGTCATCGTCGAGACCGGCGCCGGTGTCGCCTCCAGCTTCGCCGACGAGGCGTACGTCGAGGCGGGCGCGAGCATCGGCGATCCGTTCGAGGGCGACATCGTCCTCGGCGTGAACGCGCCGGCGGACGCTCAGCTGGACCAGCTGCGGGAGAACGCGACGCTGATCGGCATCCTCAACGCCCGGCTGGACGAGAGTGTCGTCGCTGATCTCACGGCCCGTCCGATCACCGCCCTGTCGATGGATGCCGTGCCGCGCATCTCGCGTGCGCAGTCGCTCGACGTGTTGAGCTCGATGGCAAATATCGCGGGCTACCGCGCCGTGGTCGAGGCTGCTCATGTCTTCGGTCGGTTCTTCACCGGCCAGGTCACGGCTGCGGGCAAGGTCCCGCCGGCCACGGTGCTGGTTGCCGGTGCCGGTGTCGCGGGTCTCGCCGCGATCGGTGCGGCCGGTTCACTCGGAGCGGTGGTCAAGGCCACTGACCCGCGCCCCGAGGTCGCGGACCAGGTGAAGTCGCTCGGTGGTGAGTACCTCGCGGTGGAGGACCCGTCCGCCGAGGTGTCGGCCACCGGTTACGCCAAGGAGATGGGCGACGACTACAACGCCCGCGCAGCCGCCCTCTACACCGAGACCATGCCCGGGGTCGACATCGCGATCACCACGGCGCTGATCCCGGGGCGCGCTGCTCCGCGGTTGATCACCGCGGAGATGGTCGCCTCGATGAAGTCGGGAAGCGTCATCGTCGACATGGCTGCCGGGTCCGGCGGCAACGTGGAGGGTTCGGTCGCCGGCGAGGTGGTCACCACCGCGAACGGCGTCACCATCATCGGCTACACCGACCTCGCCGGTCGGCTGCCGGCCCAGGCCTCACAGCTCTACGGCACCAACCTGGTCAACCTGCTCAAGCTGATGACGCCGGAGAAGGACGGGCAGCTGGTCCTGGACTTCGATGACGTGGTGCAGCGCTCGATCTGCGTCGTACGCAACGGTGAGTCGACCTGGCCGGCACCGCCCGTGCAGGTCTCCGCCGCGCCCGTCGCAGCTCCGGCCGCCGAGGTGGCGGTCAAGGAGGAGAAGAAGCCGGCCAGCCCGGCGCGCACCTACGGCATCATCGGTGGCGCGGCCCTGTTGTTCTTCCTGCTGGTCGCGGCGTCTCCCGCCCAGTTGCAGATGAACCTGACCGTCTTCGCACTGGCCGTGGTGATCGGCTACTACGTGATCGGCAAGGTCCACCACGCGCTGCACACGCCGCTGATGTCGGTGACCAACGCGATCTCCGGGATCATCGTCGTCGGCGCGCTCGAGACGATCGGCCGCTACGACGGCACGATCACCGCGGTGTCCTTCGTGGCGATCCTGCTCGCCAGCATCAACGTCTTCGGTGGCTTCGCGGTGACCCGCCGCATGCTCGCCATGTTCTCCAGGTCTTGATAGGTAGCTGAGGAAATCATGAGCATCGAATCCGCATCGGCCGCTGCCTACGTCGTAGCCGCCCTGCTCTTCATCCTTGCCCTCGCCGGGCTGTCCAAGCACGAGTCCGCCAAGGCCGGCAACTACTACGGCATCGCCGGCATGGCGATCGCCCTGGTCGCGACCGTGGTCCTGGCCATCGACAAGGACATCGAGGGCCTCGGGCTCGGCCTGCTGATCGCGGCCGTGATCGTCGGTGCCCTGGTCGGCCTGCAACTGGCTCGCACGGTCGAGATGACCGGCATGCCCGAGCTGATCGCCCTGCTGCACTCCTTCGTGGGGTTGGCCGCGGTGCTGGTCGGCTGGAACGGCTACCTGCACATCGAGGCGCACCCGCACGGTGCCGACGCCCGGATCCTGGAGCACGCCGACCTGCTCGGCATCCACTCCGCCGAGGTCTTCATCGGCGTGTTCATCGGTGCGGTCACCTTCACCGGCTCGATCGTGGCCAACCTGAAGCTGTCGGCGAAGATGAAGTCCGCGCCCCTGGTGCTGCCGGGCAAGAACTTCATCAACCTCGGTGCCCTGGTCCTCTTCGCAGCCCTGACGGTGTGGTTCGTGATCGACCCGTCCCTGTGGCTGCTGATCGTGGTCACGATCGTCGCGCTGGCCCTGGGCTGGCACCTGGTCGCCTCGATCGGCGGCGGTGACATGCCCGTGGTCGTGTCGATGTTGAACAGCTACTCCGGGTGGGCCGCGGCCGCGTCGGGCTTCCTGCTCAACAACAACCTGCTGATCATCGTCGGCGCGCTGGTCGGTTCCTCGGGTGCCTACCTGTCCTACATCATGTGCACCGCGATGAACCGCTCGTTCATCTCGGTGATCGCCGGTGGCTTCGGCATCGAGGCCGGCCCGTCGGAGGACACCGACTACGGCGAGCACCGCGAGACCAACGCCGAGGACGTCGCCGACCTGCTCACCCACGCCAAGTCGGTGATCATCACCCCCGGCTACGGGATGGCGGTGGCCCAGGCGCAGTACGGCGTCGCGCAGCTGACCTCCAAGCTGCGGGACAAGGGAATCGAGGTCCGCTTCGGCATCCACCCGGTCGCCGGCCGGTTGCCCGGTCACATGAACGTGCTGCTCGCCGAGGCGAAGGTGCCCTACGACATCGTCCTGGAGCTCGACGAGATCAACGACGACTTCGACGACACCACCGTGGTGTTGGTGATCGGTGCCAACGACACCGTCAACCCCGCCGCCGCGGAGGACCCGTCGAGCCCGATCGCCGGCATGCCGGTGCTGACGGTGTGGAACGCCGAGAACGTCGTGGTGTTCAAGCGGTCGATGGCCTCCGGCTACGCCGGCGTCCAGAACCCGCTGTTCTTCCGGGAGAACTCGCAGATGCTCTTCGGTGACGCCAAGGACCGCGTGGAGGACATCCTCCGCGCACTCTGACCGCTCGCCGGCGTACATCGCCGCACGCGCCACGAAGTCGTCGTCCGGGTCCAACCGGACGGCGACTTCGTGCATCCGGGGCCCGAACCCACCACGTGAGCACTGTGCCGCCGTACCGTGGTGCGCCGCTAGGCTTCGGCCATGCCCGAGACCCCTGCCGCCCCGACCGATGCGCGCGCTGCGCTGGAGGAGCTGCGGGGCCACGAGGCCTGGGCCATCGTCCGCCAGAAGGACGCAGCAACCCTGTCGCTGGTCGGCGGCCGGCGCACCGTCGTGGAGAGCCTGCTCGACGTGCCGCTCGAGACCGGCGTCCCCACCGACGGCCGGCAGTTCGACCGACTCGTGGCGGTGCCCTACCGCCAGGTCCGGGAGCGCGGCTTCGACGCGATCGACGACGAAACCCCGTTGGTCGTCGTCGACATCGACCTCGAGCAGCACGTGGCGTACGCCGACCTGCTCGCCGCCCTGCCCGACGTACCGGTCGAGTTCGACGACCCGGGCGGCTTCGACTCCAGCGACGACGACTACACCCACGTGGTCGAGAAGGTCATCGCCGAGGAGATCGGCAACGGAGAGGGCGCCAACCTCGTGGTGGCCCGCAACTACCGGGCCAAGGCCCGCGGCTGGGGCGACGACCAGGCGCTGACCGTGCTGCGCCGGTTGCTCGAGCGCGAGCGCGGTGCGTACTGGACCTATGTCTTCTTCACCGGCGACCGCTACCTCGTGGGGGCGAGCCCGGAGCGCCACGTCAGCATCCAGGGCGGCGACGTGCGGATGAACCCGATCTCGGGCACGTTCCACCTGCCCAAGCAGGCGCAACCGCAGGAGCAGACCAAGGCGCAGCTGCTGGAGTTCCTCGCCGACGAGAAGGAGATCTACGAGCTCTTCATGGTCGTCGACGAAGAGCTCAAGATGATGTGCGACATCTGCCACGAGGGCGGCCAGGTGCTCGGCCCGTTCCTCAAGCCGATGACCCACCTCGTGCACACCGAGTACCTCCTGGCCGGCCGCACCGACCGCGACCCGCGCGAGGTCCTGCGCGACACGATGTACGCCGCCACGCTCACCGGCTCGCCCGTCGAGAACGCCTGCCGCCTGATCGCGAAGTACGAGCCCGAGGGCCGCGCCTACTACGGTGCAGCGCTGGCGCTCTTCGGTCGCGACGGCGAGGGACAGCCGACCCTCGACAGCCCGATCGTCATCCGCACCGCAGACGTCAGCACCGAGGGCGTGCTCCGGGTGGTCGCCGGAGCCACCCTGGTGCGGGACTCCGACCCGGCCACCGAGGTGCGCGAGACGCACGCCAAGGCGGGCGGCATCCTGAGCGCCTTCGGGCTGGTGCCCCCGGCGGCCGCGCCTCCCGAGAGTCTCGGCGAGCTGGCCCGTGACGAGGACGTGCTGATCGCCCTGAACGCCCGCAACCAGCGGCTCTCGAAGTTCTGGCTCACCGACCAGGAAGGGGCGGCGCCCGACGTCGCCCTGAAGGGCAAGTCCGTGGTGATCCTCGACGGCGAGGACGACTTCGTGAACATGCTGCGGCACGTGCTCACCGTGCTCGGCATGACCTCGACCGTGGTCCGCCACGAGGACTACGCGCCGGGTGCGCTCGACGGGTTCGACCTGGTCATCGTCGGCCCCGGCCCTGGTGACCCGCGCGACGACGGCCACCCGAAGATCGTCACGTTCCGGACCGCGGTCGACGCGCTCCTGGCCGCCGAGCAGCCGTTCCTCGCGGTGTGCCTGGGGCACCAGACGCTGTGCCAGCGGTTGGGGATTCCCCTTGCCTACAAGGACATCGTCTTCCAGGGCACCCAGTCGCCGGTCACGATCGACGGCCGCACCGAACGAGTCGGTTTCTACAACACCTTCGTCGGAAGGGTCGAGGGTCAGGCTCCCGACGGGGTCACGGTCGAGGCCGACCCCGAGTCCGGTGACGTGCACCTCGTGCGCGGGCCGCACTTCCGGGGTATCCAGTTCCACGCGGAGTCGATCCTGACCGAGAACGGCTACGACCTGATCCACGACCTGATGCGCGAGCTCCTGACCTGAGCCGCGACCGGGAGCCGACCCGGACCGCAGGACAGGTAACCGGGCCCCGAACCGCGACTGGCACGCCCGGGATCGGCGCCACGGCAGGGACTTACCTGTCGCACGGTCCGGCAGATCGATCGGGCATCTCCTGAGAAGATCACGCCCTCCCCGGCGCAACCTTTCGGGCCTCACCGACGTCTACAGGGCAGAGGCTCGAACCAGACGGGGGTTTGCGGGTGCGGTTCCGGGTGTTGTCCCTTGCGCTCTTGGCGACGCTCCTCGTCGCCGTGGCCGCCGTCGTCGTCGTGACCGGGCGCTCTCCGGCCACCGTCGCCGACGCGAACGCGCACGGCGCGCCGCCCACCACGATCGCGGCGCCGGCCGAGATCCCGGTCCGACCCAACATCGTGCTGGTGCTGATGGACGACTTCTCCATGGACCTGCTGCAGACCATGCGCTCGGCGGAGGCGATGCGGCGACAGGGGGCGACGTACGACCGGGCGTTCGTGGTCGACTCCCTGTGCTGCGTGTCGCGCTCGAGCCTGATGACCGGGCAGTACCCGCACCAGACCGGGGTGCTGACCAACACCGCCAACCTGCCCAACCCCTACGGGCCGATCGGCGGCTGGGAGGCGTTCTCGGCCAATGAGAACACCCACCGATCGGTCAACGTGCAGCTCCGGGAGGCCGGCTACACGACCGGTTTCGTCGGCAAGTACCTCAACCAGTTCGAGCCCGGCATGACCGACCTGGAGCTGCCGGCGGGGTGGAGCGAGTTCAACGCCCTGTTCGGGTCGGCGTACGACGGCTGGGGTTTCGCCAGCTCGTACGTCGAGGGCGGCGAGCTGCGCACCAGGGAGCACCCGATACCTCCCGCATCGGCGAGCGACGCCGAGAAGGATGCTGCCTACGCCGGCACGGTGACCCAGGACCTGGCCCTCGACTTCATCCGCCGGCGCACCCCGCGCGAGGAGCCCTTCTATCTCGAGGTGGCGCCCTACGGCCCTCACAGCAGGGTCAACGGGGACACACCCTGGCCCGAGGAGCCGCTCTTCCCGCCGGCGATGCGTGATCGTGTCGGCCACCACGGTGCCCTGGGCAACTGTGGCCGGGTCGACTGCGGCGACCTCGGCCTCGACGACCTCGTGGGCCACGGCGACGACCAGACCGACAACCTGCCGGTGCGCGCGGACGGCAGGCCGGCGCCGGGGTGGAAGCCCACGACCACGCTCCTGCAGGGTGAGGATGCCGTGGTCGACCTGCGCAACCGGGCCCGCATGGTGGCCTCCATCGACCGCATGGTCGAGCGGATCCTGGCCGCGGTCGACGACGACACCTACGTCGTGCTCACGTCCGACAACGGGTTCCACCTCGGCCAGCATGACCTCGAACGCGGCAAGGGCGCGCCCTACGACTCCGACGCCCACGTGCCGCTGCTCGTGGTCGGTCCCGCCGTCGAGCCGGGCGTGCGCCGACAGGTGGTCAACAACATCGACCTCGCCACGACCTTCCAGGACCTGGCCGGCGTCGCCCCACCGGCGTGGCGTTCGGGTACGTCGCTCGCGCCCAGTCTCGCCGACGCCGCGACGCACGGCAGCCGCTACGCGTTCTTCGAGCACACCTACGCACCCTCGCTCGGGATGGATCCCGACAAGGTCTACTCGGGCGGAACCATCGACATCATCCCGTCGTACCTCGCGATCCGGAGTCGGGACGCACTGCTGGTGCGCCTCGACCTCGACGACGACTGGGAGAGCACCGACTACGCCTGGGAGTTCTACGACTACCGGGATGCACCCTACGAGCGCAGCAACAGCTACGCCGACCCCGCGAAGCAGGGTGAGGTGCGCCGGATGCAGCGCCGGCTCGAACGCTTCGCGCGCTGCCGGGAGTCGGGTGACGACGCGGTGCCGGCGAGGTGCCGCGCGCTGACACGATGAGCGCGTGACGCAGGAGCCACCTCACCCAGTAGGTTGCGCATGTGGCCGATGCGGAGACGAGGGTCGTGGTGGTCGACCACCACGACTCCTACACGTGGAACCTCGTGCACCTCGTCGCCGCGGTCACCGGGGAGCTCCCCGTGGTCGTGCAGCACGACGCGACCGAGGCGGCGTACCTTCTCGCCTTCACGCACGTGGTGCTCTCGCCGGGCCCGGGGCACCCTGCGGTCCCGGCTGACTTCGCGGTCGGCACCGACGTGCTGCGCGCTGGCACGACGCCGGTGCTCGGTGTGTGTCTCGGCATGCAGGGCCTGGTCACGGCGTACGGCGGCACGGTCGAGCGGATCACCCCCGCCCACGGTGACGTGGTCTCGGTCCGGCACGACGGCACGTCGGTCTTCGTCGGGCTGCCCGCGTCGTTCGACGTGGTGCGCTACCACTCGCTCGCGGCCACCAGCGTGCCCGACGACCTGGTGGTGACGGCGGTGTGCAACGGGGAGCCCGGTGAGCCCGACGTGGTGATGGGGGTGCGGCATCGCACCCTGCCTCTGCACGGTGTCCAGTTCCACCCCGAGTCGATCCTGAGCCGGCACGGCGTCGAGCTGGTCGCCAACTTCCTGGAGCTCCCATGACCGACCCGGTGCCGTACTTCCTCGAGATCGCCGGTGCACATGATCGCTGCTTCTGGCTCGACGGCGGGGGCGCACGCCCCTGGTCCGGGCGTCGCTCGATCGTCGGCTGGCTCGACGAGGACGACATCTCGCTGACGTACGACGCCCGCACGCGTCAGGTGCAGCGCATCGTCGGAAGCCGTGCTGAGGTCATGGGCGAGGACATCTTCGCGGCACTCGAGGCGGAGTCGGCCGACGATGACGCCGACGTGCACTGGGTCGGCTACCTCGGCTACGCCAGCCGTCCCGACCTGCCGTCGCTCGTGGATCCCGACGACCCGATGCCCACGGCGGTGTGGATGCGGACCAGGAACGTGCGGATCTTCGAGCACCCGGACGTACCCGGTGGCCCGGAGATCCTCGAGGACCACGCTGGTGCGCCGGGTCGGAGCGGCGCAGCCACCCCTCGCTCCTCAACCATCGACGCGCCCGACGACTACCGCGACGAGTTCGCCCACGTGCAGGAACAGCTGCATGCCGGCAACTCCTACGAGGTGAACCTGACCTATCGCCGCACGATCCTCTCCGGCCTCGACCCAGTGACGGCGTACCTGCGGCTGCGTGAGCTCAATCCGGCGCCGTACGCCGGGTTCCTCCAGCACCGCGGTGCCTGGTTGTTGAGCTCGTCGCCGGAGAGGTACGCGACCATCGACCGGCACCGTCGGATCGAGACCAAGCCGATCAAGGGCACCACGCCCCGGGGCGAGACGCCGGAGGAGGACGAACGCCTGCGTCGTCTGCTGGCCACTGACCCGAAGTTCCGCGCGGAGAACCTGATGATCGTCGATCTTCTGCGCAACGACCTGGGCATGGTCTGCGACGTGGGCTCGGTGGAGGTCCCGGTGCTGATGGATGTCGAGTCCTATCGCTCGGTGCATCAGCTGGTCTCCACGGTGCGGGGGCATCTGCGTGATGACGTGACCACGATCCGCGCGCTGCGCGAGCTGTTCCCGGCCGGGTCGATGACAGGTGCCCCGAAGCTGCGCACCATGGAGATCATTCGCGACGTGGAGGCATCGGCCCGAGGCGTCTATGCCGGTGCGTTCGGCTGGATCTCCGGTGACGGTCGCGCGGACCTAGGCGTGGTGATCCGCAGCCTGACCACGACGGGTGACGGCACCTGGCAGCTGGGCACCGGTGGCGGCATCACCGTGCGCTCGGACGTCGACGAGGAGTACGCCGAGTCGCGGTGGAAGGCCGAGCGTCTGGCCCGCGTCTTTGACCAGCCCGGGTCGGGCAGTTTCACAGGCTCACCTGGGTGAAACTGCCGGATTGACGCGAAGTTTCCCGTTGACCGGGCAGAACCACAGGCTCGCCTGTGAAACTGACCGGCACCTCACAGATCGTCGAAGAGCTGGGTCTTCTCGGCAAGCGTCACGTCCATGGTCTGCTCCTCGCCGTCGCGGAGCACCCGCAGCGTCACCTTGTCGCCGGGACGGTAGAGCAGCGCCGTCGTGATCAGGCCGAGACCCTCCGCGATCGGGTAGTCGTCGATCGCCACGACGACGTCGCCCGTCTCGAGACCGGCCGCCTCGGCGGGGCTGTCGGAGGTGAAGTCGGCCACCTGGGCGCCTTGGGCGACTCCGGACTCCCGGGCGTTGCCGGGCACGATGCCCAGCCAGGCATGAGTGGGGTCGTCACCGTTCTTGAGCTGTTCCACGATCGGTGAGATGACGTTGATCGGGATCGCCCAGCCGATGCCGATCGAGCCGAGGTCGCCCGCGTCGCCGGTGTCGCGCACCGCCGTACGGTTGGCGGAGTTCATCCCGACCAGCTCGCCCTTGATGTTGACCAGGGCGCCACCGGAGTTGCCGGGGTTGATCGCTGCGTCGGTCTGCAGCGCCGGATAGGCCATCACCTTCTGTCCGGGGGCGACCGGTCCCACGTTGACCGGCCGGTTGACGGTGCTGATGATGCCCGCGGTGACGGTCGACTCCAGACCGTACGGCGACCCGACGGCGACGACCGCCTGACCGACCTTGAGGTCCTCCGCGGCGCCGAACTTCATCGGCGTGAGCCCCGATGAGTCGTCGGCCTTGATCAGCGCGATGTCGAGGTCGGGGTCGGCGCCGACGAACGAGCCGGTGGTGCTTGAGCCGTCGTCGAAGAAGATGGTCAGGTCGCCGTCGATGCCGTTGAACGCGACGTGATAGTTCGTCAGGATCAGGCCGTCGTCACTGAGGATGATCCCCGAGCCGGTGCTGCCGCTGCTGGCGCCGAGCGCCTCGATCTTGACCACGGACGGCAGGGTCTTCTCGGCCACGGTCTGCACGGAGACGAGATCTTGGAGGTTGAGACCGCCGATGTCGATCTGGCCCGCGTCGACCTTGTCGCCATCTCCTCCGCCGCCGGAGGTCTCGTCATGCAGGTAGCCGCCGCCGAACCCGGCGCCCGCACCCAGGATCAGGGCGCCGGCGAGAAGCCCGATGCCGGCACCTCCCGACCGTCCGGCCCGGGCCGAACCGTCCTTGCGTCGCTTGCCCGGAGGCGCCGGGTAGGGCTGCTGGGCGGGCGGCTGCTGCGGTGGGCCCCACTGCTGCGCCGGCTGATGGACCGGCTGCTGCGGCGCCTCGTGCTGGGCCGGCCCCGGCTGGGCCGACTCCTGCGGGGGCGCGAACCGCGATGGTGACTGGGGCTGCTGGCCCTGCGGCGGCCCCCACTGCTGCTGAGGGTGGTGAGGCGCTGAGTGCTGCGGTCCCGGCTGGTGCGGTGCCTGGTGCCGAGGTGTCGAGTGGTCGTCGTTGATGTCGAGCCGCAGGGTCGGCTCGGGCTGCCCGGCAGGGCCTCTCTGCTCGGCCTGCATCCGGTCTGCCCGCGCGCCGGGGCGGATCGCGGTGGTCGGTTCCTTCGCGTCGCCCGCGTTCTCATCGCTCATGGCCGACATCATGCCGTGCACCGACGCTTCGGAAACCCGGCGGGAGCCCCGAAGTCTGCGGCCGGGCGACTCGGGGCGCCCGCGCCGGTCGACCCGTTCAGATCACGGCGAACAGAGCCAGGGCGAGACCGGCCAGGTTGGCCAGCCCGAAGACGCCGATCCAGAAACCCGCGGGCAACGGAGTGAGGCGGGCGAGCTGGTCGGCGTCAGAGCCGGTACGACGACCGCGCCGCTCACGCATCAGCTCGAGGACTGGCTTGGGAGCGGCGAAGAGCAACACCCACGTGAGCAGATGAGCGATCGTGGACTGCACGGATGCGGAGAGGTACCAGGAGGCGGCGGCCAGGCCCGCACCGATCACGAGCAGCACGAGTGCGCCGTACCAGTTGCGGATCTGGAGGAACATCAGCACCAGGGCGAGGACGACCAGCCACAGCAGGGCCAGGGCGCGACCGTTGGCGAGCAGCACGGAGGCGCCGAGCCCCACGGCGGCCGGTGCGAGGTAGCCCGCGCAGAGCATGGCCACCATGCCGGGGCCTCGCGGCCGCCCCCGGGAGACCGTGACCCCGGAGGTGTCCGAGTGCAACCGGATCCCCGAGAGCCGACGACCCACGAGCAGCGCGACGAATGCGTGCCCGGCTTCGTGCACCACGGTGACCAGGTGGCGCACCCAGTGCCAGGTCAGCGGGTGCAGGACCAGGGCGAGGGCGACGGCCACGATCACCAGCACCACCTCGCGCGGGGGCGGGTCCTGCACGGTGGTGGCCCGGCCCCAGACCTCACCGGCCACCTCGGACAGGGCCACCTCGGACAGGGCCAACTCAGACAGGGCCAGAACAGACAGCGCCATCGATCAGGCTTGCTGCAACGTGCGACCGGGCAGGCGCAAGGTCAGGCAGGCGCCGCCGTCGGGCAGGTTCGAGGCAGCGACCGTGCCCGAGTGACGCACGGCGGTCTGCCGCACGATCGAGAGTCCGAGACCCGAGCCCGGCATCGAGCGGGACTCCTGCGAGCGGTAGAACCGATCGAAGACGTAGGGAAGGTCGGCCTCGGCGAAACCCGGGCCCTGGTCGTTGACGGTGAGGACACCGTCGCCCAGGCGCACGGTGACGGTGCCGTCCGGTGGGCTCCACTTGGCCGCATTGTCGAGCAGGTTCATCACCGCCCGTTCCAGGGCGGCCGACTCGCCGGTGACCCACCAGTCCTCCGCGTCGACGTCGAACTCGATCGATGACGCGCGTCTCCGGACCCGGGCGATCGCTCGGTCGAGCACCTCCTTGAGGTCGACGAGCTCGACCTGGTGCGGGGCGTGCTCGTCGCGGCCGAGCTCGACCAGGTCGCCGATCAGCGTGGTCATCTCCTCGATCTGGGCCTGGACGTCGTCGAGCAGCTCGGCCCGGGCGTCGTCCGGCATGCCGCCGGCGGCGTCGGCCTGCAGCAGTAGGTCGAGGTTGGTGCGCAGGGAGGTCAGGGGAGTGCGCAGTTCGTGGCCGGCATCGCCAACGAGCTGGCGTTGTCGTTCGCGCGAGGCCTCGAGGGCGGCCAGCATCGTGTTGAACGCTGACGAGAGTCGCGCGATCTCGTCGTTCCCCTCGACCGCGATCGGGGTGAGGTCCTCGGTGCGGGCGATGTGCTCGACCCGGTCCGTGAGCCGGAATACGGGTCTCAGCCCGCTGCGGGCCACGCCCCATCCGGCCACTCCGGCGGCGATCACGCCGGCCACCCCGAACAGCAGCATCACGATGCCGAGGCGGCCCAGGACCTTCTCCTGGGCGTCCAGCGACTGGGCGATGACCAACGCGACGCCGTGGTCGCGGGTGGGCACGGTCACCACGCGGTAGCGGGTGTCTCCAGCCTCGATCGTGCGGATCGAGTGGGCGTCCTTGCCGGTGACCACGGCCATCTCCTGCTTGCCGAGCGGGAGCGTCGGACCGCCGTCGATCGACCAGGTACGGCTGGTGGTGATGAAGGCGATGCGCACATCGGCGGCACCGAAGGCCCACGACGGCCAACGCATCTCGACGGTGAGCTCGGAGAGGGTCGGCGTCTTCGCGGCGCTCTCGGCGCGGTCGAGCAACGAGGCGTCGAGGCTGGCCTGCATCTGCATGCGCACGGTGACATAGGCGCCCAGGGCCAGGACGGCGACCGTCAGGCCGACCGCGAAGGTGGTGAGCAGGGTGACCCGGCTGGCCAGGCTGCGCCGGTAGTGCCAGCCGCCGGGGTCACGACCCAGGGTGCTCAGGGCGATTCCTTGAGCACGTAGCCCACCCCGCGCACGGTGTGCAGGAGACGCGGTTCGCCTTCGGCCTCGGTCTTGCGGCGCAGGTAGCCGACGTAGACCTCGAGTGAGTTGGCCGTGGTGGGGAAGTCGTAGCCCCAGACCTCCTCGAGGATGAAGGCGCGCTCCAGCACGCGGCGCGGCCGGCGCAGGAACATCTCGAGCAGCGCGAACTCGGTGCGGGTGAGCTCGATGGCCCGCTTGCCCCGGCGGACCTCTCGGCTGGCCAGGTCGAGGGTCAGGTCGGAGAAGGCCAGCGTCTCGTCGACCAGCTCGTCATGGGGAACGACCCGGCGCAGCAACGCGCGGAGCCGGGCCAGCAGCTCCTGCAGGGCGAACGGCTTGGTGAGGTAGTCGTCGGCGCCGGCGTCGAGTCCGTCGACCCGGTCGCCGACGGCGTCGCGGGCAGTGAGCACGAGGATCGGGATGTCGTTGCCCGCGGTGCGGAGCGCCTTGGTGGTCTCGATGCCGTCCAGTCGCGGCATCATCACGTCCATCACGACCACGTCGGGCTTCAGGTTGCCGATGCCGGCCAGCGCCTGTGCGCCGTCCTCGGCCATCGACACGGTGAATCCGTTGAACTCCAAGGAACGCCGCAGCGACTCCCGGACGGCGCGGTCGTCGTCGACGACGAGCGCGTGGGGCTTGGACGCAGCGGTGCTCACGTCACCACTGTGCCAAAGAGTCCTGAGGCGTGGCTGAGAAACCAGCGGATCGCGTGGGGAGGCTGACCGAGAGCGGGGGCGCTCAATAGCGCGCCGCGACGCCGGCCGCACGGGCGCCGTACCCGCCCCCGAACATGCAGGCGTGCACCAGCAACGGGAAGAGCTGGTGCAGCCCGAGACGGTCCTCCCAGCCGTCGGCCAGCGGCTGGGTCTCGTGATAGGCATCGAGGACGCGCGGCAGGTGGGGCATGCCGAAGAGGGAGAGCATGGCCAGGTCGACCTCGCGGTGACCGGCATAGGCAGCCGGGTCGATCACGTGGATGACCCCGTCGGTGCCCCACAGCACGTTTCCGTTCCACAGGTCGCCGTGCAGCCGCGCCGGTGCCTCGGTGGGCACCAGGTCACCCAGGCGGCCGACGAGCGACTCGATGGCGCCGGCGCCCGACTCGTCGATCGCGCCGCGGTCGCGGGCCACCTTGAGATAGGGCAGCAGCCGGTTGGTGGCGTAGAACTCGGCCCACGTGTCGGCGGGGGTGTTGCGCATCGGCAGCTTGCCGATGAAACCGTCGTGCGCTGCACCGAACGTGTCGGCGCCCGTCGCGTGGGTCCGCGCCAGTGCTCGTCCGAACGCCACTGCCGCGTCAGGGATCTGCTTGCCGGTCTCGACGAACGGGATGATCAGGCAGTCCTCGTCGACCGCGAGCACCTCGGGAACCGCGACTCCGTCGGCCTCGGCCAGCCAGCGCAGGCCCCGCGCCTCGGCGGCGAAGAAACCCGGCGGCGGGTGCACGTGGGTCTTCATCAGGGCCGAACGGCCGTCGGAGAGCTTGAGCCGGGTGGCGGTGCAGATGTCGCCGCCGGCCACCGGTGCGGTGGCGACGACCGGGCCGCCGAGCAGTTCCTCGGCCTTGCGGGCCGTGGCGGAGTTGCGCGTCATGTCGGGACGACCTCCTGGTTCACGGCCTCGGTGAAGGCGCGGGCACTGCGTTCGACCATGGCGAGCACGTCGCGGAAGCCGTCGTCGCCGCCGTAGTAGGGATCGGGGACGACACCGTCGCCGGGCTGCGGGTCGAAGTCACGAAAGAGACGCAGTCGCTCCTCGGGAACGCCGAGGTCGCGCAGGTTGCGTCGGTTGTCGTGGTCCATGGCCAGCACCAGGTCGTACGCCGTGACGTCCGCAGCGCCGAACTGTCGGGCGCGGTGCCGGGTGGGGTCGTAGCCGTGGTCGCGGAGCACCGAGGCCGAGCGCGGGTCCATCGGCCGGCCGACGTGGTAGTCAGCGGTGCCGTAGCTGTCGGCGTGCACGTGCTCGGCGAGGCCGGCATCCCCGAGCCGGGCGTTGACCACCACGTCGGCGATGGGGGAGCGGCAGATGTTGCCGAGGCAGACCAGGGCGACGCGGTACTCGCCCGGCGTGAGCGGGGCGGGGAGCGCCATCAGTCGTCCTCGAGCACGACGGCGCGGACCAGGCCACCGACCAGGGTGATCACGATGGCGCCGAAGAGTGCGTTCCAGAACCCGTCGACGTGGAACCCGATGTCGACCTTGTCCGCGATCCACGCGGTCAGCAGGAGCATCGCCGCGTTGATCACCAGGAGGAACAGCCCGATGGTCACGATGATGAAGGGAATCGAGAGCACCTTGACCACCGGGGCGACGTACATCGTCACCACGCAGAGGATCAGGGCGACCAGCAATGCCGGGAGGATCTTGGCCTGCCAGTCGGCTCCGTCGAAGCGAATCCCGTCCAGCAACCACGCCGCGGCGGCCAACGCCACGGTGTTGGTCAGGAGCCATGCGAGGAACTTCACGCCGCCAGCGTACTCAGCAGGTCCCAGTCGCTTGTAGCCTCTGCGGCGTGGACGAGTTCTCGGGGACCGGAGCGATGCTGCTCGGAGCCGTGGGCTCGGCAGTGCTGTTCGGCCTGCTCGCGCTCGCTCTGCTCAAGCCGCTCGGCTGGGTCTCGGCCTTCTCCATGGCCGGGTTCCTGTGGGCGATCACGGTGATCGGGCTGGTCACGCTCGTGCCGTTGAACCCGATCGACCTGGCCATCCCCGAGGAGAGCCGGATGGCCACGTGCTCGTGGGACGTGGGCGGTCCGGCGCCCGAGGGCTTCTGGATCCTCGAGTCCGGGCAGCGGACCCTGAACACCGCGCTGTTCGTTCCGGCCGGCGCCCTGCTGGTGCTCTCGGTGGCACGCTGGCGGGCCGGGTGGATCCTCACGCCGTTGGGGCTGGTCGCGCTGGCGGCGTACTCCGCGGTGATCGAGAAGGCCCAGCTCGAGGTGGCCCGTATCGACCGGGCCTGCGACCTGACCGACATCGTCGACAACGTGACGGGGGCGGCGTTCGGCGTGGGTCTCGGCCTGGTCCTGATCGTGATCTTCCAGCCGTGGCGGCACAAGCACCGCAAGCGCCACCAGCGTCGGCAACGCAACCCACTAACCTGACGGGCATGACCGCCTCGACTCCCCAGCCCCGTGCGAACGTCGGCAACATCCCCGCCTACGTTCCCGGGAAGCCGCCCGTCCCACGCGCCGACTTCACGACGTACAAGCTGAGCTCGAACGAGAACCCCTACCCCCCGCTGTCGGGCGTGGTCGAGGCCGCGATGGGTGTCGTCGGGCAGATGAACCGCTACCCCGACATGGGCTGCACCGCGTTGTACGCCGCCCTGGCCGAGCGCTTCGACGTGCCCGTCGAGGACCTGTCCGCGGCCACCGGATCGGTCGCGCTGATCTACCAGATCCTCCAGTCGTTCTGCGACCCCGGCGACGAGGTCGTCTACGCGTGGCGGTCCTTCGAGGCCTACCCGATCGCGGTCACTGCCGCCGCCGCCACGTCGGTGCAGGTGCCCGTGACCGCGACCGGCGAGCACGACCTCGGCGCGATGGCCGAGGCGATCACCGACAAGACCAAGGTCGTCATCGTCTGCACGCCGAACAACCCGACCGGCCCGGCCGTCACCCAGACGGCGCTGCTCGAGTTCCTGGCCAAGGTGCCCTCGCGAGTTCTGGTCGTGGTCGACGAGGCGTACGTCGAGTTCGTGCGCATGGACGACGCCGTCGACGGGTTGGCGGTCTACCGCGACTTCGACAACGTGGTGGTGACCCGCACGTTCTCGAAGGCCTACGGGCTGGCGAACTTCCGGGTCGGCTACGCCGTCGCCCGGGCACCGATCGCCGGCGCGCTGCGCGCGGTCTCACTGCCCTTCGGTGTGTCCGGAGTCGCGCAGGCCGCGGCCATCGCCTCACTCGCCGCCGAGGAGCAGTTGCTGCAACGGGTCGACTCCCTCGTCGGTGAACGGGACCGCGTGCTCGCGGGAGTCCGCGCGGCCGGGTGGGAGATCCCCGAGCCGCAGGGCAACTTCGTCTGGTTCACCTTGGGGGACAGGACCGGAGACTTCGCGGCAGCAGCCGACGAGGTGGGCATCGTCGTCCGCCCCTTCGCGGGCGAGGGCGTGCGTGCGAGCATCGGCGAGCCCGAGGCCAACGACCGCCTCATCGACCTGGCCGGCTCCTTTCCGCACTGACCTGGTCAGGACCTCGCCCGGTATGGTTGAAGGAGCAACTTTCTCCAGGAGGCACGCGTGAACGACGACCAGACAGCGGCGTACGTCGAGCAGGGCAAGGAGTTCTCCCGGGACATGAACTACATCCCGGACCGGATCCTTGCCGGAGCGCGTTCCGCGGACCCGCTCGACGACGAGTTCCCCAGCGGCAGCAAGGACAGTCCCCGCGAGGTGCAGGTGTGGCCGGTCGAGCCGAGGCGCTACCGGCTGGTCGCCGCGAAGGCGTGCCCGTGGGCGAACCGCGCGATCATCGTGCGCAGCCTGCTCGGCCTCGAGGACGTGCTCTCGCTCGGGATGCCCGGACCCACGCACGACAAGCGCAGCTGGACCTTCGACCTCGATCCCGGTGGCGTCGATCCGGTGCTCGGCCACGAGCGGCTCCAGCAGGCCTACTTCGCGCGGGTGCCCGACTACCCGCGCGGCATCACCGTGCCGGCGATCGTCGACGTGCCCACCAAGGCGGTGGTCACCAACGACTTCCCCCAGATCACCCACGACCTGTTCTTCGAGTGGCGCGACCATCACCGCCCCGACGCCCCGGACCTGTGGCCCGACGATCTGCGCGACGAGATGGAGGCCGTGATGAAGCGGGTCTTCACCGAGGTCAACAACGGCGTCTATCGGTGCGGCTTCGCCGGCTCGCAGGAGTCGTACGACGCGGCGTACGACCGGCTCTGGACGGCGATGGACTGGCTCGAGGAGCGGTTGACCGACCGGCGCTACCTGATGGGCGACGCGATCACCGAGGCCGACGTGCGTCTCTTCACCACGCTGGCCAGGTTCGACGCGGTCTACCACGGCCACTTCAAGTGCAACCGCAACAAGCTGACCGAGATGCCGGCACTGTGGGGCTATGCCCGCGACCTGTTCCAGACGCCCGGATTCGGCGAGTCGATCGACTTCGAGCAGATCAAGGCGCACTACTACGTCGTGCACCGTGACGTGAACCCGTCCGGCATCGTGCCGAAGGGCCCCTCGCTCGAGGGCTGGCACGCACCGCACGGTCGCGAGGCGCTGTAGGCGCGGAACACGGCGATTCTCCGGCGCCACACGCCGGGGAGTCGCCTACTTCGCCTTGAGCCGGTCGACCTGGTCGAGCAGCTGGTTCAGCGAGCGGGCGAATGTGCTGCGTGACCACTCCCCGGGCATCGAGGAGTGGTGGTAGAGGCCCTCGCCGACCAGCATGATCGCCTCGGCGGCGTGCCGGTCGCCCACCTCGGAGCGGATCAGGTCGAGCCAGGACGAGTGGACGGTCTCGAGAGCGCTGATCGCGGGCTGCCACGACGACTGGGCCAGCCGGACCATGGCGGTGTAGTAGGTGTCGAGGTCGCTGCCGCTGGTCCAGGACGTGCGCACGTAGTGACGTGACGGTCCCTCGGGGGCTTCGGCCATGATCACCAGATCGCGCGCGCAGGCCTCGCGGAACGCCTCGAGCGCGGCCTCGGCGAGCGCCTCCTTGCTGGGGAAGTGGTAGAGCACGCCACCCTTGGAGACCCCGGCCCGTGCCGCCACCGCATCGATGGTCGTGGCGCGTTCGCCGTCGCTGCGCAGCAGTTCGCAGTACGCCGCGAGGGCCGACTCGCGTGCCTTGGGGGGACGGGCCATGGGGTGACCCTACCGACCGCGGTGACGAGGCGGAGATCACCATGGAATCCCGTAGTAACTATACCGTCTGGACGGTACAGTTGTGCGGGTGACGATCTACCAGCTCCCGCTCGCTCCCGACCAGCTCTCCCGCCGTTCCCGGTGGGTGGCGTTGGCCGTGCTGATGCTGCCCGTGCTGCTGGTCTCGATCGACAACACCGCGCTCAGCTTCGCCGTGCCGTCGCTGTCCCAGTCCCTCGCGCCGAGTGGCAACCAGCTGCTCTGGATCATCGACGTCTACCCGCTCGTGCTGGCCGCGCTGCTGGTCACCATGGGCAGCCTCGGTGACCGGATCGGTCGGCGCCGGATCCTGCTGGGCGGAGCCACCGGCTTCGCGGCGGTCTCCGTGCTCGCCGCCTTCGCGCCGAGTGCCGGCTGGCTGATCGCCGCCCGTGCGCTGCTCGGGATCTTCGGCGCGATGCTGATGCCTGCGACGGTCTCGCTGATCCGCAACATCTTCACCGACGCCGCCGAGCGGCGCACGGCGATCGCGATCTGGATGGCCGGCTTCTCCGCCGGTGCCGCGCTCGGCCCGGTGGTCGGCGGCTGGCTGCTGCAGCACTTCTGGTGGGGCTCGATCTTCCTGATCGCCGTCCCGCTCCTGGTGCCGCTGCTGGTGCTCGGCCCGCGTCTGCTCCCCGAGTCGCGCGACCCCGATCCGGGGCCGGTCGACCCGGTGGGCATCGTCCTGGTCACGGTCGCCCTGGCCGCCTCGGTCTTCGCGATCAAGTCGGTGGCCACCCACGGGCTCGACCAGTTGACCGTGGTGGCGGCCGCTGTCGGCATCGCCTGCGGCACTGCCTTCGTGCGCCGGATGCTCCGTCGCACCAACCCGATGCTCGACGTGCGGCTCTTCGCCAACCCGGTGTTCTCGGTGTCACTGGTGGTGAACCTGGTCAGCATCTTCGCGCTGGTCGGCTTCATCTACTTCCTGGCCCAGCACCTGCAGCTGATCGCGGGTCACTCGCCCCTCGATGCGGCGTTGATGATGGTGCCCGGACTCGTGGTGACCGTGGTTCTCGGCCTCGGTGCGGTGCCGATGGTGCGCCGCTTCGGGGTGGCGCGGGTGATGGTGGCCGGCGTACTCCTCAACGCGGCCGGCTATGCGGCCGTCTCGGTGACGGGTCACACCGGCTCGGCGGCGGGGCTGCTGATCGGCTTCGTGCTGGTCTGTGCCGGGGTCGGCATGTCCGAGACCGTGTCCAACGACCTCGCCCTCGGTGCCGTTCCGCCGGCCAAGGCCGGTGCCGCCTCGGCGGTCTCGGAGACGGCGTACGAGATCGGCGCGGTGCTCGGCACCGCCGTCCTCGGCAGCCTGCTCAACCTGGCCTACCGCCAGGGCGTGGACGTGCCGGTGACGGTCGCCGGGGCTGATGCCGAGCACGCCCGCGCCACCCTGGGCGGTGCCGTCGAGGTGGCGCAGGGGCTCCCGTCCGCGTCGGCCGACGCGCTCCTCGCCTCTGCGGCGCAGGCCTTCGACTCGGGAGTCACGCTGACCGCGGCGATCGGCTCCCTGCTCTCCCTGGCGGTCGCGTTCGCGGCCCACCGGGTGTTGAGCTCACGCGTCTGACTCGACCCGTCGTGAATTCGGGCTGACCCGTCGTGAATTCGGGCTGACCCGTCGTGAATTCGGCGAACTGGCGACGGGTCGACGGGTGTGCGACTATATGCGCATGCACGCATATACCGATGAAGAGCTCGACGCCCATCTTCCGGTGGCCGTCGAGATCTTCTCGCTGCTCGCCGATGCGACCCGGGTGCGCATCGTCCTGGCCCTGCGTGACGGCGAGCAGTCCGTCGGCGTGCTCGCCGACGACGTCGGCAAGTCGCAGGCCGCGGTCTCCCAGCACCTCGCCAAGCTGCGGATGAGTCGGGTGGTGGCCACCCGCCAGGAAGGCAACCGGGTGTTCTACCGACTGGCCAACCAGCACGCCCTCGAGCTGGTCGAGGTGGCCTTCAACCAGGCCGAGCACGCGGTCGACGCCGTGGTCAGGCACCGGGACCGCTGATGGGCCACGGACACGGTCACGGCCACGCGGCCGGCCGTGCGGAGGACCGCAGGCGGCTCAGGATCGTGCTGCTGGTCACCGCCACGGTGATGGTGGTCGAGATCGTCGGTGCCTTCGTCAGCGGCTCGCTCGCGCTGCTGGCCGACGCAGGCCACATGGCCACCGATGCCGCGGCGGTCCTGCTCGCGCTCGGGGCGTCGTACGTCGCCACGCTGCGTCCCGGCCCGCGTTCCACGTTCGGCTATCACCGGGCCGAGATCCTGGCCGCCCTGCTCAACGCGTTGGTGCTGCTGGGCGTGTGTGGCTATCTCGCCTGGGCCGGCATCGGTCGGCTGGCCGACCCGACCGAGGTCGACGCGGGCCCGATGATCGGGTTCGCGGTCATCGGCCTGCTGGCCAACGCCGTGTCCATGGCGATCCTGAGCCGGGCCGACGGTGAGTCCCTGAACATGCGCGGCGCCGTGAACGAGGTCTTCGCCGACCTGCTCGGCTCCGTCCTCGCCGTGGCCGCGGGCATCGTCATCCTGACCACGGGCTTCGACCGTGCCGACCCGATCGCCTCCCTGGTGATCGCGGTGATGATCCTGCCCCGCTCCTTCGTGCTCCTGCGCGACTCCGTGCGCGTGCTGCTCGAGATCGCTCCGGAGGGCCTCGACCTCGAAGACGTTCGACTCCACCTGGCCGGGGTGCCTGGGGTGACCGACGTGCACGACCTGCACGCCTGGACCATCACCAGCGGCATGCCCAGCCTCTCCGCCCACGTCACCGTGACCGACGAGATCCTGGCCACCGTCGGCGTGGGTGGACTCCTCGACCGGCTCCAGGCGTGCGCAGCCACCCACTTCGACGTGCACCACGCGACCTTCCAGATCGAACCCGCCAGCCATCGCGGCCACGAGGACCTCGGCGAGGCCGGCTGCGACTGAGCGCAGTCCGACAGTCCGATGGTCGGACGACCTGTGCAGGTGAGTGAAGTTAGGTTAGCCTTGGCTTCATGAGTGACGGCACGGTCTTCTGCGGCGACGGTCTCGACCTGTCCTATTTCGACCGGACGGTGGTGCATGCCGCCTCGCTGTCCGTCGAGTCCGGCCGCGTGCACGCCCTGGTCGGACCCAACGGCAGCGGCAAGTCGACGCTGCTGCGGGCGATGGCGCGGCTGCACGCCGCGGACGCCGGCAGCCTGACCCTCGGTGACGAGTCGGTCTCCACGCTGAGCAGGCGCGAGTTCGCCCGGGTGATCACGTTGCTCTCCCAGAATCGACCGGTTCCCTCGGGGGTCCCGGTTGCCGAGGTGGTCGAGTTCGGCCGCCACCCCTACCGCGGCAAGTGGCGCGCCCGTGACCCCGAGGGTCCGGCCGCCGTCGGCTGGGCGATGGAGGTCACCGGCGTGGCCGACATGGCCACCAGGGGTGTCGACGAACTCTCCGGCGGTGAGCTGCAGCGGGTCTGGCTGGCCTGCTGCCTGGCCCAGCAGACCGACGTACTGCTGCTGGACGAGCCGACCAACCACCTCGACCTCCGCTACCAGGTCGAGATCCTCGACCTGGTGCGCGACCTGGCCGACGACCACGGGGTGGCGGTCGGGGTCGTGCTCCACGACCTCAACCACGCCGCGGACACCGCCGACCAGATCACCCTGCTCCACCGGGGCGTCATCCAGGCCACTGGATCCCCGAGCGAGGTCCTGACCTCGGAGCGTGTCTCCGAGGTCTACGGACTCTCCGTCGTGGTTCGCCGCGACCAGGCGACCTCCCGGGTCACCGTGCAGCCGGTGCACCGCACCGAGCGCCGGCTCCGGCAGTCCGCCTGACCCTCCCTCCCCGAAAGGCACAACCCACGTGAAGACCCTGCGCGGCCTCGTCCTGGCCGGTCTCCCCCTCGCCCTGGTGCTCTCCGCCTGCGGCACCACCGAACCCTCGAAGGACGACGAGTCCGAGTCGCAAGCGACGGGCGGTCCGGTCTCGGTCACCGACTCCCGCGGCACGACCATCCAGCTCGAGCACCCGGCCACCAAGGTCGTGTCGCTGGAGTGGATGCAGACCGAGACCCTGGTCAGCCTCGGTGTCATGCCGGTCGCCCACGCCGACGGCGACGAATACAACTCCTGGGTGGCCAACGCCCGGGTGGACGACTCGGTCAAGGACGTCGGCAAGCGCAGCGAGCCCAGCTTCACCGAGATCATGAAGACCGGTCCGGAGCTGGTGATCACCGACGCAAGCGGTCCCGAGGCGATCGTCAAGCAGCTCGAGAAGAAGGACGTCCCGGTGCTCGTGCTCGACACCGCCGACGGCTCGGGCCAGCTGGACCTCATGAAGGAGAACGTGCGCACCATCGCCGCGGCGGTCGGCAAGACGGAGGAGGCCGACACGATCATCGGCGACCTCGACGCCTCCCTCGAGGCCGGGAAGAAGGCGATTGCCGCCAGCGACGCCGCCGACGCGAAGTTCGCGATGGCCGACGGCTGGGCCGAGGGCGGCAACGTCACCATCCGGCTCTTCGGGAAGGGCTCGCTGATGTCTGACCTGGCCGAGGGCCTCGGCCTGGACAACGCCTGGACCGGCGAGGTGGACCCCGACTGGGGCCTGGGCACCACCGACCCCGAGGGCCTCACCACGCTCGGTGACGGCGTGCGCTTCTTCTACAACAGCCCCGTCGAGGCCGACGACGTGTTCGGCAACCAGCTCGAGAAGAACCCGATCTGGAACAAGCTCGAGTTCGTGACCAGCGACCACCTCTACCCGCTGGAGAAGGGTGTGTGGACCTTCGGTGGCCCCGTCTCGGCGCAGGAGTTCGTCGACCAGATCGTCGCCGACCTGACCGCGTGACCCACCGTTCGTGACCCTGCGCAGCTTCACCAGCCTCGCCGGGCTCGTCCTGGTGGCCCTCGCGGCCGGTGCCGTGCACGTGACCCAGGGCACCTCGGCGATCGGCTTCCACGACCTGCTCGACCTCGCCGTCGGGCGCGGGGACCAGCTGACCCGTGACGTGCTCATGGGCTCTCGGCTCCCGCGCCTGCTGGCGGGGCTGGTGGTCGGCCTGGCCGTCGGCGTCTCAGGGGCGCTGCTGCAGTCGGTCACCCGCAACCCACTCGCCTCGCCGGACACCCTGGCGATCAACGGTGGCGCCTGGTTCGCGGCCACCGTGGTGGCCGCCTTCGGGATCTCGCTGCCGCTCTTCCTCCAAGGGGGCATCGCCTTCGTCGGAGGCCTGGTCGGCGCGGGACTCGTCCTGACGCTCTCCGGGGGTGCCTCCGGGCCGGCGCGTCTGGTGCTCGCCGGGTCGGCGCTCGCGTTGGCGCTCGGCTCCATGACCGGCATGCTGCTCCTGCTCTTCGAGGAGCAGACCCAGAGCCTGTTCGCCTGGGGCAACGGCAACCTGGTCCAGATCAGCATCGACGCCCCGGCGCAGGGAGCCGTGGCGGTGACCGCGGTGGTGCTCGTCGCGATGTTGCTGTGCCGACGGCTCGACCTGCTCGCACTCGGCGACGACGCCGCCTCGAGCCTGGGCGTCAACGTGCGCCTCATCCAGCTGGTCGCCGTCCTCCTCGCCGTTCTGCTGGCCAGCCTGGCCGTCACCGTCGCCGGCCCGATGGGATTCATCGGGCTCTGCGCGCCGGTGCTGGCCAGGCTGTCGGGCAGGTGGGTCAAGGACGTGCACAGGCACCGGGTCCTGCTGCCGCTCTCGGGACTGATCGGCATCGTGCTGGTGGTGGTGGCCGACGTCCTGATGCGGCTCGTGCCGACCGGGGCGTTCGGGCCCGGCGTACCCACCGGAGTGGCGACCACGATGTTCGGGGCCATGGTGCTGATCGGCATCGCCCGCGGCTTCCGCCAGGGCGGCACCGTCCCGGAGGCACCCTCGGCCCGCTCGCGCACCGGCTCGCCGTTCCGCTTCACCGCGCTCCTGGTCGCCGGGCTGTCCGTGCTCCTGGTCGGAGCCACGCTGCTCGGGCTGCTGGCCGGTCGCGGGTGGACGCTCATGGGGGAGGACCGCCTGCTCCTCGGCGACGTGGTCAACTGGCTCTCCGGCAACGCCGGGCCACTCGTGCACTACACCCTCGAGGAGCGGGTGCCGCGCCTCCTCGCGGCCACGTTCGCCGGCGCCGCCCTGGCCCTGGCCGGCTGCGCCACCCAGGCGGTGTGCCGCAACCCGCTGGCCGAGCCGGGTCTGCTCGGGGTCACCGCCGGCGCCGGAGTCGGCGCGATCACCTGCATCGCGTTCGCAGGCGTGACCGCGCTCTGGCTGATCAACATCTCCGCGGTGGTGGGGGCCGCGGTCGCGTTCGGCATCGTGTACGCCGTCTCCTGGCGCGGAGGCCTCGACTCGATCCGGCTGGTGCTGGTCGGGGTCGGTGTCGCCGCGCTCGGGCAGGCGCTGATCGCGTTCATCCTGATCAGTTTCAGCCCCTACGACACCCAGCTCGCCCTGACTTGGCTCAACGGCTCCACCTACGGCCGCACCTACGAGCAGGTCGTCCCGCTCGTCATCGTCGTGCTGGTCGCCGTGCCGATCCTGTTCCGGCACCGCAACGACCTCGACGTGATGGCCCTCGACGACGACACCCCGCGGGTGCTCGGACTCTCCCTGGAGCGGACCCGACTGACCCTGCTGGTCACCGCGGTCGTGCTCACCGCGGCCTCCGCGTCGGCCATCGGTCTGGTCGTCTTCACCGGCCTGGTCGCCCCGCACGCGGCCCGGGCCGTCGTCGGCTCGCGTCACGTCCGGGTGCTCCCGGTGGCGATGCTGCTCGGCGCGATCCTGGTCAGCCTGGCCGACACGTTCGGCCGCAACGTGATCGCCCCCGACCAGGTTCCCGCCGGCATGGTCACCGCACTGATCGGTACGCCGTACTTCGTCTGGCTGCTCTGGCGCTCCCGGGCCTGAAGCTGCGGCCCGGACAGCTCGGGCGAACTCAGCTGAAGGTGCCCCTCTTGTCGCGGATGTTGCCCGGCTTGGACAGCGATGGCCGCTCAAGGTAGTACTCCATGGCCTTGCGGCTGACCGCCCCGGCCACGGAGGTCAGTTCGTCGTGCAGCTCGCTCTCCTTCTGCTCCACGGCCTCCTTCACCTTCCGGAGGTCGTCGCGCATGTCGGAGATGATGTGGCTGGGGTCGCCCGGGAGACCCTCTTCCTTCGGGAGGAGGCTTGCCAGCTGGGCCACCGCTCCGGTGGCCGTGAAGACCTTGACCGTGCTGCCGAGCCCCGGAAGGGCGAACCCGGCAAGCGTGGTGAGCGCATTCAGGACCTTGCCGGCTGATCCTCCACCCTCACCGCTGCCCTCGCCGGAGAGTCGGCTCAGAGCCTTGTGTGCCACCTGGTCCACGTCGACCTGGGCCCGTTGCCAGATGCCCTGCTCGGCCCGCAAGGCGTTCAGGAGCACCCAGGCGAGAGCCCACTGGTGGCCGGTCTTGTCCCCCAGGTGAGCCAGGTACAGACGGAACTCGTCGGCGGCGTCGCCCTTCCAGCTGGCCAGACGCACGTCGCTGAGGCTGTTGATGTGCCCGTCCATCCCGTTCGGCGGGATCGACTCCTCGGTCGTCGGGTCGATGGTGGCAGTCACGGACAGGCGTTCGACCACCTTCTCCATCTGGGTGATGGCGGGGTCGAAGGCCTCGGGGTCCGGCATCTGGGTGAAGTCGCTGAAGTCATTGAGGACATCTCCCCATCTGAGGTGCACCTGCGTCACCGTGTCGCTGGGTCGCGGGCCGTAGGGCGAGCCCACGTCGGCCATCGGCATCTCGGGGTACTGCCATTCGGACCCGTCGAGCCAGAAGCCGTAGCCGCGCAGCTCGTTCGAGATGGCCAATCGGTAGATGTCTCCGACGTGTACGGACATCTCGTCCCAGCTCATCAGTCGTCTCCGTGGGTGTGTGCGGGGTCGATCTTGCTCTCGGGAGTCCTGGCTTCCTTGTCGATCTCGGCCCGGACGTCGTCCAGGTTCGCCCGGATCGCGTCGTCGGTGGCGGCGTAGTTCTCGGCGCACTTCACCAGGTTCGCGCCGGCATCGATGAGATCCCTCTCGGTCCTGCCGATGAAGCCGCCGAGGTCCTCGGCCAGATCGCTCCAGGCCTGCCATGGCCCGTGGCTGGAGTAGCCGATGCTGCCCGCCCTGCTGAAGGCCCACTCCAGGGTGGGACCGGGCAGGTGCTCGCGGGCCGAGGTGAACCGTGTCGCGATGTCGGGAACCTCGACCACGCCCGCGTGATAGAGCTCCTCGACTCCGGCGACGAACTCTTCCGTGGCCATGTGTCTTCTCCCTGTCGTCAACGTGCATCAGATTGAGTTGTCGACTCATGCCCGCCCGAGGACAAGGCAAACGCCGGATTGGCGGCGGTGCCGACTGGACGGGTACCTTGTGAGAACGGCAGTGTGTTGCCCGTCACAGACGGTTCCGCGCGCCGGTTAGCCCGTTCTCGGGTCCGTCCCACCACCACTGGAGCGGCCCCGAAGCGTTGTTCCCACACCCGGCCCCGGTGACCCCGCAGGCCGGCGAAGAGAAGGAGTGCCCACGTGTCCCAGGCAGAGTTCGGACCAGACCTCGTCGAGGTCTTCGGTCCCTCACAGCAGGACGGCGGCCCTGAGCTCGTCCAGCTCCTGACCCCCGAAGGGGAGCGTGTCCACCACGCAGAGTTCGACATGGACTTCAGCGCCGAGGAGCTGCGCGGCTTCTACCGCGACATGGTCCTCACCCGGCGCATCGACACCGAGGCCACCGCGCTCCAGCGGCACGGAGAGCTCGGCATCTGGGCCCAGCTGCTCGGCCAGGAGGCCGCCCAGATCGGTGCCGGACGTGCCCTGCGCCCGCAGGACTACGTCTTCCCGACCTACCGCGAGCACGGCGTCGCCTGGTGCCGCGGGGTCGACCCGCTCGACCTGCTCGGCCTGTTCCGCGGGGTCGACCACGGTCGCTGGAACCCCGCCGACAACAACTTCGGGCAGTACACCATCGTGATCGGCGCCCAGGTGCTCCACGCCACGGGCTACGCCATGGGCATGCAGCGCGACGGCGTCGTCGGCACCGGTGACCCCGAGCGCGACGCGGCCGTGATCGCGCACTTCGGCGACGGCGCGTCCTCGCAGGGCGACGTCAACGAGGGCTTCATCTTCGCCGCCTCCTACAACGCTCCGGTCGTGTTCTTCTGCCAGAACAACCAGTGGGCGATCTCCGAGCCGATCGAGCGCCAGACCCGCATCCCGCTCTACCAGCGTGCTCTCGGCTTCGGTTTCCCCGGCGTCCGGGTCGACGGCAACGACGTGCTGGCGACGTACGCCGTCACCAAGGCCGCACTGCAGCGCGCCCGCGAGGGACAGGGGCCGACCCTGATCGAGGCCTACACCTACCGCATGGGTGCCCACACCACGACCGACGACCCGACCCGCTACCGGCTCTCCGCGGACGTGGAGCACTGGAAGCTCAAGGACCCGATCGCCCGGGTGGAGGCCTACCTCAAGCGCAACGGCCTGGTCGACGACGGCTTCCTCGACACGGTCAAGGTCGAGGCCGACGAGCTCGGCGTCCGGCTGCGTGAGGGCTGCAAGGCGCTGCCCGACCCCGACCCGCACGCGATCTTCGACTTCGTCTACGACGAGATCCCCGCCGAGCTGGCCGAGCAGCGTGATGCGTTCGCGGCCTACCACGCCGGATTCGAGGAGGCGCACTGATGGCCACCCAGAAGATCACTCTCGCCAAGGGCCTCAACATGGGCCTGCGCAAGGCGATGGAGGACGACCCCAAGGTCCTCGTCATGGGTGAGGACGTCGGCCGTCTCGGCGGTGTCTTCCGCATCACCGACGGCCTGCAGAAGGACTTCGGCGAAGACCGGGTCATCGACTCGCCGCTGGCCGAGTCCGGCATCGTCGGCACCGCGGTCGGCATGGCGATGCGTGGCTACCGCCCGGTCGTCGAGATCCAGTTCGACGGCTTCGTCTACCCGGCGTACGACCAGATCGTCTGCCAGGTCGCCAAGATCCACTTCCGCTCCAAGGGCAACACCAAGATGCCGATGGTCATCCGGATCCCGTTCGGTGGTGGCATCGGCGCGGTCGAGCACCACTCGGAGTCGCCGGAGGCCCAGTTCGCGCACACCCCCGGCCTCAAGGTGGTCGCCTGCTCCAACCCGGTCGACGGCTACTGGATGCTCCAGCAGGCGATCGCCTCCGACGACCCGGTGATCTTCCTCGAGCCCAAGCGCCAGTACCACGCCGACAAGGCCGAGCTGGACGACTCGATCGCCCCCGAGCCGCTGTTCACCTCGCGGGTGGTCAAGGCCGGCACTGACCTGACCCTGCTGGCCTACGGTCCGACGGTGAAGACCGCGATGAAGGCGGCCGAGGCCGCCGCGACCGAGGGCAAGTCGATCGAGGTCATCGACCTGCGCACGCTCTCACCGCTCGACATGGGCCCGGTCCTCGACTCGGTCCGTCGCACCGGCCGCGCCGTGATCACGCACGAGGCACACGTCAACCTCGGCATGGGCGCCGAAGTGGCCGCACGGATCACCGAGCAGTGCTTCTACAACCTCGAGGCGCCGGTGCTCCGTGTCGGCGGATTCGACACCCCCTACCCGCCGTCGCGGATCGAGGAGGACTACCTCCCCGACCTCGACCGGGTGCTCGACGCCGTCGACCGATCCTTGGAGTTCTGAGAAATGGCTGAGTTCAAGCTGCCCGACGTCGGAGAAGGCCTCACCGAGGCCGAGATCGTGGCCTGGAAGGTCAAGGTCGGCGACGTCATCGAGGTCAACGACATCATCGTCGAGATCGAGACCGCCAAGTCGCTGGTCGAGCTGCCCTCACCGTACGCCGGCACGGTGCTGGCGCTGCTGGCGCCCGAGGGCGAGATGATCCCGGTCGGCACGCCGATCATCTCGGTCGGCGACCCGAACGAGACGCCCGCCCCGGCCGCCCCCGCGGCGCCGTCGGCCGAGGCGCCCGCCCGTGACATCGGCGAGATCGACCTCTCCAACCCGGCCGCCAGTGGCGGTGGCGAGGGCGAGAGCCTGGTTGGCCGCATGAAGGCCGAGCGCGGCCCGGTGCGTCGACCGCGCAAGGGTTCGGCCTCCCCGTCGACGGAGTCGGCGGCCGCCACCCAGATGCAGGTGCAAGGGGCGTTCGCGCCCGGTGGTGCCCAGTCCGACCCGGTGATCGAGGCCGACGAGCCGGCGGTGCCCTCGCAGTCTGCTCGCACCCCGCAGTTCGAGACCCCGGCCTTCGTGCCGGCCTCGGCGACCGAGCCCGGTGCGGTTCGTGCCCTCGCCAAGCCGCCGGTGCGCAAGCTGGCCAAGGACCTCGGCGTCGACCTGACGTCGCTGCGTGCCACCGGCCCGAACGGCACGGTCACGCGTGACGACGTGCACGCCGCGGTTGATCTCGCTGGTCGAGCAGGCCCGAGGGACGAGGGCCGTGTCGAGACGCGCTCTGGTCTCGACACGCTCGCTGGCGCTCGCTACTCGTCCAACGAGGGGCTTGAACGGCGCGAGCCGATCAAGGGCGTCCGCAAGATGATGGGCCAGGCGATGGTGAACTCCGCGTTCACCATCCCGCACGTCACCGAGTGGATCACCATCGACGTCACCTCGACCATGGAGTTCGTCGACCGGCTCAAGAAGCGTCGCGAGTTCAAGGACGTCAAGGTCTCGCCGCTGCTCGTGCTCTCGCGTGCGGTGATGCTGGCGATGCGTCGTACGCCGGAGATCAACTCGTTCTGGGACGAGCCGGCCGGCGAGGTCGTGTTCAAGGACTACGTGAACCTCGGCATCGCCGCGGCCACCCCGCGCGGCCTGGTCGTGCCCAATGTCAAGGGTGCCGAGCAGCTCTCGCTGCTCGAGCTCGCCGAGGGCCTCAACGCGCTCACCAAGACCGCGCGCGAGGGCAAGACCCAGCCGGCCGAGATGAGTGGTGGCACGTTCACGATCACCAACGTGGGCGTCTTCGGTGTCGATGCCGGCACGCCGATCATCAACCCGGGCGAGTCCGCGATCCTGTGCTTCGGCTCGATCAAGAAGAAGCCCTGGGTCGACGCGGACGGCGAGCTCTGCGTGCGCGACGTGACCACGCTCGCGCTCTCGTTCGACCACCGTCACGTCGACGGAGAGAAGGGCTCGACCTTCCTCGCCGACGTGGCCGGCATCCTCGAGGACCCGGCCAGCGCGCTGCTGTTCTGAGTCGCAGCGGACCTGCGCAGACATGGCCGTGGATCACAGTCACCAGGTGACTGCGATCCACGGCCTTGTTGCGTCGGAGCCCCTCACCGGGGCGCCGGTCAGCTGACCAGGGCGCTGACGTCGGAGAACGAACCCGCGTCACCGGTGATCGGGATGCTGCGGCGTCCGTCGATGCCCACGGGAATGTCGCCGGCCACCGTGATCCGGCGTACCTCACGCGGCTGCGTGTCGAAGTCGGCGACGGCGTAGTGCTGGGTGGCGCGGTTGTCCCACATGGCCACGTCGCCCTTCTGCCAGGTCCAACGGATGGTGTTCTCCAGCTTGGTTACCCGGTCCTGGAGCAGGTTGAACAGGATCGCCGACTCCTTCTGGTTGAGGCCGACGAACTTCTTCACGAAGTGGCCCAGCACCAGTGAGCGCTCGCCGGTCTCCGGGTGCACGCGGACGACGGGGTGCTCGGTCTCGAACGTGGTGGAGACGAAGTCGGAGCGGCTGAACTGCTTGTCCTGCTGATCGACCACGACACCGTTCTCGGTGTGCTCGCCGTAGTCGTAGTCGTTGGTGTGCACGGCCCACAGGTTGTCGACCAGGGCGCGCAGAGACGTCGGGAGGGACTCGTACGCCGTCACGGTGTTGGCCCAGTTCGTGGTGCCGCCGTACTCCGGGATGACCACGCCCCGCAGGATGCTGATCGCCGGGATCCGGTCGACGAACGTGACGTCGGTGTGCCAACTGTTGGCGGCCATGCCCTTGTCGGCGGTCAGGGTGAACACGCGGGCGCTGCCGGTGTTGACGGTCGGGTGGGCGGTGGTCAGCGAGCCGAGCTGCTCGGCGAAGGCGATGTGGCCCTTGTCGTCGAGGTGCTCCTGGCCGCGGAAGAAGACGACCTTGTGCTCGAGCAGGGCGGCCCGGATCGTCGCCACCGTCTCGTCGCCGAGGTCGGCACCGAGGGTGACGCCGTCGATGCGAGCGCCGATGCGGCCGCCGAGCTTCTGGACTGTGAGCGCGGTCTGCGGCCGGGTGATGCGGATGTTCATGAAGTCCTCCTGAGGGCGTTGGTTGTCACCACGGGGTCTCTCGTCCTGCGTATAATGTAGTAAGTCACTATACTCACTCCGAGTAAGTACTCCACGCGACCTGAGTACGCGTGCGGATGTGGCCCGTGACCGTTTTCACGAGGGTGGAGTCATGTCCGCAACCCGCGTCTCTGTCGCACGACCGGCCGCCGCAGCCCTCGACACCTCCGCCCTCGGGCCGGGCTCGCTGCTCGGCGAGTTCCGGATCGAGCGCACGCTGGGCCACGGCGGCATGGGCGTGGTCTTCGAAGCCACGCAGGTGTCGCTGGATCGCACGGTCGCGCTCAAGGTGATGTCGACCCGGCACGCGGACGACCCGGTGATGCGGGCCCGCTTCGTCCGCGAGGCGCGTGCCCAGGCGGGGCTGCAGTCGCCGCACGTGGTCCCGGTGATCGGCCACGGCGAGCAGGACGGTCTGCTGTGGACCGCGACCCAGTTCATCGACGGCGGCGACCTGGCCGCAGCTCTTCGGGCCCACGGAACCCCTGACCGGGCGCTGGCGCTCGACCTCGTCGTGCAGGTCGCGTCGGGTGTCGCCGATGCGCATGCGGCCGGGTTGGTGCACCGGGACATCAAACCGGCCAACATCCTGCTCGGCCGCCGTACGAGCCGCCTGCATGCGTGGATCGCCGACTTCGGCATCGCCCGTACGCCGCACTCGGAGCTCACCGAGACCTCCGGGATGCTGGGGACGGCCTCCTACATGGCGCCGGAGCTGCACCACGGCGTCGAGGCCAGCACGGCCAGTGACGTCTACGCGCTCGGTTGCCTGCTCTGGGCGTTGCTCGTCGGCGAGGCGCCGTATTCATGGAGCACCGGTGACTACCAGCTGATGACCGCGCACATCACGGCCCCGGTGCCCGAGCTGGACGGTGACGACCCGCAGGTTGCCGCGCTCAACAGGGTCCTGCTGCGGGCGATGGCCAAGGACCCGGCGGAGCGGTTCGCCAGCGCCGCGCAGCTTCGTGACGCGGTGCGTTCGCTGGTGTCGTTCGCTGGGGCACAATCGGCGGGTGCCTCGTGAGCTGACGGAACCCATCGACCTGTGCCTGCCTGACGGCACTCTCGACCCGGCGGCGGTCGGGTGGTCCCGGACTCCGTTGCATCACGCCAACCTCCAGGGGTGGGGCCGCAACAAACGCTGGGAGTACTGGGGGATCGTCACGCCCGTCCTCATCGTCGGAGTCGTGGTCTCCTCCTTGGACTACGCGGGAGTGCACAGCCTCTATGTGTTGGATCGGCGGACCGGTCGGGAGTGGGCGCCCGAGGTGGTGGTCCCCTTCGCGCGCGGTGTCGTGCTGCCCGAGGTGAGCGGTTCCGGTCCGGTGCGCGGCGTCGGGCGCGGCTTCGAGATCGGGCTCGTCCAGGACTCGGGCGGGGTGACACTCAAGGCCGCGGCGCCGGAGCTCGAGCTCGATCTCCGGATTCCGGCGGTGCCCGACCGTGACTGCCTGGCCGTCGTGGTGCCGTGGAGTGCCCGGAGATTCCAGTACACCGTCAAGGACGTGGGCCGACCGGTCAGCGGCCACATCCGGGTGGCCGGCACGACGTACGACGTGTCGCCGGCGGACTCCTTCGCGGTGCTGGACCACGGTCGGGGCAAGTGGCCGTACTCGATGCGGTGGAACTGGGCGGCCGGGAGCCGTCCGGGTGGCGACCTCGCCATCCAGCTCGGTGGCGCGTGGACGGACGGCACCGGCCAGACCGAGAACGGACTCTTCGTCGACGGACGACTCCACAAGATCCACGAGGATCTGCGCTGGGTCTACGACCGCGACGACTGGATGGCGCCCTGGCGGATCGAGGGGAAGCGGGTCCAGGTCGCCTTCACCCCGTTCCACGAACGGGTCGCGAAGTCGAACCTCATGATCGTGGCCGGGGAGACCCACCAGTGTTTCGGGCACTTCACCGGCTGGGCGAGCACTGATGAAGGTGAGCAGGTGAGCCTCGACGGCCTCACCGGTTGGGCCGAGGAGGCCCACAACCGTTGGTGACCTGACCCTCCACCCGGACAGGCGCGTTGTCTCATGCACCGGGAGATTCAACGCTTTTACATGTAAGTACAGTAAGTTACTCAAGTACATGTAGAACCGAGCGTTGGAGGGAAGAGCAGGGATGAACCGAGGACCGCACACGACTCCGTTCGCGATCGTGCTCGCGACCCTGCTGTCGCTGGCCATGCTCAGCGGCTGTCAGGCACTGGGTGCGACCAGTGAGCGCACCGACGCGGAGGCGCTCACGATCCGCTATCACTCGGGGCCCGGCCTGATCAACCACCTCGAGCTCGCCGACGCCCTGGGCTACTACGACGGCACCGGCATCACGCTCGAGAATCTCGGCCAGGTCGCCGGTGGACCGGAGCTGCTCCGCTCGCTGGCCACCAACCAGAGCGACCTGGCCATCGGTCCCTTCCACGGAGCAACGGCCCGGGTCGTCTCCACGGGAGTCGAGCTCAAGGCGGTGGCAGCGACGTACGGCTCGACGAGGAAGAACCGTCAGGGCATGGAGGTGATGACCCCCGAGGACTCGGACATCCACTCGGCCAGGGACCTGATCGGCGGCAGCGTCGCGGTGAACACCCTCGGCGCGAACGCTGAGGCCGTGGTCGACACCTGGCTGACCTCCGAAGGCCTCAGCCAGGACGAGATCGACAAGGTGACCCTGGTGCCACTGCCGGGCATCAACACCGAGGCGGCGTTGCGCTCCGGCAAGGTGGACGCGGCGGTCCTCAACGGAGCACCCAAGGAGTTCGCGTTGAAGAACGGCGGGCTCCGCTCCCTGGCCGCGGACGTCGACCTCATGGGCGACTACAACGGTGGCTCCTACACGCTGCGCACCTCCTTCATCGACGAGCACCGGGGGCTCACCCGCACCCTCGTCGCGGGCATCGCCAAGGCGATCCACTTCGAGCAGACCCATGAGGCCGCCGAGGTCCAGCGGGTCATGGGCGCCTGGCTGAAGGACCACGGGCGCGGCGACGAGGTCGAGTCGCTCATGAACTGGCGGGGCAGCGGCATCGCCACACCCGGTGGCGTGCTGAGGGACGAGGACTTCGACGCCTGGATCGACTGGCTCGACGCCGAGGGGCAGATCGACGTCGACAACATCGACATCTCCGACCTCTACACGAACGAATTCAACCCCTACGCGAAGCGGAGGAACTGAGATGAGCAGCAGCATCGACCTGATCGATGTCGGACAGGTGTTCGCCGTCCGGGGCAAGGACGACGGCAGGCAGCAGGACTTCGTGGCCCTCCAGGGTGTCGACCTGCACGTCGAGGCCGGCGAGTTCCTCTCCCTGGTGGGCCCCAGCGGCTGCGGCAAGTCGACCGTCCTCGACCTGATCGCCGGGCTCTCGACACCCACGTCGGGTCGGCTGCTGGTCGACGGTGAGCCGATCGACGGACCCGGCCTCAACCGCAGTGTGGTCTTCCAGCAGTACACCCTGCTGCCGTGGCGGACCGCCCTCGGCAATGTCGAGCTGGCCCTCGAGGCCGCCGGCGGACTGAGCCGACGTGAGCGATCCGACCGTGCCCGGGAGTACCTCGACCTGGTCGGCCTCTCGGAGTTCGCGACCCGCTACCCCCATGAGCTCTCCGGCGGCATGAAGCAGCGCGTGGCCATTGCCCGGAGCCTGTCCCACCAGCCCGAGGTGCTGCTCATGGACGAACCCTTCGGCGCCCTCGACGCCCAGACCCGCGAGCACCTGCAGGAGCAGCTGCTCGAGATCTGGGCCAGCACCGGGACCACGGTCGTCTTCATCACCCACGACATCGAGGAAGCCGTCTTCCTGGGTCAGCGGGTGGCCGTGATGAGCGCCCGGCCCGGACGCATCGCCGAGATGATCACCGTCGACCTGGATCGTGACCACCTCGCCGACCAGGACATCCGCTCCACGCCGGAGTTCGGTCACTACCGCAATCAGATCTGGTCACTGCTGCGGCAGGGCGAGCTGGGGAAGCGACGTGCCGCCAACCGGAACACCCAGGAAGAGGTTGAGTCCGTTGCCTGATCTGCTCACCGAGAAGGCCACTCCCGGCCTCAACCCGCGCCAGGCGGAGGCGGCCCAGGTGCGCCAGTCCTCGCCCGGCCGAAGGCGCGTGATCACATTCTCGCGAGGGCTGGTCGGCCTGCTGGTGCTGGCCGCCGTCTGGGAGATCACCCCGCGCCTCGAGCTGTTGAACCCGATCTTCGTCCCGCCGCTCTCGGAGGACCTCAAGGCCCTGTGGCGGCTGATCGAGACCGGCGAGCTGTGGAAGCACCTGAGTGCCAGCCTGATCCGTTCGGGCGCGGGCTTCGGCCTGGCCCTGGTCACCGCGATCCCGCTGGGCACCGCGATCGCCTGGTACACCCCGGTGCGCGAGCTGACCACCCCGGTGCTCGAGGTCTTCCGCAACACCGCGGCCCTGGCGCTGCTCCCCGTCTTCATGCTGGTCTTCGGCATCGGGGAGACCTCGAAGATCGCGATCGTGCTCTTCGCCTGCTTCTTCCCGATCCTGCTCAGCACCATCGGCGGCGTGCAGAACGTCGACGTCCAGCTGCTGCGGGCAGCCCGGGTGCTCGGGCTGTCGCCGATCGAGACGTTCCGCAAGATCGTCTTCCCGGCGGCCGTGCCCACGATCTTCACCGGCATCCGGATCTCGGGTGCGGCCGCGATCCTGGTGCTGATCGCCGCCGAGATGATCGGCGCGACGGCGGGTCTCGGCTATCTCATCAACTACTCGAACAACAACTTCCTGATCCCGCAGATGTACGCCGCCATCATCGCGACGACCGTCGTCGGCCTGCTGATCAACTTCGCCCTGGTCACGTTGGAGCGTCGTTTCCAGCGTTGGCGCGCCTGAACCACCGAACAGGAGATGCCTCATGTCCGAACCACGTCCCTCCATCACTCTCAACGCCTTCCTGATGGGCACCGGCCACCACGAGGCATCGTGGCGCCTGCCCGACGCCGACCCGCGGGTGTCGCGCGACGTCACCTACTTCCAGGAGCTCGCCCGGACGGCCGAGCGGGGCAAGCTGGACTCCGTCTTCTTCGCCGACAGCCCGTCGCTGATGACCGATCCCGCCCGGCGCCCGAGCGAGACGCTGGAGCCGCGGCTGCTGCTCTCCGCGATGGCCGTCGCCACCGAACGGATCGGGCTCGTGGCCACGTCGTCCACGACCTACGAGGACCCCTACAACCTGGCCCGCGGCTTCGCCTCGCTCGACGCGATCAGCAACGGCCGGGCCGCATGGAACGTGGTGACCAGCGCCGACCTCAAGGCCGGTGCCAACTTCGGCTACACCACCGCCCCCACGCATGCCGAGCGCTACGAGCGCGCCGAGGAGTTCCTCGAGGTGGTCCTCGCCCTCTGGGACTCGTGGGCGGTTGATGCGGTCATCGCCGACAAGACCGCCGGGGTGTGGGCAGACCCGGCCCGGGTGCGCTCCATCGACCACGCCGGCGACAGGTTCGACGTGGCGGGTCCGCTGACCGTCGGACGCAGTCAGCAGGGGCGGCCGGTCATCGTGCAGGCCGGCTCGTCCGGCCCCGGCATCGCGCTGGCCGCGAAGTACGCCGAGGCCGTCTTCACCGCCACGCCCACCATCGAGGAGGGCCGCGACTTCTACCGGAGGCTCAAGGACGCCACCGTGGCCGCCGGACGCTCCCGCGACCACATCAGGATCCTCCCCGGGTTGGTGCCGATCCTGGGCAGCACCGAGGCCGAGGCCCGTGACCTCGAGCGTCAGCTCGACGACCTGGTGGTCCTTGACCACCCGCTCCGCCAGCTGGCCGCCGACGTCGGCATCCCGGTCGACCAGCTCGACCTCGACCGCCCCCTCCCGCGCGACATCCGATCGGCCGACGAGATCGAGGGCAACAAGGCCCGCTATGAGCTGACCGTGGCAATGGCGCGGCGTGACGACCTCACCGTCCGGCAGCTGCTGCTGCGGCTCGGTAGCGGTCGTGGCCACCGGGCCTTCGTCGGCACGCCCGAGCAGGTGGCCGACACCATCGAGGAGTGGGTGACCTCCGGTGCCGCCGACGGCTTCAACATCATGCCGGCGGTCCTGCCCTCGGGCCTCGAGCTGTTCGTCGAGCAGGTGGTGCCGATCCTGCAGGACCGTGGTCTCTTCCGTCGCGAGTACGCCGGGACGACGCTGCGCGAGCACTACGGTCTGCCCGTGCCCGGCACCGAGGGTGGCCTCCCCCAAACGGGCTGAGCTGGATCAGTCGGTGGCCAGCGACCTGATCTCGTCGCGCAGACGACCCATCTGCCGGTCCAGGTCGGAGGCCGTGCTGGCCACCGACAGCAGGGCCTGCTGCAGGTCGTCGGGCACCGCGCCGGCGTACTTGTAGTAGATGCGGTGCTCGACGCTGGCCCAGAAATCCATCGCGATCGTGCGGATCTGGAGCTCGACCGGCACGTTGATCGAGCGGTCGGAGAGGAACACCGGGACCTCGACGATCAGGTGCAGGCTCTGGTAGCCGTTGGCCTTGGGGGTGGCGATGTAGTCCTTGGTCTCCAGCAAGGTCAGGTCGGGCTGCCGGGTCAGCATCTCGGCCACCCGGTAGGTGTCCTCGACGAACGCGCAGGTCACCCGGATGCCGGCGATGTCACGGATCCTCTCGCGCACGGCGGCCAGGTCGGGCGGGCAGTCGATGCGGCGCATCTTGTCGACCAGGCTGTCCATCGACTTCAGTCGGGTCTTCACGTGCTCGATCGGACCGTAGTCCTGGGTCTGCTCGAACTCCTGGCGCAGGATGTTGATCTTGGTGGCGACCTCCTCCATGCCGCAGGAGTACTCGAGCCGGAACGCGTTCAGCTGGGTCTGGATCTCTCGCAGGCTTCGCTCCGCATCCGCGGGGTCGGTGGTTCCCTCGATCAGCCCGCGGAGCAGGTCGATGCGTGGGGCGTCGGACACGGGTTCACTCATGTCACCCAGTATCCGCGACCGCCGGTTGCCGGCTCAGAGATAGCGGGCGGTGCGATCCTGCGCCGAGCCCGGACCCGAGTCGAGCAGCCGGGACAGCTCGAACTCGAGCACGCCGCCGACGCGGTGGCAGAACGCCTCCGGCTCCTCGGCGGCGTCCGGCTTCTCGGGCACGATCCGATCCACCACTCCGCGGGTGTGCAGGCCGATCGCCAGCACCTGCTGGGATTCGGCCATCTCGGCGGCGTGGTCGAGATCGCGGTGCACGATCGCGCTGGCCCCCTCGGGTGGCAACGGGGACAGCCAGGCGTGCTGGGCAGCGATCACCCGGTCGGCCGGCAGGAAGGCCAGTGCCCCGCCGCCGTTGCCCTCGCCCAGCATGAGGCACAGGGTCGGCGCCTCCAGGGTGACCAGGTCGGCCAGGCAGCGGGCGATCTCACCGGCCAGCCCGCCCTCCTCGGCCTCCACCGACAGCGCGGCGCCCTGGGTGTCGATCACGGTCACCAGCGGCAGACCCAGCTCGACCGCGAGCCGCATGCCGCGGCGGGCCTCACGCAATGCGCCCGGGCCCATCGGGTGGTCGGTGGTCTGGCCGCGCCGGTCCTGGCCCAGGAACACGCACGGCGCGTCGCCGAACCGGGCCAGGGCGATCAACAGTCCGGGGTCGGCCTCGCCCTGGCCGGTGCCGTTCAGTGGCACGACGTCGGTGGCGGCGTACTTCAGCAGTCGTCGTACGCCGGGTCGCTCCGGGTTGCGGGACCGGGTCACCGCGTCCCACGTGTCGACGTCGGGGATCGGCTCCTCGACCGGTTCGGCGACCGGGTCGACGCCGTGGCGCGGCGCGAGCAGGATCGCCAGGGCGCGATCGACGATGTCGGCCAGTGCCTCGGGCGGCAGGACCGCGTCGATGATGCCGTGGGCGTAGAGGTTCTCGGCGGTCTGCACGCCCTCGGGGAACGGACGGTCGTAGAGCGCCTCATAGACCCGAGGACCCAAGAACCCGGTCAGCGCCCCGGGCTCGGCGACCGTCACGTGACCCAGCGATCCCCACGACGCCATCACCCCACCGGTGGTGGGGTTGCGCAGGTAGACGAGGTAGGGGAGTCCGGCTTCCTTGTGCTGCGCGACCGCCGCACTGATCCGCACCATCTGCACGAACGCCGGCGTGCCCTCCTGCATCCGGGTGCCGCCACTGATCGGCGCGGCCAGCAGCGGCAGCCCCTCCGCCGTGGCGCGCTCGATGCCGGCGACGAGTCGGTCGGCGGCATCGCGACCGATGGACCCGGCCAGGAAGCCGAACTCGCCGATGAGCACGGCGACGCGTCGGTCGCGGATTCGACCCTCGCCCGTGATCACCGACTCGTCGGTGCCGGCCTTCTCCTGTGCGGCAGCCAGCTGGGCGGCGTACTCCTCGGTGACGTCACGGCGTGCCGGGGGGACGTCCCAGGAGGTCCACGACCCGTCGTCGAGGACGAGGTCGATGAGCTGCCGCGCGGAGAGACGTGTCGTGGTCACTCGCCGAGGCTATGCCAGGCCCGCAGCACCGCGGCCTCGTCTTCACGACTGAGACCTGTGGTCGTCGAGTCCGGGTCGTCACGCAGCCAGGTGAGGGTGTCACGGGCGGTGTCGGCCAGGGGGCGGGTGGTCAGTCCGGCAGCGAAGGACGCAGCGCTGTCGTGCGCCATCAGGCCGGCGTACTCGGGCAGCGGCAGCCAGACCGGGAGGGAGCGATCGCCCGACCACGGGTCCACCTCCTGCTCGACCAGGAACTCCTGGGGCAGCCAGGTCCACTGCGGTCGGGTGCCGACACCGCGGGACACCTCGTCGAGGAACGCGCCGCGCGTGGTGATGTGTCCGGTGCCGTCGAAGGTGCCGTCGGTGCGGTGCTCGGCACAACCGACGATCCAGCCGGCCAGGTCGCGGACGTCGATCAGCTGGACCGGGTCATCGGGGGAGCCCGGTGCCAGCACCTCACCGGCGTCGGCCACGCGTGGTGGCCAGTAGGAGAACCGACCACTGGGATCGCCCGGTCCGACGATCAGCCCCGGCCGGATCACGGTCGACGTCGCCGCGCCCTCGCGGACGATCTGCTCACAGGCCACCTTCATCGCGCCGTACACCTCCGGCGAGGCCATCGGGTCCTCGTCGGTGGTGATCGGGTCATGCAGGGGCAACGTGTCCGGGGTGCCACCGGGGATCGAGTCGTCGGAGTAGACGTTGACCGTCGAGACGAACACCCAGTGGGCGCTGGGGAAGGTCGCCACGGCATCTCTCACCCGGCTCGGGTGGCGCGCGACGTCGATCACCGTGTCGTAGGCGGTCTCCAGGGCCGACCAGTCAGGCGCTTCGCGGTCGAGGACGACGTGGCGTGCCCCCTCGGGCACTGAGCCCGACGTCCCCCGGCAGGCGCAGGTCACCTCGTGGCCGCGCGCCGCGGCCTCGACTGCGACCGCCTTGGACAGGAACACCGTGCCACCGAGCACCAGGATCTTCATGTCTCCACACAAGCGAAACGGCCAGCCTCCCACAAGGGAGACCGGCCGCCGTCCGCTGTCAGCAGAGCAGCCCTGAGCAGAGCTGAACCGGGGGATCAGCTGCGCTTCGGAGTCTTCTCGCCCATCAGCCAGGCGTCGAAGAAGTCGGTGAGCTCCTCGCCGGTCTCCTGCTCGATCCAGTCGAGGTACTCCTCGCGGGTGGGGTTGCCCTGCTTGTGCACCGTGGGCCACGCGCGCACCATCGCCCAGAACTTCTCGTCGCCGAGCTTCTTGCGCAGTTCGTGCCACATCAAGGCAGGGCCGTAGTAGATGTTGCTCTCCCCGAACGTGCGAGGGTCGTAGTTGCCGGGTGGGCCGGCGGTGGCGCGGTACTGCTTCTCCCACGTCGCCCACTCGTCCATCACGTCGTCGACGGTGCGCCCGGTCTGCTGGGCCTCGAAGACTCCCTGGACGTACATCGCCATGCCCTCGTTGATCCAGACGTCCTTCCAGTCGCTGGGTGAGGTGATGTCGCCGTACCACTGGTGCGCGATCTCGTGCACCACGACGTCGGGCGAGAGCGTGTAGTCGCTGTCGCCGTACGTGATCATCTGCTGGGTCTCCATCGCGCTCTCGGAGTCGACGACCACGGAGCCGAGCGAGCTGAACGGGTAGGGGCCGAGCTTCTCCTCGAGCCAGTCGACCGCGCGCTTGGTGTACTTCATGGCCTTCAGGGCGCGGGCGTCGCCGGGGGCGGTCCAGTAGGTCAGCGGGACGCCGCTGGCCGACGTGTCCTCGGTCTGCTCGTACTCCCCGATGGCGAGCGTGATCAGGTACGACGACGCGGCACTGTCGAGGTGCCACCTGCTGACGGAGTTGCCGTCGACCTCTGTCTGCGAGGTGAGCTGGCCGTTGGCGATGCCGACCCTGGGCGCCGGTGTGGTGATCGTGAAGTCGTAGAACGCCTTGTCGGAGGGCTGGTCGTTGACCGGGTACCACGTGTAGGCGCCATAGGGCTCCTGCATCGTCCACACGTCGCCGTCGTCGGTGATCGTGAAGCCGGTGGTGGAGAAGTCGCTGCGCGTGGTCGGCGCATCGGCGGGCTCGGGCGTGCCCTCGTAGTCGACGACGAGGAGGTACCTCTGGTCCTTGGTGACCGGAGCCTTGATGACCAGGTCCTTGCCGACGTGGGTGACCTCGACCTCCTGCGCGTCGAGGGTCGCGGCCGTGACCTCGAGGCCCTCGCCGAAGTCGAGCTGGAACTCCTGCTGCGAGGCGGTCGCGCGGAAGGCCACCTCGGCCCGGCCGGTCAACACCTTGTCCTCGGGGTCCCAGGTCAGGTCGAGGCCGTAGTGGAGCGAGTCGACGATCGGGTCACCGACGTTCGGGTAGAGGCTGTCCTCGACGGGCTTGCTCAGCGCCGCCTTGAACGCCGGGTCCTCCGGGTCGGTGGTGGTGCCGGGATCGGAGTCCGTGGTGTCGACCGTCGTCGGACCGCCCGATCGCACTGCCTTCTTGCCCGCCGTGCCGTTGTCGTCGCCGCCGACGGCGAGGCCGCCGACCAGGATGGCGACCACGGCCACGACGACCACGGCCACGACGACGCCCACGATGGCGATGAGCTTGGACTTCACGTGCCTACCCCTGTCTTCGGCGTCATCCACTGCGACGACGCCACTCCTACCCGGCTGTTGCGGGCTTCAATCGCGGTCCGCGACCGGAGTGATGGGACGAGTCTGCCCTAGAACCCGTTCCATCAGGGCGACGATTTTTGTGGGGGCAGGCGTGGAGCCCGGCGTGGAGCCGAGTCGGTGGACTTCGGTGTAGCCGCGATTGCGGTGGAAGTCGAGCGACGCCTGGTTCGGTGGCTCGGCGTTGACCTCGAGCACCATGCGGCCGTACGTCGCAGCGTGTCGCTCGAGTTCGTCGTACACCCGGCGGCCCAGGCCGAGACGGCGGAAGCGGTGGTCGAGCACGATCCGGTCGAGATAGAGGAAGGCGTCGCCGAAGTGATCGCTGAACCACCGGTAGTTCTCCGAGTCGTACGACGAACCCGGTGCGAAGGTCAGCACGAATCCCGCGGGCCGGCCCTCGTGCTCGATGACGTCGGCCCGGTCGGCCCAGTCGAGCAGTGTCCCCAGGCGATCCTGGTCCAACGGGGAGAGGAGCTCGACATTGTGGTGGTTCAGGTCCAGCACGAACGCGTGGTCGGCGGGCGTGATCGGGCGCAGGAGGGGCATGGCGGCAGGCTAGTGGACCGTTGAGTTGGCCCTCTTACAGTGATGTGCCACAGTGGCGGAATGGTGTCACAAACTGACTTCTTCGCCCGTCACGCCGATCGTCTCGAGAAGGCCACGGAGGCCTGCGCCAGCCGGGCCTACTTCTCCGCGTTCAACGAGTCGCCCTCGCCCAAGGTCTACGGCGAGACCGCCGCGGCCGAGGGCAAGGCGGCCTTCGACGCCTGGCTCGGCACCGTCTTCCCGCTGAGCACTCCCGGTGCCGAGGGCACGGTGGCGACCGAGCGGTCGCCGTACGGCTTCGACCTGGGCGTCAGCTACCCGCGCGCCCGTGACGTCGAGGCACTGCTCGTGGCGGCCGCGAGCGGCATGAAGGCCTGGCGCGACGCTGGCCCCGACGCCCGCACCGGCGTCTGTCTCGAGATCCTCGACCGGCTGCACGCGCGCGTCTTCGAGCTGGCCAACGCGGTGCAGCACACCAGCGGCCAGGCGTTCGTGATGGCTTTCCAGGCCGGCGGCGCGCACGCCCTCGACCGCGCGCTGGAGGCGATCGCCTACGCCCACGCCGAGATGACCCGAACCCCGGCCACCGCGCTCTGGGAGAAGCCCGGCCGCGGCGAACCCTTGCGCATGGAGAAGACATTCACCGTCGTGCCGCGCGGCGTCGCGCTGGTGATCGGGTGCAACACCTTCCCGACCTGGAACTCCTGGCCCGGCCTCTTCGCCTCGCTGGTCACCGGCAACCCGGTCGTGGTCAAGCCGCACCCGCAGGCCGTGCTGCCGCTGGCGATCACCGTGCAGGTCTGCCAGGAGGTGCTGACCGAGGCCGGCTTCGACGCCGACCTGGTCACGCTCGCGGCCGAGGACCCGGCCGACAAGCTCGCCTCCAACCTCGCCCTGCACCATGCCGTGAGGCTGATCGACTTCACCGGTGGCAACGCGTTCGGCGACTGGCTCGAGCTCAACGCCCGCCAGGCCACCGTGTTCACCGAGAAGGCCGGCGTCAACTCCATCGTGGTCGACTCGACGTCGAGCTTCGGCGCGATGTGCGCGAACCTCGCGTTCTCGTTCTCCCTCTACTCCGGCCAGATGTGCACCGCTCCGCAGAACCTCTACCTGCCCGCCGCAGGCATCGCGACCGACGAGGGGACCAAGACCCCGGCCGACGTGGCCGCCGGGATCGAGGCCGCGCTCGGCAAGCTGCTGGGCGACGACGCCCGAGCGGTCGAGCTGCTCGGTGGTGTGGTCAACCCCGGTGTGCTCGAGCGACTGGCCGGCGCCGGATCAGGTGAGCGTGGCGACGTGCTGGTCGCCTCCCGTGAGGTCACCCACCCGGCGTACGCCGACGCGACCGTGCGCACTCCGACCCTGGTCGGGCTGAGCGCCGACGACTCCGACGTCTACGAGAGTGAGTGCTTCGGGCCGGTCGCCTACCTCATCTCGACCGCCGACACCGCGCAGTCGATCGACCTGTTCCGTGACACGGTGCAACGCCACGGCGCGATGACCGCCGCTGTCTACTCGACCGACGACACGGTGATCGCCGACATGCGCGAGGCTGCGCTCGATGCCGGCGTCGCGCTGAGCGAGAACCTGCTCGGCGGCGTCTTCGTCAACCAGTCGGCGGCGTTCTCCGACTTCCACGGCACCGGCGCCAACCCGGCCGCGAACGCGTCCTACACCGACGGGGCGTACGTCGCCTCCCGCTTCCGGATCGTGCAGTCCCGCCGACACGTCTAGGGGTACGCGACCCCGACCGTCTCCTCCGAGATCTCCCAGAGCCGGCCCTGGCTCTCGGCGTCCCGGGAGAGGCGGTTGGAGCCGACGACCCGCGGCAGACCACGCATCTGGCGCAACCCGCCCGGGCCGCAGTAGGTGCCGCCGGGCAGGTCGTCGGTCGCCGCCATCAAGGTCGGCAACGCGCCCATCTCGGCGGACTGCGCGCCGGCCTTCATCGCGGCGTCCAGGATGCTGGTCAGACCGCCCGACCCCTTGAGCGTCTGGCCGTAGGACAGCAGGTGCGTGGCGGCGTACCCGGGATGTGCGGCCAGCGCCTTGACCGGAATGCCGGCCATGCGGGCACGCCTGTCGAACTCGTAGGTGAAGAGCAGGTTCGCCAGCTTCGACTGCGAGTAGACCACCCAGCGCTTGTACCTGCCCCGGGGCTCGCGCGGGTCCCACAACGGCGCCACCTTGGTCAGGTGGTGCGCGTTGGAGGCCACGCTGACCACGCGCCCGTCGCCTGAGGCGATCAGCTGGGGCAGCAGCAGGCCGGTCATCAGGAACGGGCCGAAGTGGTTGGTGCCCATCTGCAGGTCGAGGCCGTCGACGGTACGACGCTCGGGCGTGGCCATCACACCGGCGTTGTGCACCAGCACGTCGATCGCGCCGAACCGCTCGGCGTCAGCCGCGGCCCGGCGTACGTCGTCGAGGGAGGAGACGTCGACGACGAGCTCCTCGAGAGCGGCCTCGGGGATCTCCTCGAGCAGCGACGCCTTCGTGGCGGCGAGCTTCTCCGGGTTGCGTGCGGCCAGGATCACCCGGGCTCCTCGACGGGCCAGCTCGCGGGCGTTGTGCGTGCCGAGACCGCTGGTGACGCCGGTGACCAGGATCGTGCGGCCCGACTGGTCGGGCATCTGCGCCAGGTCCCAGCTCACGGCGTGGTCCGGAACGCGTCGACGACGGCCTGGCCGAGGGTGGCGTCGCCCTGGAACTCCACACCGAGGGGGGTACGACGACCGCCGGCCATCACGATGAACGCCTCGCGACCGAGACTGATCCGGACGGTCGGGTTCCACGGCACCTCGACGGGTGCGGCGCGACCGTCGTCCCCGATCACCACGGCCCGTTCCTCGTTGCCGGCGACCGCGAGCACGACGGTCGTGCCCTTGGCCGGGGCCACGCGCTTGCCGACGATGACCGGCAACGCGTCGAGCATGTAGTCGCTGGTGTGCCGGGCGGCTGCCGAGTCCAGGTTGCCCGGGCGGTCCGTCGCGCGGCGGATGTCCTGCTCGTGCATCCACACGTCGAGGGGACGGTTGCGCAGCAGGGTGTTCCAGTCCCAGGGGAGGCCGCCGAAGACCAGTGCGGGCATGCCCTTGCCGTCGGTCGGCGGGTCGTCGAGCAGCTCGGTGCGACGCTTGGTCGTCGACTGCCTGATCTCGTTGATCAGCTCGTCGGGAGTGCGGTCGCGGCGCGCCGCCACCCCTTGCTCGGTGTAGTGCCCGAGCAGGCCGGTGACATGGTCGGGCTTGCCGATGTCGATCGACTCCTCGGGTGCTCCGGCCAGGATGGCCTCGAGATGGGCAGTGTGGGCCGCCACGTCCTGGACCTTCCAACCGGGCAGGTCGGTCGGCTTCGTCCAGTCGGGGTCGGCGAGCTCTTCCAGCAGGGCCGTGAAGTCGTCGATCGCCTGCCACCAGACCTCGATGTAGCGGGCGAGTCGCTGCGCGTCAGTCATGGGCCCGAGACTAGAGGGCTTCGTCGCTGAGGGGCGACCGCGGGGAGGCCGGGCGCCTGCGCGGCCCCGTTCACGCGGCCGTGGGTCGGTCGAGCTCGACTTGCGAGGCCGCGGGAGACTTGTTGCCATGAGCGCCACCCCACGCGTCCGCGCCCCCGAGCTCCGGGGCCGCGGCTGGCTGAACACCGACGGACCGCTGACCCTGCGCGAGCTGCGCGGCCGCATCGTGCTCCTCGACTTCTGGACGTTCTGCTGCATCAACTGCCTGCACGTGCTCGACGAGCTGCGCGAGGTCGAGGAGGAGTTCGCCGACGAGCTGGTGATCATCGGCGTCCACTCACCGAAGTTCGTGCACGAGGCCGATCCCGTCGCCCTCGCAGCCGCGGTCGAGCGCTACGCCGTGGCACATCCCGTGCTCGACGACCCCGAGCTGATCACCTGGCAGAACTACACCGCCCGGGCCTGGCCGACGCTGGTGCTGATCGACCCCGAGGGCTACGTGGTCGCGCACTATGCCGGGGAGGGTCATGCGCACGCGATCAGCGCGATGGTCCGCGAGCTCGTCGCCACCCACCGCTCGAAGGGCACCCTCCAGCCCGGCGACTCGCCCTACGTCCCGCCGGAGCCGGAGCGGACCGACCTGCGCTTCCCGGCCAAGGCCATCGCCCTGCCCGACGGGCACACCCTCGTGGCCGATGCCGGACACCACCAGGTCGTCGAGCTCGACGGGGAGGACGTCGTACGCCGACTCGACGGCTTCCGCGAGCCGAACGGGCTGTGTCTGCTGCCGGACGACGTGGCCGCCGAGGTCGGCTACGACGTGGTGGTCGCCGACACCGTGAACCATCGCCTGGCCGGCATCACGTTGAGCACCGGCGAGGTCCGCACCCTGGCCGGGGACGGCACCCAGTGGATGCAGGGTGAATCCACCCGGCGGCTCTCCAGCCCGTGGGACGTCGCGTGGTGGCAGGGCAGGGTCTGGGTGGCGATGGCCGGCATCCACCAGCTCTGGACCTTCGACCCGCGGACCGGTGCGGTCGCGGTTGCCGCAGGTACGACGAACGAGGGGCTGCTCGACGGGCCCCTGGAGCGGGCCTGGTTCGCGCAGACCAGCGGGCTGGCGGTCGACGGCGAGCGGCTCTGGCTCGCGGACTCCGAGACCTCGTCACTGCGCTTCGTCGAGGCCGGCGAGGTGCACACCGTCGTCGGCCACGGACTCTTCGACTTCGGCTTCAAGGACGGCGGGCGCGACGACGCACGACTCCAGCACCCACTGGGCGTCGCCGTCCTCCCCGACGGCACGATCGGTGTCTGCGACACCTACAACGGCGCTCTGCGCCGCTTCGACCCGGTGACCGGCCTGGTCAGCACGATCGCTTCCGGGCTCGGTGAACCGTCCGGCCTGCTCGTGCGCGGCGACACGGCGTACGTCGTCGAGTCGGCAGCGCACCGCATCACCGACGTCCCCCTGGACACGAACGAGGCCAGCTCCGACTTCGAGTCCCGCACGCAACGACCGGTCACCGACGTGGCCACGACGCTCCAGCTGCGTACGCCGTTCGCGCCACCGCCGGGCCAGAAGGTCGACGACCGGTTCGGCCCGTCGAGCCAGCTGGTGGTGACCGCCACGCCGACGGCCCTGATCCGGGGTGGAGACGGCCGCGGCACCGACCTGGACCGGACCCTCGAGCTCGACCCTGTGGTCGGGGAGGGCGTGCTGCACGTGGCCGCCCGCGCGGCGTCGTGCGACGTCCAGGGTGGGGAGGGCGCTGCCTGCCGGATGCATCAGCAGGACTGGGGCATCCCGATCCGGATCACTCCCGGAGGAGACGCCGAGCTCGTCCTCCCGCTGGGCGGCGTCGACGAGAACTGACGACTCGACGGACCAAAATCAACAAGTCGACGCGCGAAACCCCACAACTCGTGGATCAGGGGGCGCCGCGGGGTTCCTCCATCTGCGGCAGGCAGTCGCTGAGCTCGTCCACGATCAGGCGGTCGTGGTCGACCTGGCCGGCGCGGAACGAGGCTCGGCCGACCATGTGGTTGGCCACCGGCGAGGTGAACAGCTGGAACAACCCGACCAGCACCAGGACGCCGATCGCCTCGGGGTCGCGCAGCCGGAAACCGAGGCCGGTCAGCACCAGGAGCAGGCCGAGCACCTGGGGCTTGGTGGCGGCATGCATCCGGCTGAGCAGGTCGGGCAGGCGCAGGACGCCGATCGCCGCGATCAGCGCCAGCGTCGCTCCGCTGAGCATGCAGGCGGCGGCGATCACGTCGGCCACGGTGGTCCAGTTCACGACTCGCTGTCCTCCGCTTCGATGTCGTCGCTGCCGCGGCTGAACCGGGCGATGCTCACCGAGCCCACGAAGCCGAGCAGGGTGAGCACCAGCAGGATCGGCAGGGTCGTCGTGTTGCGGTGCAGCGCCGCCTCCAGGGCCAGGGCGCAGATGCCGACCGCGGTGAGCACGTCGAGGGCGACGGTGCGGTCGAGCATCGTCGGCCCCATCGTCATCCGGGCCAGCAGCAGAAGTGCGGCCAGGCCCAGCATGCCGGCGCAGAGGTAGAGCACGACGGTCATGACGACGCCTCCTCGAGGTGGGCGATGTGCGTGCCGAAGGCCCTCACCACGCGACGCTCCTGGGCCAGCACCCGTTGCCGGAAGATCTCCACGCCGGCCTCGTCGCGCACGTCGAAGGCATGGAAGAACACGGTGTGGGTGGAGCGCCGAGCCTCGACGGCGAGGCTGCCCGGGATCAGGCAGATCATCTCGGCGACGACGGTGAGCACGAAGTCCGACGGTGTCTTCAGGTTCACCTCGACCACGGCGTTGCGCAGGTTCTTCGTCGGCCCCAGCGTCGCCTTCGCGACGAGCAGGCTGGAGACCACGACGTCCCACAGGAACCGGACCAGCAGCCACACCAGCGCGACCGGGCGCACCCGCAGGTGCATGCGCAACGGGGGCAGCGGGAAGAACAGGCACACGCCGAGGGCGACCAGGAATCCGGAGACTGCGTTGCCCAGGGTGAAGTCGCGCCACAACATCAACCAGACCAGGGTCAGCCACACCAGCATCGGCCACTGGAGGGTGCGGTGGCGGGGCATCCGCTGCGGGCTCATCCGTTGTCCCCCAGCACGGCCGAGATGTACGGCGTCCGTTCCTGCAGGTCGTGCGCGGCCCGGTCGGTGAACCCGAACAGGGGGCCGGCGACCAGGGTCAGCACCAGACTGAAGCCGATCAGGACGGCGGTCGGCACGACCATGCCGAGCGGCAGTCGGGTCGGCAGCGATCCGTCGTCGAGACGCTGGTGCAGGTCACGATCGGGTTGGTCCTCGTCGACCACGCGTCGGGCCTCGGCGAGCTCGCGAGTGCCGAACGCGGTGCCACCCATGTGGACGTGCTGGCCGTGGATGGTGAATCCCTGTCGGTGATGACTGTCGTCGAGGTCGTCCTCGAGCGCGGGCAGCGCGCGCATCATCTCGTGCGCCTGCTCCGGCGTGCGCCAGAAGGCGAGCCCCCAGGTCTTCGCGATGGCGTAGAGCGTCAGCAGGCTGGTCACCACGCCGGCGGCGACCAGCGTGTAGGCCATCGGCGTGCCGACCTCGATGCCGGCCTGGAGCAGCCCGACCTTGCCGAGGAACCCCGACATCGGTGGGATGCCGGCCAGGTTCATCGCGGGCACGAAGAAGAGCAGTGCCAGCACGGGGGACAACCGGGCCAGGCCACCGATGCGGATCAGGCTGGTGCTGCCGGCGCGGCGTTCGATCAGTCCCACGACCAGGAACAACGCGGTCTGGATGGTGATGTGGTGGGCGACGTAGAAGATCGCGCCGGAGATGCCGGCCTCGGTGGCCAGGCCGATGCCGAAGACCATGTAGCCGATGTGGCTGACCAGGGTGAACGAGAGCATGCGCTTGATGTCGGACTGGGCGACCGCGCCCAGGATGCCGACCAGCATGGTCAGCAGGGCCGCCCACAGCAGCAGGTCGGACAGCGGCGAGTCGGGGAACAGCAGCACCTGCACCCGCAGAATGGCGTACACGCCGACCTTGGTCAGCAACCCCGCGAACACGGCGGTGACCGGCGCGGGTGCCGTCGGATAGCTGTCCGGCAGCCAGAACGACAGCGGGAAGATGGCCGCCTTGATCGCGAACGTGGTCAGCAGCAGGAGCTGCAACATCAACGCGGTGCCGTCGGGCAGCTCATCGAGACGGGTCGCGAGCTGGGCGAAGTTGAGGCTGCCGGTGGCCGAGTAGACCGCGGCCAGGGCGATCAGGAACAGGCTCGAGGAGAGCATGTTGACCACGACGTAGATCGTGCCGGCCCGGATGCGCGCCTCGGTGCCACCCAGGGTCAGCAGCACGTAGCTGGCGAAGAGCAGCATCTCGAACGACACGAACAGGTTGAACAGGTCACCTGCCAGGAAAGCGTTGGAGACGCCGGCCACCAGCACCAGGAAGGTCGGGTGGTAGATCGACAGGGGTGCCTCGGTCTCGTCGCCGGTCATCCGTTGGCCGAGGGAGTAGAGCAGCACCAGCAGGGTGACGACCGCGGAGACCAGCAGCATCAGGGCCGAGAGCCGGTCGGCCACCAGGGCAATGCCGAGTGGCGAGGCCCATCCGCCGATCCAGAGGACCTGGGGCCCGTTGCGGTCGGCCTCGACGACGAGGATCGCGGCGACCATGACCACCGCGCTGAGGATGGCGATGGTCACGAGGCGCTGCGCGCGCGGTCGGTGGGAGAGCATCAGGGCGGCGCCGGCCCCGAGCAGGGGGAGGACGACGGGCAGTGGCACCAGCGTGGTCATGTTCACGAGGGAGCACCCTCTTCCTCGAACTGGTCCTCGTCGCCGGGGTCGTCCGTGGTCTGCTCGTGGGAGAGGTCGTGGCTGTCGGAGGCCTCGTCGGCCTGGGCGAGCGACCGGATCGCGGCGTCCTCGACGTCGTCCTGGACGTCGTCGTGCCCGTTGAGCTGCCAGCTGCGGTGGGCCATGGCCAGGAGGAACGCCGTGGTGCCGAGTGCGATCACGATCGCGGTGAGGACCAGGGCCTGCGGCAGTGGGTCGGCCATGTCGTCGGTCGGCGTGGTGCCGATGATCGGCGGGCCGCCGGCCGGGCCGGCGGCGACCATGAACAGCAGGTTCACCCCGTTGCCGAGCATCAGCAGCCCGACCAGGACCCGGGTCAGGCTGCGCTCGAGGATCAGGTAGACGCCGGTTCCGCAGAGGAACGACGCGGTCAGGATCAAGGTCAGGTTCGCGTTCACTGGGTGACACCCACTGTCGTCGTACGGTCGGCGACCTCATCGGACTCGCGTTCGGCCCGGAGGATCTGCCGGTCGAGCCGGGAGCCGAAGGTGCGCAGCAGGTCGAGGATCAACCCGACCACGACGAGGTAGACCCCGAGGTCGAAGAAGACCGAGGTGACCAGGTGCGGGTCGCCGAGCGGCCCGAGGTGGAAGTCGACCTGGGCGCTCTGGAGCACCGTGCCGCCGAAGGCGATCGGCGCGAGCGCTGCCGCAGCGGCGAGGAACAGGCCGGTGCCCATCAGGATGCCGGCGTCGACCGGGGCCGCCTCGTCGAGCTCGTAGCGGCCGCCCGCCAGGTAGCGGACCATCAGGGCGAGTCCGGTGACCATGCCGGCCGCGAAGCCGCCACCGACGTGGTTGTGGCCGGCGAAGAGCAGGTAGATCGAGAGCACCACCATGGTGTGGAACATCAGCCGGGTGACGACCTCGAAGATGATCGACCGGCGGTCCGGGCTCAGCGTGCGGGGGCCCGGGAGCCACACCCGACGGCCGGCCGCGGTGGGCAGCTTCTCGACGGTCTCGGGGTAGGGGATCTCGCGCACGCGTCGGATGCCGGACAGGCGGGTGTCGAGGAAGATCAGGCTGGCCACCCCGGTGGCGGCGGCGACCAGCACCGAGATCTCTCCGAGCGTGTCCCAGGCGCGGATGTCGAGCAGGATCACGCTGACGATGTTGTGCCCGCCGCCGTAGGCCAGCGCCGGTTCGGGGAAGTCGACCGAGACCGGGTCGGCACTGCGTGCGTTCGTCGCGAGCAGCATGAAGCCGGCGACGGCCAGTCCGACGGCGAGACCGAGCAGCATGCGGAGCCAACGACGACCGCTCAGCGGCCGGTCGGTGAAGTACTCGGGGAGTCGCCGCAGCACCAGCACGAAGACGACCAGGCTGGTGGTCTCGACCAGGATCTGGGTCAGCGCCAGGTCGGGCGCACCGTGCAGCAGGAACAGCAGTGCGGTGCCGTAGCCGGTGGTGCCGACCAGGATCACGGCGCGCAGTCGACGTCGGGAACGGGCGGTGAAGATCGCCGCGACCACGATCAGGGCGCCCACGACGCCCTGCGCGGGCGAGTCCCACAGCACGACGTCGAGGTCGGTGCCCAGGTTCGCCAGCATCACCGTGCCGGGCAGGGCGAGCACGACCAGCAGGATGAACGCGAGGTACGCCGCCACGGAGCCGCGTTGGGTGAAGCCGGTGACCTCGACGGCACTGCGGTCCACGGCTCGCATGCCCGCGCGGTAGAGACGCTCGGCGCTCCACGTGGAGGACGCGAGGGTCTGGAACTGCGCGAAGAGACGCCGCTTCCAGAACAGCAGCAGGCCCAGACCGATCGCGACGAAGGAGAGCAGGAGGGGGAGCTCGAGGCCGTGCCAGAGGGCGAGCTCGGCGTGGTGGTGGCTCGCGGGGAATTGGGCCACGTGGGGTTCGAAGGCGTGGGTCAGCGTTGGTCCGAAGAAGCCCAGGCCGAGAGTGAGCGAGGCCAGGATCACCGGCGAGGCCGCGAAGCCGGGGGCGACCGGCACCACCTGCGTCTCCTCGACGCCCGGCTTGCTGGCGAACGCACCCCACAGGAACCGCAGCGTGTAGGCCATGGTCAGCGCCGACCCGGCCACCACCCCCGCGACCACCAGCCAGTTGCCGTCCTCGAGCAGGGCACCGAAGACGCTCTCCTTGCCGACGAAGCCGAGCATCGGCGGCAGCCCGGCCATCGAGGCGGCGGCGACGACCGAGGCCGCGAAGACGACCGGCAGACGAGCGCCGACACCGGAGAGCTCGCGCAGGTCGCGGGTGCCTGCGTTGTGGTCGATGATGCCGACCACGAGGAACAGGGTCGCCTTGAACAGTGCGTGCGCCAGCAACATGGCCAACCCGGCGAGGGCGGCGTGGCGGGTGCCGATGCTGAAGACCACCAGCAGGAAGCCGAGTTGGCTGACGGTGCCGTAGGCCAGGAGCAGCTTGACGTCGTACTGCCGCAGCGCCCGCCACCCACCGAGCAGCATGGTCAGCACGCCCAGGGTGAGCACGGTGGGTCGCCAGCCGGGGGTGTCGGCGAAGCCGGGGGCGAGCAGGGCGACCAGGAAGACGCCGGCCTTCACCATCGAGGCGGCGTGGAGGTAGGCGCTGACCGGCGTCGGCGCCGCCATCGCGCCCGGCAGCCAGAAGTGGAACGGGACCAACGCCGACTTGCTCACTGCCCCGACCAGGACCAGGACGACGGCCACCGTCGCGACCGCCCCGGTCGGCGGATCCGCGACCAGCTCACTGGCCAGGTGGGTGCCGCTGAGCTGCCCCAGCATGAGGACGCCGACCAGCATCGCCAGCCCGCCCAGCGTCGTCACGATCAACGCCTGCATGGCCGCGAGCCGGCTGGCCCGCCGGCCGGGGTCGTTGCCGATCAACAGGTAGGAGAAGACCGTGGTCAGCTCCCAGAAGACGTAGAGCAGGAGCAGGTCGTCGGAGAGCACCAGCCCGAGCATGGCGCCGGCGAAGGCGAGGAAGACGCCGCTGAACTGTCCCAACGACGGGTCGTCGTCGGCGAAGTACCACCGGCAGTAGACCAGGACCAGGACCCCGATGCCGCTGACGATCAACGTCATCAGCCATGGCAGGACACCGAGGGTGAGGGTGATGTCGAAGTGCAGGTTGGGCAGCCACTCGATCGACTGGGTGAGCACCTCGCCGCCGGTGACCCGTGGCGCCATGGCGACTGCCCAGCCGAACGTGACGAGCGGCACCGCGGCGACCACCAGGAAGACGCGCGGGCCCAAGAACCTGACCAGGGCAGGGGTCAGCGCAGCCACGATGAAATGGGCAGCGACGAGCGCGAGCAAACGAGGGCCTCACTGAGGGGGTCCGGGGCAACATCCATCTTAGGTGGGGACCCACCGCCCGCAGCATCGGTTCCCGACCCCATATCCTTCGAGGACTGCCGAGAGGGCGGCGACCAGGGAACCCACCTACACTCGGGGACGTCGTAGGAGCCATGTCAGCTGTGAGGTGCTCGGGATGATCCGCCTGCCCGTCGCGGGTGAGAGCTTCGGTCGCTACCGCCTCCTGCGTCCACTGGGTCAGGGCGGCATGGGCGTCGTCCACGCGGCTCGCGACACCACGCTGGACCGTGACGTGGCGGTCAAGCTGGTGGCGCCCCAGTTCGCGGCGGACCCGGAGTTTCGGGCCCGCTTCCAACGCGAGGCGGCCATCTTGGCCAAGCTGGACTCCGCGCACATCGTGCACATCCATGACTTCGGAGAGCAGGACGGCGTCCTGTTCCTGGTCACCCAGCTGATCGAGGGCGGTGACCTGCTCCGGCTGATCACCCAGGACGGCGCGTTGCCGCCGGCGCGGGCCGTCGACGTGGTCAGCCAGGTCGCCCGCGGCCTCGAGGACGCCCACGCGGTGGGTGTGGTGCACCGGGACATCAAACCGGCCAACGTGCTGTTGCGCGGCCGGGGCAGCGAGCTCGAGGCGTTCCTGTGCGACTTCGGCATCGCCACCACCCCCGGAGCCGATCTCTCTCGCACCGGAACGGTCGCCGGCAGCCTGCCCTACATGGCGCCGGAACGGCACCGCGGCGAGAACACCGGCCCGTCGGGCGACGTCTATGCCGCCGGCTGCCTCTTCTGGCACGCACTCACCGGGTCGGCGCCGTACGCCGGCACCGACGTCGAGGTGGCCATGGGCCACCTGCAGGGCCCGATCCCGCAGCTGCCCGGCAAGGGAGAGTTCAGCGCGGCTGTGAACGCGTTGTTGCGCAAGGCGCTGGCCAAGGATCCGCAGAAGCGGCTCGCCAGCGCCCACGCCTTCCAGGTCGAGCTGCAACGCATCGCGGTGCTGGCGCCGGATGCGGTGATCCCGCCCGGTTCGACCGCCTACCGGGCGGCGCTCGACATCAAGGAGCAGCGCCGTCGGCGGTGGGTGCCCGGTGTCGTCGCGGCCGCTGCCACCGGTGCGGTCCTCCTCGGCACACTGTTCGCGGCCGGAGCCCTGGACGGAAACCGGTCCGGGGGTGGGCAGGAGGCGCTCTCCGGCGGCTCGGGCTCGCCCAGCACCGCAACCAAGGTGATCAACGAACCCCCGGTGCTGGTCCCGGTCGGCTCGACCCGTACGGCGGCGTCATGGTCCTCGCGCAGTGCCGCCGAACCTGAGGACGTGCCGGGCCTCGTGGCTGTCGAGAGGTCACGGACCCGGAACCCGAGGCCCCAACGCACGAAGCGTCCGGCCACGGCTGCCACCACCACCAAACCACCGACGTCGGCCCCGCCGACCACGACGGCGCCCCCGCGGGATCCGTGGGCCTGCTGGAACGGAACCACCGCCGCGACCAAGGACGCCTGTGGGCTGCCGACCGGGTGGACCGGAGCGACCTGGCTGTTCAAGGGCCTCTCCACCAGCAAGGCGATCCGGAACTGCCACCTCAAGGACATGACCTGGACCGGGGGTGACGTCGAGGCATGGCAGTGCGTCTACGGCAAGGCCAACTACATCAACATCGCCCGCTGGGGTTCGACGTCGCGGGCCGTGACCGATCTGCAGAAGCACTGGTCGAGGAACGCGACGGCGTGGCGGCCGACCCGGGGTACGTCGTGGGGCTACCAGATCCTGCGGAACACCGACGGGCGCGACATCGGCGTACGCATCTATCAGGACGTGGCCTACTCCATCCAGTGGAACGCAGTGAACCCGGATGCCCGCACCTGGGGTGTCAAGCTCACCGGCCCGTGGCGGCCCCCGTCGAACATCAAGGCCGTCCGCCGCTGACCCGGTGACCGGCTCGGTTCACACCTGCGGCGGCGGACGACGGTCGTCGACGACGTGCGTGGTGCGCGCGCGCTGGGCGTTCATCACCAGCGCCAGCACGATGGCCAGGACTCCCACCGCGACGAGGATCCAGCCGAGCGTCTCGCTGGCCACCACGTCATCGATGCTGGCTGGCAGGTCGATGGCGCCCAGGGCGAAGACCAGCCCGATCACCAACAGGACAATTCCGAGGCCGATACCCATGAGTTGCTCCCTTGTTCGACGTACGTCTCTGTACCCCCGATGAGCCGAAGCAGCCTCACCGGACCAGTCGAAGGGTCGCGGAACGCACGACAGGGCCGCAGCGAAGGGATTCGCTGCGGCCCTGTGATTCGTGCCCGGGTGGGTCGGTGCCTTCTAGAAGGCGGCCTCGTCGAGGTCCATCAGCGACAGGTCGACGTTCTCGGAGAGCAGGCGCTCCGAGGTCAGCTTCGGCAGGTTGTTCTGCGCGAAGAACTGCGCCGCGGCGACCTTGCCGGTGTAGAACTGGCGGTCCTTCTCCGAGACCTCGCCGGCGAGCTTGCCGAGGGCCACCTCGGCACCCTTGAGCAGCAGCCAGCCGCAGACCACGTCGCCCAGCGCCATCAGCAGGCGGCTGGTGTTCAGGCCCACCTTGTAGATGTTGCGCAGGTCGCCGCCCTCGGCCGACGCGTCGGCCGACATCAGGTCGTTGATCATCGTGCCGACCATGGCGTTGGCGTCCTCGAGGGCCTTGGCGAGCAGCTCGCGCTCGACCTTCAGACGGCCGTCGGCGTCACCCTCGGCGTTCTTGATGAACGACTCGATCTCGGCGGCCAGGTGGCCCAGCGCGCGGCCCTGGTCCTTGACGATCTTCCGGAAGAAGAAGTCCTGGCCCTGGATCGCGGTGGTGCCCTCGTAGAGCGTGTCGATCTTGGCGTCACGCACGTACTGCTCGATCGGGTACTCCTGGAGGAAGCCCGAGCCACCGAAGGTCTGCAGCGACTCGGTGCCCAGCAGCACCCACGAGCGCTCGGAGCCGTAGCCCTTGACGATCGGGAGCAGCAGGTCGTTGACCGCGGCGGCCAGCTTGGCCTCCTTCGTGTCGGCCTCGCCGTTCGCCTCGGCGATCATCACCTGGTCCTGGTACGACGCGGTGTAGAGCACCAGCGCACGCATCGCCTCCGAGAACGCCTTCTGCGTCATCAGCGACCGGCGTACGTCGGGGTGGTGGGTGATCGTGACCCGCGGGGCGGTCTTGTCGGCCGCCTGGCTCAGGTCGGCACCCTGGACCCGCTCCTTGGCGTACTCGAGCGCGTTGAGGTAGCCGGTCGACAGCGTGGCGATGGCCTTGGTTCCGACCATCATGCGGGCGTTCTCGATGACCTGGAACATCTGGGCGATGCCGTTGTGCACCTCACCGAGCAGCCAGCCCTGGGCGGCCTCGCCGCCACCGACCTGCGGGTCGCCGAAGGTGAGCTCGCAGGTGTTGGACACCTTGATGCCCATCTTGTGCTCGACGTTGGTGACGTAGGCGCCATTGCGCTCGCCGGTCAGCTCGCCGGTCTCGTGGTCGAAGTGGAACTTCGGGACGAGGAAGAGCGAGAGGCCCTTGGTGCCCGGTCCGCCGACCCCCTCGACGCCCTCGGGGCGGGCGAGGACGAGGTGCATGATGTTCTCGGTCATGTCGTTCTCGGCCGAGGTGATGAAGCGCTTGACGCCGGTGATGTTCCACGAGCCGTCGTCGTTCAGCGTGGCCTTGCTGCGGCCGGCGCCCACGTCGGAGCCCGCGTCGGGCTCGGTGAGCACCATCGTGGTGATCCACTGGCGGTCGACGATGTGCTGGGCGATCTTCTTGTCACGCTCGTTGCCGTTGTTGAACACCACGCCGGCGAAGGCCGGGCCGGCGCCGTACATCCAGATCGGGGCGTTCGCGCCGAGCACCATCTCGCCGATCGCCCAGTTCAGGGTCGACGGGGCGGGGGTTCCGCCGAGCTCGGCAGGGATGCTCAGGCGCCAGTACTCGGCGTCGGCCCAGGCCTGGTAGCTCTTCTTGAACGACTCGGGGATCGGTGCCGTGTTAGTCGTGGGGTCGAAGACCGGCGGGTTCCGGTCGCTGTCGACGTACGACGCGGCGAGCTCCTCGCGGGAGAGGCGCTCGACCTCGGAGAGGATCGCCCGCGCGGTCTCCGAGTCGACATCGGCGAACGGACCCTGGCCCAGGACCTCGTCACGACCGAGGACCTCGAAGAGGTTGAACTCGATGTCGCGGAGGTTGCTCTTGTAGTGGCTCACAGACCCACCTTTTCCATGTGAAGGGAATCGACGATTCATGTCGTGCTACTCGTCAGTAACTTAATTATGAATCGTCCGTGGCCCAGATGCAAGGCGAGAAGCGTCACGCACCATGGCGGTTGGTCGAGTTCTTCGCTCAACAATCTGCGAGACTGGGCCCATGCGAGTGTCTGCCAAGTCCGACTACGCCCTGCGTGCCCTCATCGAGATGGCGGGGCGCACCGACAATTCCCCGGTCAGTGCCGAGGAGCTCGGGCGTCGGCAGGACATCCCGCACGGCTTCCTGCAGGCGATCCTCGCCGACCTCCGTCGCGCCGGCGTGGTGGTCTCGCAGCGCGGTCAGTCGGGTGGCTGGCGGCTGAGTGGTTCGGCCACAGACGTCAGTGTCGCCGACGTGATCCGGGCCGTCGACGGTCCGCTGGTCTCGGTCTACGGCCTGCGCCCCGAGGCGGTCACCTACAACGAGCAGGCTTCGGTGCTCCAGCACGTCTGGATCGCCGCCCGCCGCTCCCTGCGCGACGTGTTCGAAGAGGTCTCGATCGCCCAGCTCGCGGCCGGCAAGCTGCCCAAGGCGGTCACCTCGCGCACCGCCGACGAGGATGCCTGGCAGCCGCACTGACCTGGCGGGGCAGTTTCACAGGGCGGGTCCGCCCAGGCCCGCCTGTGAAACTGCCCGATCGACATGAAACTTCATGTCAATCGGGCAGGAATGCACGGGGAGCTGACCTCAGGAGGCCTCGCGCAGGGCCAATCGCTGACGCACCAGCTTGCGACGCTGCTTGAGCTTGGTGATCTTCGCGTCGAGCTGCCGCTGCTGCAGGCACAGCGCGATGCCGACGAGCTCCTCGGCGAGGTCGACGGCCGCCGCGTCCGCGCTGAGCGGTGCGATGTGCGTGCGACCCGGCTTCAGGTGCTTCGACCAGCGGGCCACCAGGTCATCGAGCTCCTCGCCCTCCTCGGGCGTCGCCACGACGTGTACGTCGAGACCGGCGAGCGCGTCGACGATGAGAGCGATCTGCGCGTCGTCCGCGGTGCAGAAGCGGGGCTGGCTGATGACCGCGTCGGTCTTGGCCTTCGCGATGCTGCGACACAGCGACGCCCAGGACCCCTCGACGTCCTTGCGCTTGAGGCCGACGGCCTTGTGGCTGCGGAGCATCTCGTGGGCGGCGGCATCCAGCTCGTCCGCGGTCGTGCGCGCGACGGCGTACCCGATGGTCTCGAGGAGCGGGGCCTCGGCCGTCAGTGAGTCATGTGTCTGTGTCGCCTGCGACGGGTTCGGGCCGATGTGCAGGAGGATCTTCTTCTTGCGTGCCATGGCGCTCACGCTGGCAGGGGCGTGCGACCTCGCGATGAACGCGCGGGAGGCTCCGGGCAAATTCACAGGCCCGCCTGTGAATTTGCCCGATCGACACGAAACATCCCGTCGATCGGGCAGAAACGGCCGGGCAGAAACGAGAACACGTTGCAGTTTCGGCGTACGATGCCGGACATGATCGAGTCAGACGCCATCACCTGGGAGGCGCCCGACGGCGACCACCCCGCCCGCCGCCTCTCTCAGCGGTCCTACGACGCCGTTTCCCGCAAGGCGAAGGAGGAGTGGCTGGCCCTCTTCGCCGACGACGCGATCCTCGAAGACCCGGTCGGACCGTCGTTCTTCGACGAGGAGGGCAAGGGGCACCGCGGCAAGGAGGCGATCGCCGCCTTCTGGGACCTGGCCATCGCGCCGGTCGCCGAGTTCCGGTTCACCATCCGCGACTCGTTCGCCAACGGCAACGCCTGCGCCAACATCGGAACCTTCAGCACGCGGATGCAGGACGGCACGCTCGCCGACACCGACCTGATCGCGACGTACCGCCTCACCGACGACGGGCTGATCGCCTCGATGGCCGCGCACTGGGAGGTCGAGCGCACCATGGCGACGCTCCGCAAGGAGTAGCTGCTCCTGAAGGAGTAGAAAAGGGGTCTGTGACAGATCGGGCAGGTCGATGCGTCATCAGGGGTGACGCCAACTGTCCGAAGGAGTGACATGTCGAAGGACCAGGAGTTCGAGGAGTTCGCGGTGCTGCGGACCCCTCACCTCTACCGCACGGCCTGGCTGCTGTGCGGTGACGCCCATCGGGCTGAGGACCTGGTCCAGGACACCCTCGCCAAGGTGTACGTGCGCTGGACCCGGAAGCTCGGTCGACGACTCGAGAACCCGGCCGGCTACGCACACACGGCGCTGGTCCACACCTGGATCGACCACCAGCGCCGGCGCAGCTCGCACGAGCGGCCCGTCGGCGAGCTGCCGGAACAGGGAACGCCCGACGGTGACCCGAGCCTGAGGCTCTCGCTCGCCGCCGCGCTCGATGCGCTCGACCCGATGGACCGCGCGGTGCTGGTGCTGCGCTACCTCGACGACGTCTCCGTCGCCGAGGTGGCCGACCGGCTCGGCGTGAGCCCCGGGGCCGTCCGCAATCGCAGCATGCGCGCCCTGTCCCGCATCCGGGACGTCCTCGGCACGTCACTCCCCGATCTGCTCATCCCCTGAAGGAACCCTCATGACCAATCACCAAGAACCTGGCGTCCAGGACCTGCTGCACCGGGCGACCGGCGACCTCTCCCCGGACGTCGAAACACTTGTCGCGGGTGGCATCGCCCGTGGCCGGACCCGTAGGCAGCGCCGACGGGTGGGTACGGCGATCGCGTCGGTGGCCGCCGTTGGCGTCATCGGTGCCGGCGCGGTCGTCGTACCCCAGCTGTTCGGTGACGCCTCGACTCCGGCACGGGGTGCCCGCGGCGCCGACGAGAACCGTCAGGTGGCCTCCGCTCCCGAGGTGAGGGCCCAGCGCGCACTGATCCCGACCGACCAGATGGAGGCCGTCGTACGCCGACTCCTGCCGGCCGGACTCGCCGTCACGGGCCTGAGCGTGCGCTTTGACAGAGCAGACCCGAAGAGCCCGGCGCACCGCATCAATTTCACCGTCGACGGCGCGTCGGTCTCGATCTACATCGACCAGTACAACCCGCAGTGGCGGCTCGACAAGGGCTACGAGCCGATCACGATCGACTCCGAGTGCGCGCAGTCGTCGAGCTGCGAGCAGGCCGACGACGGCTCCTACCTGCGCAAGGAGAGCCGCGTCCCTCAGTGGGGTGAGGGGATGGGGCCGGCCAACCAGGTCTCGAACGACGCGTCCTTCTGGGGCGTCGACGGCTACCGCTTCTACTCGATGGCGCTCAACACCGGCGCAGAGAAGGGCTCCGGCGGCATCGTGGCCGTGGAGCCACCGCTGACCTCCGAGCAGCTCGCCACCATCATCAGCAGCGACCTCTGGTACCGCTGAGTCACTCCAGGATGTCGGTGCGAGCTGCGATCCACTCCACCACGGGTCGCAGCTCGCGCCAGTCCTGACGGACGACGTCCGCGAACTCGGGCGTGTGGATGATCGGCTCGAAACCGTGGTCGCGGCCCAGGGTCAGTGATCGGTGTCGCAGCAGGTCGATCCGCGGGTGGTCGGCGTCGTAGCCGCGAGGCTTGGTCTTCAACCGGTCGCCGCCGACGCTCCAACCGAGTTTCCTCAACCTGGCAAGGAGTTTCTCGAGCTCTTTGCCCGTGCGCTCGTCATCGATCGCGTCTCGTACTGCGGCCAGTCTTTGCGAGCTCGCCTCGTAGAACCCGCCGCCGGTCCGGACGCCACGCGCGGAGATCTCGACGTACCACCCGGTCGCCGGAGCCACGCCGACGAAGGCACCCTGGTGGGTCTTGTAGGGCGTCTTGTCCTTGGCGAACCGAACGTCGCGGTAGGGCCGGAACACCTTCGCAGCGCCGAACTCCGGCTCCAGCACCGCGGTCAGCGCCAGCATCGGCGCCTTCACCGACTCGGCGTGAACCGCCTTGTGCGCCTCCCAGAACGACTTGGTGTTGTCGACCTCGAGATCGTCGAAGAAGTCCAGTGCCGCTTCGGGGAATCCGGTGAAGGTGCTCACCCGGGCACGGTAGCCGACACGATCTCGTCGCCGCCCTCGCCGTAGGCCTCGACGGTCAGCACGGTGCCGGCACAGGTCGGCGCGGCCAGGAACGACTCGCCCTCACCGGGCGCCTCGTAGACGACCTCCAGCGTGGCCTCGGGAGTCCAGCGCAGGAGCGACGCCCTGGCCTTGCCGCCGCCGTCGCGGGCGAAGTACGCCGAGTCGCCGCACCAGGTCAGCGTGCCGGTCTGCCCCTGCCCGAGGTCGTACGTCGTCCCGTCGGCCGACGCGTGGAAGTCGCCCAGCTCCACCCGGTTCTCGTGGGGGAGCGTCGACCAGATGTGGCCGGTGGGCGTCGCGGCGACATCCCACCCCGTGCACTTCCTGACGCCCTCGACCGGCGTCACGCCCGCCCCGTCCACGTCGACCAGGGTGCGACAGGCAACCGGACGCGCGGCGTCGAAGGTCATCATCGCGGTCCCTGCGGGAGTGACCGCGATGTTCGAGAAGCCGTGCCGTCGTGGGGCGCAGTAGCCCTTCTCGCCGCTTCCGGAGCCGAGGTCGAACGTGGCCAGGCAGTAGTCGCCGCCGGGCTTGTAGGTGGCGTAGGCCAGCGTGGCGCCGGAGACCGCGAACGGGCCGCCCGGGCCGGGCGGCGGGTCGGTGACGGTGCTCTTCTTCCCCGACGCGAGGTCGACCACGGTGATCACCTGCGGTCGCGTCTCGGCCTGGTCCTGGGCGACGACGACGGCGGTCGTGTCGGTGAGGAAGGTGTCCACGATCTTGCGACCCGCTCCGGCCGCCACCTTGGTCCGCGCCGGCCCGTCGAGGATCGCCGCCGTTGCCCCCGACGGCACGGCGAGGCTCCACTCACCGCTGCTGACGACGGTGTCCGCGGCCGAGTCCAGTGGCTTCCAGTCCAGCAGGTTCTCGGTCGCGCTGACCGGCCCGCCGGCGGTCGTCGTACCGTCCTGGCTCGGGGTGGGCGACCGGTCGGCGACCGACTTCGTGCCGTCGCCGTCGCTCCCGCAGGCGGTCAGGGTCGCTGCGAGGAGTACGACGACCGCGAGTCCGGCTGCCCGCATCAGACGCCGATGTTGTGCATCGAGTGGGCCAGGTTCGCGCGGTAGGAGCGGTAGCCGTAGCGGGTCTGGTTGCGCGAGATGAACGGCTCCGAGGGGTCGAAGCGCTGCTGGTTCCACGGTTCGAAGTATTTGAGCAGACGGCCGCCGTTGCCGTTCTTGTCGTAGCCGCGCCCGACCTGGAAGTGCCCGCTCGCGTCGTCATCGAGGTAGGGGTAGAACTTCTTGAGCAGGATCGGGTGCAGGATCACCGGTGCCTGGTAGTCGTGGATGTGGCGCATCTGCAGCATCCACCACTGTCCCCAGGTCCAGCTGCCGATGTCGAGGACGACGTACTCGCCGGCCCGGCGGGGGTTGTCGAACCCGGTGTTCGCGTTCGTCACGCGCACCATCTCGCTGATCGCGGTGCCGCTCCGCGTCGTGCCGAGCTTGGTGGCCCAGTAGTTCTGGGTGTTGCGGTAGCCCCGCCAGCCCCAGCCGATCATCTGCATCGCGGTCGGGCCGCACCAGTAGGTCCTGGTCTGCTCGGCGACCCGCTTCGAGGAGAGGATCTGGTCGCGTTCGGGGTAGTCGGCCGAGGTCTTGGTGGCGGTCCGGGTGGCCGACTCGGTGGTCGCCAGGGTGGTGCTGTCGGTCGTCGTACGCGCCGAGGGCAGGGAGCCGGCTCGGATCTCGGGGTGGCGCTCGACGAAGCCCTGCGGGAGCGGTGTGCCCTGGATCTGGTGGCGCAGCAGCCACACCTTGGCCACGGAGCGGGCGGCCTCGACCAGCTCGGCGCGCTCGACCTCGCGGCGGGCGGCCGGGCTCATCGACGCGCGCTGGCGCAGCTCGTCGGCGAGGTCGAGGTCGCCGGTGGTCTCGCGGGGCGCGGACCGGGTCAGCAGCGTGCGGGTCTGTGCGGTGGCCTCGGCCACCACGTCGGCCTCGGGTTGGTCGGTCCACCCGGTGCCGAGGCAGTAGCGCTGGCCCTCGAGGTCGGCGCACCGGACCTGGCTGGTGGCCAGGGCGGAGGCATTCGTCTCGGTGGCGGCGCTGCGACGCGCGGAGGTGGAGCTCCCCTCGGCGAGTACACGGTCGATCTCGGCCTGCATGGCCGGCGTGACCCGGCCCTGGGTGGCGGTGGCGTTGGCCGGGAGGGCCGGTTCGGCGGGAGCGCCCGGCGCAGCGGTCGACGAGGCGGTCGACGAGGCGCTGGCGCCGGAGAGGAAGGCGGAACTGGCCAGGACGAGAGCGAAGGTGCCGATCGCGGCACTTCGGCGGCGGTTCATGAGGAAGACCTCGATGGGGTGGGGGAGTGGGCCGCGTCCCACTCTCCCCAGAGATCACACGAATCGTCAAGTGTCCCACTAGTCACACAAGAAACATGAGAGCGACACGCCGATGAATCACACCCTTGTCATTCACGAGTTGTTGATTCTGGGGTCGCGACTTGTGAGTTCTGGTCGCTCGACGTGGGGGTTTGGTGATTGCCGCCGCACGGAAACCCACGACTCAACGCACGGAAACCCACGACTCAACGCACGGAAACCCACGACTCGTGGGTAGGGAGGGGGAGTGGAGCGGACGACGAGACTCGAACTCGCGACATCGACCTTGGGAAGGTCGCGCTCTACCAACTGAGCTACGTCCGCAGTGTCCGGTCGGACTGTGTGGGGCGGGGCCACGCGTTGTGGAACCACGTGAGCCCGTTCTCGCAGAGCAGAGCCGGACGGGGAGATGCTACTCGACCGGGCCGAGAACCGGGCGTCGAGGGTTGACCGTGTCTCCCGAGGACCTCCCGGTCAGGCGCCGATGAACCCAGGGCAGGGCCTCGGCCCTGGTCCACCGGAGGTTCTGCGCCACGGCGTCGCGACGCGGTAGTGGCGGGCGCGCGGGTGCCGCCGCGGGCATCTCGAGCGTGTGCTCGATGCCGAGCCCGTCGAGAACCGCGATCGCCATGCGCTGATGGCCCGCGGAGTTCATGTGCAGGCGATCGTCGGACCAGAGCTCCCAGCCCTGGTACTCCCGCATGCGCCAGAAGTCGATCAGGGTGGCGTCGTACTTCTCGGCGAGCTCACGGATCAGCTCGTTGTAGATCGCGAAGCGGCCGCGCAGCGGGGCGTAGAACCGTGACGCGCTTGGGTCGTGCGCGGTCCACATCACGAGGTGGGCGCCGTCGGCGGCCAGCTTGCCGAGACCGTCGTCGTAGCGACTGACCAGGCCGTTGAGGTCGACCTTCGGGCGGAGCATGTCGTTGCCGCCGGCATAGATCGTCACCAGGTCGGGCCGCATCGCCACCGCCGGCTCGATCTGCTCGGCGAGTACGCCGTCCAGCTTGCGGCCGCGGATCGCCAGGTTGGCGTAGCCGAAGTCGGGGACGCCCGCGGCGAGCTGTTCGGCGACGAGGTCCGCCCAGCCTCGCAGGCCGTTGGGACGGGTCGGATCGGGATCGCCGACCCCTTCGGTGAAGGAGTCGCCGATGGCGACGTACCGGTGAAAGGTCATGCTCCATGATGGAACGAGGTGGCTCGATGGGCGGAGGGGGGTCCCCAGCGGGGCTGCGCCGGGTAGGTTGTCGGCGTGCTTCTCTCAGACCGCGACATCCTGGCCGAGATCGACGCGAAGCGGATCGCCGTCGAGCCCTACGACCCGGCGATGGTGCAACCCTCGAGCATCGACTTCCGCCTCGACCGGTTCTTCCGGGTCTTCGAGAACCACCGCTACCCCCACATCGACCCGGCGGCCGACCAGTCCGACCTGACTCGCGAGATCGAGGCCGAGGGCGATGACCCGTTCATCCTCCACCCTGGTGAGTTCGTGCTCGGGTCGACGTACGAGGTGGTCAGCCTGCCCGACGACATCGCGGCGCGGGTCGAGGGCAAGTCGTCGCTCGGCCGGCTGGGCCTGCTGACCCACGCCACCGCCGGCTTCGTCGACCCCGGCTTCAGCGGTCACGTCACGCTCGAGCTGGCCAACGTCGCGACGTTGCCGATCAAGCTCTACCCCGGCATGAAGATCGGCCAGCTCTGCTTCTTCCGGCTGACCTCACCGTCGCTGCACCCCTATGGCTCGGAGAAGTACGGCTCGCGCTACCAGGGCCAGCGTGGACCGACGCCCTCGCGCTCGTTCCAGAACTTCCACCGCACGGAGATCTGACGCCGAAGTCTGGGATCGGGGTGTCACCCGGAGGAGATAAAGGTTAGGCTCACCTAACTTAGTCTTCGTCCAGGAAGGACGCCTCTCGCATGAGCACCGCCACGCAAGAACTCCCGATGATCCTTGCCGAGGTCGAGGTGACCGCGGTCGAGCTGATCAGCCCGACCTTCGTCCGTGCCGAGCTGGCCAGCGAGGCGCTGGCCGACTTCGGTGTCGACGGTCCGCTCCACGACCAGCGGATCAAGTTGGTCTTTCCCACCGACTCCGGCAACCTGGCCTCGTTCGAAGGCGCCGACGAGTCCTGGTTCACGACGTGGATGGAGATCCCCGCCGAGGAGCGCGGACACATGCGCACCTACACCGTCCGCGAGGTGCGTGGCCAGGGAGCCGACACCCGGTTGGTCATCGACTTCGTGCTGCACCTGGCCGACGGGGCGACCGGTCCGGGCTCCTCGTGGGCCGCGACGGCCACGGTGGGTGACCGCCTGGTGATCCTGGCGCCGCGCCGCGGTGTCCCGTTCGGTGGCATCGAGTTCGACCCCGGTGCGGCACGCAACCTGTTCCTGGCGGGCGACGAGACCGCGGTCCCGGCGATCGCCTCGATCCTGGCGGGCCTGCCGGCCACGGCCATCGGCACGGCGATCCTCGAGGTTCCGGTCGCCGGTGACGTCCAGGAGCTGGCCCATCCCGAGGGGATCGAGCTGATCTGGCTGCCTCGCGACGGAGCCCCGCACGGCCAGAAGCAGATCGCCACCGTGCGTGACCACTTCGGCCTGCCTCCGGTGGTCGAGCCGGTGACCGACGACGCGGTCGACCCGGACCTGTGGGAGACCCCGACGTACTCGTCCTCGGGCGAGGAGCTCGACGACGCAGCCGTGGTCGTGGGTCATGACCTGGCCGGCATCTACGCGTGGATCGCGGGCGAGTCGAAGGTCGTGACGACCCTGCGTCGTGCCCTGGTCAAGGAGCTCGAGATCGACCGGCACCAGGTGGCGTTCATGGGCTACTGGCGCCGCGGCGTCGCCATGCGCTCCTGACCCTCAGTCTTCGTTGAGTCGGGCCGCTCAGTTGTCGATCGCGTCGGCCACCCGGCGCAGCCGCCGGGCCAGCGCGTGCCGGCGGGGTTCGGGGAATCGGACGTGGTCGTGGGCCAGGCGGTCTTCGGATGCCCGGGAGATGCGCTGCTCGATCATCTGGCGGGCCATCTCTGAGGTTTCGTAGCTCGTGGTCATGGTGCTTCCTTTCGCGAGGGTGGGCGATCACAGCTGCTTGAGGCTGATGTCGCCGCTGACGGTGGTGGCGCGGAGTTCGATGTAGTCCTGGTCGGGCTCGGGCTGACCGGCACCGGCAAGGTCGGAGGCGATGCGGCCGGTGACGGTGTTGACGTCGGTCCAGACCGGGATGCCGGCGGGGATGCCGACCGCGATGTTGCCGGAGGCGTTCTTCGAGGTGAGGCTGCCGCGGCGCAGCTCGCGAACGGTGACGTTGCCGCTGGCGGTCTGCGCGGTGACGTCACCGCCGGCCAGCGTGATGCCGAGGTCGCCGGAGCCGGACTTCGCGACCACGTCGGCGTCGGTCCGTTCGAAGGTGATGTCGCCACTGCCGGTCGACACGCCCGCGGAGGCCGTCGTGTGGGCGACGCGGACGTCGCCCGAGCCGCTCTTGATCCGGAGATCGCCGGCGCAGGAAGCGATCGCGATGTCGCCGGATCCGGTGTTGACCACCAGTGCCCCGGTGACGTCGTCGATGCGGATGTCGCCCGACCCGGACTTGAGCTTGCCGAGCTCGTAACGGCCTTCCAGGACCTGGTCGGCGGACCCGGTCTTGGTGATCACTCGCGAGTCGGCGGGCAGGGAGACCGTGACGTCGAGGCGCGCCTCGTTGGTGCCGAAGAAGCCGGCGCGATCGCGGGGCGCGATGACCGAGATCAGGGTGTCGTTCTGCTCGACCAGCACCTCGTCGGCGTGCTTGCCGGTGACGGTGACCGTGGTCTGCGTGACGTCACCGGTGGCGACGGACAGCGCGCCGCGGCCGAGTTCGACGTACAGCTCGACGGGCTGGGGCGTTGCGAAGGTGCGTTCCATGGGGCTCTCCAGGGTGTGTTCGTCCACCACTCCAGCCTGGGTGCTGGAGCGTGCGGGTGTTGGATGGGGTTTGCGGTCTTCGGTCAGACCCAGCCGGACATGCGGCGCTTGCCGCGAGCCTGGCCTCGCCCGAACGGGTCGCCGCCGAGGAACGGCAGGCTCGAGAGGTCGATGTCGACGTTGATCGCGTTGTCGTTGTCGTTGGTCGCTGAGCGGACCACGTTGACCAGCCAGGTGTTGAGCGAGTGTCCGGCGCGAGCCGCCTTCTCCTCGGCCTTGGCCTTCACCGACTCCGGAATGCGGAGTGTGATGCGGGCGACCGCGCCGTCCTCCTCGACGTCCTCGGGGGCCGGCGGCGCCGGGGGCGGCGGCGGAGCGGGGGCGGCGGCCGGGGTGTCGATCACGAAGCCCAGCTCGCGGCCGTTGAGGCGAACGTCGACCGAGCCCGAGGGCATCTCGGAGGTGATCTCGTTCGCCGCGTGGGAGATGGCCTCCATGAGCGCCAGTCGGGCGGCCGGGTCGAGCGCCATCGCCAGGCGCTCGGCGGCGGCCTTCATCTGGGCGTCGCCGGTGTCGGCCGCGGCCACGAGGTCTCGGCGGAGGCTGTCGACGTACGGCGTGATGTCCATGCGCACCACAATGACATCACTCTGACGTCCAAGTCAAGGACATCGTGACATCACTTGGCGTCACGGTGGCGTCAGGGCGCGCCAAGGACGACGTCGACGGCTCCGACCTGGCCGACGTCGTTGACCGAGAGGAGTACGACCCACTGTTCGCCGCAGCCGCCTGCTTCGCGAGGCGAGATCGCAACCGTGCGGCGTGGATCGTCCAGGCCGGGCGGCAGCTCGCCAAGCGTCTCCAGGCACGAGAGGTTCGGAATCGCCGCGTCGTACTGCAGTCCGCCCGCATGCTCTGAGATCAGGCGCACCGCAGACATCGGACAGGAGACGCCCGCGTACGCCGTGCAGAGGTCATAGGTCGCGGGGTCGTTCGCATCGACAGCACCGATCGTCTTCTGAAGCGTGTGGCCGAGATAGAGGTCGACGGGCGTGTCCACCGGAGGGGATGAGATTTCTCCACGTGCGAACTTGACGAACAGTTCGGCGACGTCCTCCATGTCGGGCGCTGCGCCGTAGTCGCACCCGGACGCCGGGGCCTTGGCCACGTCGAGCATGACTGCCGATCCCCGCACAGCTCTGCTGGTCTGGCGAGGGCGCTGGGCGATCACCCGGCCGGGCCGATCGGTGCAGGTCGCGACCTGGCGGGCCTCCGCCACGAGGTCTAGGCTGCGCAGCCGATCCTCGGCTTCGGCGTAGGTGTGGCCGACCAGGATGGGTACGCCGACGTGCTCCGGACCGCCGGCGCCGAACCCCTTCTTGTTGTGGATCACCACGCTGTCGATCAAGCCGTCCGTGCGATAGACATCGACGGACGGCGGACAGCCGAAGACGCCGTCGACAAGAAACTCGATGTCGAGCGTGCGGGCTTCCCGGAAACCCACGAAGGCGGGTCGCGTGACTCCGCACCGGTCGAGTTTGGGGATCCCGTTCGTCACGGCCAGGACGGGAGTGACCCATGTTCCGTTGATCTGCTGAACCTCGTGAGTGGCGTCAGCCAGCACCTTCAGGGGCAGGGGGTCACCCCACGCGTCCGGGTCGGAGGCCTCGTCGGATGTGAGCGTGTAGGGCTTCCCGCCATCGAGCACCACGGTCACGGTCTTGGCGAAGCGCGGTGCCGGACCTCGTCCGTTCGCGAAGTCGAGGAATTCCCAGTCGGACTTGTTGCTGATCGATTCGCACAACCAACCCGGCGCAGGGCCGAGTGACACGACGAGGGTGACGGCGGAGCGCGCGGGGAGGGGTGAGCCGGCGACAGGGCGAGTTTGCTCGGCGCGGCCTGCCTCCGTGCATGCGTGCCGTTCCTCGATCTTGACGTCGTAGCCCGCTGCACTGAGCAAGGCCCGAGCGGAGCCCTCCGAGTGGCTGAACACGGACGGCACGGTCCCGTCAGCATGTGGAGCAGTTGGATCCTGATTGTCGTCTCCGATGTCGAGCTGGCTGGCCACGATGCCGCCGCCGACGGCCAGTGCGGCCACGGCTGCTGCGGCGATGAGCGCCGTACGTCGACGCGGGGGAGGCGGAGCGGACAATGCCGACGAGACCTCGATCGTGTCCGCGGCCCGGCCCAGCAGCCTGCGGGCTTCGTGTTCGTCGAACATCAGATGCTCCTCACGATGTTTTCGTCCGCGGCCAGCGCCTTGAGCGCGCGGGAAGTCCGGCTCTTCACAGTGCCGGCGGGCAGGCCGAGCGCGTCGGCGACCGCGCGCTCGGAGAGGTCGGCGTAGAACCTGAGCACGAGCACCTCGCGATGCTGCGGACTCATTGCCGCCAGCGCCCGTCGTACGGCGAAGCCGTCGGCCAGATCGGTGTTCATGGCGGGCGGCTCCGGAAGGTGTTCGGTCGGCAGTTCGCCACCCCAGCGCCGGGCCCGGGCGTCGCGCAGGCAGTTGACCAGCATGCGGTGGACGTAGGCGTCGGGCTGGTCCGCCTTCGACACGCGCCGCCAGTGCCGGAAGGCCTTGGTCAACGTGGTCTGGACGAGGTCTTCCGCGTCAGGTGACGGGCAGCCGAGGAGCACCGCGCAGCGCACCAACGCTGGCCGGCGCGCGGCGACGTACTCGGCGAAGTCCACGTGGGCTCCTCTCCCCGTTCACACCGTATGACCGGGGAGGTGTGGCGATCGGTTCCCAACGACGCGTTGAGCGCACGAAATCGGTCGAGATTCGCGACGAAGTCGACACGGATCGTGCGCTCAGTGGACGTGCTCGGTCATCGCGGGGTCGCCGGCTTGATCGTGGGCAGGGTGAGCTCGGAGGGGTAGGTCGCTGAGGAGTGGACCTTGATCATCGTCAGGTGGCCGAGCAGGTCGGGCAGGGTCGGCAGCAAGTGCGGGATGTCGAAGGCCTGGACGGCGAGACGCAAACGGTGGCCCTTCTGGATCTGCGCAGCGGTCGGGAAGACCTCGACGTCGACCGGCTCGACCGCACCGCCGAGCAACTTCTTCTTCGACGCCTTGGTGAACGGGTGGAAGGGCTGGATCAGCTTGCCGTCGAGATGGCGCGACTTCGCCGTGTCGAGCTCGCGGAACGAGATCACCTGCCAGCCCCCGGTCAGACGCGAGACGGTGCCGTCGGGGGCGACGTCCTCGACCGCGACCGACAGCATGCCGTCGCCGCTCAGGCTCGAGACGTAGAGCCGCGCATTGATCGGTCCCTGGATCGAGACCGGTGTCGTCACCGGCTCGGTCTCGAAGACCACGCCCGCCTTGTCGTTGAGCGCGTTGTTCGTCAGACACGGGTTGGCCAGGCCGGTCATGTTCGGCAGGCCCGCGGTCCACTGGTTCATCGAGCGGGTGCACAGTCCGGCCACCGGGATCGGGAGTACGTCGGCGGTGCCGGCGGTCGGCGTACCCGTGGTCAGGCCACCGTTCTTCACCCCGGTCGTGGCCGACCCGGACAGGCGGTAGGAGGTGGCCCGAAGCTGCGGTCCGATCCACTTCTGACTGGTGCGCCAGTCGCCGGTGCCCTGCTCGTAGTAGGTCAGCGGGGCGATGTCGGAGTCGAGCGTCGGGTCGGGCAGGCCCTTCACGTAGTGGTCGAACCAGCGCAGCTGCAGCTCGCCGAGCTCGCCGTGGCCGGCCTGGTCGATGTCCTCACCCGAGCTGCCCTGCAGGTGGTCCCACGGGCCGATGATCATCTTGGTCGGCACGCCCCGGGACTGCAGGTTCTCGAAGAGCAGCGGGGTGCCGCGCTGGAACAGGTCGTACTCACCGGAGACGAAGAACGTCGGCACGTTGACCTTGTCGACCACGTTGATCGCGCTGCGCTCCTTGTAGAACTGCCCGTCGTACGACGGCTCGTTGCCGAGCACCGCGTTGAGCAGGAGGGGAGTGGTGAACGTGAGTGCGCCGGAGAGGTGCGAGAGCTGCGCCCCGATTCCCGAGGCCGGGTCGTCGGCGGTGACCGCCGGCGGCAGCACACCGAGCCCGGTGACGATGCCGATCCACAGCGGGATGAAGCCGACGTCGATCTGTCCGCCGGAGGCCACGACGTCGCGGTAGACGTCGGCGCCCGGGACCTGTGGGAACAGTGCCTTGAGCCCGGGCGGCTGAGCGGAGCCGGCCCAGATCTGGCTGATCCCCATGTACGACGGCCCGGTCATCGCGGTGTTCCCGTTGGACCATTCCTGCTCGTGGGCCCAGGTCATGATCTCGCCGGCGTCCTTGTTCTCCCGGGCGGCGAACGCCTGCCAGGTGCCCTCGGAGCTGCCGGTGCCCCGCGCGTCGACGGTCAGCTGGGCGTAGCCACGCTTGACCAGGTACGACTGATCGCCACCGGCCAACCCGCCGGCGTACGCCTGCAGCGACTTGTTGTACGCCGTGATGGTGACCACCACGGGCAGCTTGGTCTCGATCGCCGTGCCGTCGGGCCCGGCGGGGACCGTGAGGTCGCCGCGCAGCGTGACGCCGTCCGACATCGGGATGGCGAGATCCGTGATCGTGACGGTGTCGGAGTAGTCCTCAGCGCGCGGGGTCCAGGTGTCGCCGGCTGCCGTTGCCCGGACCAGGTCGACGCCGACTGCCGTCGGTGACGGGGCCGCGGAGGCGCCGGTCGCCTGGGCGGGGGCCAGCCCCGTGGCGGCGACCAGCGCGAGGCCGGCCAGGCCGGCGAGAACGGACGTGGCGGTTCGACGGATTCGCATGGAGCACCTCTCGGGCGTGACAACCCCTCCCGGGTTGCACCTGATTCGCCCAACGAGCCGGGTGTGGAAAGGTCACAGCGCCTGAAATGAACTGCTGCACCGGATCCCAGCCACAGGTGACTGGGATCCGGTGCAGCAGTTGTCGAGACCGGGCTCAGAGGTCGAAGAGTGAGCCCGCCTCGTTGATGTCGGCCTGCTTCGGGGTGTGAGCCTCGGCCTGGGGCTTCGCGGGTGCCTGGGTCGGCACCTGGTCGGCCTCCTCCTCGCCAGCGACTTCCTCGACCGGCTCGTTCTCTGACTCCACCACGGGTGCGGGGACCTCGGCGTCCTCGGCGTCGGGGATCGTCTCCGGGTCGGATTCCGGGGAGGCCTCCGTCGCTGCCTGGGAGAGCTCGGCGCCCGAGAGCGGTGCCTCAGCCTCTGCCGGGGCCGATTCGGCTGCCGGCTCGCTCGCTGACTCCTCAGCCACGGCCTCCGTCGTCGGCGCCTCGTCGGAAACCGGCGCCTCGTTGGAAACCGGTGCCTCGGGAGCAGGAGCGTCGGCTGTCGATGCGGCCGGTGCTGCTGCCGACTTCTCGACCGTCGTCGCCTCAGGGGCGGCGATGTCGAACAGCGACCCGACGCTGGAGATGTCGACGTCCGTGGCCGGGGCCGACGCCGCGCCGGCCGCTGCAGCCGGCGTCTCAGCAACGGCGGGCTGGGCCTTCGGCTCCTCGGCCGGAGCGTCGTCGGCGTCGAGGATCGTCTCCGGGTCGGACTCCGGGGTTGGTGCGGTGACGCCTGCTGCCTCGTCGGAGTCGGCCTCGTCGGAGTCGGCGGGGGCAGCGGCCTTCGCAACCGGTGCCGCCTCGGGTGCCGGGATGTCGAAGAGCGATCCGCTGGAGAGGTCGACGTCCGTGTTCGGCGTCGGCGCGGTGCTCGGGGACGCGGGAGCGGCGGACTCCGTGGTGGTCGGCTCCGAGGTGGCCCCGGTCGTCTCCGGCGCCTCGGTCCTGGCTGCCGGGGCAGCCGGCTCCGTGGCCGGGATGTCGAAGAGCGATCCGCCAGATCCCAGGTCGGGAGTCTCCGGCGGGGCTGCCGGAGCGGCCTCGGCCTCCTTTGCCGTTTCCGCCTTGGGCGCGGGTGCGGTTGCGGGCTTGTCGGCGGGCGCGTCGGGCGCGACGTCGAAGAGGGACCCACTGGAGCCCAGGTCGGTGGTGCCGGCCTCGGGCTCCGCCGTGGCCGCCGGCGCAGCCGCGGGCTTCTCGGCCGGGGCTTCGGGCGCGACGTCGAAGAGTGAGCCGCCCGAACCCAGGTCGTCCGACTTCGCTTCGGCCGCGGGCTTCTCGGCAGGTGCGGAGTCGGCCGGGGTGTCGAACAGCGACCCGCCCGAAGCTGCGGGCTTCTCGGCAGGCGCGGAGTCGGCCGGGGTGTCGAACAGTGACGAGCCACCGGAGGCCTTGGCGGCGGGGCCGACGTCCTCGGTCCTGGACACCGTGGACTCGGTCTGCGTGACGTCGCCGGCCTGCGGTTCGGCCTTGGTCGCCGCGGCCTTCTTGGCCTCGGGCTTGCGGACACGGGTGGCGACCTCGCCCTTGACCGAGGCGAGCAGCATCTGCGCGACGTCCAGCACCTCGACCTCTTCGCGGGCACCGCCGTTGGCCTGCTCGGCGGTGAGGCCGTCGGAGAGCATCACACGACAGAACGGGCAGCCGACGGCGATCTGGTCGGCGCCGGTGGCGACGGCCTCCTTGGTGCGGTTGACGTTGATCCGCTCGCCGATGGTCTCCTCCATCCACATGCGGGCACCACCGGCGCCACAGCAGAAGGACTTCTCGGAGTTGCGCGGCATCTCCTTGACCTCGGCGCCGGGCAGCACCTGCAGCAGCTCGCGCGGCGGCTCGTAGACGCCGTTGTGGCGGCCGATGTAGCACGGGTCGTGGTAGGTGATCGAGCGCTTCGCGGCGCCGGCACCTTCGGTGACCGGGGTCAGCTTGCCCTCGCGCACCAGGCGGTTGAGCAGCTGGGTGTGGTGCACGACCTCGAGCTCGATGCCGAAGTCCTTGTACTCGTTCTTGAGCGTGTTGAAGCAGTGGGCACAGGTCGAGACGACCTTCTTGACCTTGAACTCCTTGAACGTCTCGACGTTCTGCTGGGCCAGGCCCTGGAAGACGAACTCGTTGCCGGCGCGACGGGCCGGGTCGCCGGTGCAGGTCTCGCCGTTGCCGAGCACGCCGAAGGTCACGCCGGCCATGTCGAGCAGCTCGGCCACGGCTCGGGTGGTCTTCTTCGCGCGGTCCTCGTAGGCACCGGCGCAGCCGACCCAGAACAACCAGTCGACGGACTCGAGGTCGTCAAGATCCTTGCCGACCTCCTTGACCTCGAACGGCAGGTCCTTGGCCCAGTCCATGCGCGCCGTGGCGGACATGTTCCAGGGGTTGCCCTTGTTCTCCAGGCCCTTGAACAGGCCGTTGAGCTCGGCCGGGAAGTTCGACTCGACCAGCACCTGGTAGCGGCGCATGTCGATGATGTGGTCGACGTGCTCGATGTCGACCGGGCACTGCTGCACGCAGGCGCCACACGACGTGCACGACCAGAGCACGTCCTCGTCGATGACGAAGTCGGCACCCTCGGGGTTGTAGAACCAGTCGGTGACGTCGCCGCCCTCGCCGGGCTCGGCCTTGCCGATCAGGGACTTCTGCTCGGCCGCCTCGGCGCCTTCGGCGTCGTGCTCACCGATCGTGCCGGCGGTCGCGTAGGCGTGCTCGCGCAGACCCATCATCAGGAGCTTCGGGGAGAGCGGCTTCTCGGTGTTCCACGCGGGGCACTGCGACTGGCAACGGCCGCACTCGGTGCAGGTGGTGAAGTCGAGGATGCCCTTCCATGAGAAGTCGGTGATGCTGCCGACGCCCAACGTGGAGTCCTCGTCGAGGTCGTCGATGTCGTCGAGGGTGATCGCCTTGCCGTCGGAGGTCAGCGGCTTGAGGGCGCCCAGCGCCGTGCCGCCGGAGGACTCGCGCTTGAACCAGATGTTGAACCAGGCGGTGAACCGGTGCCAGGCGACCCCCATCGTCAGGTTCGAGGAGATCACGATCAGCCAGGCCATCGCGGAGACGATCTTGACCATCGCGATGAAGAAGATGATGTTCTCGAGCGAGGACTTCGAGTCCGGGTAGAGGTGGCTGAACAGCTGGCTGATCGGGAAGTGCGAGGCCTCGGCGTGATCGACGAACTTGTATTCCGCGCCGCGGATGAAAAGGATCGCGATGCTCTCGAGGAACACCATCGCCTCGACGAAGTAGGCCTGCCACATGGTGGAGCCGAAGAACCGGCTCTCGCGGCCCAGACGCTTGGGGTGCTTGATCTGGCGGTAGATCGAGAGCGGGATGATCGCGATGGCGCCCAGCAGACCGAGGATCTCGCAGACCCATTCGTAGAGCACCCAGTGGCCGATGATCGGCCAGGCGAAGTCAGCCTTGAACAGCTGGAAGAACGCCTGGAGTACGGCGGTCGAGAGCACGAGGAAGGCCGCGTAGGCGAACCAGTGGAGGATGCCGACCCAGGTCCACTGCAGCATGCGCGTGTGGAGGAAGGTCTCCTTCAGCATGGTCACGGTGCGCGCCGCCGGGCGGTCGGTACGTCCGAGAGCCGGCTGGCCGATCCGGATCGTGCCGAGCATGGCCCGGACTGCTCGGGTGGTCAGCACCACGGCGACAACCGTGACCGCCAACGACACCACAATGGCGAAGATCTGCATGAAAGAACTGCTCCTCGTCGTCAAACCCCTGGTGGCCCAGGCGGATCGCTCTGCACCTGCTCTCGGGCACCCTATTCCCGCAGCTGCCGCCACGTCAGGGGTCCCGCGGTGTGAGAGTGATCCTACTTGTTGGTAACCACCGGGTCCGACCCTCCGCTGCCCGGTGCTTGGTGGCCCTTGGCCCGCACCACCTTGTCGCGACCCGGGACGGCGGTGGGCAGGACCTCGTGACGATGCTCAGCAGGCCCTGGGTGGACAGGCGCCGGGCGCAGGCGAAGATCTCCTCGCGGCGCTCGCCAGCACCCATGCGGCGCCAGCGGTGACGCGGGCCGGCGTGGCCGACAAGCTGATCATCTCGCGTGGGCAGGTGCACTCCTATGTGACGATGTATCGCCTCGTGCCGGAGGCTCGGCGGGCCCTGCGCAGGGCGGCCACCCCTCCGCTCGTGCATCGATGAAGAAGTCCCTTTCTCGTCCTCCAGCTCCCAAAGGATCGCCACATGACCCACTGGTACCCACTCGAGCCGGCCGACGACGACTTCCTCCGCACCGCTCCGGCGGTCACCACCAAGGTGATCGAGGTCGGCGTACCCGTCGAGACGCTGTGGGAGGCGCTGGCCGCCGACGACGCGGTCGTCTCCTGGGGACCCGGTGTCACCAAGGTGCAGTGGCTGGGTGGCCGGCCCTTCGGGGTCGGCACGATCCGCGAGGTCACCGTCGGCGGTGCCGTCACCGTGCGCGAGAAGTTCTACCGCTGGGACGAGAACCAGCGGATGACGTTCGCGGTCGCCGAGTCCACCAAGCCCGGGATCCGTCGCTTCGCCGAGGACTACGTCGTCGAGGCCACGCCCACCGGGTCGCGGCTGACGTGGACCGTCGCCGTCGAGGTGGCCAAACTGGCCGGCCCGAGCGCCGTGATCGTCAAGCCTGGTTTGTCATTGGCGGTCGGCTCGATGATCAGTGCCCTCGAGAAGAAGCTCGAAGGCCGCTGATCAGCGGACCGAGCTGACTCGCCCGGCCCGGGTGAAGGTGATCGTCATGCGCACCTTCGCCCGGGTGCTGGTCCTTGCGCAGATGCCGTAGGTCGTGCCCAGCCGGGTGAACGGCTGGCCCACCGCCCGCAGCACCGCGGTCGTGGTCATGCCCGGGCGCACCAGCCGCTTCACTGCGGCCGGCGTACGACGCAGGGCAGGGTTGCGGCACGAGTCCGGCCTGATCCCCTGCGCGCGCTCCCACGTCTGCAGGTAGGCCTCCGGGCCGCGGGTGAGATCCTCGACGATCGCCTTTCCCTGCGAGGCGCCGCCAAGGTGGCGGAGGTCTTCGATCCAGTCGGGATAGAGGCCGTAGTGTGCGACCCCGTCGACGTTGATGTCATAGACCCGCTGGCCGCTGTGCTGTTGCCCGACCTGGACACCGCCCAGCCCGGTGAAGGGGTAGGTGACCTTGGTGGGTGCGTCGGCGCCGCGGGGCTCGCCCTGCTCGGCGAGCCCGTTGATGTCGGCGCCGTAGCCGAACCCGAAGTAGAACCGCTTGTCGGCCCAGCCCAGGTGTCGCTGCCACTTCTTCAGGAAGCCGGTGGAGTCGCCAGCCATCGGGGCCACGAACCCGCCCAACCTGTAGATGCGCGGGTAGGCGTCGGGCGTCGACCACGAGTGGCTCGAGACCACACCGGAGTAGTGCGCCTTCTCCAGCTGGGTCAGGGTGGCCTGGCGACCCTTGACGCTCATGTGGTCGGGGTCGACCAGCATCTTCTTGGCCATCAGCTGCTGCACGGCATAGCTGCCGAGGTCGGTGAGCCCGCGCTGGTTGCAGTGCAGAGGGGTGCCATAGAGCGGCAGTGCCGGCAGGCCGATCCCGGCGATCTGGGCCACGGCGCCGAAGAGGGCGTCCTGTTGGCCGCCGCTGATGTCGGGCAGCGCGAACTGGGTCTTGTCGGCCGACTCGCCGTCGGCCGGCTCGCAGTGCTTCATGTTCCAGAACGAACCGGTCTCGAGGAAGTTGGCCAGGTTGACCACGGCGCCGACCGCGCCCTCGTCGCCGGCCACCCCGGAGAGGGCGTTGTCGAACTTGTTGACCAGCTCCATCTGGCGCACGCCGATGTCGTAGAGGTCGTCGAGCTGTCTCTTGATGGATCCCTTGTCGCACTGCGGGATGTCAAGCTTCATCGTGCAGCCGAACGGGATGCTCACCTCGATGCCCATCACCACGGCCAGCTTGCCCTGGTTGATCACCGTGCGGGCCTGCTGCGGGCTGGTGACGATGCGGTACCAGCCCTTGCCGGGTCCGCCGTACTGCGCGTCGATGTAGCGCTCCATCGCGCGCATGTCCCGGGCCTGGAGCTTGGCCGACTCCATGTCGTTGCAGGAGTTCTTCTTCATCGGATAGATCTGGCAGAGCTTGCCGTTCTCGACCAGCAGGTTGACGAAGATGCGCTGGCCGCCGCGCCAGGCCCGCTCCATCCACTTGTAGTAGGTGCCCTCGTGGGTCAGCGACTTCGGTGCCGGCCAGTCCTTGAACGTCGGCCAACCGATCGGGTCGTGGGAGGTCTTGCCGGACAGGACCGCCTCGAGCAGGGCGCCCTTGCCGTTGGTCAGCGTGTGGTCCGGGCAGTCGACCAGGGCGGAGGGAGCGCCGTACTTGTCCCACGGCTTGCCGCAGTGGATCTTGCCGCCGAGGAACTCGAAGGCCATGCCGTGCACGTGCGCGTCGATGTAGCCGCGCACCTCCTGGAACGAGGTGACCCCGGCGTGCGGGGCGCCCGTGACGTTCACCTCGACCTCCGGGTACGCCGGGCAGCCGGTCGTGGTGCGCAGCCCGAAGGCCTGCGGAGTCGCCGACGTGGTGGTTCCGTTGCCGGCCAGGTAGCGGCCGTCGGCGAGCTGGAAGGTGAACCCGGCCGAGGTCTTGCGGGTGACCCACTCCGCGTCGACCGACGGTTTGGGCGCCGCGGTCACCGCGCCGTTGCCCGACGCGGTGAGGAACGCCCGGGTCTTCGTGTAGAGCAGGTTCGCGCCCAGGTCGGTGGCCTGGAACCGGATCGGTGCACCCGCCAGCGCATAGCAGCCGCCCGCGACGGCGTACCGGTTCTCGGGCACGGTCAGGCGCGGGCTGCGCAGGGTGGCCCTGGTCAGCGTCGGGTCGACGCTGGTGCGGCTCCGCGCGACGTACGCCGCGTTCCTGCGTGCCTGGTCGGCGGTGGTCGGATCCGACGTTCCGGCACGGACAGAGGCTGCGGTGCCGTTGGAAAGCTCGTCGGCCTGGCTGAGGTCGTTCTTGCGGGCGGGATCGTGCGTGTGCCAGTGACCGTCGGCGGCCCGCACCGGCCGCGCTGCGTCATAGGCGTCGGTCACGCTCACGGTGTTGCTGAGCTCGTACGACGGCACGGTGACCACGGCGGCGACGAGGCCGGTGGCCAGCGCCGAGGCGATCAGGAGGCGCAACTGCGAGCGGTCGACCGTCAGCTTCATGCAGTGCACAACGAAGCTGTGTGCCCCAGGTCACTCCTGAACGAGAACGGGTTCTATTGCCGTCGGCCCGAGACACGTTGGGAGAGCTCGGCCGCCGTACGTCGTATTTCAGCCTCGAGGTTGGCCACCGCCTCGTCGGACTCGTGGGTGATCGCGACGCCGGCGACGGGGTAGCCGTTGTGGTCGAGCACCGCAGCGGCGACGCTGGCGAAGCCCGGCGTGACCTCGCCGTCCTCGGTGGCGAACCCGCGCTGGCGAGTCTCCTGGAGCACGGCCTTGAGCTGGCGCGGCCCCGCCGGACCCTTGCCGTGCCGGTCGACGAACGCGGCGCGATCGGGATAGGCGGCCCGCACCTGCTGGGCAGGAAGTGCGGCCAGGATGGCTCGGCCGCTGGCGGTCAGGTGCGCGGGCAGGCGCACGCCGACGTCGGAGACCAGCGGCGGCCGTCCCGGGGCACGCTCCTCGACGACGTAGAGCACGTCGCGTCCGTGCAGCACCGCCAGGTGGGCGCTGTGGCCGGTGCGGTCGACGAGCTGGGCCAACGGGCGGCGGGCCAGCCTCTGCAAGGGCGCCTGCCGCGTGTAGCCGCTGCCGACCTCGAACGCCGCGACGCCCAGTCCGTACCGCCGCTCGTCGGCGAGGTGGGTGACGAAGCCTTCGTCGACCATCGCGTTGATCAGGTGGTACGCCGTGCTGCGGGGGAGGTCGACCTCGGTCATGATCCGGTCGAGCGGCACGGGGCCGGGTTGGTCGGCGAGAAAGCGCAGCACCCGCAAGGTGCGGGTGGCGGCGGGCACCTGGCTCATGGCGGCTCCTTCCTCGGCGACGGACGCGGCCCTGCCGGCGGAAATTCCCTCGACTCCCGGGTGGGCCCCGGCACTAGTGTGGAGCATCCAGCCGCCCACCCGGCCACGTGCGAGGCAGGAAGCATGCTCGAAGCTCTCGGGATCAGCCCGGACGAGACCGCCGTCTATCGTGCGGTCGTGCGGCTCGGCGAGGCCCGGCTGATCGACGTCAGCTCCACCGTCGGCAACGACGCCAACGACGTCGGCGCCGCCATCGGGCGGCTCGAGGCCCTCGGTCTGGTCAGTCGCAACCCGGACGACGTGGTGGTCGCGGTGCGACCCGACCTCGCCATCGACGCACTGGTGGCCGAGCGTGAGAGCGAGCTGCAGCGCGCCGTGGCCGCCGCGCGGGCGATCGCCGAGGAGTTCCGCGCCGAGCAACGGGAGGAGCCCAGCTACGGAGTGGCCGACATCGTGCGCGGCCGCTCCGCCCTGCAGGCGCGCTATCGCCAGCTGCAGCTGGGCGCACGCGAGGAGGTGCTGACCTTCGACCGCCCGCCCTACGTGTCGACGCTCGGGGTCAACGAGGACGAGATCGAGCACCTCACCCGCGGTGCCCGCAGCCGCGGCATCTACGACACCGCTGCCTTCGACGTGCCCGGCCAGCTCGACTGGCTGGCCGCCGCAGCCGACGCGGGCGAGGAGGCCCGGGTGTTGGGCGGGCTGCCCCTGAAGATGTCGATCGCGGACCGCCGGGTGGCGCTGATCCCCCTGACCATGGACGCCGAGTCGGTCGGGTCGACCGGGTTGCTGATCGGTCCTTCCGCGCTGCTGGACGCCCTGGTGATGCTGTTCGAGGCGCTCTGGGAGCGTGCCGTGCCACTCGAGTCGATGCTCGAGGACGCCCGCGACGACGCCCGCCCCACCGAGGTGGCCGACGTCGACGTGCAGCTGCTCACCCTGCTGACCGCCGGGTTGGGCGACGACGCGATCGCGCGACAGCTGCAGGTCAGCGCGCGCACCGTGCGTCGGCGGGTGGCCGCCCTGATGGACCTGCTCGACGCACGCTCCCGCTTCCAGGCCGGGGTCCAGGCGCGGGCTCGCGGACTGATCTGACCTCTGGTCCGGCGGCCGCGGCTGGCCGATTGGGGCGATGTCCGTTCTGGCCACCGCGCCGGCCCCCACAGAGGTGCCCCGGCCCCTAGGGTCCTCGACATCGCACGTCACGATCCGAGGAGCTCATTCATGCGGGGACCGCAGTTCTGGCGCAGCACCATCCTGGCCCTGGTCGTCGGTCCGGTCGCCGTCCTGGGCCTGGCCCCGGGCGGCTCCCAGGCCGTGGGCGCGCCGCCTCCGTCCCCGGACAACAAGGCCAACCGCACCCCCTCCTCGGCGACGGTCACCCTGGTCACCGGGGACGTCGTACGCCTCGACACCGCAGGGGACGGCACCCAGCGCGGGACCGTCGTACGCCGGGTCGACCCGCGCGCCGGCTATCACACGTTCACCTCGGAGGGTGACGTCCACGTCGAGCCCGGGTCGGCCTCGGCACTGCTCGCGGCGGGCCGCCTGGATCCCGAGCTGTTCAACGTCAGCTCGCTCGTGCGCCAGCAGTACGACGACGCGCACCGGGCCACGCTGCCGGTCATCGTCGAGTACACGGCGGCCGCGGCGCGCCGAACGCCACTGCGTCACGAGCCCGCACCGCGGGGCGCCACCAGGGACCGGGTGCTCGAGAGTATCGACGCGCTGGCCGTCTCGACCGCCAAGGCCGATGCCGAGAGGTTCTGGGCCGACGTGGCCGGCACCGGACGTGCCCCAGCACGGTTGAGCACCGGCCTGGCCAAGGTGTCCCTCGACTTCCGGGTGGCGGCCACACTCGACCGCAGCACGAAGCAGATCGGGGCGCCGGAGGCCTGGGAGGCCGGGCTCGATGGAGACGGCGTCACCGTCGCCGTGCTCGACTCCGGCATCGACGCGACGCACCCAGACTTCGCCGGACGCATCGGCGCGACCCGCGACTTCTCCGACAGCGGCTCGGTGGTCGACCACGCGGGCCACGGCACCCATGTCGCCTCCATCGTCGGCGGATCGGGCGCCGCATCGGACGGTGCCTACCGCGGCGTCGCGCCGGCCGCCGACCTGATGATCGGCAAGGTGCTCAACGACTCGGGAGCCGGCGCCGCGTCGTGGGTCATCGACGGCATGGAGTGGGCCTCGGCCAACGACGCCGACGTGGTGAACCTGAGCCTGGGCGGCCCGGTCACCAAGGGTGACGACCCCATGAGCCAGGCCCTCGACCAGCTCAGCCGGCAGAACGGCACGGTGTTCGTGGTCGCCGCCGGCAACGGCAGCATCGGCCAGCCCGGCACGATGGACGTGACCACCCCTGGTTCGGCGGCCAGTGCCCTGACCGTCGGCGCGGTGTCGCGGACCGACGCGAAGTGGTCGGGCTCGCGCAACGGGCTGATCGGTGACGGCGGGCTCAAACCCGACGTGATGGCACCGGGGATGGGCATCGTCGCCGCCCGCGCCGCCGGCACCGGGTCGGGCGACTCGGCGTACACCTCGATGACCGGCAGCTCCATGGCCTCGCCGCACGTCGCCGGCTCCGTCGCCCTGCTGCTGCAACAGCACCCCGACTGGACGCCCGTGCAGGTGAAGGCGGCGCTCGCCTCGACTGCGCGGCCGACCACCTCGGGCGATGCATTCGACCGGGGCGCCGGGGTCGTCGACGTCGGCCGGGCGACCCGGCAGGGTGTGTACGTCGACACCGGGGTGCAGTTCATGGGCTACTTCGCCCGGCCCTTCGTCGACGGCGAGCTGACCTCCGACAAGCAGCTCACCTACACCAACACCACCGACCAGCCGGTCACCCTCGACCTCACCACCACGCTGGTCGAGGACCACGGCGATCCGGTCTCCGGCGACGTCCTCTCCGTCTCGCCGTCGTCCGTGACGGTGCCGGCCGGTGGGCAGGCACACGCCACCGTGCACGTGGACGTCTCCGAGGTCGAGGCCGCGGAGTTCTCCGGGCTCGTCTCCGCCTCCGACGGATCCGGGCTCGAGCTGCGGACCACGGTCGGCTTCCTCAAGCAGGACGACACCGTCGACGTGACGTTCCGGGCGCTCAACACCCGCGGTGAGCCAGCGATCGCACGGCTGCGCGCCACGCCGTACCTGGACCACGACGGCCGCTACTACCCGGAGAACATCTACCTCACCGGCGAGCAGACCGAGTGGACGCTGCGGCTCCCGGAGGGTGACTACAACCTCTTCGGACTGGTCACCACGATGGACCCCAGTGGCCGCTTCGTCGAGGAGCAGAGCATCGTCCAGGACCCCCAGGTGTCGGTGACGGCGCCCAACTCCACGGTCACGCTCGATGCCCGCAACGCGCGACCCGTCCAGCTGCACACGCCGCGCACCTCGACACCGCGCGAGCTCACCATGAAGCTCCACCGCGGCGAGCCCGGAACCAATCTGTCGACCTCCGACGAGTGGTACTGGGACTACACCGACGGCGAGCCCTCGCAGGTCTCCGTCGCCCCGACCGAACGCGTCGACGACGCCCCCTTCGAGCTGCTCTCGCAGTGGGAGAGCGGCGTCCCGCTGTTGACCTCGGAGGTGGTCGGCCGCGGTCACCACGAGGTGGGCGCGGTCCAGGAGGGCGGTCCCGCGATCGAGGGAAGGCAGACCCTGCCCGTCATCGACGCCGGGCACGCCACCGCCGCCGACCTGAGCGGCCTCCGGCTGCAGGGATCCGTGGCCCTGGTGCAGGAGTCCTCGACCATGACCTGGGCCGAGCAGGTGAAGGCCGCCGCGGACGCCGGCGCACCGATGGTGATGCTCTACTCGGCGGAGGAGGGGGTGTTCTATCCGTGGGTCGGGGGACCGGTGCCGGTGCTCGCCGTCGACCGCGCCGAGGGCCTGCGCCTGCGCGGGCTGGCGACGGGGAACGCTCCGACGAAGCTGAGGCTGACCGGTACGCCGCGGACGCCGTACGCCTACGGTCTGACGTTCGTCGAGCAGCAGCAGATTCCACGCGTCATCGACTACCGGGTGCGCGAGCGAGACCTGGCCACGGTCTCGTCGCGGTTCCACACGACCGGAACCGGCGAGCACGGGTGGCGCCTGCGCTACGGGTCCTGGACCCCGTGTGCGTGCAGCACGCCGACGGCCGCCGACTACGTGCCCGAGCTGGGCTACACCCGCACCGAGTACCTCACCGCCGACCCGGACATGACGACGTACGGTGCCTGGCAGTTCCTCTACAACATGCCCGGTGACCTGCTCTTCGCCCGGCACCGGCGGGTGCTGCGGCCGGGGCAGGAGGTCACCGAGAACTGGCTGGGTGCCCCCCTCTCGCCGGGGGTCGCCAACAACACGGCCACGCCGTACAACTGGAGGATGCTCAACGAGCGCACCGCCGGCGGGCAGCTGCGCTTCGACCTCGCCGGACTGACCGACTCCGACGGCCACTGGATGAAAGGGCTGGCCGGCAGCCGGGAGACGTTGCGCCTCTATCGTGGTGACGAGCTGCTCCTCGATCGTTCGGGCACGCTGGCCGGGGGAGTGGCGGTCCCGGACGCGCGGGCCGGCTACCGGCTCGAGGCGGACACCGAGCACGACGGCTCGGTGCTCGGACTCTCCACGCGCACCCACACCGTCTGGACCTTCGCCTCGACGGGCACCGGTGCCCAGCAGACGCTGCCGCTGATCGACGTCGACTACTCGGGGCTGACCCGTGGTGGGTCGACTCCCGCGCTCGACCTGGCCAACACGGCTCGTCACGGCGACGATGTCTCGTTGCGCCTCAATGCCACGCACCAGCTGGGATCGAGCGCCGGCGCCGTCGACAGCATGCGGGTGTGGGTGTCCTACGACGACGGCGAGTCCTGGGCGACGACCCGCGTGGTCGAACGCGGCGGGGGTCAGTTCGTGGCGAGCTATCGGCACCCACGCAAGGGGGAGTTCGTGTCCTTGCGGGTGGCCGCGAGCGACGTGCACGGCACCACCTTCGACCAGACCCTGGTGCGTGCCTACCGACTCAAGTGAGGGCGGCCTCGTCGCGCACCGGGACCAGGCCGATGGCCAGCAGTGGGAACAGTGCGGCCGCGGCGAAGGCGGCGGAGTAGCCCCACTCGGTGATCGCGAGACCCGCGATCGGGGGTACGGCGGACGCGGCCAGGAACTGTGCGGTGTTCTGGATGCCGAGGGCCCGGCCCGACCAGAACGGGCCGGCCCGCTCGGCGACCGCGGTGAACGCGAGGCCGTTGTCGGCGACGGTGATCGCGGTGGCCACCACCATCAGGCCGACCGCCACCGGCCAGTCCGCGCCGGAGGTCATGCCGAGCAGCAGCATGCTCACCGCGGCGCCGATCGCGACCCACTGCAGCGGGCGCATCCGGCTGCCCACCACGTCCGAGAGATGACCCACGGCGATCCGCCCGAAGGCTCCGGCGATCTGGGCGGTGGCGACGAGGGTGCCCGCTGCCGCCGGTGACCAGTCGCGGTCCTTGACCAGCCAGACCAGGGCGAAGGTCCAGACCAGGAACTGCGGCACCACGAGCAGCACCGAGACTCCGTGGATGCGCGAGAGGTAGCCGTCGGTCGCATAGGGGTTGGGGGCGTCGCCCGCCCTGCGCTCCGGTCGGGGTGGGTCGATGACGACGGCCGCGACCACGAGCAGGGCGAGGCCACACGCGACCGTGGGCACGAGGAGTGCCGTGGCGACCCCGTGCCGGTCGGCGATGACGGCGATGCTGATCGCCGCGATGCCGACCCCGACGGGCTGGGCCATCTGCCGGATGCCCATCGCCAGCCCGCGGCGTTCGGCCGGGAACCAGCCGACCACGACCCGGCCACTGGCCGAGCTGGTCGAGGCGGCGGCCGCTCCGGCGAGCAGCAGGGTGAGCGCGAGCAGTGCGGTGCTGTCGACCAGGACGGCGCCGACGCCGGCGACGGTGGTCCCGGCCAGACCGGCGAGCAGCACGAAGCGTTCCCCCGACCGGTCCACGACCAGCCCCCACAGCACCAGGGTCAGCATCACGCCGACGGTCGGCGCCGCGGCGACGAGTCCCGCGGTGGCCAGGCTCAGGTCGCGCTGGTCGTGCAGCACCGGGATCAGGAACGCGGGCCCGTGGATCATCACCGCACCGGCCGCCTGGGCGACGGTGCTGGCCGCGAGCATCGCCCAGCGGCGCAGGTCCGAGATCTCGGCGGTTCGCTGGGGTGTGGAGGTCACGGCCCGAGTCAACGCCCTGCGCCGCGTGGACGCTGCCCGGTCTCGTCAGGTGACCCGTGAGATGCGTCGCCCTAGGTTGGAGGCATGACGAGCTACGACTTCTCCCAGGTGGACGTGTTCGCAACGGCTCCGCTGACCGGCAACCCGGTGGCCGTGGTGCACGACGCGATCGGACTGACCGACGAGCAGATGGCGGCGTTCGCGCGGTGGACGAACCTGTCGGAGACCACGTTCCTGCTGCCGCCGACGGACCCGCGCGCCGACTACCGGCTGCGCATCTTCACGCCGTCCGCCGAGCTGCCCTTCGCCGGGCATCCCACGTTGGGCTCCGCCCATGCCTGGTTGGAGAACGGCGGTACGCCGGCCTCGCGCGACGGAGTCGTGCAGGAGTGCGGCATCGGTCTGGTCGAGCTGCGTCGCGACGGTTCCGCGCTGGCGTTCCGGGCACCGGGGTTCCTGCGTTCGGGCACGGTCGACGACGCGACCCTGGCCAGGGCGGTCGCCGCGCTCGGGGTGCCACCGGAGAAGGTGCGTGCCGCCAACTGGATCGACAACGGTCCCGGCTGGTTGGGATTGCTGCTCGACAGTGCCGAGGACGTGCTCGCGTTGGCTCCCGACCACGCGGCGATCGGCGACCTCGACCTCGGCGTCATCGGACCGCATGCCCCCGGCGGGCCGGCCGACTTCGAGGTGCGCGCGTTCTGTCCCGAGCTGGCTGTGCCCGAGGACCCGGTCACCGGCTCGTTGAACGCCGGCTTCGCGGTCTGGTTGATCGGTGCCGGGGTGGCGCGGTCGTCGTACACGGTCAGGCAGGGCACGGCGTTGGGCCGTGCGGGCGACGTACGCATCACCACCGACGCCGCCGGGGACCAGTGGGTCGGCGGCGCCTCGACCACCGTGGTCCGGGGCACCGTCGCGCTCTGAGGGCGCTCAGCCCCGTAGGTAGGTCAGCACCGCGGAGACGCGTCGATCGGTGCCCTGCTCCAGGTCGAGCTTGGCGAAGATGTTGCCGACGTGCTTGCGGATCGCGGCCTCGCTCACCACCAGGCGAGCCGCGATGGTGCCGTTGGTGAGCCCCTCGGCCATCAGCGCCAGCACCTCGCGTTCGCGCGCCGTGAGGCCGGCCAGCGGGCCGTCGTCGCGTCGCCGGCCGAGAAGCTGCCGGACCACCTCCGGGTCCACGGCCATCCCGCCGTCCGCCACCCGGTCGATGCTGTCGAGGAACTCGCGCACGTGGCCGACCCGGTCCTTGAGGAGGTAGCCGGTGCCGCCGGGGCCCGGAGCCTCGAGGAGCGAGGTGAGATAGGCGTCGGCGACGTACTGCGAGAGCACCAGAATGCCGACCTGGGGGTGCTCCTCGCGGATGCGTGCGGCCGCGCGCAACCCCTCGTCCGAGAGCCCGGGCGGCATCCTGACGTCGGTGATGACGACGTCCGGCGGGTCGTTGTGCACCCAGGTGACCAGCGCGTCCGCGTTGTCGACGGCCGCCACCACCTCGTGGCCGCCGCGCTCGACGATGCCGACCAGGCCCTCACGCAGCAGGGCGAGATCCTCGGCGATCACGACCTTCAAGGATCGATCCGGCACGGACACTCCATCCTGATCCGGGTGGGTCCCCCGGCGGGGCTGTCGACCTGCAGCCTTCCACCCAGCGCATCCAGGCGCGTGACCAGCCCGGCCAGCCCGGTGCCGGCGCCGACCCGGGCGCCACCGATTCCGTTGTCGATCACGGTCAGGACCAGGTCGTCCTCCTCGACCCATCCGGTGATCCGACAGGTGGTGGCCCCGGCATGCCGGGCGACGTTGGTGACGGTCTCGCTGGCCACGAAGTAGGCCGCCGCCTCGACCGGCGCCGGCAGTCTCTCGGGGAGGGTGATGTCGACCGCGACCGGGATCGGCATCCGGTCGGCCACCTCCCGCACCGCCGCCTCGATGCCGTGGTCGACCAGCACCCGGGGATGGATGCCGCGGACCGCCTCGCGCAGGTCGGCCAACGCGGCCTCGGCCTCGCCGTGCGCCTGGCGGACCAGGTCCAGGCCGGCTCCCTCGGGCACGTCGAGCTCCGCACGGCCCAACGTCATGGTCAGGGCGACCAGGCGCTGCTGGACGCCGTCGTGCAGGTGCCGCTCGATCCGCTTCCGTTCGGTCTCGAAGGCGTCGACCAGGTCCAGCCGGGAGCGGCGCAGCTCGGTGATCCGTTGCTCCAGCTGCTCCTGGTCGGCGCCGAGCAGGATCCGCGCCAGGGCGACCTGTGCGGCGGCGAGCGCCGTGGCGACGTACGCGAAGAACACGTAGGAGACGACCAGCCCGACCAGGCCGATCGGCAGCGCCTCCAGCGGGGAGTCGGCCGCCCACCCGAGCACGACGAACTCGTCGTAGTGGGCGATCAGGGGGGCCAACGCCATCAGCGCGAGGAAGAGCACGGCGTTGAACGCGACCACCAGGTCGATCCACCAGAGCAGGGTGGCCAGCAGTACGCCGTACCCCAGCTCGCGCCGTGGCAGCGGCTCGGCCCGACGCTGGCGGAACCAGGACCGCCATCCCGGTTCCGTCGTCGCCGGGTGGGGGCTCCTGAGGGACGGCTGCCCGGGGGTCATGACGGCCAATCGCCTGCGTTCGAGCGCACCGAGAGCCACGAACAGCACAGGGATCGAGGCGAGCAGGAACAGTCCGACCACGACCAGACTGGTCACGATGCCGATCACCACGAGCGTGAAGAAGCCGACGAACGTCACGAGCCCGATCACGGACGCGCCGGCGAGGTAGGCCCACGCCCGGAACGGCCACGAGGAGAGCAGGAACCTGGCCGGGTTCCCGGCGAGTGCGGCCCAGGCGGTCGGCGCGACGCCGGCTGTCCTTGGTCGACTCATGGACACGAGCCTAGGTGCCCGGGGCACCGGTGTCGGTAGCGCTGGCGCTACCCCGGGTCTCGCGCACAGGCCATCGATCGTGGGCACGAGCGACGGTTCTCTGGAGACATGAAACTTCGCAGCCGGGACGACCAGGACATCAGCGCAAGAACCATCGACCACCCCGTGATCCTCGACGGCATCACCCGCACCTACTCGTCGAAGGCCGGCAAGGTCCACGCACTCCGGGGGGTGACGCACACGTTCGCGCCCAGCTCGTTCACCGCGGTGATGGGTCCCTCGGGCTCCGGCAAGTCGACGCTGCTGCAGTGCGCCGCCGGACTCGACCGCCCCACGTCGGGACGGGTCCGGGTCGGTGGGGTGGACCTGGCCGGGCTGTCCGAGGTGGGTCTCACCCGGCTCCGCAGGGACACGATGGGCTTCGTCTTCCAGTCCTACAACCTGCTGCCCGCCCTGACCGCCCACGACAACGTCGCGCTGCCGCTGCGACTGGCCGGCGCCGCACCCGGTCGGTCGACGGTGCGGCAGGTGCTGGCCCGCGTCGGCCTGGCCGAGCTCCACCATCGCCGCCCCTCCGAGCTCTCCGGTGGCCAGCAGCAGCGGGTCTCGATCGCCCGGGCGCTGGTCTCACGGCCCCATGTGGTGTTCGCCGACGAGCCCACCGGCGCCCTCGACCGGAGCACCGGTCGACAGGTTCTCGAGCTGCTCCGCTCGACCGTCGACACCGAAGGACTCACGGTCGTGATGGTCACCCACGATCCGGTGGCCGCGTCGTACGCCGACTCCGTCCTGTTCCTCGAGGACGGGCAGGTCGTCGGCAACCTGGTCGGTGCGGACGGCGCGCAGATCGCGGCCCACATGAGCGAGCTCGAGCGATGATGCTGCGCCTGAGCCAGCGGAACGTACGCCGCAACTGGACGCTCTTCGCCGGCTCCTTCGTGGCGCTGGGACTGGGTGTGGCGCTGTTGGCGTTGAGCGTGATCCTGATCTGGTCGGTCCAGGCCTACACCGCCACGGTGGACCCCTCCGAGACCGATCTCCTGCTCGCGCTCGACGACCTGATGGCGATGCTCGGCGTGGTCTCGGGCTTCTCCGGGTTCATGGCGATATTCATCGTGGCCAGCACGTTCAGCTTCGCGGTCAACGCCCGGCAGCGCGAGATCGGGCTGCTGCGTCTGGTCGGCGCGACCCCTAAGCAGGTCCGGCGCATGGTGCTGGGGGAGTCCCTCGTGGTCGGCGTCCTCGCCTCCGTGGCCGGGTGTGCTCTGGGTTGGCTGCTCTCGCCCGCCGTGCTCTGGGGGCTGCACCGTCGCGGCCTGGCGCCGGACGCGGTCCCGTTGGCCGCCCCCTGGTGGCCGATGGTGATCGCCTCGGGCATCGGGATCTCCGTCGCGTTCCTCGGAGCCCGGGTGGCGGCCAGGCGAGCGGCCAAGGTCGCGCCGGTGCAGGCCCTGCGAGAAGCGGATGCCGAGCGGGGCCGGATCGGGGTGTGGCGAGCGCTGGTCGGCGTGGCGTGTCTCGCCGGTGCGGTGACGATGCTGGTGGGGGTCCGGGCCGGGAACCCGGAGCTCGCCATGGTGCTGGCGCTCTTCGTGCCGGAGATGATCGTGATCGGACTGGTCTGCCTCGGCCCGTTGCTCATCCCGCAGCTCGTGCGGCTGCTGACACTCGGATTGCGGGGCAACGTGCTGGTCGCGCTGGCCCGGGACAACCTGGTGGCGATGCCGCGGCGTACGACGTCGCTCGCGTCGCCGATCCTGGCGATCTCGGCGATCGCGGGCAGCCTCATCCTGTCGCTCTCTTTCGCCGCCGACTGGGACAACGGCGTGACCAGGCAGCAGCTCGAGGCGCCGGTGGTGGTCAGCGGCGCCTCACCGGCCGACGGCGACACGATCCGGCAGCGTGGGAACGTCGCCGTCGCCGACAACGGGTTGCTGGTGCAGGTGGCGATCGGTCGGGACGGCGAGTGGGACGACGAGACCTTCGAGGGAGTCGACCCCACGCTGGCCGCGGACGCGCGAGGAACCCGAGCGCGCAAGGGTCAGCTCGACGGGCTGACGGGCAGGAGCATGGCGATCGCGCGATCAGTGGCGTGGGACTACGGGATCCGGCTCGGGGACACGGTGCCGGTCCGCTTCGAGGACGGGACCCGGATGCGGCTGACGGTGGTGGCAGAGGTCGAGGACGCCAACAACCTGCAGGCCACCTTCCTGCTCCCGCACACGCTGGCCGCGCGCCACGGCGGCGAGCCGTCCGACACGTGGTTCGTGGTGCCGTCGCCCGGCAACCGGGCCGGGACGTTGGTCGACGAGCTCTCGGAGGACCTGACGGACGGCGTGGCGATGCCGGCCGACCAGTGGGTGGCCGATCGCGACCGGGACACCCGTGACGACAACACCCTGAGCCTGTTTCTGGTGCTCGGGCCGAGCTCGTTGTATGCGGCCATCGCGATTGCCAACACCCTCCTGATGGGCAGCATGCAACGGCGACACGAGTTCGTCGCCACGCGGCTGGTCGGTGCCACCGAGCACCAGGTACGACGGCTGGTGGTCATCGAGGCCGGGCTGGTCGCCGCCGTCGCGTTGGTGCTCGGGGCCGTCACGACGGTGATGGTCGGCTCGCTGCTGAGGATGCCGATGACCGAGGGGTTGGACGACGTACCCCTCACGATTCCTTGGCTCAGCCTGGCCTCGATTGTCGTGGCCTGCCTGGTGATCCCGATGGTTGCGGCCGTGGCGCCGGCGCGCGCCGTGCTGAAGGAGGCGTCGCCGGCCCGGGCGGCAACCGGCTGACGGTGATCGGAGCCACCGACTTGACGTACACCAAGGCGATAATCTTTACTTGTTCACTATATAAACAAAACCTATCGCCTTGATCTACTACTGAAGGGACCCGACCCGTGCGGAAACTCCTCGTCCTCGGCTTCGTCGGCCTCCTCGCCCAGCTCATCGACGGCTCGCTCGGCATGGCCTACGGCGTGACCTCCTCGACCCTGCTGCTGGCCGCCGGCGTCGCGCCGGCCGCAGCTTCTGCCGCGGTCCACTTCTCCGAGATCGGCACCTCGCTGGTCTCCGGCTTCTCGCACGCCAAGTTCGGCAACGTCGACTGGCGCACGGTCGGCATCCTGGCCGTGCCCGGGTTCGTCGGCGCCTTCGCCGGGGCGACCTTCCTGGTCAGCATCGACGGCGACGCGGCCAAGCCGATCGTCGGCGTGATCCTGCTGCTGCTCGGTGCCTACGTGATCTGGCGATTCCTGGCGCTCGGCGGGCGTCGTCCGCAGTTCAAGGAGCGGCCCTCGGTCGGGTTCCTCGCGCCGATGGGGCTCTTCGGCGGTGCGCTCGACGCGATCGGTGGTGGTGGCTGGGGCCCCGTCGGCACGACCTCGCTGCTGTCGTCGGGCCGGCTCGAGCCGCGCAAGGTGATCGGCTCCATCGACACCTCGGAGTTCGTCGTCGCCGTCGGTGGCTCGCTCGGCTTCATCCTCGCGCTCGGCTCGTCGGGCATCGAGTGGGGCTATGCGGCTGCGCTGCTCGCCGGTGGTGTCGTCGCCGCGCCGGTCGCTGCCTGGCTCGTGCGGATCCTGCCCGCACGCGTGCTCGGTGTCGCGGCCGGTGGCCTGATCGTGGTCACCAACGCCCGCACCATCTTGGAGTCGACCGGTCTCGGGGCCGGCACCGTCTGGGCGATCGTGGCCGGTCTGGCCGCGGCCTGGATCTCCGGCATCGTCTGGGCGGTCAAGCAGGAGCGCCTGGCTCGTGACCTGGCGGCCGAGGCGGACGCCGACGTGCACGAGCCCGCCACCGTCTGAGGCAGCGGGCTCGCGGGTCAGGCCACCGTCAGGGGCGCAGGCCGGGGCCTCCCCCGCCCAGCAGGCTGCCGTCGCTGTTGCGCAGGCTGCCGTCGGGGTAGGTCAGCGTGCCGTCGGCGTTGAGCAGGGTGCCCTCGGGGTGCACGGCCTCGCCCGTGGGCTGACCCGCAGCGGGGGGTGCTGCCGCGTGCTGGCCGGTCTCGGCCTGGGTCATCGGGCCCGGCTGGGCCGTCGGTCCCGGCTGGGCCGTCGCGCCCGGCTGGGCCGTC
>NZ_BCRJ01000023.1 GCF_001552535.1 Nocardioides jensenii JCM 1364 = NBRC 14755 | reverse complement strand
CCTGGGCGGCCGGGGCCTGGGCGGCCGGCGCCTGGGCAGCCGGGGCGGCACTGCCGTCGCCGATCATGGCCAGCACCGCGCCGACCTCAACGGTCTCGTCCTCTGCGACCTTCTGTTCGAGCAGCTGGCCGGCGACCGGCGAGGGGATCTCGGTGTCGACCTTGTCGGTGGAGACCTCGAGCAGCGGCTCGTCGACCGCGACGTCGTCACCGACGTTCTTCAGCCAACGGGTGACGGTGCCCTCGGTGACCGACTCACCGAGCTCGGGGAGCTTCACCTCGGTGCCGGAGCCACCCGAGTTGCCGGTCTCGGCTGCCGGGGCCGGCGTCTCCTCCTTGGCCTCCGGCTGCTCGGCCGGGGCCTCCTCAGCAGGGGCCTCCGGCTGCTCGGCCGGGGCCTCCTGGGCAGCGGGCTGCTCGGCCGGGGCCTCCTCTGCGGGAGCCTCGTCGGCGGAGGCAGCGCCGCCGCCTTCACCCTCGTCACCGATCACGGCCAGGAGCCCGCCCACCTCGACGGTGTCGTCCTCGTTGGCCTTGATCTCGAGCAGGGTGCCGGCGACCGGCGAGGGGATCTCGGTGTCGACCTTGTCGGTCGAGACCTCGAGCAACGGCTCGTCCATGGCCACCGAGTCGCCGACCTGCTTCAACCAGCGGGTGACGGTGCCTTCGGTGACGGATTCGCCCAGCTCCGGGAGGGTGACTTCGGTGGCCATGTGTTTCCTTCGCTCGAATCTTCTGTGGGTCGTCTGTTCGGATCTTGGGTCAGGCGTGGGCGTGCAGCGGCTTGCCGGCCAGGGCCAGGTGAGCCTCGCCGAGGGCCTCGTTCTGGGTCGGGTGCGCGTGCACCAGGGGAGCCACGTCCTCGGCGTACCCCTCCCAGTTGTAGATCAGCTGGGCTTCGCCGATCAGCTCGCCGACGCGGGCGCCGACCATGTGTACGCCGACGACCGGGCCGTCCTTGCGGCGGACCAGCTTCACGAAGCCGGCGGTCTTGAGGATCTGGCTCTTGCCGTTGCCGCCCAGGTCGTAGGTCAGTGACTCGACCTCGCCGTACTTCTCCTGGGCCTGCTCCTCGGTGAGGCCGACCGAGGCGAGCTCGGGATCGGAGTAGGTCACCCGAGGGATGCCGGTCTCGTCGATCACCTGAGGCGAGAGACCCGCGAGCTCCTCCGCGACGAAGATGCCCTGCTGGAAGCCGCGGTGGGCCAGCTGCAGGCCGGGGACGATGTCACCCACGGCGTACACACCGGGCACGTTGGTGCGCAGCCGCTCGTCGGTGGTGACGAAGCCGCGGTCCATGGCCACACCCACCTCGTCGTACCCGAGGCCGTCGGTGGTCGGGCCGCGGCCGACCGCGACGAGGAGTATCTCGGCCTCAATGGTCTTGCCGCCCTCGACGGTGACCACGACCCCGGAGTCGGTGGTCTTCACCGACTCGAAGCGGGTGCCGGTCAGGAAGCTGATCTTGCGCTTGCGGAACGCGCGCTCGAGCACCTTCGACGACGCGGCGTCCTCCGCGGCGACGAGCCGGGGGAGCGCCTCCACGATCGTCACGTCGGCGCCGAAGGACTTCCAGACGCTGGCGAACTCACAACCGATGACTCCGCCGCCGAGGACGATCGCCGAGGTGGGGACCCGGTCGAGGCGGAGTGCCTGCTCGGAGGTCATCACCAGCTCGCCGTCGATCTCCAGGCCCGGCAGTGATCGCGAGTAGGAGCCGGAGGCCAACACCACGCTCGTGCCGGTGTACGTCGTGCCGGCGACCTCGACCGTCGTCGGGGAGGTCAGCCTGCCCTCGCCCTCGACCACGGTGATGCCGCGGGACTTGATCAGCCCGGTCAGCCCCTTGAAGAGACGGGAGACGACACCGTCCTTGTAGGCGTTGACCCCGGCCATGTCGATGCCCTCGAAGGTGGCCTGGACCCCGAACTGGCCGGCCTCCCGGGCGCTCTCGGCGACCTCTGCTGCATGCAGCAGGGCCTTGGTCGGGATGCACCCCACGTGGAGGCACGTGCCTCCGAGATTGCCCTTCTCGACCAGGGCCACGGTGAGCCCCAGCTGCGCGGCACGCAGGGCACAGGCGTAACCGCCCGAACCAGCCCCGAGAATGACCACGTCAAAGGTGTTGCCGGCGTGCGGGTTGGCCGCGTCTGCCACGTTGTCCTCCACTCCTGATGAAACGACGTCGCCCATCTTTGCACTAACCCGATGAGACCCGACACCACCCTTCTTGCCGACGGGATGTCGCACAGTGCGTCACACTGTGCGCATGGGTTTGTTCGACCGATTCCGACGCGGCTCGCGAAGCAGCCGCCCCACCGGCGGTGCTCGCACCGGCTCGACCACCGTGCGCGCCGCCAACGCTGCCGATGAGCAGCACCTGCACGACTTCGTCACGACGCGTCGCGGGGTGGAGGGCTTCGTCGAACCACGCACGGCGGTCAGCGACGTCACCTTGCTGCTGGTCGCCCATGACGGCGAGTGGACCCGCCGACGCGTGCCGTCGGTCCAGTGGGCGCACACGTTCGCGAACAAGCACGGCGTTCCGTCGTACGACGCCGCGGTGGTCGGCATCCCGCAACGCATGCGCGACTACAACCGCCGGATGAAGAACCAGTGAGTGACACCGGCGAGCGGCGCCGCATCGTGCTGCTGATCGATGCCGACAACGCCCAGGCGAGCAAGGTCGACGTCGTTCTCGACGACCTCGCCAACGAGGGAGAGGCACGCACCCGACGGGCATACGGCGACTGGGACGACTCGCACCTCAACCACTGGAAGGCCGTGCTCCACGAACGGGCCATCCGGCCGGTGCAGCAGTACGCCCTCACCAAGGGGAAGAACGCCAGCGACATCGCTCTGGTGGTCGATGCGATGGACCTGTTGCATCGCGATCAGCCCGACGCCTTCGGCCTGATGTCCAGCGACGCCGACTTCACGCCACTGGTGATGCACTTGCGCGAGCGAGGCGCCGACGTCTTCGGGTACGGCGACTCGAAGTCACCCGCACCCTTCGTGAACGCGTGCACGAAGTTCCTTCACCTCGACAAGATTGTCTCGACCGAGGACGTCGACGAGCCGTCGGACCTCGCTGCGTCCGCAGGCACGACCCGCGTCCCCACGCCCAAGCTGCGCGGCGACGCGGCCCTGGTGAAGCTCCTCCGTGATGCGGTGTCAGGCACCGCCGACGAGTCGGGGTGGGCGCGGGCCTCGGCCATCGGCCAACGGATCCGCAACCAGTCGTCGATGGACCCGCGCAACTTCGGGTACCAGCGGGTGACCGATCTGCTCCGGGCCACCGAGCTCTTCGAGAGCCGTGACGATTCCACGTCGGCAGTCGCGTTCCGCGATCGTCGTCACCCCAGTGAGAGCGTCACACCGGCGAAGAAGACCCAGCCGGAGAAGGCGCAGCCGAAGAAGTCTCAGCCGAAGAAGGCGCAGCCCAAGAAGGCGTGAGCCCCGGACGGGTCTCACGCGCTCCTGTCGTGGCCCCGACGTGCTGCCGGTGTGCGCAGCTGTCGGTGTGCTCAGGCGTCGGCGGGCGCAGTGTCCTCAGATGCTGCCTCGGCTCGCGCGGCCACGAACTCCACCATCGTGGCGACACCGAACCCGGTGCCGCCCGGCGACGTGTAGCCGTGGGCGCCGCCGGTGTTGAAGCCGGGGCCGGCGATGTCGAGGTGCGCCCAGGGGAGTCCGTCGGTGAACTCGCGCAGGAACGCGCCGGCGAACAGCCCGCCGCCCCATCGCACGGCGTCGTGCTGGGCGAGATCGGCGACCTTGCTCGACGTGATGCGCTCGGACATCTCCTCCGGGATCGGCATGTGCCACATCGCCTCACCGGCGGTCTTCGCGGCAGCCTCGACCTGCTCGACCGCCTCGTCGGTGCCCAGGAGCCCGGCCACCTTGTCACCGAGCGCGACCACCATGTGACCGGTCAGCGTCGCGATGTCGACGATGACGTCCGGCTTCTCCTCGGCTGCCATCACCAGGGCATCGGCCAGGATCAGGCGGCCCTCGGCGTCGGTGTTGGTCACCTCGACCGTCGTACCGCCGCGCACGGTCAGCACGTCGCCGGGTCGCATCGCGGCACCGGAGATCATGTTCTCGGCCATCGGTGCCCACGCCGTGACCTTGACCGGGAGACCGAGCCGGGCGATCAGGAACAGGGCCTCGATGACGCTGGCCGCTCCGGCCATGTCCTCCTTCATGGAGACCATCGAGGCGGCCGGCTTGATGGAGTAGCCGCCCGAGTCGTAGGTGATGCCCTTGCCGACCAGTGCGACGTGCTGGGTGGCGCCCTCGGGCTCCCAGGTCAGCTTCACCATGCGCGGCGGGGTGGCGGATCCGCCGCCGACACCCAGGATGCCGCCGCAGCCGTCGGCCTCGAGAGCCTTCTCGTCCCACACGGTGATGCCGATCTTCGGTGCGCCCCGGCCCTTGGTCAGCTCCGCGTGACGGGCGACGACCTGGTCGGCGAATGACGGAGGATTGAGGTCGTTGGCCGGCAGGTTGACCCACTGCCGGGTGGCGAGCTGCGCCTCGACGAACAGTTGCGCCCGTTCGAACTGCGCGGTCGCCTCCTGCTTCCGGGCGATGCTGCTCAGCACGACCACCTCGCCGGCCTTGTCGGACTCGGGCCTGGTGTCGCGCTTGTAGTCGGTGAACGTGTAGCCGCCGAGGAGGTAGCCCTCGGTGACCGCCCGCACCAGCTCGGGGGAGTCGGCCGGCAGCGCGACCGCGACCGAGGCTGCGTTGGTCACCGCACGCGCGGCGACCCCGGCGGCACGGCGTACGGCGGCCGGCGTCAGCTTCTTCGCGTCCCCCAGCCCCACCAGCAGCAGGAGCGGCGCGTTGATCGTGCCGGACGTCGGGAGCTTGGCGGTCTCTCCGGCGCGTCCGGTGAAGCCGAGACTCGAGAGCAACGGCTTGAACTTGCGGCCGTACGCCGCCGCGACATCCTCCCCACCGAGGGCGATGGTCGGACCCTTGCCGTCCTTGGAGACGCCGACGATCACCACGTCGGCTCGGGTCTTGGCGGGGCTTGCGCTACGGAGGGTGTACGTCGTCACATCGAGCACTGTAGTTGGGATAGGTTCGGCGCATGTCCGACGCATCCTCATTGCTCACCTCGCCCCTCCACGACCGCCACGTCGCCCTCGGCGCGAAGTTCTCCGAGTTCGGTGGCTGGTCGATGCCGCTGGAGTACGCCACCGGCGTCGTCAAGGAGCACACCGCGGTGCGTGAGGCCGTGGGCATCTTCGACGTCAGTCACCTCGGCAAGGCGATGGTCACCGGTCCCGGCGCGGCCGCCTACGTGAACGCGACCCTGTCCAACGACCTCGCTCGCATCGAGCCCGGCAAGGCCCAATACACGCTCTGCTGCGACGAGGCGACCGGCGGCATCGTCGACGACCTGATCGCCTACTACCAGGACGACGAGCACATCCTGCTCGTGCCGAACGCCGCCAACACCGCCGAGGTCGTCCGCCGGCTGCAGGCCACCGCCCCCGAGGGAGTGCGGGTGAGCGACCACCACGAGGAGTACGCCGTCCTCGCCGTCCAGGGCACGAAGTCAGACGAGGTGCTCGACAAGGTGGGCCTGCCCACCGGGCACGACTACATGTCCTTCGTCGAGGCCAAGCTCGCGGGCGACGAGTTCCAGGGGCTGGGGGTCGTGGTCTGCCGCACCGGCTACACCGGCGAGCGTGGCTACGAGCTGATCGCGAAGAACGAGATCGCCGGGGCCCTGTGGGACGCGCTCACGGAGGCCGGTGCCGAGTTCGGCATCACCGCCTGTGGGCTCGGTGCTCGTGACACGTTGCGCACCGAGATGGGCTACCCGCTCCACGGGCAGGACATCTCCCTCGACGTGACACCCAACCAGGGCCGGGTCGGCTGGGCGGTCGGCTGGAAGAAGGACGCGTTCTGGGGTCGCGACGTGCTGCTCGCCGAGCGCGAGAAGGGTGCGGCTCGCCAGCTGCGCGGGCTGATCGCGGTCGGGCGGGGTATTCCGCGGCCGGGAATGTCGGTGCGGCTCACGGCCGACGTGCCGCTGTGCGAGGTCACCTCGGGCACCTTCTCACCGACCCTGAAGAAGGGCATCGGCCTGGCCCTGGTGCCCACGTTCGTCGAGAACGGCGCCGAGGTCGCGGTCGACGTACGCGGTCGTCGCGAGGTCTTCACCGTCGTCAAGCCCCCGTTTGTGGACACCTCGGTCCGCGAGTCCTGACCCCACCTCTCCCCGTGCGACGCGGGGCCAACGGTCCACCCACGCGTGCAGTGACGAGGCTCGGACGACCCACAGCACCGCACAGGTGTCGGCGTACGACGGCCGCCGGTCAGGCGGCGATCAGGGTGAGGACGAGGCTGGCCGTGAACGTGACCTCGACGGCGGCGCCGTAGACGTCGCCGGTCACCCCGCCGAAGCGCCGGCGGGCGTGGAGCGCGAGGAGCACCCCGGGAACCAGGGCGCCCAAGCAGGCCACGGCCAGCCTGACCAGAGTTGCCCCATCGAGCAGGAAGCTGTCGACGAGGCTCGGCACCAGCACGGCGCCGGCGACCGCGACGAGTCCCAGGGCCACCACGGCGCCGAGCGTGCCGACGCTGGTCGCCACGGTGGCGCCGAGCCCGTCGGGACGAGCCGCCGGAAAGAATCGTGTGCACACCAGGGGAAGGACGCCGCGACTCACCACCAGCGCCAGGGCAAGCGCGCCGGGCCCCCACCACATGGTGATCGCCTGGGCCAGGGCAGCCGCCTGCACGAGCAGGACGACGACCAGGGTGACCACGCCGAACGGGCCGATGTCGGACTGCTTCATGATCACGAGGGCGGCCGCGTCGCGTCTTCCGGATCCCAACCCGTCGGCGACGTCGGCCAGGCCGTCGAGGTGCATGCCGCGGGTGAGCAGGGCCAGAGCCCCGAGCACCAGTGCGGCCAGGACGAATCCGCTCAGCCCCCAGTCCTGGTCGACCGCCAGCCACAACGGTCCGGCGGTGAACAGGGCCAGCAGCGCCCCGCCCAGTGGAGCGAGCACCATGGCGCGCCCGGCCACCCGCCGGTCCACGTGCGTGGGCGCGGGCACCCGAACCGAGGTCAGGGTGCCCAGCATCAGCCACAGTGCGTTCACCGCGACTCCTCGTGGGCGGCCGAGGCGGGTCGACCGCTCGGCGGTAGCGCGCTCACAGCTGGACCACCCGCCCGGCGACGCACCAGCGCACGTCCTCGGTCTCGGCGCTCAGCCGACTGTTCAGGCGACCCATCTCGTCACGGAACCGACGCAGTGAAGCGCGATCGGGCACCAGCCCCTGCCCGACCTCGTTGGTCACGGCGACCACCCGGCGGCGGGTCGTACGCCAGGCGGCGACGAGCTCGGTCACCTCGTCCTCGACGGCTTTGCCGGCGCGCAGCTGCCACGTCTCGTCGTCCCAGGCATCGTGTCGGTCCATGATCCGGGTCAGCCACAGCGTCAGGCAGTCGACCAGCAACGGACCACCGTCCACACCGAGCAGTCCGACCAGGTCGAGGGTCTCGACGGTGGTCCAGTGCTGCGGCCGCTGCTGTTGGTGCAGGCGCACCCGCTCGACCCACTCCGGGTCGTCCGAGCGCGGGTAGGACGTGGCCACGTAGGTCACGTCGTCGTCGGACGCCAGCAGACGCTCGGCCTCCGTCGACTTGCCGCTGCGGGCACCGCCGATCACCAGTGTCCGGCCGGTGTGCCGTGGATCGCTGTCACCTGGTGACTGTGATCCACGGTCTTCTGGGGCGGCGACGGTCGACCGGAGCTCGGTGCCGTCAGCAACCACGCGGGCGTCGTACGCCGCCAGACGGCGTGACAGCTCCGGCGTCGGCGGGTTGTGGTGCGAGAGGTGCACGGCGACGACGTCGGTGCCGGCCGTGATCGCACCGACGCCACGCAGTCGACGGACCTGCTCGGCGAACGAGGGCAGGTCGAGGTGGTCGGTGCCATGGGTGGTGAGGTCGCCGAAGGTCTGCTCCAGCAGCACCACGTCGTACGACGCACCCGCGGTGGCGGTGATCGTCGAGTCGGGCAAGGGGCCGGTGTCGGTCGCATACAGCACCCGACCGCTCGGCGCGCTGACGTCGAAGAGCACCGCCTCGGGGGTGTGCCGCGCAGCGAGAACCCGCACGACACCTCCGGTCAGCTCCAGCGAGTCGCCGGGAGCGACGGCGTGGAAGCGCACGTGGGTGTCGGGGGCCAGCCACTGGCGGG
>NZ_BCRJ01000022.1 GCF_001552535.1 Nocardioides jensenii JCM 1364 = NBRC 14755 | reverse complement strand
CCAGCCACTGGCGGGCGCTCGCGACCACCGACGCCGGCCCGACGACGTCGAGGGGCTCCGCGGCCGAGGTCACCCACGAGCGGTAGAGCAGGAACGCCGGTGCGGTGTGGTCGGGATGGTCGTGGGTGAGCAGCACGTGGCGCACGTCGGCCAGGGAGATGCCCAGACGCTCGGCGTTGCGCAGCGTCTCGGGTCCGCAGTCCAGCAGGAACGAGTCGACCAGGGCCGAGGTCTGGCCGCGCACCTCGCCCACTGCGCGCGCGGCAGCGCACGAGGCGCACGTGCAGAACGGGTTGGGCCACCCGTCGGCCGAGCCGGTGCCGAGCAGGCGGATGCTCATCGTTCGAACCTGACGTCGGGGTTGAACGCGGCCAGGCGCGCCACGCGGCGAAGGGCCCGGAGCAGAGGAGTGCCGACCAACAGCACCAGCAGGAACGTGCAGATGCCGCGGGCCAGGTCCCACACCACGGAGGTGGTCAGGTAGTAGCGCCCGTAGTTGACCAGGTTCGACGCTGCCGACGCGCCCTCGACGAAGCTCAGCCCCTCGCCGTACCGTCCGAACGGCCAGAACCACAGGTTCATCAGGGCTCCGTAGAGCAGACCCAGGAAGAAGCCGAGGCAGGCCATCAACACCACCTCGAGGCGGCCCGGCTTCACCGGCAGGCAACCGGCGAGGAAGCCCACCCAGCCGGCGGCCATCATCTGGAACGGCAGCCACGGCCCCACCCCGCCCGTGATCAACGCGCCGATGAACAGCGACAGCGCACCCTGAACGAAGCCGAACCCGCGGCCGAAGACCCGGCCGCCGAGCATGATCAACGCGAAGCTCGGCTCGAGCCCGGCGATGCCGGGGGACAGGGCACGCAACGCGCCGCCGACCGCGGAGAGCATGCCGAGCAGCGCGATCGCCTTCGCGTCGATGCCACCTGCATTGAGCTCGGCCAGCACGATCGCGGCCAGCAACGGGAGGATCATCGCGAACAGCCACGGCGCGTCCGACCCGTGCGAGGAGGCCTCCACCCCGCCGGCCGGCTGAAACACGAAGGGCCACCCGAAGGCGCCGAGGGTGACCACGCTGGCCAGCAGCAGCGCCACCGCCGCGGAGGCGTGCACGCGTATCGCGACGACGTCACTCATGGCCCACGCCTGGCGTGACTGCGCTCTC
>NZ_BCRJ01000021.1 GCF_001552535.1 Nocardioides jensenii JCM 1364 = NBRC 14755 | reverse complement strand
GGGTACCGCGACGAGGTCACTCATGGCCCACGCCTTGGGTGGCCGTGGTGCGGCCCAGCGCCGCGGCGACGTCGTGCACGGTCAACCAGGGCTGCGGTGCCAGCACCTTGGAGACCTGCGGTGCGAACGCGGGGGAGGCCACCACCACCTCGGGGGCCGCGCCGTCGGCCACGATCTCGCCGTCGGCCATCACCAGGACGCGGGAGGCGACCTCGGCCACCAGCTCGACGTCGTGCGTGGCGAAGACGATGCCGTGGCCGTCGTCGGCCAGTTGGTGCAGGATCTCGACGAGGTGCTGCTTGGCGGTGTAGTCCAGACCACGGGTGGGCTCGTCGAGCAGCACGAGCCGAGGCTCGGCGGCCAGGACGACGGCCAGTGCGACACTCAGCTTCTGGCCCTCGGAGAGGTCCCGCGGGTGCTGCTCGTCGGGAATGCCGGGGGCGAGACGGTCGAGCAGTCCCCGGGTGCTGCCCGGGTCGGCTCCGGCGTCACGGTCGGCCATGGTGCACTCGTCGGCGACGGTCGCGGCATAGAGCAGGTCCGCCGGCACCTGCGGCACCAGCCCGACGTCGTCGGCACGGACCCGGCCTGAGGTCGGCTTGTGCAGACCGACCACGGTGCGCAGCAGGGTGGACTTGCCCGACCCGTTGCGCCCCATCAGCGCGATGATCTCCCCGGCCTGGACCCGCAGGTCGAGGCCGTGCAGCACCGGTTGGCGGGGGTAGCCGGCGACCAGGTCGCGCACCACCGCCACGTCCTCGCCCAGGGTGGTGGCCCGGTGCGCCGGGGGCGGTACGTCGGCCAGCGCCTCCCGCAGGGCGCCCGAGCGGCGGCGGGCGTCGCGCACGGTCAACGGCACCGGACTCCACCCCGCGACGCGACCGAGCTGCACGACCGGAGGCGCGATCGGGGTGTGGGCGAGGATGTCGGCCGGTTCCCCGGCTTCCACCGGCGACCCGTTGCCGGGCACGTGGATGATGCGGTCGACGAACTGCACGACGCGTTCGAGCCGGTGCTCGGCGAGCAGCACCGTGATGCCGAGGTCGTGCACGAGGCGCTGCAGGGTGGCCAGCACGTCCTCGGCGCCCAGGGGGTCGAGGGCCGAGGTGGGCTCGTCGAGCACCAGCACCCGTGGGTGCGTGGTGAGCACGGCGCCGATCGCGACCCGTTGCTGCTGCCCGCCGGAGAGGTGGGTCAGCGGCCGGTCACGCAGGTCGGCCAGGCCGAGCAGGTCGAGGGTCTCCTCGACCCGCTTGCGCATGGTCGAGGGGGCGACGCCGAGCGACTCCATGCCGTAGGCGAGCTCGTCCTCGACGTTGTCGGTCACGAAGCCGGCCAGCGGGTCCTGGCCGACGAAGCCGACCACGTCGGCCAGGTCCCGGGGACGGTGGGTGGCGGTGTCGCGACCATCGACCACGACCCGGCCGCGCAAGGTGCCCCCGGAGAAGTGCGGCACCAGCCCGTTGACCGCGCGCAGCAGCGTCGACTTGCCGCTGCCGGTGCGGCCCATGACCAGCGCCATCTCGCCCTCGGGCACGTGCAGGTCGACGTGGCTCAGCGTCGGCGACGAGGCGCCGGCGTAGGTGATGGTGACGTCGTCGAACCTGATCATCGGGTCACCGCCGAGCCGCGCGAGAAACCGTGGGAGGAGTCGTGGGACGCGGCCGGAACGCCAGACCGAGCCGCAGCCCGAGCCGCCGACCGGCCGGCCGACGACGTACCCGACCGGCCACCCGACCGCGGCAACGGCGGTGCCACGAACGCGGGCAGGAGGCCGACCAGGATCCCGGCACAGGCCAGCAGCGGCACAGGTGGCATCTCGGCGGTCGACGACAGCACGAGCAGGGTCGGGTCCACGCGCACCTGCCAGAACGTCAGCGCAGCGGCGGTGAGCCCGCTGGCCACCACCAGCAGCTCGGGCAGTGCCCACGGGTCCGGGCGGTAGCGCGTGCGACCGGTGCGCCTGCCCCCGACGACCAGGCCGGCGATGCCGAGCGTGCATCCGGCCACCAGGGCGGGCAGGCCCATCCAGTCGGAGACCGTCCCGTTGAGGATGCCGTAGACGCCCAGGCAGATGCCGACCATCCCGGCCACGACCAGGCCCGAGGTGATCCGGCGCTGACGAGGATCCGCGACCGTCGTGCGCCCGTAGCCCCGGGAGTCCATCGCGGCGGCCAGGTCGACCGAGCGCTCCAGGGCGCCCTCGAGCATCGGCATCGCCATCCGTCCGAAGCGTCGGATGCGTCCGCTGCTGCCACCGCGGAGCTTCGCGGCGTCACGCACCCGCCGGGCGTCGGTGGCCAGCTGCGGGGCGAACGTGAGCGCGATGATGCAGGCCACCCCGATCTCGTAGAGCGCCGCCGGCACGTAGCGCAGCAGCTGGCGGGCACTGCCCAGCGCGTTCGCGGCTCCGACACAGCAGAAGATCGCGGCCAGCTGCAGGGCGACGTACAACGCGGTCAGCAGGCCCTCGAGGGTGACCGGCCCGCCGAGCTGGATGCCGGTCGAGTCCGGCAGAGGGATCTCGGGCAGGGTGAACATCACGGTGACGCCCTGGCTGTTGCCCGAGAGCAGGGTCTGGAACACCAGGTGGATGACGATCACGATCATCGCCAACCGGAAGAACAGGGCGTACGACGACGCCCACGGGGTGTCGCCGCGGCGGGCAGAGACGACGAACCAGGTCACCGCCATGACCAGCAGCAGCGGCACCGGGTTCATCGTGCGACTCGCGGCGGCGGCCAGACCGAGCGCCCACAACCACCACGCGCCCGGGTGCAGGGCACGCGGGTAGGTGATCAGGTGGTGGGGGCGCACGGTCGGTCGGCTCGGGTCAGGCGGCCGCGCGGTTGCGTCGGCTCAGGTAGAGGCCGCCGGCGCCGAGGATCACGATCAGCCCACCGACGCCGAGCAGGATGCCGGTGTTGCTGTCGTCGTCCTCGTCGTCATCGGCCGCGGAGGAGTCGGAGGAGCCCGTGTCGTCGGAGGACGCGGTGGCGAACTCGACGGTGCCGTCGTCGGCCGGCGTGGCCTTGTCGGCCTTGTCGGCGCAACCGGTGGCGGGGTAGCCGCTGATGCCGCACAGCAGCTCCTTCTCGATACGTACGTCGGGAGCGACGGCCTGCAGCACGTTCATGCCATTGGCGTCGGCCGGGACGACCGCGCACAGTGCCTCGGGCTCGGGGACCTCGGCACCGTCGGTGGCGTCGGCCTGGACGCCGTAGTCGATCAGCACGGCGACCCGCTTCTGGTCCGTGGCGGCCTCCTTGGCTCCGCAGACCGAGTCGAAGGTGACCTTCGTGAGGTCGGCGCGGGGGAGGTTGGGCTTGTTGAAGTCGGCCGGGGCCGCGAGGCGGTAGGCCTCGATGGCGCCATCAGTGGGCTTGGCGTCCGCGGGGCCGGTCGGCTGGAGCACGAACTCACCGTCGGTGACGGTGAAGTAGCCCCAGTAGCGGTAGACGTCGGCGGGGGCGGCGCTGGCGCCGGCCGTGCCGGTGCCGACCAGGAGCATGCCGATCAGGCTGATGGTGACCAGGAGCGGGGAGATCGCGCCGGAGCGCAGGGTGCGGAGCGAACGCATGGGATGGAGCCTCTTCATTCTGGGGCGGCACGCGGAGTGTGAACCGGACCAGTCGAGGCGTCCGGCTCCCGATCCGTAGACCTCGACGGGGTGGAGCCACCATTCCGCTCCGGCGTTCCGGCTGTACGGCTGCGGGTCAGCGCCGGAGTCTCACCGGCTTCCCCAGAGTGGAATGTGCAGTACGTCGCACGTGTCGCGACCTACCACGGCGAAATCTGCCACCGTGGCTGCCGTTCGTCAAAGCCCTGCGGGTTAGTCTCACCGCATGGCAAACGTTCCCGATGAGCCGCCGACCTTCAAACCGAGCCCGCAGCCGCCGACCCCGTGGCGCTGGCGTCTCGAGAACGCCGCCGGCGCCGTGGTGGAGATCACCGGCGACCTGGCCGGGCAGGAGTTCGTCAGCCAGGCCGACGCCGAGTCGTGGGTGGGCGAGTTCTACGCCGAGCTGGCCGAGCAGGGAGTGGATGCGGTCACCCTGTTCGAGGCCGACCGTGAGGTCTACGGGCCGATGTCACTGCACGCCTGAGACGACCCTCCACGCTCAGCAGAGCCGGGGCGGATCAGCCGCGAACCCGGCGTCGCCTAGCGGGCGCGCCGGATCCGCAGCCACGTCTGCGCGCCGAAGTTCAGCGCCGGGTTGCGCGCCTCCCGGGCCACCAGCCCTCGTGACTCGCAGGACTTCTGGATCCAGGCCAGGTCGTGGGCGATGGTGCCGCCCTCATCGGACTCGTGGCTCTTCCCGAACCATTCGGTGCCCTCATAGTCGGGTCGCTCGGCCGACGCCGGGAAGTACGAGGCCAGGAAGGTTCCGTTCGGGGCGGCGGTCTCGACGAACCCGTCGAGCATCGCCTCGATCTGCGCCTTCGACGCGTGGCTCCAGATCGAGCGCGCGACGAACATGTCGAAGGTCTCGTTGAAGTGGGTCATCGAGAAGTCGTCGCGGTTGGAGAAGGTGGGGCGCTTGGCGGCGACCAGGTCGGGACCGAGGAGGACCTCGACACCCGCCTCGAGCATCTCGGCGTTGGGCTCGATGCCGTAGTAGCAGCCGGGGTCGAGCAGGCGGACCAGCCAGTTGCCGGCGCGCAAGGATCCGCAGCCGATGTCGAGGACCTTCGAGTCGGGGTTCAGACCGTGATGCAGCAGGGTCATCAGCTGCTTGCGCCCCGCGAGGGCGAAGGACTTGCGTGGCCCGCCCACGCCAATCCCGCGAGCGGTGAGCTCGTCTGCGGCTCGGGTGAGTGAATCCGTCATGGAGGTGGCCCCTCTTCGATGAATGTGATCGTGGGTTCGCGCCACACAGTGGCACACCACTGGGCGCCGACCGGGGGCAGCGACGTTCGTGGGCGCGGCGTTCAGGGCCTGGTCGGGTGTCGGTCGGGTGTCGGTCGCCGGCGGTTGCGGCCCGGTTCACCACGGTGCCGGAAAATAGGTGAAGGGCCCTCGCAAGTATGAGTTGCAAGGGCCCTTCGGGTGATCGGAACCGGTGACGCAACCGATCGACAGTCGTTCGTTTCCGGCCCCAGTGACTTCGTCACCCTGTCACTGCGCCGAGTTGCCCCGGCGTGTGAACCTTGCTTCCGGACTGTCCCGCTCTTCCCGGAGGAAGTGCGTGAGACAGTTCTATGCGGTGTGACCCGCGCCACGCAAGGTTTCCGGCGACATTCCTTTGGTTCTACAGGTGGTTCAACAGGCCGACGGCGTGTCCTCCACAGATCGTGGCCGTTCGTCCACAGGTTCGTCGTACCTCGTCCACAGGGCGTGCGGGACGGTCACGCCGACGAGGATCAGCCGGCCAGCCTGAGCAGGGCCGCCAGCACCTGCTCACCGAGGGCCCGGTCCGCGGCGGGGTCACCGCCGGGCGGAAGGTCTGCCCGAGGTGCGGGCGGGGTCTCGCCGGGCAGCACGACGCGGTGGCCGGCGTCGGGGTGGAAGAGATAGGTCGTGTCCTGGCCGTGCTGCGAGCGACGCGCCACGATCTCCTCACTGAACGCCGCCGAGGGCCAGACCCGGTCGGCGCCTCCGGCGGAGACGATGACCGAGGCGTCGATGCACTCCACGGGGATCTCGTGGTCGGCGCGGCTGCCGTTCAACGCGGCCAGGCTCTTCTCGTGCAGCTCACGCGCATCGGCGAGGTCGAGCCCGTTCTGGTCGACGTAGGGCACCCCGGGCACGGGGTTGCCGTGCCAGGTCCACTTCGCGTCGTGGACCGGGTGGGCGTCGACCAGGTCGGGGCACTCCCACACCACCGAGGTGGGGGACAGTGCGGCGACGACCGAGATCCTGATGTCGCGTGCGGCCAGCAACAGCGCCGCCTCGGCGCCGAAGGAGAGACCCAGGATCCCCACGCGGCGGCAGTCCCGGTCGAGCCGGTCGAGGTGGGGAAGGAACGTCTCCAGGGCCACCCGTCGCGGTGTGGCCGGCTGGCCGGGGCCGCCGAACCACTGGACCGGCTCGGCCGCGATGCCGTGGGAGCGGAGCACCTCGCACCGCTGTGTCTCAAGACGTCCGGACGAACCGGAAAGGACGATCAGTCCGAGTTCGGTGTGGGTCACCTCTTCATGGAAACACGCCACCTACACTGCTGTCGTGCAGCCCTACCTCGACCTCATCCGGCGCATCCTCGACGACGGGTCCGCGAAGGACGATCGCACCGGCACCGGCACCCGCAGCGTGTTCGGCCACCAGATGCGCTTCGACCTCGCCGCCGGGTTCCCGCTGGTGACCACGAAGAAGATCCACACCCGATCTGTCTTCGCCGAGCTGCTGTGGTTCCTGCGCGGTGACACCAACGTGAAGTGGCTCCAGGACCGCGGCGTCTCGATCTGGGACGAGTGGGCCGACGAGAACGGTGACCTGGGCCCGGTCTACGGCCACCAGTGGCGCTCCTGGCCGGCCCCGGACGGCCGCCACGTCGACCAGATCGCCCAGGTCGTCGAGCAGATCCGCACCAACCCCGACTCGCGCCGGCACATCGTCTCGGCCTGGAACGTGGCCGACATCCCCGACATGGCGCTGGCTCCGTGCCACACGATGTTCCAGTTCTACGTGGCGCCTCAGCAGGACGGGCCCGGCAAGCTGAGCTGCCAGCTCTACCAGCGCAGCGCCGACGTCTTCCTCGGTGTGCCGTTCAACATCGCCTCCTACGCCCTGCTCACCCACATGGTGGCCCAGGTGACCGGCCTCCAGGTCGGCGACTTCGTGCACACGCTCGGAGACGCCCACCTCTACTCCAACCACCTCGACCAGGCCCGGCTGCAGCTGACCCGCGACCCGCGTCCACTGCCCACCCTGCGTCTTGACCGCTCCGTGACCGAGCTCGACGCGTTCGACCTCGAGCACATCGCGATCGAGGGCTACGACCCGCACCCGGGCATCAAGGCCCCCATCGCCGTATGACACGAGTTGTTGAGTTCTGATGCACGAAACCGCAGTTCTTGACGCTCGAGTCGGCGATTCTCCGCGGCACGACCGCCGCATCGTGATGGTGGCGGCGTACGCCGGCAACCGGGTGATCGGCAACGGTGGCGACATCCCGTGGCACAGCCCCGAGGACTTCGCGCACTTCAAGCGGGTCACCCTGGGCCACACCCTGGTGATGGGCCGAGCGACGTACGACTCGATCGGCCGGCCGCTGCCCGGGCGTACGACGATCGTGGTCACCCGCCAGCCCGACTGGAGCGCCGGGGAGTACGACGACCGCGTGCTGATCGCCCACAGCATCACCGAGGCGCTCGACCTTGCCGCCTCCCAGCAGGGCGACACGATCATCGCCGGCGGCACCCAGATCTATGAGCTGGCGATGCCGTTCGCGACCCATCAGGTCCTGACCGAGATCGACCTCGCACCCGACGGTGATGCGCACTACCCGGCGTTCGACGACAGCGAGTGGGCCGAGACCGAGCGGGTCCCCGGACCCGGCCTCGACTGGGTGTGGTGGCAGCGGATCGCGGCTCCGCCCACCATCGAGGTGGCCGCGGTGGCGTTCGTGCGCGATCGTCAGGTGCTCACCGTCCGCAAGAAGGGAACCGACCGGTTCATGCTGGTCGGCGGCAAGTTCGAACCCGGCGAGGCCCCGCTCGACGCGGCCCGGCGCGAGGCCGCGGAAGAGGTCGGGCTGAGGCCCACCGAGCTGGCCCCGTTGGGCAGCTTCCTCGGCCTGGCCGCCAACGAGCCCGGGCACCTGCTCCACTCCGAGGCGTTCCTGGCCACACCCGACGCCGAGCCGGTGATCGCCTCCGAGATCGAGGAGCTGCGCTGGATGGGGCTCGACGACTCCTTCGACGACCTGGCGCCGTTGCTGGAGCACCAGGTGCTGCCCGTGCTGCGCGTTCGTTTCCCGGCTGATCATCGCCGCTGACGTCGGACCGATCGGTTCGGACGCGCATGGCAGGCTGAGGCCATGGAACTCCGAGTCTTCACCGAACCCCAGCAGGGTGCGACCTACGACGACCTCCTGAGGGTCGCCCTGGCCGCCGAACGACTCGGATTCGGGGCGTTCTTCCGCTCCGACCACTATCTCGGCATGGGCACCGAGGGCCTCCCCGGCTCCACCGATGCGTGGACCACACTGGCCGGGCTGGCTCGGGAGACGAGCACGATCCGCCTCGGCACGATGATGACCTCCGCGACGTTCCGTCACCCCGGCGTGCTGGCGATCCAGGTCGCACAGGTCGACCAGATGAGCGGCGGGCGTGTCGAGCTCGGCATCGGCGCCGGCTGGTTCGAGGCCGAGCACACGGCGTACGGCATCCCGTTCCCGTCGACCGGTGAGCGCTTCGACAGGTTCGAGGAGCAGCTCGCGATCGTCACCGGGCTGTGGGCCACACCCCTCGGCGAACGTTTCTCCCACGACGGCGGCACCTGGCCGATCGTCGACTCCCCGGCACTGCCGAAGCCCACGCAGGCCAGGCCTCCGGTGCTGATCGGCGGTCTCGGCAAGCGGCGGACGCCGGAGCTGACCGCGCGTTACGCGGACGAGTTCAACCTACCGTTCGTGGACGAGGAGACCACGCAGGTCCAGTTCGCCCGGGTCCGCGCGGCGTGCGAGGCGATCGACCGCAACCCCGAGGACCTGGCCTGGTCCAATGCCCTGGTGCTCTGCGTCGGCCGTGACGAGGCCGAGATCGCACGCCGGGCCGAGGTGATCGGCCGCGAGGTCGACGACCTCCGTGAGCACGGCCTCGCCGGAACGCCGGACGAGGTGGTGGCGAAGATCAAACGGTTCGAGGCGCTCGGCTCCCAACGGATCTACCTGCAGACCCTCGACCTGAGCGACCTCGAGCACCTGGAGCTGGTCGCGGCCGAGGTGATGCCCCACGTCTAGGACGTCACCTGTTGCTCAGATCCAGCTCTCCGCCGGCAGCGCCGCGACGGCGTCCCGATAGGGGAGCGGGTCGGGTGAGGTTGACCGGCAGCGGGAGGCCACCAGGGTGAGCGTCTCGCAACTGCCGGTGACCGGCTCCAGGAGCACCAGTGCCTCGCCGGAGGCCAGGGTCAGGCGCAGGCCGACTCGGCTGCCGGAGGCAGGTGTGCCCTCGAGCTCCACCAGATCGGCCGTCACGCTCTCCGACAGGGCTCCGCGCAGGCTGCCTCGGTGACGTTCGATGACCACGCCGTCCTCGAAGACGTGCAGGACCAGCTGCCCGGGACGGCCCTTCCGGGCACCGACCAGGCGGGACAGCCCGGACCTGGGGCGGGTGTCGTCGTGGTGTGAGAAGACATCGGTGCTGTGCTCCCACGTGCCCAACCCGGCGCCGATCGCCAGCTCGTACGCGCGATGCGTCAGGTCCGCGCCCGAGTCGCCCATGTCCACCTCCAGATCCCAGAGCGAGGTCAGGCTAGTGAGGATCTGCCGACGTGTCGAGGGTCACGGCGGTGTCGTCGTACCCCGCGGGCGGGTGGTCACCGGATCCTGACGGGGATCCGGGGGAGCCCGAACGCCTTGCCCGGCGTGTGCTGGCGGGCCTCGGTCGCGTCGATGGTGCGTTCCACGCCGGCACCACAGCGCTCGGCCAGGGCACGGACGACGTCGGCGCTGCGGTGCTGCACGTTCTCGGCCATCACGTAGTCGGTGCCGTCGGGAAAGACCAGACGGAGCAGCACGTACTGTCCGCGGACCAGGCCGTCGACGGGGGCGCTGTTGTCGAAGAACATGAGCTCCGCGTCGAGCTCGTCGAAACGGGCGGCGCGCAGGTCGCCGCTGCCGGTGCGCTCCATCACCAGCCCACCCTCGAAGGTGTGAGTCAGCCAGACACCCAGCTTCGCGAGACCTCGTGAGGCCAGCAGCATCACCGGGCCGTTGAGGACCAGCAGCCCCAGGCCGAACACCAGGAGCAGAACCTTGCCGTAGCCGGGCAGGTCGAGGAGGAAGTACAACGCGAGCAGCACGACCCCCACGATCGTGTTGACCAATCCGCGTCGGCCGTTGCCGGGCTCCTGGGTCTCGTTGACCCGCTCGGTGGACACCCAGGTGCCCAGGCCGTGCCGCTCGGCCAGATCGATGACCGACGGCCCGGGAGACCGTTCCTGTGCTGCTGGGTTCACCCGCGGCTCCTTTGTCGGTGGGCCGTCAGTCTAGTGCGGTGAGGGTGCGACACGGTTCCAGGGAGCGGCCGAAGACAGACTTGCCGCGACAGAGCGATAGCCTTGCCCGCATGACCTCCGCTGCCCCCGACGCACCCTTCGGTCGCGTGCTCACCGCGATGGCCACTGCGTTCCACGAGGACGGCTCGCTGGACCTCGACGCGACGGCCAAGATTGCCGTCCACCTGGCCGACAACGGCCACGACGGCATCGTCCTCTCGGGCACCACGGGCGAGTCGCCGACCACCACGGTCGAGGAGGACGGCCAGATCCTGGCCGCGGTCAAGGACGCCGTCGGCGACCGGGTCACCCTGGTGGCCGGTGTCGGCACCAACACCACCGTGCACTCGGTCGAGCTGGCCAAGCAGGCCGAGAAGCTCGGCGCCGACGGCCTGCTGCTGGTCACGCCCTACTACAACAAGCCCTCCCAGAAGGGAGTGCTCCACCACTTCCGTCAGGTCGCCACGGCCACTGACGTGCCGGTCATGCTGTACGACGTACCGAGCCGCACCGCCACCACGATCGCCCTCGAGACCTACGAACAGGCCATCGAGATCGAATCGGTCGTCGCGGTCAAGGACGCGGTCGGCGACTACGCCCGCGGCGTACGCCTGACGCAGCTCGGCTACGCGGTCTACTCCGGCGACGACATCGCGACCCTCGGCTGGCTGGCGCACGGCGCCGCCGGCGTCGTCTCGGTGCTCGGCCACGTGGCCGGCAACCAGATCAAGGCGATGATCGACGCCTTCCACGCCGGCGACCACGCCCAGGCGCTCACCCTCTTCACGCGGATGCTCCCCGCGATTGACGCCGTCATGGGCGTCCCCAACTACGGAGCGACCACCGCCAAGGCAGCACTGCAGCTGCTCGGCGTCACCGACAACCGGACCGTCCGCAGCCCCCTCGTCGAACTTGACGACGACGAAGTCGCAGCACTTCGCGTGGGGCTCGAAGCAGCCGGTCTCATCTGAGGAGAACCACGTTGAGCCATCCGCACCCCGAACTCTCCGCGCCGCACGAGCTGCCGAAGGGTGGACTGCGGATCACCCCGCTGGGCGGCCTCGGTGAGGTCGGCCGCAACATGACGGTCTTCGAGTACGACGGCCGCCTGCTGATCGTCGACTGTGGTGTCCTGTTCCCCGAGGACCACCACCCCGGCGTCGACCTGATCCTGCCCGACTTCGAGTCGATCCGTGACCGCCTCGACCAGGTCGAGGCGCTGGTGCTGACCCACGGCCACGAGGACCACATCGGCGCCACGCCGTACCTCCTGCGCGAACGTGGCGACATCCCCCTGGTCGGCTCCGAGCTCACCCTGGCCCTGCTCGGCTCGAAGCTGCGCGAGCACCGCCTGCGCGAGACGGTGCACCACGTGGTCGCGGCCGGCGACACGATCACCTTCGGCCCGTTCGACCTCGAGTTCGTCGCGGTCAACCACTCCATTCCCGACGCGCTGGCGATCGCGATCCGCACCGGTGCCGGACTGGTGCTGCACACCGGCGACTTCAAGATGGACCAGCTGCCCCTCGACGGCCGCATCACCGACCTCAACGCGTTCGCGCGACTCGGTGACGAGGGCGTCGACCTCTTCATGACCGACTCCACCAACGCCGAGGTGCCGGGGTTCACCACCACCGAGAAGTCCATCGGCCCGGTGCTCGACTCGGTCTTCCACAAGGCCGCCGACCAGCGGATCATCGTGGCCTGCTTCGCCTCCCACATCCACCGCGTGCAGCAGGTGCTGGACGCCGCGGTGACCCACGGGCGCAAGGTTGCCTACGTCGGCCGATCGATGGTGCGCAACATGGCCATCGCCAAGGACCTGGGCTATCTCAAGGTGCCTCACGGCGTCATCGTCGATGCCAAGGAGCTGGCCGATCTTCCCCCGCACAAGCAGGTGCTGATCTCGACCGGGTCCCAGGGTGAGCCGCTGTCGGCGTTGTCGCGGATCGCCCAGCGCAACCACAACTTCGTGCACATCGAGGAGGGCGACACCGTGGTGCTCGCCTCCTCCCTGATCCCCGGCAACGAGAACGCCGTCTATCGGGTGATCAACGGTCTCTCGCGCTGGGGCGCCAATGTCGTCCACAAGGGCAACGCGCTCGTCCACGTCTCGGGCCACGCCAGCGCCGGTGAGCTGCTCTACTGCTACAACATCGTCAAGCCGAAGAACGTGCTGCCGATCCACGGCGAGATCCGGCACATGCGCGCCAACGCCGACCTGGCTCGCGCCACCGGCATCGAGAACGTCGTCATCGCCGAGGACGGTGTCGTGGTCGACCTGGTCGACGGCAAGGCCGAGATCGCCGGCAAGGTGCCGTGCGGCTACGTCTTCGTCGACGGATCCTCGGTCGGCGACATCACGGAGTCGTCGCTCAAGGACCGCCGCATCCTCGGTGAGGAGGGCTTCATCTCGGTGATCGTGGTCGTCGACTCGCAGTCCGGGCATGTGGTCAGCGGGCCCGAGATCCACGCGCGCGGGTTCGTGGAGAACGAGCACACCTTCGACGGCATCCGGCAGCCGATCATCGATGCGCTCGACAAGGCGATGGCCGAGGGTGTCAGCGACACCCACCAGCTGCAGCAGTCGGTGCGGCGCGTGATCGGGCGTTGGGTGTCCAACAAGCACCGTCGCCGCCCGATGATCGTCCCGGTCGTCATCGAGGCCTGAGACCTCGCGTCCTGCGGGACGTCGTACGGTCCGGGAGTCTGGGCGACCCCCGCGTAGGACGTCCGGCGGGCGCGGTCACAGCGCACGCTGGTAGCGGATGAAGCCGCGGTTCTCGGCGACCTTGTCGTAGAGGAGCCGCGCGGTCGCGTTCGTCTCGTGGGTGTGCCAGTAGAGCGTGGCGCAGCCCCGGTCCGACGCCCACCCGGCGACCGACTCGATGAGCGCCCGCGCGACGCCACGGCCGCGTACGTCGGGATCGGTGAAGAGATCCTCGAGGTAGCAGACGTCGTCGCCCCAGGTGTCGGCATGGGTGAGGAAGTGCGTGATGCCGACCAGGCGACCGTCCAGGCGGGCGCCGAGCGCGTGCATCGTGTCGTCGGCGGCGAAGGCCTGCCAGTTGCGCTCGTAGGTCGTCGCGGGCAGTGAGGTCTTGTAGAACTCCAGGTAGCCGGTGAACAGGGCGTCCCACCGGACGCGGTCGTCCGGCCGCAGAGGGCCGACGGTGACGGTCATCTCACGCCTCCCGCCAGGATCGCCGTGGCGGGAAAGACCAGCTCGTCGCCGTCGAGCAGGCCCCGGCTGAGGTCGTCGTACGCCGCCCGCATCCGCCGTTGCGTGACGTCGTCCTGCTGCAGCAGCGCCTTCCCGATGCCGCCGATGCCGGCCTCGAGGCCGGCCCAGAAGCGATCGGGCCCGATCCGCCAGACGAGCGCGATCTCGCGGGCGTGAACGTCGACCAGGCCGGCCCCGCCGAGCAGCCCCAGGGTGCCTGCGGTGCTGCGCTCGAAATCGAGGTCGGTCGGGAGCGTGTCGAAGGTCGGGGGAGTGGCCCCGGCCCGGTCCAGCACGACCGTGAACAACGTGCCCTGGGCGGTGGGCGTCGAGGGCCAGATGGTGAGCAGCACCCGTCCCCCGTGGCGCGTGACCCGGGCCAGCTCGCGTACGCCGGCGCGCGGGTCACCGACATGGTTGACCACGAAGTTGGCGATCACGGTGTCGAAGGCGTCGTCACCGAACGGGAGGTCGGGCAGTCCCGCCGCGACCACCTCCACGTCGGCGGGCAGGTTGGTGCGCGCGATCGCTCGCATGTCGGGTTCGGGCTCGGTGGCGGTCAACCGGGCCCCGCTCGCCGCGATCCGGGCAGCGAGGAGTCCACTGCCGACCCCCACCTCCAGGACGTCGTGCTCGGGGGCGAGGCCAGCCGCGTCGAGGAGCGCCGGGATGGTGCCGGCGCAGAGGTGGGCGAACGTGTCGGCGTACGCCGGGGCCAGTCCCGACCAGTTGCGTGCGCCCCGAGTGTCAACGGCCATGCCGGCCAACCTACAGAATCCCCACCTCCCACGAGTTGTGGGTTGTGGACGCTCGAGTTGTTGATCTTCGTCGGTCGCGTCGGCGTTCTCGTAGGCGTTGATCCGATCGGCTCGAAGCAGTGCCCCTCGGTCAGCGACGTGCCGCGGGCACCGCTCCAGCCGCCCCGACCCCGGCCAGGTCGAGCACCTCGTCCATCGCGTCGAGGCCAACGCTGTCGTGGGTGATCCAGACCAGGCTGCGCCCGCAGCTGGCGGCCAGCAGGTCGTCGGCCACTGCGCGCGCGGTCGCCGCATCGAGGTGGGCCGTCGGCTCGTCGAGCACGAGGACGTCGCGATCCGCCAGCACTGACCGGGCCAGCCCGATCCGGGCCCGCTCGCCACCCGAGACCTCCACACCGCCGTCGCCGATCCGGGTCTGCAGACCGTGGGGAAGCCCGTCGACCCACGCGCCCAGATGGGCTGCCCGCAGGGCGGCGTCCACCTCGGCGTCCTCGGCCTCGGGCCGGGCCAGCCTGACGTTCTCGGCCAGCGTCGACCCGAAGAGATAGGGGTCGTCGTCGAGGAGGCCGACCACCCGGCGTACGTCGTCACCGGCGAGATCGGCCACCGGCGTCGGACCGAGGTCGTGTCGGCCACGGATGACGGGCAGCAGCTTGAGCAGGGCCAGGGCGAGCGTGGACTTGCCCGAACCGGACGGGCCGGTGACCCCGATGTGCCGTCCCGGCGTGAGGTGCAGGGAGATCCCGGTGACGGCGTCGACGGTGCGGTTCCAGCCGATGGCGGCATCCTCGAGCCGCAGGTCGCGGCCGGGGGCAACCGGCAGGGGAGCCTCCGGGTCGTCGACCGCGGGGTCGGACGCGGTGAGTCGGGCAAGGCGTCGAGCCGCGGCGCTTGTGCGGACTTGGAGGGCGCCGGCCTCCGCCAGGGGGGTCGTGACCTCGGCCAGTGCCAGCGGCAGCATCATCACCAGCGCGAGCATGGGTGCACTGACCTCGCCTGCGGCCAGGGACGGTGCCCCGACCGCCGCGACCAGCACCGTGCCCATGCCTGAGGCGAGCAGCGCGACGGACCGACCCTGCGAGACGCCGGAAGCACTTCCTCCGGCGTGAGCGGCCAGGCGACGGGAGGCGTCATCCGCTGCGGCCAACACCTGCGGCTGAGCACCCCAGAGCACGAGTTGGCGGGCCGAGCCCACGACGTCGGCGCTGCGTCGTCCGACCTCGGCACGGGCCTCGACGAAGGCGGTCTCGTGACGCCGAGCGCTCCACCAGCCGATGACGAGGGCTGCCGTGCCGCCGCCGAGGGAGACCGCGAGCACCGGAAGCGTGGCACTCGGCAGGACCAGCCAGGCGAGCACGGCCGCGATCAGCGTGACCCCCCACCAGGTCGCGATCGGCAGCCTCACCCGCAGCTGCTCGTCGAGATGGGCATCGACGTCGTCGACCACCCCGGTGAGCACGTCGCCATTGCGTCCCAGGCGGCCGGGCACCAGCGGGATGAGGCGTTCGTAGACCTCTGCCCGACGTTCCGCGAGGGTACGCAGGGCCAGGTCGTGGCCGAGCAGTCGTTCCACGTAACGCAGTGCGGGCCGGGCCAGGCCGAAGGTGCGGACGCCGACGATCGCGACCGTGAGCAGCATGATCGGCGGCTGCTCCGCGCTGCGGGCGATCAGCCAGCCGGCGGTGGCGGTCAGGGCGACGCCCGATGCCGCGGCCAGCGTGGCCAGGGTGACGACCAGCGCCCACCGCCACCGACCCGTCGTGAGTTCGGGCCGACCTGTCGTG
>NZ_BCRJ01000020.1 GCF_001552535.1 Nocardioides jensenii JCM 1364 = NBRC 14755 | reverse complement strand
TTCGGCCCGTGCGACAGCGAACGCGCCGAGGTCGATGACCTGATCGGCGACCTCGATCACCGCGTCACGATGGGCGACCACGAGCACCGTGCTGGTCTCCGCGAGCAGACGCAGCACATCGAGCATGATGCGCTCGGTGTCGGGGTCGAGGTGTGCGGTCGGCTCGTCGAGTACGACGTACGGACGGTCGGCCAGCACCACGCGGGCAATCGCGATGCGGGCTCGTTGGCCAGCGGAGAGCCCGAGACCCTCCTCGCCGAGGTGCGTGTCGAGTCCGTCCGGGAGTCCGGCCACCGTCTCGGCCAGATCGACAGCCGCGAGCGCGGCGTACAGATCGGCCTCGCTGGCGTCGGGGCGGCCCAGGCGCAGGTTGGCCGCGATGCTGTCGGCGATCAGCCATGGCCGCTGCGGGACGTGCGCGACCCGCGAACGCCAGGTCGAGGGGCACAGCCCGGCGAGGTCCGCGGCCCCGACCCGGATCATGCCTTCCGCCAACGGCAGCTCGCCGAGCAGCACCTGCAGGAGCGTGCTCTTGCCGCAGCCCGACGGGCCAACGATCGCGGTGATCGTGCCCGGGCGGATCCGGGCCGACAGGCCCTGCACGACCGGATCGTGTCCGGGCCAGGCGAGGGCGATCTCGTCGAGGCGGATGGTCCGAGGAGCGTCGTCCAGAATCGACATCTCGACGGGCAGGAACCCACGACTCGCGACACCAGAATCAACAAGTCGTGTGATGGCGTCGAAGGTGGCGGTGCCCTCGGCAGCGGCGTGGTACTCCGCGCCGACGCGGCGGATCGGCCAGTAGGCCTCCGGCGCCAACAGGAGTACGACGAGCGCGGTCTGCAGGTCGAGCGATCCTCCGGCCAACCGCAGTCCGACCGAGACCGCGACCAGTGCCACGGAGATGGTGGCGATCAGCTCGAGCGCGGCCGACGAGGCGAAGGCCAGCTTCAGCGTGGAAGCGGTGGCCCGGCGGTGATGGTCGGTCACGGACCTGATCTGGGGCACCTGCGCGGCAGCACGGCGATGGGTGACCAGCGTCGGCAGGCCGCGGACCACATCGAGGAAGTGGCCGGCCAGGACGCCCAGGGCTCGCCACTGCCGGTCGGCCTTCTCCCGGGTGGTCATCCCGATCAGGATCGCGAACACCGGGAGCAGGGGGAGGGTGAGCAGCACGATCAGCGCGCTGATCCAGTCCTGCGTGGCGATCGCGACCAAGGTCAGCACCGGCAACACCGTGGCCAGCACGAGGGCCGGCAGGTAGCGGGTCAGGTAGGGCTCGACGGCACTCACACCGCGGGTGGCCAGCGTGGTCAGCTCGCCTCGCCGGCGTCGGCTCAGCGAGGTGGCGGAGAGGGACAGGGCCGAGCGGAGCACGAGGTCGCGCAACCGGGTGCCGACCTGGGCCGCGGCCCGGCTGGCGGCGACGTCGACCACCCGACCCAGCACTGCGCGCGCCAGGGTGACTCCGGCGAACCACCAGGCGGCGGCATGCCATTGGCCGGACGAGGGTGCGTCGAGCACGCCGACGATCAGCGCGGCACCGGCGAACGCCTGGCCGACGATCAGCATGCCGGCCAGGGTGTTGCCGACCAGCACCGCCGCCAGGGAGGCGCGCGCCGGTGCGAGGTGGGGGAGGACACGCGGGTCGAGCGGCCTCATGACGCGGCCGGCTCGGGCTGCGGGGTGGGGATGTGGTGCACGGAGATCCGCTTGCGGAACACCCAGTAGCTCCACGCCTGGTAGCCGATCACCAGCGGCGTGAACATCACGGCGACCCAGGTCATCACCTTCAGGGTGTACGCCGTGGCCGCCGCGTTCGTCGACGTGAGTGAGAACGCGGCATCGGTGGTCGAGGGCATCACGTCGGGGAAGAGCGCGAGGAACAAGCCGGTCACGGCCAGGGCGATGGTGACGAAGGTGCCGGTGAACGCCCAGCCCTCACGCCCCCGGAGGGCAGCGGCCAGGGCCGCGAGCAGGGTCAGCCCGGCGACCACGAAGACGAGGGCGCTGGCCGTCGTTCCGCTCGACGCCTGGGTCCAGGCCATGAACGCCACTGCGACGACGGCGGCGCCGAGACCGAGGCGGGCGGCGAGGGCGCGGGCCCGGTGCCGGATCTCGCCGTCGGTCTTGAGCGCGATGAACATGGCGCCGTGGGTGAGGAAGAGCAGGGTGGTGGTGACACCCCCGAGGAGGCCGAACGGGTTCAGCAACGTCAGCGCGGAGCCGGTGAACTCGTGGTCGGCGTCCATCGGCACACCCCGGACGATGTTGGCGAACGCGACGCCCCACAGGAAAGCCGGCACCAGCGAGCCGTAGATGATCGCCCTGTCCCAGTTGGCCTGCCACCGTGCGTCGGACTTCTTGTGGCGGTACTCGAAGGCGAGCCCGCGCAGGATCAGGGCGACGAGAATCGCCAGCAGGGGCAGGTAGAACCCGCTGAACAACGTGGCGTACCACTCCGGGAAGGCAGCGAAGGTGGCGCCGCCGGCGACCAGCACCCACACCTCGTTGCCGTCCCAGACCGGACCGATCGTGTTGATCATGACCCGACGCTCGGTGTCGTTGCGGGCCAGCACCGGCAACAGCATGCCGACCCCGAAGTCGAAGCCCTCGAGGGTGAAGTAGCCGATCCACAGGACGGCGATCAGGATGAACCAGACGGTGGTGAGCTCCATGGTCGTCTCCTAGTAGGCGAAGGTGAGGGGGGCGTCGTCGTCCGAGCCGTCGGAGGGCCCGCGCAGGCTCGGGTCCGGTGGCTCGGCGAACGGCTCGGCACCGGCCTTGGCGTACTTGATCAGCAGCCCGAACTCGATCACCGCGAGCACGGCGTAGAGCGAGGTCAGCACGATCACCGACGTCAGGGCCTCACCGACGGAGACGCCGGGGGAGACCGCGTTGTCGACGGTCATCAGCCCGTAGACCACCCATGGCTGGCGGCCCATCTCGGTGAAGATCCACCCGAACGAGTTGCCGAAGACCGCGAGGAACGGCAGCGACAGAGCCAGCACGCCCCACCACTTCGAGCGTGGACGGCGGCCGCCGCGCATCACCCACAGCAACACGGCAGCACCGGCTGCGGCCGACATGCCCAGGCCGATCATGAACCGGAACGACCAGTAGGTCACCGGGATCACCGGCACGTAGTCCTCCGGGTGGTAGTACGTCGCACCGGGATCGGTGCCGTACTGGTCGGCGTACTTCTCGCGCAGCGGGTTGATGCCCTCGACCTTGCCGTCGAAGGTGCCGGTGCCCAGGAACGAGAGCAGGCAGGGCACGGTCACGGCGAACTTCTCGTGCCGCCCGTCCGGCGTACCGACCGTGAAGACGGAGAACGGCGCGCAGGACTCGGAGGTCTCGTAGAGACCTTCCGCGGCAGCCATCTTCATCGGCTGCACCTCGGTCATCACCTTCCCCTGGAGATCGCCGGTGACGGCCACCCCGAGACCGGCCACCAGCACCACCCAGGCGCTGATCCGGGCGCCGGTGAGGTAGACGGGCCGGTCCTCCTCGGGAGTGCGCTTGCGCAGGTAGAGCCAGGCCGAGATGCCCAGCACGAAGGCGCCACCGGTCAGGTAGCAGGCGGTGATCACGTGCGGGAAGGCGACCACCTGCACCTTGTTGAACATCACCGCCCAGAAGTCGGTGAGCTCGGCGCGTCCGGTCTCGGCGTTGTAGTCGTGCCCGACCGGGTGCTGCATCCAGGAGTTCGCGGCGAGGATGAAGTACGACGACAGCAGGGTGCCGATGTGCACGATCCACATGCAGCCGGCGTGCATCCAGCGCGGCAGCTTGTCCCAGCCGAAGATCCACAGGCCCAGGAACGTCGACTCCAGGAAGAAGGCGAGCAGGCCCTCGATGGCCAGGAACGAGCCGAACACGTCACCCACGAAGCGGGAGTAGTCCGACCAGTTCATCCCGAACTGGAACTCCTGGACGATGCCGGTCACCACGCCGATGGCGAAGTTGATCAGGAAGAGCTTGCCGAAGAACTTCGTCAGCCGCAGGTACGTCGGGTTCTGGTTGCGCACCCACATCGTCTCGAAGACGGCGATCATCGCGGAGAGTCCGATGGTGATCGGCACGAAGAGGAAGTGGTAGACGGTGATGATCCCGAACTGCCAGCGTGCGATGTCGACGACGTCCATTGGGGTGACTCCCGGTCGAGGGCGGATCTACGACAATGAGTAGTAGATACTACCGAGAGTAGTACGACGCGGGCCGTAGGTACAATCTCCCCATGCCTCCCGCGAAGTCTCGTCCCGCCCGTCGCTCCTCCCGATCGAGCGCGCCCCTGGGCGACCTCGAGCGCGCGGTGATGGAGGTGCTGTGGTCGCGGGGCGACCAGGAGTCCTGCACGGTTCGCGAGGTGCACGCCGAGCTGGCCACCCATCGCGACATCGCCTACACGACCGTGATGACGGTCCTCGACCGGCTGGCCAAGAAGGACGTCGTCCGGCAGGAGCGCGACGGGCGCGCCTATCGCTATCGCGCGGCCGCATCGCGGGGCAGCATGACCGCCGAGCTGATGCGCGAGACGTTGACCGACTTCGGCCGCGACAGCCGCCAGTCGGCGCTGGTCGCGTTCGTGGAGGAGGCCAGCGCCGACGACATCGCGGCTCTGAAGCAGGCCCTGGCCGATCTGGCCCGCACCGACGGCGCCGACTCCTGACCTCGATGACCACCCTCGTCCTGGGCGTCCTGGCGGTGCTGCTGGCCGGGCCGGTGCCCGCGCTGATGGCCCGTTGGCCGCTGCTGCGTCGAACTCCACGGGCGGCGATGCTGCTGTGGCAGAGCGTCGCGCTCGGAGCCGTCCTGGCCGCCGTCGGGGCCGGGCTCTCCCTGGTCACCGACCACGCCTGGCGCGACACCCCGACAGTGGTCGGGTGGCTGGTGGCGGCCGTGGCCCTGGCCCTCACCGTGATGGTGGTGGGGCGACTGCTGCTCAGCGGCCACCAGGTGGGCACGACACTGCGCGCCCTGCGCCGCCGCCACCGCCGCCAGCTCGACCTGCTCTCGTACGACGGCCGCGGGGCCAGTGTCCTCGAGCACGACGTGCCGGTGGCCTACTGCGTGCCCGGGATGCAGGGATCACGCGTGGTGGTCTCCGCAGGGGCGATCGAGCGGCTCAGCAGCGTCGAGGTCGAGGCGGTGCTGGCCCACGAGCGGGCGCACCTGCGCGCTCGTCACGACCTGGTGCTCGAGGCGTTCAGCGTGCTGCACCGTGCCTTCCCGCGCTGGGTCTCCAGCGAGGCGGCGCTGGTCGAGGTGCAACTGCTCGCGGAGGTCCTGGCCGACCGGGCCGCGGCTCGGGTCGCCGGGCC
>NZ_BCRJ01000019.1 GCF_001552535.1 Nocardioides jensenii JCM 1364 = NBRC 14755 | reverse complement strand
GGTCGCCGGGCCGCTGCCGCTGGCACGGGCCCTGGTCGCGCTCGCCGAGGGTCGGGCGCCGCAGGCTGCGCTGGGGGCCACCGGAGCCACCCTGGTGACACGGGTCCGACTGCTCGACGACCTCGAGGAGCACCGTGTTCAGGCTGCGTCACTGGTGATCGCCGCGATCGGCGTACTGGCCCTGCCGACGGCCTTCGTCGTCGTGCCTTGGTTCAGCTCCCTCACCTGACGCCGGTCAGAACGGCGCGGGCGACCGGTTCGCAGGACGTCCGCAACGACGACGGAGGCCCTGCCCGGACGAGTCCGGACAGGGCCCCAGTGTGTGCACCAGGTTCGGTGCATCAGGCGATCAGGTGACTACCGCCTCACGGTGATCGTGAACGCCTTGGCGCCGGCCGCCACGGTCGCCGAGCCGGCGTACTTCGCGGTCAGCTTGTTCCTGCCGATCGCGAGCTTGGAGCCCTTGACCTTGATCGTGGCCCTGCCGGAGCTCAGCGTGGCCGAGCCCAGCACTCTCGAGCCCTTGACGATCGTGACCTTGCCCGTCGGTGCGACCCCGGTGGCCTTGACCGTCACCGTCACGGCGCTGGTCCTGGTCCTCGTGATCGTCGACGGTCGCGCCGTCGCGGCGACGGTCGCCTTCGCCTTGGAGACCGTCACGTTGAGCGTGGTGGTCTTCTCGGCGTACACGTCGTCGCCCGAGTAGGTCACGGTCAGCGCGTGCTTGCCGACCGCGAGGTCCTTGGGCAGCGTGATCGATCCCTGGCCGATCCCGTTGAGCGTGACCGAGCCGAGCTCGGTCTCACCCTCGGCGACGGTCACGTCACCGGTCGGGACGTCCTCGCCGGCGGTGGTGACGTCGACCTTCACCGTGGCCGCCGTTCCGTAGGCCGGCTTGGCGGGGGAGACGGTGGCGCTCAGGTTCGCGGCCACCTCGCAGGTCAGGACCTGGATGTCGTCGACGTACCAGCCGTCGACGCCGCCGCAGCCGTCACGGCCGATGGCGAACTGGAGCTGCACGGTGTCGCCGGCTGCGACACCGGCCTTGGACAGGTCGACCTGCGACTCGCCCCAGCTGCCGAACGGCGTGCCCGGGTCGGTGCCGGTGAACCCGGGCTGCCCGGCCAGCGGGTTGGTGTTCTGCTCGGCCTCGGTCGAGATCTGCAGCGGACCGTTGAAGGTGAACGCGTCAGCCGCGATCGGGGTGAAGTCACCGCCGTTGACGCTGATGCGCACGTTGCCGCCGTCGTAGCCGGTCTCCGTCGCGATGTAGTGCTCGAAGGTCATCCGGGGAGCCGAAGCACCCTCCGGAATCGCGATGTCACCACTGGTCATGAAGTTCGCGCTGGAGATGTCGTTGCTGGACGGGTCACAGTCGCCCTGGTCCGGCGCGTTGCCCTTCGCCACCGCACTGGTGTGGTCGCCCCGGTACTCCGAGGTCACCGCCCAGTCGGCCGGGTCGGGGTAGGAGCCGTTGACCGTCTCGCCGCTGAGCGTCCAGTCGTCCATGCCGTCCTCGAAGTCCTCGGCGAAGAGGGTCTCGGTGTCGAAGCCCTCACCGCACACCGACGGCGCGTTCTGCTTGAGCAGCGGCTCCCAGCCACACTCCTCGGTCGGGTCGAGCCGGAACTCCACGGCCGCGGTCATCGCGGCGACCTGTGCGCAGTCGTCAGCGGTGATCTTGTCGTAGTTGACCTTGGAGTCGTTCTCGCGGGTCGAGAGCTTCTTGATCGCCTTGTTCGTCAGGTCGGCGCAGGAGGCCTCGAGCGAGTTCGCGTGGTCGACGAAGTTGCTGACCGGCGTCTGGTAGACGGTCATCGCCTGGTAGTAGATGGCCGCGGCCTTGTCGAGGCCGATGCCCTTGACGGTGTGACCGTTGTAGGTGCCGCCGTCGACCAGCAGGGCGTAGCCGTGGTTGACGACGCCCGAGTTGCCGTGGACGCCTCCGTTGTCGTCGGTCGCGCACTTGTACTCGGCGTCCGACACCTTGCCGGGGTCTCCGTAGCAGGTGGGGTTCCACATGTCGCGGATCGCGCCGCCGAAGGCCTCGCTCTTCTCGCCGATCAGCCAGCGGTAGGAGTCCTCGCGGGCGCCGCTGGCGTCCTTGATGGTCACGCTGACCGGGTCGCCACCGGCAATCGCGGTGCGGATCGACTCACGGTCGGTCAGACCGATGGAGGCGGTCGGCGGCAGGGTCAGGTCGGGGCTGCTGAAGCCGATCGGACTGTCGTCGCGGTTGCCGATGATCACGGCTGCCGCGCCGGCGTCGCGAGCGGCTTCGGCCTTCTCGACGAAGGTGCACAGGCCGCGGTCGACCATGACGATCTTGCCCGCGACGTCGGCCGCGTTCGTGTACGGCGAGCATCCGTCGGTGGCGGTGCCGCCGTCCTCGACGGCGTCCTCGGCGATCACGACGTCGCTGGTGATCGGCGCGTCGAGGATCGGGCCCATGTAGCCGCCGGTCAGGCAGTCCTTGGCGATCGACGCGGGGGAGTTGATGGTCACCAACGGGTTGGGGAGGGAGTGCGAGGAGCACATGCCCACGGTGCGCTTCTTGGTGAGGTCGCCCTCGCCCTCGTCGAGGCGGCCGTTGATCAGGTCGACGGTCTCACCCCAGACGTCGGAGTAGCCCTCGTTGAGCGCGCCCGACTGCCACTGGTAGATCAGGCCGTGGGTGTACTCGGTGTAGGCGTGGCCCCACTCGTGCGCCACGACGTCGTCGGAGGAGACGCCGTCGCAGTAGTTGGTGGTCACGCCGTTCCAGTTGGCGTTGGGGCACGCGATGGCGGGGTCGTTGTTGATGGTGCGCATCTTCGCGCCGGCGCCGTCGTAGGAGTCGCGGCCGAAGCCGTTCTTGAAGAACCAGTAGGCCTCGCCGGTGGAACGGACCATGCTCTCCTGGTCCTCGTTGAGCGTGCCGGGGAGCGCGTCGCCCTCCTTCCAGACCAGCGTGAGGTTGCGGTTCTCGTCGGCCTCGTAGAGCTCACGGTCGAGCGCGCTGTCGATCGTGGAGTAGCGGTTGACGATCTTGCCGGTGTTCGCGTTGAGGAACACCATGTCGCGCACGTTCTTCTCGTTCGTGACCTCGACCTGGTAGACCAGCTCACTCTGACCCTTGACACCCTTGACCAGGCCCTCGCGATAGACGACCAGTTCGGTGGTCTTCGCCGTGATGCCCGTGGTGTCGGACTTGCCGTCGGTCGTCGGCGGCTGCGCCTTGACCAGTCCCGTGGCGATGGTGCCGGCCTCGGTCTCGGTGATCTTGGGGGTCACCGAGAGGTTCAGGTCGGGCACGGCCTCGCCGTTGACGCTGGTCAGGTCGCCACCCTTGTCGACGAAGGCACGGACCAACGTGCCGAAGACGGGGACGCCCTTGTACTGCTGGACGTAGCTGACGCTGGTGCCGAGGTTGTTCTTCGCGATGCTGTCGCGCACGAGCTGGTCGCGCGGTGCGCCGAACGCCTTGGCGTAGTCGTCGAGGTAGGCATCGGCCTTGGCGGCCGGGGAGCCGTCGTTCGACGGAAGAAGGTCGCCACCGCGGGCGGCTCGTACGAAGCCGACCTTTCCGGTGGCGTCTTCGGCACTGATCTTGGTCGACCCGTCTGCTGCGCTGCGCATCTGCTGGACCAGGGACTTGTCGTCCTTGGTCACGGCAGGAGATGCGGTCGCGCTCAGCCCGGGGGCGGCGGCCAGGCCGGCGCCTACTACGGCCAGGGCGATGCCCTGCCTGAGGAACTTCACGATGGTGCCCTCCAATATTCATTTTCCGAGGTCACGAGCGGGGGTGTGCCCATGACCTGCGTCACACTAGGAGTTCTTGCAGTGGCGGTCTAGAGCGACAAGAAAATTCCCCATAACGGGTTGGTCACCGGCGAATCTCGCGTGCACGGGTCCAGCGACGAACGGGCAGTCGCCCACCCCTTCGTCGTACGACGTTCTGCGCGACACGCATCCTGTTATCCGTGGGACTGGAGTGACGATCACATAGAGTCCTGAGCATGGCGACCCGTACGTCTTCCCCGCCGGGTTCGCGGAGCAAGAGCACGTCTGCAAAGGCAGGTTCGAGCACCCGATCCCGGAGTACAAACAGCCAGGCCAAGCGAAAGCCGACGCCGAAGCGCAAGCCCTCCACGGCGAAGCGCCCGGCCCCCCGAGCAGTTCGCAACGGACCTGGCCCGATTCTGCGCGTCTTCGTGGTGATCGGAGGCGCGATCGCAGCGGTGTGGCTGGGCCTGGCCCACGCCCTCGGTGCGACCGCGCGTTCGATCGGACGCAGCGCGCGTGACATCGACCCCGAACAACGACGCGACGGCGCGGCGCTGTTCCTGTTCGGGCTCGCGTTCGTGGTGGCCGCCGCCGTGTGGTGGCAGCTGCCCGGTGGCGTGATGGACTTCTTCCGCACCATGGTCGCCGGCTCCGTCGGCAAGCTGGCGTGGTTCGTGCCGCTCGGGCTGATCTACGTCGGCTGGCGCAACATGCGTGATCCGGAGCAGAACGGTCCCGTCGGCCGTCAGGTGATCGGTTGGGCGACGCTGTCCTTCGGCGTGCTCGGCATCGTCCACATCGCCAACGGGAGCCCGCGGCCGGTCCAGGGTGACACCGAGAAGCTCCAGCAGGCCGGGGGAGCGATCGGCTTCGTCATCTCGAGTCTCCTGCTCGACCTGCTGCGCTCGCCGTACGTCGTCGTGCCCCTGCTCGCCCTCCTGGCCGTCTTCGGCATCCTCGTCATCGCCGCGACGCCGGTCTACCAGATCCCGACCCGGTTGGCCGAGACTCGTGACTGGCTGCTCGGCCGCTCGGCTCCCGACGGCGCGGGCGACGAGGACGCACCCACCCAGCCGATCCGCTCGCGTCGCGGCAGGAAGGCCGCTGCCGACGAGATCGACCCCGAGATGGGGGACCCCGCCTACGACACCCCGGTGCTCGAGGACCGTGAGATCAAGAAGCGTCGGCGCAAGCCCGACCCGATCGACGTCGCGCAGGAGAACGACCAGCCGGACGGCGACCAGGCGGGCGACAACCCGTTCGGTGACGCCGCGGCGGCACCGTTCCCGGTCGCCGAGCCGTCGATCGTCAAGCCCGACCTCGAGCCTCCGGCCCATGCCCAGCTGCCGGCGCGGGTGGAGCAGCTGGCGCTTTCCGGAGACGTGACCTACTCGCTGCCCACCAGCGACGCGCTCAAGCCCGGTTCGGTGCACAAGGCCAAGTCCAAGGCTTCCGACGCCGTCGTCGACCGGCTCACCCAGGTGCTCGACGAGTTCGGCATCGACGCCCAGGTCACCGGCTACACGCGCGGCCCCACGGTCACCCGCTACGAGGTCGAGCTCGGCCCCGGCATCAAGGTCGAGAAGGTCACCGCGCTGTCGAAGAACATCGCCTACGCCGTCGCCTCGGCCGATGTCCGCATCCTCAGCCCGATCCCCGGCAAGTCCGCGATCGGTGTCGAGATCCCCAACCTGGACAAGGAGATCGTCTCGCTGGGCGACGTGCTCCGGTCCAACACCGCGCGCAGCGACCACCACCCGATGGTGGTCGGGCTCGGCAAGGACGTCGAGGGTGGCTTCGTCGTGGCGAACCTCGCCAAGATGCCTCACCTGTTGGTGGCCGGTGCCACCGGCTCGGGCAAGTCGTCGTTCATCAACTCGATGATCACCTCGTTGCTGATGCGGTCCACTCCCGACGAGGTGCGGATGATCATGGTCGACCCCAAGCGGGTCGAGCTGAACGCCTACGAGGGAATCCCGCACCTGATCACACCGATCATCACCAACCCCAAGAAGGCCGCCGAGGCCCTCCAGTGGGTGGTGCGCGAGATGGACATGCGCTACGACGACCTGGCCAACTTCGGCTACCGGCACGTCGACGACTTCAACAAGGCGGTGCGGGCCGGCAAGGTCGAGCTGCCTCCGGGCAGTGAGCGCGTGCTCTCGCCGTACCCCTACCTGTGTGTGATCGTCGACGAGCTCGCCGACCTGATGATGGTCGCCCCGCGAGACGTCGAGGACGCCATCGTCCGCATCACCCAGTTGGCGCGTGCGGCCGGGATCCACCTGATCCTGGCCACCCAGCGCCCCTCGGTCGACGTGGTCACGGGTCTGATCAAGGCCAACGTTCCGTCGCGACTCGCCTTCGCCACCTCCTCCCTCTCCGACAGTCGGGTCATCCTCGACCAGCCGGGTGCGGAGAAGCTGGTCGGCCAGGGTGACGGGCTGTTCCTGCCGATGGGAGCCAGCAAGGCCGTTCGTGTGCAGGGTTCCTGGGTCACCGAGGCCGAGATCGCCTCCGTGGTCAGTCACGTCAAGGAGCAGCTGGAGCCGACGTACCGCGAGGACGTCACCGCTCCGGCCCAGAGCAAGCGTGAGTTGGACGACGACATCGGTGACGACCTCGACCTGGTCGTGCAGGCCGTCGAGCTCGTGGTCTCGACCCAGTTCGGGTCGACGTCGATGCTGCAACGCAAGCTGCGGGTCGGCTTCGCCAAGGCGGGTCGCCTGATGGACATCATGGAGAGTCGCGGCGTGGTCGGACCCAGTGAGGGATCCAAGGCCCGCGACGTGCTGGTCAAGCCGGATGAGATCGACGGAGTCATCGCAACCCTGCAGGGGGAGATGTGAGCGAAGCGAGAGCGCGTCTGCGCCGTGACATGGCCGCGCACCCTGACGGTGCGCGCGAACTGCGAGTGAACCAGGGGGAGATGTGAGCGCAGTGGAACGGTTCGCCACCGACGTGGACGAGAGCACCGGAAGCAGCCTGGGTGCGGCCCCCGACATCGTCGAGGTGCGACGCAACGGGGGACTGGCCGCGCTGATCGGCGCGGTCGCCTCCGCGGTCGCCATCGCCTACCTGGGTCGCGCGGTCCAGTCCGGCGCCGTGCTGGACTGGGTGCTGTTCGCGGTGCTCGCCGCCATCGGTGCCACCTGGCTGCACGCCTTCGTCGACGCCCGTACGCCGTTGATGGTCGCCGACGCCCAGGGCGTGCGACTGCGCCTCGGCAAGGCCTGGCGGGGACTCCCGTGGGGCGCCCTGGCGGCCGTGGAGCACACGCCTCGCCGTGGTCTGCTGCGTGACGGCAAGCTCGTGCTGGTGCCGCACAACCCCGAGCGGGTGCGCGACGAGCTGGACGCCACCGGTCGTCGGCAGAGCCTGATCAGCGAGAAGCTGTACGGCGCCCCGTTCGCCCTGCCGCTGGGCCTGTCGACCCGGGTGCCCGGAGTCTCCGGTGACCTGACCACCGCGCTGCGCCAGCTCGCCGGCGGCGCGACCAGGGTGATCGAGCCGGAGCCGCCCGTCGACGAGGTGCCCCTGACCGACGACGAGACGACCGACGAGCTCGACCCGCCGCTCGACCCGCCCACCACGATCGTGCTGCCGTCCTCGTCCGCAACCGTGCAGCACGACGCCGATCTCGACGACGACACGGTCCGTGCGGCGATCGATGACGCGCAGGCCGCCGAGGAGGTGGACGACGAGCCGGCGCGTGGTCGCCTCGGCACTCGCCTGGCCACCGCGTTCGGTGCCTGGAAGGCAGCTGTCGCCGATCAGGTGGCCGGACGTGGCTCGCTCACCGACGACGACGACGAGCACGAGCACCAGCCGACGGAGGCGGCGGCCGATGAGGAGCTGACCCAGCCGATCGTCGCCAGCGCGACCCCCGCACCGCTGCGTGACCCGTCGCCCGCGGCGCGCGTCGAGATCCGGAGCAACCTGTTCCTCGACGGCGCCACGGCACGCGACACGGCGCACGATGGGGCCGACGGCGAGACGCGCGACGATCTCCCCGAAGGGCGCGAGCTGCGTCGCGAGGGCAGCGTCCCGCTCGTCGAGGAGACCAGCGTCTGGGGCGACCGGGTCCGTCCCATCGCCACGGCGAAGGCGACCGTCGAGCCACTCGTGATCGACGACTATGCGGTCGAGCCGGCCGCCGAGCCGGTGATCGGCCCGGAGATCAGTGCCGCTCGCACGCGGATCGGTCTCAGTGTCGACGCGCTCGCCGAACGCACCCGCATCCGTCCGCACGTGATCGAGTCGATCGAGGTCGACGACTTCGTCCCCTGTGGCGGCGACTTCTACGCCCGCGGTCACCTGCGCACGCTGGCCCGGGTGCTCGGCCTCGATGTCGCCCCGCTGCTGACGTCGTACGACGAACGCTATGCGAACGCCCCGATCAACCCGCGCAAGGTGTTCGAGGCGGAGTTGGCGACCGGCTCCAGCGGTGGCATTCGGGCCACCAGGGGCGGGCCGAACTGGTCGGTGCTGATCGCGGCGATCATGACGCTGGTGCTGGCCTGGTCAGTGGCCCGGTTGATCATGGACACGCCGGTCGAGCTGCAGAGCCCGGCGCCGATCCTGAACGGCTCCGACGGTCCGAACCAGACCGCCCCCACCGTCGACAACGTGACCCTGAAGATCACCGCCAACGGCGCGGCCCACCTCGAGATCCGCAACGGCAAGGGCAAGGTCATCTTCAACGACGACGTCGTCTACGGCGACGTGCACCGCATCGACGTCTCCCCGCCGGTGCGGGTCAAGTCCAGCGATGCCGGAGCCGTCGACGTCGAGATCAACGGGGTCGAGCACGGCGCCCTGGGTGCGGACGGCAAGTCGGCCCAGAAGACCTTCCGTCCCTCGCAGTGATCCCCACCGCGCGTCGCTCCTTCGCGGCGCGCGGTCGGGTGCGGCAGACTGGGGAGCGTGAACCAGGACACGCTGCCCCAGCCCAGTCACGCGGTCGGTCCGACCGACGTACCCCTTCTCGAGCAGACCATCGCCGACAAGTTCGACGACACCGTTGTGTCCTTCGCGGACCGTGAGGCACTGGTCGAGGTGGCCAGCGGTCGGCGGTGGACCTACGCGGAGCTCGCGGCCGACGTCGAGACCCTGGCGCGCGGACTTCTGGCCGCGGGTGTGGAGACCGGCGACCGGGTCGGCATCTGGTCGCCCAACTGCGCGGAGTGGACGCTGGTGCAGCTCGCCACCGCGAAGCTGGGCGCGATCCTGGTCAATGTGAACCCTGCGTACCGCACGCACGAGGTCGGCTACGTGATCAACCAGGCCGGCATCACCACGATGGTCGTGGCCGAGTCGTTCAAGACCAGTGACTACCCGGCCATGGTGGAGGAGGTCCGTGCGGACTGTCCGTCCCTCGAGCGCGTCGTGGTGATCGGGCAGTCGTCGTGGGACGAGCTGGTCGCAGGCGCCGACGCGGTCGATCCTGGGCGCGTGGCCGCGATGCAGACGACCCTGTCGCCGACCGACCCGATCAACATCCAGTACACCTCCGGAACCACCGGGTTTCCCAAGGGCGCCACGCTCAGCCACCGCAACATCCTCAACAACGGCTACTTCGTCGGGCGTGGCTGCGGCTACACCGAGCACGATCGGATCTGCATCCCGGTGCCGTTCTACCACTGCTTCGGCATGGTGATGGGCAATCTGGCGGCGATCACCCACGGTGCCTGCATGGTCATTCCCGCGCCCGGATTCGACCCGGCCATCACATTGCACTCCGTCGACTCGGAGAGCTGCACCAGCCTGTACGGCGTGCCGACGATGTTCATCGCGATGTGGGCCCTACCTGACTTCGCCTCCTACGACATCTCCTCCTTGCGCACCGGGATCATGGCCGGGTCTCCCTGTCCGGCGGAGATGATGCGCCAGGTGCTCGACGCCGGGGTGACCGACATGACCATCTGCTACGGCATGACCGAGACCTCGCCCGTCTCCACCCAGACCACACCGGATGACCCCTTCGAGGTCAAGGTGGGCACGGTCGGCAGCGTCGGGGCGCACCTCGAGGTCAAGGTGGTTGACCCGGTCACCGGAGCGACCGTGCCGCGCGGTGAGCCGGGGGAGTTCCTGACCAAGGGCTACTCGGTGATGCTGGGCTACTGGGAGGACCCGGAGAAGACAGCTGAGGCCGTGGACGCCGACGGCTGGATGCACACCGGTGACCTGGCGGTCATGGATGCCGAAGGCAACCTCGCGATCACCGGTCGCATCAAGGATCTCGTGATCCGTGGCGGGGAGAACATCTACCCCCGTGAGATCGAGGAGTTCCTCTACACCCACCCCGACATCCTCGACGCCCAGGTGATCGGAGTCCCGGACCAGAAGTACGGCGAGGAGCTGATGGCCTGGTTGCAGATGCGCGAGGGTGCCGAGCCCCTGGACGCCGACGGGGTCAGGGCCTTCTGCACCGGCAAGCTGGCGCACTACAAGATCCCGCGCTACGTGCTGGTCGTCGAGGAGTTCCCGATGACGGTGACCGGCAAGGTGCGCAAGGTGGAGATGCGCGAGCGCGCGACGAAGGATCTCGGACTGGGCTGACCGGCCCGGGGCCCGCGCCGCCCTGACGTCCGCCAGGGCTCCCGTCTCGTTCCTCGGGACAGGACCCCTGGCGCATTCCGGACATTTGGCACTAGGTTCCTGAGTTGGAGAGAGCGCCTATCCAAATCACATCTCGGGAGTTCTGATGGTGAATGAGAACGAGTCCGGACGCGCCACTCGCGTCGACGGTGACACTCGATGGGGGCACAGAAAATTGGGCGGGCCGTGGTGGCTCGCCCTTTTGCTTGTTCCGCTGCTGCTGGCCGCCCTGGCCTTGGTGATCGGGCGCGGTGACACGGAGTCCGACCTGAAGGAGCGCACCCAGAGTGCGCTCGAGGGGAAGGGCATCTCGGGGGCGAAGGTCGACTTCGACGGTCGAGACGCCACCGTCGACCTGGCCGGGGCCAAGGGAGCCCGATCGGCCGATGTCGAGGGCATCGTCGAGGGAGTCGACGGCGTACGCGTGGCGGACGTCGATGGCGGTGCCGCCGGCGCCGACGACCAGGATGCCGCTGACGACCAGGGCGCAGGTCACGACCAGGGCGCAGCTGACGACGACTCGGGCGACAAGGGCTCCGGTGAGAAGGGCGCCGGGGACAAGGGTGCCGGGGACGGTGCCGCGACATGCGACAAGCTGCAGGCGCAGGTCGACAAAGTCCTGGGCAGGAACAAGGTCGCGTTCGGCGAGAAGGCCAGCGCCCTGGCCGGAGCCGAGGCCGAACAGGTCGACACCGTGGCGTGGCTGCTGGCCGAGTGCGGTGCCTCGGTGACGGTCACCGGCCACACCGATGACCGGGCCCGGCCCACCAGCCCCCTGTCGAGTGGTCGAGCCGACGCCGTGGCCGAGGTCCTCGAGGCAGCGGGCGTCGGCGTCAGCTCCGCCGAGGGAGTCGGTGCAGACGACCCGATCGGTGACAACTCCACCCAGGCGGGCCGGGATCTCAACCGGTTCGCCGACATCCAGGTTCAGTGAGGAGCACGACATGGCATGGCTGTTCGGACAACTGTGGTTCCTGATCCTGCTGGCGTTCCTGGTCGGCGCACTTCTCACCTACGCGGTCGTCGCTCTCGCGTTGCCGCACGTCGATGACCTGGAGGCCGAGACCGGCGCCAGGGCCGAAGGAGGCTTCTGATGGGCTGGCTGATGGAGGAGAACTGGTTCTGGCTCGTGCTGGCGGCGCTGCTCGGAGCCCTTGTCACACTGTTCCTGACCCTGCGCAAGGTCGAGGTCGCCTCGGTCGCCGGTCGCGGAGCCACTGGCGGTTGTGCCGGAGCCGGAGCAGTCGGCGTCGGTGCTGGTGGCGTCGGCGCGGTTGCCCTGGCCGGTGACCGGTCGGCGAAGGGCACGGAGGCGACCACCGAACCGGCGTACGACGCCGAGCGGGTCGAGCCCGTGGCCTTCGACTCCGGCCCGGTCTCGGCGCACGCGGACCCGCCTGCCCAGGCCCACGCGGCCGGTGACGCGTCGGTGGTGGAGACCGCCGACACGTGGTCGGCAGGAGACACCGCGTCCGGTTCCGCGGGAGGCGCCGGCGCGGTGACCGTTCTCGGTGCCCATGCCGGAACGGCCGATCCCGAGCCGGTCGTGACCGCCACTCCCGGTCTCCACGCTGACCCGTCCTACGACACCGCGGACACGGCGAGCTCCGGGGCCGGGGGCGACGCCGCGTCGACTGATGGGGACACGGCGATCAGGCCGGTTGCCGCGAGCGCCGCAGCAACGGCCCCGGCTGCGTCCGCCTCGATCCCCGAGGGTGCGCACGGTCCGGGGTCGGCCGCTCCGTTGGCGGGTGGAGCGTCGCCGGGTGGTGCGTTCTCGATCAAGGGGAACGCGGACTCGATGAAGTTCCACACGGAGGAGTCGCCGTACTTCGGTCGCACGATCGCCGAGGTGTGGTTCGAATCCGAGGCTGCGGCACGGGCTGCCGGCTTCGCCCGCTGGGACGACTGACCGGGCGCGTGCACCGGTGAGCCCATGGCGGCCCCGGACCCTGCTTCTGCGCGGTGTCCGGGGCCGTCGTACGCCGTGAGGGGCCGACGCGTGACCGTCCTCACCGTGCTCGAGGGGCTCCGGAAAGATGCCTCGGCAGCCGGGGACCGGCATACTCGGAGGCAACCATGACGACTTCACACACCCGCCCCGGCGACGGACTGCTCTCCGTCGCGATGGTCACCCTCGGTTGCGCCCGCAATGAGGTCGACTCCGAGGAGTTGGCCGGTCGGCTCGAAGCAGACGGCTTCCGTCTCGTCGACGACCCGGAGGACGCCGACACCGTCGTGGTCAACACCTGCGGTTTCGTCGAGGCCGCCAAGAAGGACTCCGTCGACACCCTGCTGCAGGCCGCCGACCTCAAGGCGTCGGCCGGCAAGGGTGGCCACACCCAGGCCGTCGTGGCGGTCGGGTGCCTGGCCGAACGCTACGGCAAGGACCTCGCCGAGTCCCTTCCCGAAGCCGACGCCGTGCTCGGCTTCGACGACTACCCCGACATCGCGGCCCGCCTGCGCTCGATCGTGGCGGGGGAGACCCACCACGCCCACACGCCCTCCGACCGGCGCAAGCTGCTGCCGATCAGTCCGGTCGACCGTGATGCGAGCGGCGTGAGCGTGCCCGGCCACGCGGCCCCGGTCTTCGATGCGCCCGACCTGGCCGCCGACCAGGCCCCCGCCTCCGGACCACGCGCCGTACGACGACGCCTGGACGGCGGTCCGATGGCGCCCCTGAAGCTGGCCAGCGGGTGTGACCGCCGATGCTCGTTCTGCGCGATCCCCAGCTTCCGCGGCTCGTTCGTCAGCCGACGCCCCAGCGATGTGCTGCAGGAGGCCCAGTGGTTGGGCAGCCAGGGCGTCAAGGAGCTGTTCCTGGTCAGTGAGAACTCCACCTCCTACGGCAAGGACCTCGGCGACCTGCGCCTCCTCGAGACCCTGCTGCCCGAGCTGGCCGCCGTCGACGGTGTCGAACGTGTGCGGGTCTCCTACCTGCAGCCGGCCGAGACACGTCCCGGCCTGATCGAGACGATCGCCGGCACCCCGGGTGTCGTCCCCTACTTCGACCTGTCCTTCCAGCACGCATCGGCGTCGGTGCTGCGCCGAATGCGCCGGTTCGGTGACCCCGACAGCTTCCTGTCGCTGCTGGAGCAGATCCGCTCCCTGGCCCCCGAGGCGGGAGTTCGCTCCAACGTGATCGTCGGGTTCCCCGGTGAGACCGAGGACGACCTGCAGACCCTGTGCGACTTCCTCGAGGCAGCACGCATGGATGTCACCGGCGTCTTCGGCTACTCCGACGAGGACGGCACCGAAGCCGAGTCCTACGACGGCAAGCTCGACCCCGACGAGGTCCGTGAGCGCACCGAGCACGTGACCGCGCTGGTCGAGGAGCTCAACGCCCAGCGGGCCGAGGAGCGGATCGGCAGCACCGTCGACGTACTCGTCGAGTCCCTCGCGGACGGGCCTGAGGCAGCGGTCGAGGGCCGGGCCGCGCACCAGGGCCCCGAGGTGGACGGCACGACACTGGTCGAGGACGTGGCCGGCGGTGTGGCCGTGGGTGACATCATCACTGCGACGGTCACCGCCACGGACGGCGTCGACCTGATCGCCACCACCACACACGCGACGGACGGGGCCTGATGACCGACACCACCCCCAGCAACTGGAACGTGCCCAATGCGCTGACCACCTTGCGCATCGTGATGGTGCCGTTCTTCGGGTGGGCGCTGCTCCACGACGGTGGCGACTCGATCACCTGGCGACTCGTCGCCTTCGCGCTCTTCGCGGCAGCCATGATCACCGACAAGATCGACGGCGACATCGCCCGCGCCCGCAACCTGGTCACCGACTTCGGCAAGATCGCCGACCCGATTGCCGACAAGGCGATCACCGGCATGGCGTTCATCGGCCTCTCGGTCGTGGGGGACGTGTGGTGGTGGGTGACCATCCTGGTGCTGGCACGCGAATGGAGCGTCACCCTGCTGCGCCTCTCGATCATGAAGAACGTGGTGATCGCGGCGGCACAGAGCGGCAAGATCAAGACCGTGCTGCAGGCCCTGGCGCTGGCCGGTCTCTGCCTGCCGCTGCGCCAGGTCGACGGGTGGATGGACGTCCCCGGCGATGTGCTCTTCTACCTCAGCCAGGTGCTCCTGGCCGGCGCCGTCGCGATGACGGTGTGGTCCGGCTACGAGTTCTTCCGCGACGCCTGGCGCCAGCGCCACCAGATCCGCAGCGCCGTCTGACTCCCTCCCCAGGGGCAGTTCGCGACGAACCTGTCGCTTTCCTGGCGCAGTCGCGACAAATTCGTCGCCAACCACCAGGGGCCGGAAATCAGTTCGTGCATCAATGTGTTACCGAAAGTTTGCCGGTTCCACTGGTCAGGTTGCGGATGATGGGGCAGCATGACGGTTCCCGGTCACCTGTCAGTTCGGGCTGGCACTTCCCCTGACCGTTCTGTCCGTGACGTTCCTGGGAGTCCCATTGTCTGGCCTGACCCGGCGGCCGCGCACTTCTGCGTTGGCTGCCATTTCCGTGTTCGCCCTGGCGGCTACGACGCTCGCCATCACCCCCACTGCGGGTGCTGCCCCCGACGGCAGCGGCCTCGTCATCAGCGAGGTGTACGGCGGCGGCGGCAACTCCGGCGCCACCTTCACCCATGACTTCATCGAGCTCCACAACCCGACCGGTGCGCCGATCTCCGTCGACGGCTGGTCGGTCCAGTGGCGCAGTGGCACGGGTGCTGCAGCCGCCACGGGTGTGACGCCGTTGACCGGCACCGTGCCGGCCGGCGAGCACTTCCTGGTCCAGGAGGCCAAGGGCAGCGGTGGCACGGTTGCGCTGCCCTCGCCTGACGTGCTCGGCACGGTTTCCATGGGCGGCAGCAACGGCACCGCCATCCTGGTCAAGGACAGCACCACTGCGGTCAACCCCGGCACCGGAACGTTCGCCGGAGACCCGGCCGTCGTCGACCTCGTCGGCGTGGACAGCAACGTCTGGGAGGGCACCGCCAAGGCGCCCGCCATGAGCAACACTGCCTCCGTCTCGCGAGACGCCGACGGGTCAGACACCGACCAGAACGCCGCAGACTTCGACGCGGGGGCACCCAGCCCCGAAGGGACGGGCGGGGGCGTCGAGCCCCCGGCCGACGTCGATGCCACCATCGCCGAGGTGCAGGGCACGGGCCCGGTCTCGCCGCTCAACGGCGACAACGTCACCACGCAGGGCGTCGTCACCGCGGCGTACAACTCAGGCGGCCTCAACGGCGTCTACATCCAGACCGGCGGAACCGGTGCCGGCACCGACGCCACCCCGGGCGCCTCCGACGCGGTCTTCGTCTACGGCAACGCCGTCGGCGCGGCCAACCTGGCCGTGGGCGACTCGGTCCAGGTCGTCGGCACGGTCTCGGAGTTCAACGGCACCACCGAGATCACGCCCGCGACGGGCGGGGTCACCAAGCTCGACACCGCACTCCCGGCGGTCACTCCGCTGGCCGCGGCCTACCCGACCACCGAAGGCGACCGCGAGGCGCACGAGGGTGAGCTGCTCGCCCCGACCGACGCCTTCACGGTCACCAACACCTACTCCACCAACCAGTACGGCGAGATCGGCCTGGCCACCGGCGACAAGCCGCTGCTCCAGTGGACCGACGTGGCCCGCCCGGGCACCCCCGAGGCCGAGGCCGTCAAGGCCGACAACACCGCCCGCGGTGTCGTCCTCGATGACGGCGCCAGCCTCAACTTCTTCAATGCTGAGAACCAGGGCACTGCCCTGCCGTGGATCTCGAAGGCCAACCCGGTGCGGGTCGGCGCGACCGCGACCCTGACCGGCCCGGTGGTCCTCGAGTACCGCAACAACACGTGGAAGTTCCAGCCCACCGCCCAGGTCACCGACAACGGTGCCTCGACGGCCACGTTCACCAACACCCGTACGCCGGCCCCCGAGGCCGTTGACGGCGACCTGCACATCGCCACCTTCAACGTGCTGAACTACTTCAACACGCTCGGTGTCGACTGGGCTCCCGGCTGCACGTTCTACAACGACCGCGCCGGTGACCCGGTCACCGACAACTCCTGTGCGAACAACGGTCCGCGTGGTGCCGCCGAGGCCGAGGACCTCGAGCGCCAGCAGACCAAGATCGTGGCCGCGATCAACGCCCTCGGCGCCGACGTCGTCTCCCTGGAGGAGATCGAGAACTCGGTGGCCCTCGGTGAGGCCGACCGTGACGACGCCCTGTCGACGCTGGTCGACGCGCTGAACGCCGCCGCCGGTTCCGACGTCTGGGCGTTCGCCCCGTCCCCGGCCGCGGCCGACCTGCCGCCGACCGCGGAGCAGGACGTGATCCGCACGGCGTTCATCTACAAGCCCGGGAGCGTCGACCTGGTCGGTGCCTCCGAGGTGCTGGTCGGCAACGCCGACTTCGCCAACGCCCGTGAACCCATGGGCCAGGCCTTCAAGCCCGCCGGAGCTGCTGACACCGCCGCCTTCGCGGTGATCGTCAACCACTTCAAGTCCAAGGGCAGCCCCGGCTCGGGCGACAACGCCGACTCCGGTGACGGCCAGGGTGGCTGGAACGGTGACCGCACGCGCCAGGCTGCATCGCTGCTGACGTTCGCGGACGAGTTCGCTGCCGACCGCGGCACCGAGAAGGTCTTCCTCACCGGTGACTTCAACTCCTACACCGAAGAAGACCCGATGCACGTGCTGTACGACGGCGGGTTCACCAATGTCGAGTCGAACACCCCCGGTGAGTCGACGTACAGCTTCAGTGGGCTCTCCGGCTCGCTGGACCACGTGCTCGCCAACGATGCGGCACTGGCTACCGTCCAGGGCGCCGACATCTGGAACATCAACTCGGGTGAGTCGGTGGCCTTCGAGTACAGCCGGCACAACTACAACGTGACGGACTTCTACGAGCCCAACGTCTACCGCAGCTCCGACCACGACCCCGAGATCGTCGGCATCTCCGCCGACGACGCCCCGGTCGCGGGCCAGGTCACGCTGAACCTGCTGGGGGTCAACGACTTCCACGGGCGGATCAACGCCAACACGGTCAAGTGGGCCGGAACGGTCGAGGAGCTGACCGAGCAGGGCGGCGCCGACAGCACGCTGATGGTGGGTGCCGGCGACCTGATCGGTGCCTCCGAGTTCGCCTCGGCGGTGGACGGTGACCAGCCGACCATCGACGTGATGAACGCCCTGGGTCTCGACGCCTCCGCCGTGGGCAACCACGAGTTCGACAAGGGCTGGGCCGACCTGCGCGACCGGGTGATCGGGCCGGACGACGCCCGCAACGCACAGTGGGACTACCTCGGCGCGAACGTCTACGCCAAGGGCACCACCGACCCGGTGCTGCCGGAGTACGCCACCTTCGAGGTCGACGGTGTCACCGTCGCCGTCGTGGGTGCGGTCACCGAGGAGACTTCCTCGCTGGTCAGCCCCGCCGGCATCACCGACATCGACTTCGGCGACCCCGTCGAAGCGGTCAACCGGGTCGCCGGTGAGCTCAGCGACGGCGACGACGCCAACGGTGAGGCCGACGTGATCATCGCCAGCTTCCACGCCGGCGCCACGCAGGGTGTCGGATCGAGCTACGAGGACGAGATCGCCAAGGGCGGCGAGTTCGCCGAGATGGCCAACCTCGCCGCCTCCGTCGACGTGATCTTCAACGGCCACACGCACCAGACCTACGCCTGGGACGCCCCGGTCCCCGGCCAGGCCGGTACGACCCGCCCGATCATCCAGACCGGTCAGTACGCCGACAACGTCGGCCAGGTCTCGCTGACGGTCGACCAGGCCACGGGCGACGTGGTCTCCTACGAGTCGCGCAACGTGGCCCGCACCACCGAGGACGACGCCGTCCTGGTCGGCAAGTACCCCCGTGTCGGCCAGGTGAAGACGATTGTCGACGCCGCCATGGCACACGCCGCCGAGATCGGCAACCAGCCGGTCGGTGAGCTGACCGCCGACATCACCCGCGCCAAGACCCCGGCGGGCGCGGAGGACCGTGGCGCCGAGTCGACGCTCGGTGACCTGGTCGGCAACGCACTGCGTGACGGGCTGGGCTCGGACTTCGACGCCGACCTCGGCATCACCAACCCCGGTGGGTTGCGGACCGACCTGAACTACGCCGGCGACACGACGTCCAACCCGGCCAACACCGACGGCGTGATCACCTACGCCGAGGCCAACGGAGTACTCCCGTTCGTCAACAACGTGTCGCTGGTCAAGTTGACCGGTGCGCAGTTGAAGGACGTCCTCGAGCAGCAGTGGCAGCCCGACGGCGCATCGCGTCCGTTCCTGGCACTCGGCCTCTCGGACAACGTGCGGGTCACCCAGGACGCCACGCAGCCGCGTGGTTCGCGGATCACCTCGGTGGTCATCGACGGTCAGCCGCTCGACCCGGCCGCGACCTACACGGTGTCGACGTTCTCGTTCCTGGCAGCGGGTGGCGACAACTTCTTCGCCTTCAAGGAAGGACAGGCCAGCGACACCGGCCTGATCGACCGCGACATGTGGATCAACTACCTCCAGGGGCACAAGCCGGTGTCCCCGGACTTCGCTCGCCAGCAGGTCGTGGAGAGTGGTCTCCCGGCCAGCGTCTCGGCCGGCGACCAGGTGTCGTTCACGTTGTCGAACCTCGACCTGACCTCGGCCGGCAGCCCGGACAACACCGAGCTGCGCGTGTTCCTGCGCAACGACACCGACTCGGTGCCGATGGGCACGTTCCCGGTGACCGACGGATCGGCCACGGTGACCTTCACCGCGCCGGCCGATCTCGAAGGCACCTGGACCGTCGGCGCGGTGGCCGACCCGACGCTCACCCAGGTGGGCCTTCCGTTGGCGCCCACGGCGACCAGCCTCACGGCCGAGGCCGACAAGGTCGCCTACGGTCGCACCGGTGAGGTGGTGGCCGAGCTGACCTCCGCCAACCCGACCACGGGTGAGGTGGAGGTGCTCCTCGGCGACGAGGTGATCGGCGCCGGCACGGTGACCGACGGCACCGCCACGGTGCAGTTCGACAGCCGGGTGCTCGACATGGGCAACAACACCCTGACGGTCCGATTCGTGGGCGATGAGCAGAACCTCCCGTCGGAGACCACGGTGCAGGTGAAGGTGGTCAAGGCGGCACCGAAGGTGACCAGCAAGCTGAGCACCACCAGGCCCGTGGTCAAGTCGGGGCGCATCATCATCGACACCACGGTCACCGCCGAGGGCTTCACCCCAACCGGCTACATCGGGCTCTACGTCGACGGCGAGCTGACCACGGCTGCCGAGCTGTTGGACGGCAAGGGTCGCCTGGCGGTCAGCCCGTTCTCCGCCGTGGGCGAGCACACGATCCACGTGCTCTACATCGGTGACGACCACACCAAGTCCGCGTTCAGCCTGAACACGGTCAACGTCGTCAAGGCCCAGCCGACCATGACGGTGAAGGTGTCGCCGACCAAGATCAGGGTGAAGAAGACGGCCGCCAAGGTGACCGTCATCCTGAAGGCGGCAGGGCAGACGGTGGCCGGCAAGGTGACCGTCCGCGTGGCCGGCAAGACCTACGCCAAGTCGCTCTCGGGCGGCCGCGCGACGATCACGCTGAGGAAGTTCCCGAAGAAGGGAATCCAGACGGCGGTCGTGAAGTACGCCGGCAACACGCTGAACAAGGCCGTGAGCAAGAAGATCAGGATCAGGGTGGTGAAGTAGCCACCTGAACACCACGCTGCCGGCGTCCGGGAGTCGTTCCCGGGCGCCGGCAGCGTGTTTCCCGGGGGCCACCGGGCGCGTCGGACGTGGTCAGGCGTCGAGGCGGAAGGCGGCCTGGACCAGCGTGAGGTGGCTGAACGCCTGGGGGAAGTTGCCGGCCATCCGGTGGTTGCCCGGGTCGTACTCCTCGGCCAGCAGCCCCACGTCGTTGGCCAGGGCGGCCAGCCTGTCGAACAACGCCCGCGCGTCGTCGTGCCGCCCGGCGGCGGCGTAGGCCGAGACCAGCCAGAACGAGCAGGCGAGGAACGGGTGCTCGTCGCCGGCCAGCCCGTCGACGCCGGACTGGGTGCGGTAGCGGAGCAGCAGCCCGTCCCGCATGAGGTCGCGTTCGATGGCGGTGATGGTGCCGAGCATGCGCGGGTCCTCACCGTCGATGAAGCCGACCAGGGGCAGCACCAGCAGGGAGGCGTCGACCTCGGTGGTGTCGTAGTGCTGGGTGAAGGTGTTGTGCTCGGTATTGAAGCCGCGCGCCATCACCTCGTCCCGTACGTCGTCGCGCAGCCGGCGCCACCGATCGACCTCGTCGCCGGGACGATCATGCCGCTCGACGGCGCGGACGGCGCGGTCGAACGCGGCCCAGACCATCACCCGCGAGTGGGTGAAGTGACGCAGCGGGCCGCGGATCTCCCACAGACCGTTGTCGGGCTCCTGCCAGTCCTTGGCCAGGGCGTTGACCAGGGCACGCTGCAGGGCCCACGAGTCGTCGTTCGGCGCGAGGCCTGCCTCACGGGCCAGCTCGAGCGCGATCATCACCTCTCCCAGCACGTCGGTCTGACGCTGGTCGACCGCGCCGTTCCCGATGCGCACCGGGCGGGACCCGGCGTACCCGGGCAGGTGATCGAGCTCGTGTTCGGGCAGCTGCCGGCCGCCGTCGACGGTGTACATGATCTGCAGGTCCTCGGGATCGCCGGCGACGGCGCGCAGCAGCCAGTCGCGCCACAGCTCCGCCTCGTCGGTGTAGCCGGCGGTGAGCAGGGCCTCCAGGGTCAGTGACGCGTCGCGCAACCAGCAGAACCGGTAGTCCCAGTTGCGTTCACCGCCGAAGTCCTCGGGCAGCGACGTGGTCGGTGCCGCGACGATGCCGCCGGTGTGCTTGTGGGTGAGCAGCCGCAATGTCATCAACGACCGCATCACCAGCTCCCGGTGCGGCACGTCGGCACGGCAGCGCGAGGCCCACTCGTCGCTCTCGTCGATGGTCTCGGTGATCCGCGCGGGTTCGATGATCGAGGCGGGCAGGTCGGCGTACGACGGGATCCAGGTGGTGGACCAGGTGAGATGCTCGCCCTCGGCGACGTCGAACTCGTCGCTGTGCCGGTGGTCGGAGGCGTGCGGGAGTCGGGGACCGCGCAGGACGAGCTTGTCCGGACCGGCGATCGCCACGATCACCTCGATGCCGTCCAGCTTCGCCCGGCGCACCCAGGGGCGGACCTTGCCGTAGTCGGTGCGCACCACCCATTCGTGACGCAGCCGCACCGTGCCACTCACCCCGATGATCCGGCGTACGACGTCGGCCCGGCGGTCGCCGACCGGCATCACGTCGAGCATCGTCACCACGCCCGACGTCGTCGTGAACGTCGTCTCCAGCGCTGCGGAGCTGCCGACGTACTGCCGGGTGGTCTCGTAGGGCTCGACCGGCTCGAACTGCCAGTGCCCGTGCTCCTCGGTGCCGAGCAGGGCCGCGAAGCACGCCGACGAGTCGAACCGCGGCAGACACAGCCAGTCGATGGAGCCGTTGCGGCCGACCAGCGCCGCCGTGTGCCGATCCCCGAGCAGGGCGTAGTCCTCAATCGGTTGCAAAGCCATGTCAGCCAACGTAACGGCAAGACCTGCCCGGACACGGGCGCCCGCACCCGCGTGGCGCGGCCCGCCGACGGCGGCCGGACCCGCGTCGCGACCCGGGGTCGAGAGGTAGGCGCAGGCCCTCCGCCCAGGCTCCGGATTTCAGCCTTCGGCATAGTCGTGCCCGGGAAGAAACCGGGAACAGGTAGCGTTGGACCCATCAACGGAGAGAGGACGGGCCCATGGTGCTGTTTCGTCGACTGCTCGGCGAGGTCTTGCGCTCGCAGCGGATGCGGCGCGGCCTGACCCTGCGCGAAGTCTCCGCGGAAGCCCGCGTCAGTCTCGGCTACATCTCTGAGATCGAGCGCGGTCAGAAGGAAGCGTCGTCCGAGCTTCTCGCCTCGCTGTGCAATGCGCTCGACGTGCCGCTCTCGAACGTGCTCAGCGACGTCAGCGAGGCCGTGGCTCGCGAAGAGCTCGCGCTCGAGCTGGCCACCACGCCGATCCCCGTCGTGCGCCGCACCGGCGACGTGGTCGCCTCCGCCGCCTGATCCACCGATCGGGCTGACCTCGACCGAGGCGTCGTCAGGTCTGGCAGGACGGGCACCAGAACGCTGTCCGCTGCCGCCCCGCCGGGCCGAGCAGTCCGGTCTCGATGGTGGTGCCGCACCGCTGGCACGGGTGGGTGTTGCGACCGTAGACCCAGTGCTGGGTGCCGTGCCGGGTGTTCCCGGTCGTGGTCTGGATGCGGCGCCCCTTGTTGGCCTCGAGCAACGACTTGGCCCGGTCGACCATTCGCTCGAGATCCCCGACCCGGGAGACCGGGGTGGTCGGCAGGACGCCGCTGAGGAAGCAGAGCTCGTTCTCGTAGAGGTTGCCGATGCCGGCCAGGTTGCGCTGGTCGAGCAGTGCCTCGCCGATCGGGCGATCACTGTCGTGGCGCAGTCGACGGACCGCCTCGTCGCGGTTCCAGTTGTCGCCGAGGAGGTCGGGGCCGAGATGACCCACGGCCTGCTCCTCGGCGTCGCGGGCCAGCAGCTCGACGATGCCCAGGGAGAAGCCGACCGCGATCCAGCGTGGGGTGCGGAGCACGACGCGGGCCTGGTCGATGGGCCGCTGCCAGCGGCTCTCGGCCCGGTAGAGATGCCAGGCGCCCTCCATCTTCAGGTGCGTGTGCAGCGTGTGGTCGTCGCCGATGCGGGTGAGCAGGTGCTTGCCGCGGGACACCGTGCCGTTGACCAGCTTGCCGGTGAGCTCGACCTCCGCCAGCTGGGGCACCCGGAAGTCGCTGAGCGTGATGCGGGCCCCGGTCAGGGCCTTGTCCATGGCCTGGGCGGTTCGCCAGACGGTGTCTCCCTCAGGCACGGATCCTCAACCCTCTCGGTGTGGTCACGAACCCGGCTTCGGTCAAAGCCTGTCGCAACGGCGAGCCATTGTCGCCCCGCCCGAGCAGGGGTTCTCCGTCGGCCTTCTCGACCGTCAGTCGCCCCAGCGTCCCACGACGGACGGCATCGCCGAGCGCGGCACAGGCCGGGCCGAGCAGGTCGGGGGATTCGGTGAAGGTGATCAGGGTGCGTCCGCCGCGTTCGACGTACAACGCCAGCGCGCCGTCGACCAGCACCACGAGGGCGCCGGCCTTGCGGCCGGGTCGGTGTCCCGACCTCGCCGGTGACGCGGACGTGGCCGATGCCGCACCCGCCTCGGCCACCGGTGCGTCGGTCGAGATCACCGGCCACGGCAGGGCGGCCCCGAACGGGTTTGCCGGATCTGTGGCTGCCAGGGCGACCGCCGAAGGCTTGTTGCCGGCGGGCGGATCGACGTGCGTGCGCAGCCGGTCGACGGCCCCGGACGTGCCGAACTGGGCCGCCCCCAAGCCATCCACGAAGTAGCCGCGCCGGCACCGCCCGGTCTCCTCGAAGGCCGACAGCACCTTGTACACACCGGCGAACCCACCGGGCACCCGCTCGCTCATCACCGCGCCGCGGGTGACCACGCCGTGTCTCTCGAGCAGTGCCTCGGCGGTGGCGTGCGCACGTCGGGTCGGGTCGAGGTCGATCGGCGGCAGCATCGCCCAGCGTCCCGCCGTCTGCGGAGGGCCCGTGCGTGAGGGCATCACCACGCGCCCGCGGCCGCCGGCTGCCCGGGCGCGGGGCGGCGTACGGCGGCTGCGATGAGCCGTGGTGCCCGTGCGGGTGAGGGCACGCAGTGGCGCGAGGGTGTCGTTGGTGAGGTGGCCCGACCAGACCAGATCCCACAGGACAGCGCTCAGCTCGGCGTCGTCGCTCGGGCCCGGAGAGGGCTGGCCGAGCGGCCGGCCGAACCCTTGGCCGAGCGCCCGGCCGAGCTGGCGGAAGAAGTAGCCGCCCCCGGGCGAGAGTGCCTCGAGAACTGCCCGGTGCAGCTCGCCCAGGTCGGGCGTGGACGGCTCGGGCAGGGTCAACGGCGCCTGGTCGGCCAGGTGCACCGAGACCCACCCGTCGTTGCCGGGCAGGGTGCCGTGCCCGGCCCACACCACCTCGCCTGTCGAGGTGAGCTCGTCGAGCATGGCCGGCTCGTAGTCGCTGACCCGGGCTGCCAGGACCAGGGGCTCCAGGGCCGACGCGGGGATCGGGCAACCGGCCAGCTGGTCGACCGCGGCCAGGACACCGTCCAGGCCACGCAGTGCCCCGCGACCGCCACCGGTGACGTGCTGCCAGGGAGGCAGGAACCGGCCCAGTGCCTCAGGGTCGACAGGTTCGACCTCTTTGCGCAGACGGGCCAGCGACCGGCGCCGCAGACGACGCAGCACCTCGGCATCGCACCATTCGTCACCCGAGCCGGCGGGTCGGAACTCGCCCTCGAGCACGCGACCCGACGCCGCCAGCCGCTGCAGGGTCTGACGGGCGACGGCCACTCCGAGACCGAGCCGGTCGGCCACGTCGGCGGTGACGAACGGCCCGTGGGTGCGGGCGAACCGGCCGACCAGGTCGCCGAGCGGATCCTCGACGGGCTCGGTGAACACGTCGGGGATGCCCGGCGGCACCGGAACACCGAGTCCGTCACGCAGTCGCCCGATGTCCTCGATGGCGCACCAGCGCTCGTCGCCACCCATGCGCACCGGGGCGATGCGGCGTACGTCGGCGAGGTGGGTCAACCACGCGGAGACGTCGGCACCCTCGACGCAACGGTCGGCGACCTCGGCCGCGGAGAGCGGACCGAGCAGGCGCAGCAGGTCGGCCACGCCCTCGTCGCCGCGGGCCCGGCGATCCGGTGCCAGACGCTGCAGCTCGGCCTCGACCTCGAGGAGCACGTCGGGGTCGAGCAGCTCCCGGAGCTCGGCCCGGCCCAGGAGCTCGGCCAGCAACCCCTGGTCGAGGCTGAGGGCGGCGGCCCGGCGTTCGGCGATGGGGGAGTCGCCCTCGTAGACGAACTGGGCGACGTAGCCGAACAGCAGGCTCCGCGCATAGGGCGAGGGCTGCTGGGTGGCGACGTCGACCACGCGGAGCTCACGTCGGTCGATGCGGCCCATCAGGCCGACCAGGCTGGGCAGGTCGTAGACGTCCTGGAGGACCTCGCGCACTGCCTCGAGCACGATCGGGAAGGAGGGGTACTTGACCGCCACCTCGAGCAGCTGGGCGCTGCGCTGTCGTTGCTGCCACAACGGGGAGCGCCGTCCGGGGTCGCGGCGTGGCAGGAGCAGGGCCCGCGCCGCGCACTCGCGAAAGCGGCTCGCGAACAGGGCCGAGCCACCCACCTCGGTGGTGACGATGTCTTCCACCTCGTCGGCCTCGAACACCACCACCTCGCCGCCGGGCGGCTCGGCGTCGGTGTCGGGGATGCGCAGCACGATGCCGTCGTCGGAGGCCACCGCGGAGGCCTCGACACCGTAGCGCTCACGCAACCGGGTGTTGATGGCCAGCGCCCACGGCGCGTGCACCGGAGTGCCGTAGGGCGAGTGCACGACCAGCCGCCAGTCGCCGAGCTCGTCGCGGAACCGCTCGACCACGATCGTGCGGTCACTGGGCAGCACGTTGGTGGCCTCGCGCTGCTCGCCCAGATAGGCGACCAGGTTGTCGGCAGCCCAGTCGTCGAGCCCGACCGCGCGTGCGCGCAGACCGGCCTCGTCGGCATCCAACGAGCCAAGCTCGCGGGTGAACGCACCGACCGCCTCGCCCAGCTCTGCCGGTCGACCGAGGGTGTCGCCCTTCCAGAACGGCAGCCGACCCGGCACCCCCGGTGCCGGTGTCACCAGCACCCGGTCGTGGGTGATGTCCTCGATGCGCCAACTGGTCGCGCCGAGCGCGAAGACGTCGCCCACGCGTGACTCGTAGACCATCTCCTCGTCCAGCTCGCCGACCCTGTTCGCCTTCTCCCCGACGAGGAAGACGCCGAACAGCCCGCGGTCGGGAATGGTGCCCCCACTGGTCACGGCGAGACGCTGGGCGCCCGGCCGGCCGGTCAGCAACCCGGTCACCCTGTCCCACACGATGCGCGGCCGCAGCTCGGCGAACTCGTCGCTGGGGTAGCGCCCGCTGAGCAGGTCGAGCGTGGCGTCGTAGGCACTGCGGGGCAGCTTGCTGAACGATGCGCTGCGGCAGACCAGCGCATAGAGCTCGTCGGCGTCCCAGGCCTCCAGGGCCGTGGCCGCGACCACCTGCTGGGCCAGCACGTCCAGCGGGTTGGCTGGGATCCGCAGGGCCTCGATCGCCCCACTGCGCATGCGTTGTACGGCGACCGCGGTCTGGGCGAGGTCGCCGCGGTGCTTGGGGTAGAGCACCCCGCGAGAGATCTCCCCGACCTGGTGGCCGGCACGGCCGACGCGTTGAAGCGCGCTGGCCACGCTCGGCGGCGACTCGATCTGGACGACCAGGTCGACCGCACCCATGTCGATGCCGAGCTCAAGACTGCTGGTGGCGACCACGCAGGGCAGTCGGCCCCGTTTGAGGTCGTCCTCGATGATCGCTCGCTGCTCCTTCGAGACCGACCCGTGGTGGGCCTTCGCGATGACCGGTGCCGCACCCTGGCTGGCACCCGACTGCGCCATGATCTGGGCCGGCGGCCTGCCTTCGCTGGTCGAGGAGGTCGCGCCGCGCCCGTCGTCGGTCGAGTACGTCGCGCCGGCGGCCCTGTCGAGGCTCTCCGCCCGCTCGGCGGCGATCTCGTTGAGCCGGGCGGTGAGTCGTTCGGCCAGACGGCGGGAGTTGGCGAACACGATCGTGGAGCGGTGCTGCTCGATGAGGTCGACGACGCTCTCCTCGACGTGCGGCCAGATCGAGGAGTTGCGCGGCCCCGCGGAAGCCGGACCCTCGAACTCTTCGTCCAAGGGCTGACCGATCTCGGCCATGTCCTCGACGGGCACCACGACGCGGAGGTCCCACGCCTTCTCCGAGGGCGGAGCGACGATCTCGACCGGTGTCGTGCCGCCGAGGAAACGGGCGACTTCCTCGAGGGGGCGGACCGTGGCGGAGAGGCCGATGCGTTGGGCGGGTCGGTCGAGCAGCTCGTCGAGTCGTTCGAGGGAGAGCGCAAGGTGGGCTCCGCGCTTGGTGCCCGCGACCGCGTGCACCTCGTCGACGATGACGGTCTCGACGCCGCGCAGCGCCTCACGGGCCTGGGAGGTCAGCATCAGGAACAGCGACTCGGGAGTCGTGATCATGATGTCGGGTGGTGTGGTCTGGAGCCGGCGACGATCGGAGGCGGAGGTGTCGCCCGACCGGAGCCCGATGGTCACCTCGCGGGCGGGCTCGCCGAGGCGGTCGGCGGTGTGTCGGATGCCGGCCAGTGGCGCGCGCAGGTTGCGTTCGACGTCGACGGCAAGGGCCTTCAGCGGCGAGACGTAGAGGACCCGGCAGCGGCGCTGCCTCTCCTCGGGCACCGGCGAGTTGACCAGTTTGTCGATCGACCACAGGAACGCCGACAGGGTCTTGCCGGAACCGGTCGGTGCGACGACCAGTGAGTGCCGCCCGGCGCCGATCGCCTGCCAGGCGCCGACCTGAGCCGGAGTCGGCTCGGCGAAGGCAGCCTCGAACCACGCACGTGTCGGTGCACTGAACTGCTCGAGGACCATTCCGCCATCTTCCCCCATGTCACCCACAGCGCGCCGAGCAACGCGGGGTCACGGTTGCTCGACACGGGTTGTGACACGGCGCCGGCGAGCACACCACCGCACCAGTGCGGTCAGCCCGGACCGGGAGTCCAGTCCAGCAGGGGCGCGGTCAGGCGGCCTCCGACATAGGTGGCCGCGACGCTCATCCAGCGCAGGTGGGTGCTGATCGCCCCGGAGTCGCCGACGTCGCCGAGCGGGTCGGCGTCGAGGAGCACGAGGTCGCCGGGATGACCGACCGCGACCGTGCCCCAGCCGTCGGTCGAGGCGGCCAGCGCCTCACGCGCGGTGAGCGCCTGCGCGGGATTCCACGGGTCGCGCTCGTCGGCCGATCGGTGGACGGCCGCGGCCATCGCCAGCCACGGATCCAGAGGAGCGACCGGCGCGTCGGAGCCGAGGTGCAGCCGGGTGCCCGCGTCGTACATCCAGCGCAGCGCGAAACAGCGGTCCAGACGGTCGGCCCAGCAGTGCTCGGAGACGTCGCGGTCGTCGAGCAGGTGCGCGGGCTGAACGCTGGCCCGCAGCCCCGAGGCAGCCAGGAGTGGTACGTCGGCCTCGTCGATCAGCTGGGCGTGCTCGACGGAGCCGCGGGCACCGGTGGCCGCGAAGCCGAGCAGGGCCTCGTGGACGGCGGCGTCGCCGATCGCATGCACGGCGACCTCCAAGCCGCCGGCATGCGCGCGTGCCATCAGCTCGCGCATCTCATCGACGCTCTGGTTCGGGTAGCCGAACGGGTGGATCAGGTCCTCCCCGTTGGTGTACGGCATGCAGCACCAGGCCGTACGGGTGTTGAGAGAGCCGTCAGAGATGATCTTCAGCGGTCCCATCACCGCGCCGTCGGTGCCCGGGATCGGGTCACCGGAGCGCAGGCCCGCGTTGAGCACCGCGTCCAGCCCGTGGGCGTAGGTCGCCATCCGGATGCGCAGCAGATCGGCCCCGTCGGCCCAGCGCTGGGCCCACTCGATTGCGCCACCACTGAACTCGAAGTCGACCAGGCCGACGATGCCGCGTGCGGCCGCCTCGACCTGGACCGTGCGGTACGCCGCCGCGGTGGCCTCCTGACCGACAACGTCCTCGAGCCGGGCGTAGGCGTCGAACCACTCCGACTCACGGACCACATCGTGGCGGGGCGCCAGTCCCAACGCGCGCAGCGCGGGGGAGTTCATCCAGGCGTGGTGGGCGTCGCCACTGATCAGCACGATCGGCGTGGTGTCGGAGACCTCGTCGAGCTCGGCGACGGTGGGTTTGCGCGGCCACGTCGCGGAGCGGTGCCCGAAACCCACCAACGGCTTGTCGGGCCACGCCGAGAGCCGCTCCTGCACGAAGAAGGTCGCCTCCTCGGGCGACCGCACGGTCGAGAGGTCCAGGCGGCTGGTGGTCATCGCGACCTGGCCCAGGTGCACGTGGTGGTCCCAGAGGCCGGGGATGATCCACCGACCGTCGGCGTCGTGCACGCGGGCGTCCTCGACATCGGGGAGGTGCGAGCCCACCCGGCGTACGACGCCGTCGTCGACCAGCACGTCGACCGGCTCGGTGGCCGGAGCCTCGTCGACACCGAGGGGCACGGGGAGGACGTTGCGGATCAGGAGGGGGTCCATGCGCCGACACACTAGGTGAACCGACGCCCGAAACCTCATCGGGCCGTGTGTGGTGGGCGCCTCACCACATGGCGGAGCCCTGGTCGATCGCGTTGCCGTGCCCTCTCCATGCTCTCCTGCCACCGGCCAGGTCAGCGACGGTTGGCCGGGCCGGTTAGATTTCCGGCATGAGTCCTTCCGTCTCGACGACCCTTCCCACCGCCCCGGTGGCTGCTGCCGGCCTCGTCGGCGGCTACCTGGCCGCCCGCGTCACCGGAATCCGTCCCCTCGGCGGGGTCGTGCTGGCCGGTGCCGGAGTCCTGGCCGGACGCGGCTGGCTGGCCAAGAGCGGCCCGGCGACGACTGCCGCACTCAGCGTGATCTATCTGGGTGGCTTCGGCGCCTCGCACCCGTTGGCGAAGAAGGTCGGCGCCTGGCCGGCCGTCCTCGGCGCGGCCGCGGTCTCGGCCGGCGCAGCGCACGTGCTCTCCGACCGGGGCTGACCCTCGGCCGGTGGCCACGACCCCGCGTCGGCCGGCGTCGATCCAGAGGTGAGCCCGTCAGGGCAGGTTGACCAGCATCCGCTGGTACCACGCGACGTCGATCCACTGCTCGAACTTCCAGCCCACCTCGCGCAGCTGCCCCGTCTTCTCGAAGCCGCAGGCCAGGTGGAGGCGCTCACTGGCGGGGTTCGGCAGCGCCACCAGGGCCACCGCGGTGTGCACCCCCGAGACCGCCATCGTCTCGAGCAGTGCGGGGTAGAGCAGCTTGCCGACGCCCTGACCACGCACCGACTCGTCGAGATAGATGGAGGTTTCGCGGGTCGAGTCGTAGGCGGGTCGCGGACGGTAGGACCAGGAGTAGGCATAGCCGACGACACTGTCCTCGGAGTCGACGGCCACCAGCAGGTGGTCGCCGGGGTGGTCTCCGTCGAGGCGGGCGCGCCAGTAGTCGAGGTCGGGTGGCTCCATGTCGAACGTGGCATGCGAGTGGTCGACCGCATGTGTGTAGATCGCTGCGATGTCGTGCAGGTCGCGCTCGCGCGCAGACCGTGTGGAGTACTCACCCATCCCCCCATGATCGCAGGTCGCTCGTGCGACAGAATGGCCGCGTGGCGATCGAACCTGACACCAAGGACTGGACCTGGGTCCTCGACGAGGCCTGCCCTGACTGTGGTTTCGACACCACCTGCGTCGACGTCACGGACCTGGGCGCGGCCCTGCGGGCCAACGCTGCGGCCTGGGTCGTCGTGCTCTCGGGCGACCCGGCGCACCTGTCGCGGCGACCGTCCGAGTCGGTCTGGTCGCCCCTCGAATACGCCTGTCACGTGCGCGACGTACACCGGGTCTTCGGCGAGCGGCTGCGGCTGATGCTCGACGAGAGCGACCCCCTGTTCGCGAACTGGGACCAGGACGAGGCCGCGCTCGAGGGTGACTACCCGGCCCAGCAGCTGGCGGCGGTCCGTGATGAGCTCGCGACCGCGGCGGCCAGTGTCGCCGCGACGTACGAGAGTGTCGCGGGGGAGCAGTGGGAGCGCACCGGGCGCCGCAGCAACGGCTCGTCCTTCTCGGTGGCCTCGATCGGTCGCTATCACCTGCACGACGTGGTCCATCACCTCCATGACGTCGGGCACGACACGCAACGCGCGACGATCGCGGCGTACGACGCTGACGCCGCGGCCTATGCCGCGGCCTCGGCGACGTTGCCGGACCGGGTGGCCGACGAGATCATCTGGTTCACCGGTGCCGTCACCACGGCGCCCGGGTCCGGCGGGCGAGTGATCGAGGTCGGCAGCGGCGGCGGACGCGACGCGCTCGCCCTGGAAGGACTCGGTCTGAGCGTGCGACGCACGGACGTGTCGGCACGCTTCGTCGAGCTGCTGCGCGCAGCCGGCCACGAGGCCGATGTGATCGACCCGCTCACCGACGACCTCGCCGACGCGAGGACGGGCCGTCCGTATGACGGGGTCTGGGCGCACGCCAGCCTGCTGCACGTGGCGCGGGACGACGTGCCCGTGGTGGTACGCCGACTGGCCGAGGCCACGCGTGCCGACGGCGCCCTGCACGTGGCCCTGAAGCAGGGTGACGGCGAGGCGTGGTCGACGCACGGCACGGTCGAGGCGCCGCGTCACTTCGTGTTCTGGCAGGAGGGGCCGTTGCGTTCCGTGCTGGAGGACGCCGGCTGGCAGGTCGACGAGGTGCTGCACCAGGAGAGCGGCGACCAGCCGTGGCTGATCGTGCGGGGTCGCCGACGATGAGGCACACCGAGTTCTGGAACCGGATGGAGCAGGCGCTGGGGCGTGGCTATGCCAGAGCCTGGGCCGAGCAGCACGTGATCGGTGAACTGGGCTCCCGCACCGTTCAGGAGGCGCTCGCCGCCGGCGAGTCGCCCAAGCAGGTCTGGGAAGCGGTCTGGCGGACCCTCGAGCTCCCGTTGCGCGACAAGTGAGCGCCTTCACCCCCGTCGCGCTCGACGTGGCGTCGATCCAGCGCCGCACGATTCGCACGCTCGTCGCATCCCAGGCGTTCGGTGCCGTGGGGCTCACGATCGGCATCGCCACCGCGTCGTTGCTGGCCGAGGAGATCTCGGGCTCGGAGCGTCAGGCGGGGTTGGCGCAGACCAGTCAGGTGCTCGGCGCCGCCGTGGCGGCGTACCTCCTGGCTCTGCTGATGGCACGTCGTGGCAGGCGCTTCGGGCTGGTGACCGGCAACCTGATCGGGGCCGGGGGCGGCGTGCTGTGCGTCGTTGCCGGGGTGCTCGAGTCGATGCCGGTGCTGTTGCTGGGCGCCACGCTGCTGGGCGCGACCACGGCCGCCAACAACGGGGCCCGCTACGCCGCGACCGACCTGGCCGAGCCGCGTCATCGCGCGCGGTCCCTGGCCGTGGTGGTCTGGGCGACGACGATCGGGGCCGTGGTGGGCCCGAACCTGACCGGGCTCTCGACCTGGGTCGCCGCTCGGCTGCACATCCCCGATCTCACCGGACCGTTCGCGGTCGGGGCGGTCGGGATGCTGCTCTCGGCACTCCTGCTGTTCGTCCGCCTGCGACCGGACCCGCTGCTGACGGCGCAGGCCGGTTCCCCGTCGACCTCGCGAGGCGGTACGTCGTGGGGCCGGGTCAGCGACGCCGTGCGCGAACGACCGGTCCTCGCAGCAGCAGTGCTCGGGTTGGCCGGGGCTCATGCGGTGATGGTCTCGGTGATGGTGATGACGCCGCTGCACATGGCTCACGGCGGCTCGCACCTCGATGTCATCGGCTACGGCATCAGCCTGCACGTCCTCGGCATGTTCGCCTTCTCGCCCCTGGTCGGACTCGCCGCCGACAAGGCGGGCCGGGCACCGGTCCTGGCGGTCGGCGGCGTCGTGCTGATCGGTGCCGTCCTGTTGTGCGGCTCGTCTCCGGAGGGCACGTCGTGGCGCATCTTCGCGGGGCTGTTCTGGCTCGGCCTGGGGTGGTCGCTGGCCTCAGTCGCCGCGTCCACGCTGGTCGCTGACCATGCACCACCCGAGGCGCGCACCGACGTCCAGGGAGCGGCCGACCTGGTGATGGGGCTCTCGGCGGCGGCCGCCGGAGGACTGGCCGGGGTGATCGTCGGAGGACCGGGCTTCGGTTGGCTCAACGTGTTCGCGGGCTGTCTCGCCGCGGTCGTCGTGGTGGCGGCGGTCTGGGCCACGCGGCACGGTGCTCGACGACCTGTGCAGGTGTTCGAATGACTCCGCGTGTCGCGTGCTGGGTCGAACACCTGTTCGGGCTAGGGTGAAGGACGTCGGCCGGGGTTCTCCACAGCCCTGCAGGTGGTCGGCACCCATTGTCGGTGATCCGGTCTAACGTCCGGGACAACACATCGACCACAGACTCGACAAGGACGGACATCATGGCTGGAGACCGCGACAAGGCGCTCGACGCAGCACTCGCCAACATTGAGAAGAGCTTCGGCAAGGGCTCGGTGATGCGCCTCGGCGACGAGACCCGCGCACCCCTCGAAGTCATCCCGACCGGGTCGATCGCTCTCGACGTCGCCCTCGGCCTCGGCGGTCTCCCGCGAGGCCGCGTCGTCGAGATCTACGGCCCGGAGTCCTCGGGAAAGACCACGGTCGCCCTGCACTCGGTGGCCAGTGCCCAGGCGGCCGGCGGCATCGTGGCGTTCATCGACGCCGAGCACGCGCTCGACCCCGACTACGCCAAGAACCTCGGCGTCGACACCGACGCCCTGCTGGTCTCCCAGCCCGACTCGGGTGAGCAGGCGCTCGAGATCGCCGACATGCTGATCCGCTCCGGTGCGCTCGACCTGATCGTGATCGACTCGGTGGCCGCACTCGTGCCCCGGGCCGAGATCGAGGGCGAGATGGGCGACAGTCACGTGGGCCTTCAGGCCCGACTGATGAGCCAGGCGCTGCGCAAGATGACCGGTGCGTTGAACAACTCCAACACCACCGCGATCTTCATCAACCAGCTCCGCGAGAAGATCGGTGTGATGTTCGGCTCGCCGGAGACCACCACGGGTGGCCGGGCGCTGAAGTTCTACTCCTCGGTGCGTCTCGACGTACGCCGCATCGAGACGCTCAAGGACGGCACCGACATGGTCGGCAACCGCACCCGCGTGAAGGTCGTCAAGAACAAGGTCGCCCCGCCGTTCAAGCAGGCCGAGTTCGACATCATGTACGGCAAGGGCATCAGCCGCGAGGGTGGTCTGATCGACGTCGGTGTCGAGGCCGGCCTGGTCCGCAAGGCCGGTGCTTGGTACACCTACGAGGGCGACCAGCTCGGTCAGGGCAAGGAGAACGCCCGCACCTTCCTCAAGGACAACCCCGACCTGGCCAACGAGCTGGAGAAGAAGATCCTCGAGACCCTGGGTGTCGGTCCGAAGGTCGACGAGCCCGTTGCGGAGCCGACCAACATCGACTTCTGATGGTCGGTCCCTCCACGCCCGGAGCAGCGGGGCCACCGCCCGAGTGGGCGGTGGCGCCGGAGGGCGACCAGGCAGAGGGCGTGAAGCCTCCGGACGCCGGGCCACGACCGGAGGAGCCGGTCTGGCAGGGCGACGTCGGTGACGGGGTCGAGGCGTGGTTGCGCGGAGTCGCCGCCGGTGAGATCACCTCGTCTCCGACCGTCGAGCAGCCGCGTGGCTCAGGCCGACCCCGAGGCGGGGGTCGGTCCGCGGGTGCGGGCCGATCTCGAGGTGCACGCAACGCCCCGTCAGCGAGCGGACTGGCCCCGGACGACGACGGCTCGGGCGCCGAGGCTGACCATGAGGCGGTGGCCCGCAAGATCCTGCTCGACCAGCTCACCGGGCAGGCCCGTAGCCGCAAGGAGCTGGCCGATCGACTGGCGAAGAAGAACGTCCCTGACGAGATCGCCCACCAGCTGCTCGACCGGTTCGAGGAGGTCGGCCTGATCGACGACGAGTCCTTCGCCCGGTCCTGGATCGCCTCGCGTCAGCCGGGCAAGGGGCTCGCCCGACGGGCCCTGGCGCACGAGCTGCGCCGCAAGGGCATCGACGACGTGGTCGCCCGTGCGGCACTCGACGAGATCGACCCCGACGACGAGGAGGCCGCCGCCCGACGGTTGGTGCGCAAGAAGCTGCGCACCATGGGGGGCCTCGACCAGGTCAAGGCGACCCGGCGCCTGATCGGCATGCTGGCCCGCAAGGGCTACCCACCGGGCATGGCCTTCAGCGTGGTCCGTGACGAGCTGGCCGCCGCCGACCGGGTCGATGACGATCTCGTCCACGGGGCCGAGGTCGACGGCGCGCCCCGCGACTGGTGAGTCAGGTCGAGACGCCGTACGCCTCGTCATAGAACGCGGCGCGAATGTAGGCAGGCTTGAGATAGGCGAAGCCGTCATCACCCCACGAGGTGCCCCAGCTGTTGCGGGCGATGAACCGTCCGTCGGTGCGGTAGCCCACGATCGCGATCGCGTGGCCACCGCGCACGCTCGCCGGCTTGAAGGTGTCCACCTTGCCGTTCGTGGCGGTCGCGTTGTCCCAGGACTCGTCGACCAGGAAGGCGGCCAGGATCGGCCCCTGCTCGGCGAGCCAGGTCTTCCAGTGGGTCAGGTTGAGGCGCAGGTTGTAGTAGGCCGCGATCTTGCGGCGAGCGCAGCTGGCGTAGAAGACATTCTCCCGCCCGGGGAACATCGTCGCCCCGAGGTGGAAGGGCAGGTCCTTCTCCCGGGCCACCCCCTGTTTGCGGGCCACGTCGAGGGCGGCCTTCAGGGACGTGCCAGCCTCCTCGATGAAGCTCTGTGGTCGGGTGGTGAACTCGTCGGTCTCCTTCGAGGCCATCCACACGTGCCGGGCCGAGAGTTGCAGCGTCCTGGTTGCCTTGCGTGCCTTGACGAGGTGCCAGCGCACGACACCGTCGGCGGTGGCCCACCCCACACAGGATCCGGTCGACTCCTGGTCGTGGATCCCCCACCAGGAGTCACGCAGGTCGACGCTGGCGGGCAGTGCGGCGGGGGCGCCGAGGGCTCCGGCATCGCGGGAGTCGTCGAAGTTCCAGTCCGTGGTGGTGCCGGTCGAGGGCAGCACGTTGCAGACGAAGTGGTCGGTGTCGGGTGTCGTGGTCATACCGGTCAGGAGGGCGGGGGCAGCCGGGTGATACCGCCGGTCGCCTCGTCTAACCTCGACACATGTCCGATCCCGCGCACGTCGTCGTGGAATACGGCTCCCGCGAGCTCAGCGGGGTGATCCAGGAGGGGGAGTCGTGGGCCCACGCGGCCGATCGCCTCGCCGCGACGATGCCGGGGGAGCCGTGTGCCCTGGACCTCTCCGGCGCCTGCAAGCGGTTCGTCGTCGACCCCGACCTGCGGGTCACGCTGCGGGCGATGACCCGGGGAGACCTGCCGGACCTGGCCAGGTGGCGTGCCGCGGAGCACGTCGACCGGTGGTGGTCGAACGACGGCTCACCCGACATCGAGACGGTGACTGCGAAATACACCCCGCACATCGACGGGACCACCCCGACCCGAATGTGGGTGGCGGAGGTGAACGGTCGCTCGGTGGGCTTCCTGCAGGACTACCGCATCAGCGCCTATCCCGACTTCGCACTGCTGACGCCGGATCCGGAGGCGATCGGGGTCGACTACGCGATCGGTGAGGAAGCCTGGATCGGCCGCGGGATCGGTGCTCGGATGCTGTGGGCGTGGTTGTTGCGCACGAGACATCGCTTTCCCGACGCCACGACGTACTTCGCCGCGCCTGACCACCGCAACCAGTCCTCGCTCCGCGTCCTGGACAAGGTCGGCTTCCGCCAGGGCACCTGGTTCGACGAACCACAACGTGACGGTACGACGGAGACGATGGTCGGCTGCGCGTTCGACGTGGCCACGGTCATCGGCTGAACGTGGGTCACGAACGGCGTGCGCTCAGGTGATGGTGCCGCCACACTAAGGTGTTCCCCATGTCGAAGAACGAGTCCTTCCACGACCTGCTCCGCGTGCCCGGCGGCCGCGTCGACCTCGATGAGATCGACCCCGAGGGCAAGCCCGGTTTCGACGGCGACAAATCGGCCGGGGAGACGGTCCTGGAGGAGATGGGCCCCGGTCTCGCAGACCTGCAGGAGCGCCTGTTCGCGGCTCGGTCGGCCGGTGACGAGCGCCGGCTCCTGCTCGTCCTGCAGGGGATGGACACCTCGGGCAAGGGCGGCGTGCTTCGCCACACGGTCGGACTCGTCGACCCCCAGGGGGTGCGGATCACCTCGTTCAAGGCGCCGAGCAAGGAGGAGCTCGAGCACGATTTCCTGTGGCGGATCCGCAAGGCCGTCCCCGAGCCCGGCTTCGTCGGTGTGTTCGATCGTTCGCACTACGAGGACGTCCTGATCGGCAGGGTCCGTGAGCTGGTCGCCCCGGAGGAGATCGAGAATCGCTACGACGCGATCAACGCCTTCGAGCAGGAGCTCGTCGATGACGGGGTCACGATCATCAAGTGCATGCTGCACATCTCCGCCGATGAGCAGAAGAAGCGTCTGCAGGCACGGCTTGACGACCCGACGAAGTACTGGAAGTTCAACCCGGGCGACATCGACGAGCGCGAGCTCTGGCCGGCGTACCAGCGGGCCTATGAGCTGGCGATCGAGCGCACCAACACCGAGGCTGCCCCCTGGCACGTGGTGCCGGCGAACCGCAAGTGGTTCCGCAACCTGGCCGTTGCTCACCTGTTGCGCGAGGCGTTCGAGGCCCTCGACCTCGAGTGGCCCGAGCCCGACTTCGACATCGAGGAGCAGAAGAAGCGGCTCGACGACGAGGCCCTGATCGCGTGATCATCACCGTTCCGGTCACCCGCTACGTGACGCCGTTGCGTGAGGGCGGTTCCATGCCGGGCATCGTCGAGGCCGGCGATCTGGGCACCTACGTGTGCAAGTTCCGTGGCGCAGGTCAGGGCCTGCGGGTCCTGGTCGCCGAGGTGATCGTCGGCGAGCTGGCCCGTCGCATCGGCTTGGCCACCCCTCGCCTGGTGGCCCTCGAGCTCGCTGCCGACATTGCCCGCTATGAGGCCGACGAGGAGGTCCAGGACCTCCTCAACGCCAGCCTCGGGCTCAACCTCGGCGTCGACTTCCTGCCCGGCTCCTTCGGCTACGACGGGCAGAACGAGACCGATGCCGAGCTGGCCGCGAAGGTGGTCTGGCTCGACGCGTTAACCGCCAACGTCGACCGCAGCTGGCGCAACCCGAACCTGCTGGTCTGGCACGGCGACCTGTGGGTGATCGACCACGGGGCCTCTCTCTACTTCCACCACGCCTGGGGTGGTGGCATCACCGACCCGGCCCGATTCGCCGCGCAGCCGTGGGACTCCTCCGACCACGTGCTGCTCGAGCGGGCGAGCGACCTGGTCAAGACCGACGTCGAGCTGAGCAACCTGGTCGATGAGGCGATGCTGACCGACGTGGTCGCCGAGGTGCCTGACGTCTGGCTCGAGCCGGTGCCCGGCGCCGAGGACCCGGCCGACCTGCGTGCGGCGTACGTGCGGTTCCTCACGGCCCGCCTGGCCACTCGGCAGTGGCTGCCCGGGGGCACGTCGTGAGTGCGCTCGCCTATCAATACGTCGTCCTGCGGTGCGTCCCGCGCGTCGAGCGCGAGGAGTTCGTCAACGTGGGTGTCGTCGTCCACTGCCAGGCCGCGGACTTTCTCGACGTGGCCTGGCGCATCGACACCGACCGCCTGCTCGCCGTCCACCCCGGCCTCGACCTGGAGCGGGTCTGTGCCTCCTTGACGTTCGTCGAGGACGTGTGTGCCGGAGACGAGCGCGTCGGCGCGGCAGCGCTCACGCCGATCGGCACCCGTTTCGGATTCCTCAAGGCACCGCGCAGCACAGTGATCCAGCCCGGCCCGGTCCACGGTGGCATCACCGCCGACCCGGCGCGTCAACTCGAGCGTCTGGTCAACCAGCTCGTCGGCTGACCCGTCGCCAGTTCGGGCCGACCCGTCGTGAGTTCGGGCTGACCCGTCGCCAGTTCGACGAACT
>NZ_BCRJ01000018.1 GCF_001552535.1 Nocardioides jensenii JCM 1364 = NBRC 14755 | reverse complement strand
GAGACGACCGACGGCCTGGTTGGCCAGCGGGTCGCTCGAACCGGCGGCGGCCAGCACCAGCGCGTCGAGCTCGCGGACACGGGCCTGCTTGAGCGACTCACGCAGCCGCAGGTCAAGCACCTCGAGGAAGGCGGTCTCGAGACCGAGGATCTCGGTGGCCCGGATCTGGAGGCCCTCGTGGCGGGCGATCTGCGCGGCCACGGCGGAGGGCACGTCGACCTTGGCATGGAAGGCGTCGCTGAGGAGGAGCGGTACGACGACGATCTCGTCGTAGCCGGCTCGGACCAGCTTGTTCACGGCCGTGCTGAAGGACGGCTTGGCGAGCTCGAGGAACGCGGTCTCGATCCGCAGGTCCGGGCGCATCGCACGAACCTCGTTGACCAGGGCCGTGATCGTCTCGGCCGAGCGAGGATCACGACTTCCGTGAGCAAGGGCAATCAGAGCAGGAGCAGTCATGGTGAACTGCCTCCCTTCACGAGCGTGTGGTGAACGACGTCGTTGTCGCCTGTGGAACTCATTGGTGTCGAGCTGACCGACTACGAGTGGATCCCGCATTCGGTCTTGTTCTGACCGGCCCAGCGGCCGGAGCGTGGGTCCTCGCCGGGGGCGACGCGTGCCGTGCACGGCCAGCACCCGATCGACGGATAGCCGTCGTAGACGAGCGGGTTGACCAGGACGCCGTTCTCGGCGATGTACTGCTCGACCTGCTCATCACTCCAGCGGGCGATGGGCGAGACCTTGACCTTGCCCTTCTTGGCATCCCAGCCGACCACCGGTGCGATCACCCGGTTGTGGGTCTCCGCGCGACGCAGGCCCGTGGCCCAGGCGTCGTAGTTGGCCAGCGAGTCCGCGAGTGGCTTGACCTTGCGGATCGCGCAGCAACGGTCGGGGTCGGTCTTGTAGAGGTCCTTGCCGAACTGTGCGTCCTGTTCCGCGACGGTGAGGTCCGGCTTGATGGTGACCAGGTTGACGTCCATCGTGGCCTCGACGGCGTCGCGGGTGCCGATGGTCTCCACGAAGTGGTAGCCGGTGTCGAGGAACACCACGTCGACCCCTGGGGCCACCTTCGCGGCCAGGTGGGCGAGCACGGCGTCGCCCATGGACGAGGTCACGCAGAACTTGGAGCCGAACGTGGCGACGGCCCACTCGATGATGTCCTCCGCGGGCGCCAGCTCGAGCTCGGCACCGACGTGCGACACGATCTCGCGCAGCTCCTCGGGGGAGCGGTCGGCGGTGTGTGAGCCGCGGTAGGCGGCGGCCGCCGTCGTCGTTGCTGCAGTCATTCGCCACCTCCTGGGGTGGGTCGGATCATTCCGAGCATCTTGACGGTGAAGGCCCGAAGGCATGAGCGGCATTCCCAACCGACCTGCTCGCCCTCGTGGGGCCACAGGTTCTCGTCCCCGCAATAGGGGCAGTGGAAGGGCTGTGCTCTCTCAGACACGGGCGCGCTCGCTCATCAGACTGCCTCGAGTGCCTTCTCGCCGCGCAGCGCCTCGTCATCGGCGCGCTGGACCCAGACGGCGAATGGCTCGCCGTCCTCGCGCTGGTCGAGGTAGGAGTTCACGACGTTGGTGACGTAGTCGTCGAGGCCCTTGCTGGTCACCTTGTGGGCACGCAGCTTCTTGCCCAGGGCGTTGATCAGGCCGATGCCGCCGCCGAGGTGCACCTGGAAGCCCTCGACCTGGTTGCCGTCGGCGTCGAGGACGAGCTGACCCTTGAGGCCGATGTCGGCGATCTGGGTGCGGGCGCAGGCGTTGGGGCAGCCGTTGACGTTGACCGAGATCGGGGTGTCGAGCTCGGGGAAACGGCGCTCGAGCTCGCCGACCAGGTCGATCGCGCGCTGCTTGGTGTCGACGATCGCCAGCTTGCAGAACTCGATACCGGTGCAGGCCATCGTGGACCGGCGCCAGTGCGAGGGACGCGCGGTGAGGCCGATGGTCTCGAGCTCGTCGGCGAAGGCCTCGACCTGGTCACCGTCGACGCCGATCACCACGATCTTCTGGTACGCCGTCAGCCGGGCTCCGGCGGCGCCGTACTTCTCGACCAGGTCGCCGAGTCGGGTCAGCACGGTGCCGTCGATGCGGCCCACGGTGGGCGTGATGCCCACGTAGAACTTGCCGTCGTTCTGCTCGTGGATGCCGATGTGGTCGCCGTTGGCGCTGGCGAACTCGGGGGAGGTGCCGTCGACCAGCTTGCGCTTGAGGTACTCGGTCTCGAGCACGTCGCGGAACTTCTCCACGCCCCAGTCGGCGACCAGGAACTTCAGGCGGGCCTTGGACCGCAGGCGCCGGTAGCCGTAGTCGCGGAAGATCGCGATGACGCCTTCCCAGGCATCGGCCACCTCGTCGAGCGGGATCCAGACGCCGAGCTTCTTGGCAAGCATCGGGTTCGTGGACAGGCCGCCGCCGACCCACAGGTCGAAGCCGGGGCCGTGCTCGGGGTGGTCGACTCCCACGAAGGAGACGTCGTTGATCTCGGGCGCCGCGTCCAGGCTCGGGTGCCCGGAGATCGAGGTCTTGAACTTGCGCGGCAGGTTGGAGTACTCCGGGTTGCCGATGTAGCGGCGGCGGATCTCGGCCAGCGCGGGGGTGCCGTCGATGATCTCGTCCTTGGCGACGCCGGCGACGGGGGAGCCGAGGAAGCCGCGCGGGCAGTCGCCGCAGGCTTCGAGGGTGTCCAGACCGACGGTCGAGAGGCGCTCCCAGATCTCGGGGACGCTCTTGATGTCGATCCAGTGGTACTGGATGTTCTGCCGGTCGGTGATGTCGGCGGTGTTGCGAGCGAAGTCGGTGGAGATACCGCCCAGCACCCGCAGGGCCTCCGCGGAGAGGAGGTTGCCGTCACTGCGCACGCGCATCATGAAGAACTTGTCGTCGAGCTCCTCTTCCTCGAGGGCGGCCGTCTTGCCGCCGTCCAGGCCGGGGGCGCGCTGCGTGTAGAGGCCCATCCAGCGGAAGCGGCCGCGCAGGTCGGCCGGGTCGATGGAGTCGAAGCCGCGCTTGGCGTAGATGTTGCGGATGCGCGCCTCGACATTGAGGGGGTTGTCGTCCTTCTTGGACTGCTCGTTCTTGTTCAGCGGCTCGAGGTAGCCGAGGGCCCACTGGCCTTCACCGCGCTTGGGGCGGGGGCGGGGCGTGCGTGCTGCGGGAGCGTCGTTCATCGGATTCCTTCGGCGCTAAAATCTTGACGCGCGATGCGAGGCTCCGACGCTGCGACATTGAAACGTCGGGTTGGCCTGCGACCGGCGCCCGTGGACTTGTCTGTCGGGGCGCCCGCTGCTCAGTGGGGGCTGGGCTGCGGGAGGGTCAGGAAGGCCAACACATCATGCTGCTGATGCGCCCGTAGTCCACGTGGCGGCGGGCCACGAGGTACGTGTGCGTTGCAGCGCTGATCATGGGTAGGAGTCTCACCCTGCGGACGTCGCTCCCACAACCGGCAATCTCATGTCGTGGGATGTGAGTCCAAGATATGAGATCACAGGTGATGCCTACCGCCTGCGAGCGGAACCCGACGTGGGCCAGGTCACTCCGGCCCGCGGGGGTCCGATGCGGGTGGATGTGGGCAGGACCGTGGGTGGGTCACTAGTGTGTGCGCCATGACCGACCTGTCTGCCCAGAACCTGTCCGGCCTGACCAGCTCCGCCTACCGGCAGGCGCTCGAGGTGATCGCCTCGGTGGAGCCCCGCATTGCGGACGCCACGCGCCAGGAGCTGGCCGACCAGCGCTCCTCCCTGAAATTGATCGCCAGTGAGAACTACGCGTCGCCGGCCGTGCTGCTCACGATGGGCACCTGGTTCAGCGACAAGTACGCCGAGGGCACCGTCGGTCACCGCTTCTACGCCGGCTGTCAGAACGTGGACACGGTCGAGACGCTCGCCGCGGAGCACGCCCGTGAGCTCTTCGGGGCGCCGTACGCCTATGCGCAGCCGCACTCGGGCATCGACGCCAACCTGGTCGCGTTCTGGTCGATCCTCGCCCACCGCGTCGAGGGTCCCGCCTTGGAGAAACTCGGCAAGAAGAACGTGAACGAGCTCACCGACGCCGACTGGGAGACGCTGCGCCACGAGCTCGGAAACCAGCGCCTCCTCGGGATGTCGCTCGACTCCGGTGGCCACCTCACGCACGGCTTCCGCCCCAACATCAGCGGCAAGATGTTCCACCAGCAGCAGTACGGAACCGACCCCGAGACCGGTCTGCTCGACTACGCCAAGGTCGCGGCGAAGGCTCGCGAGTTCAAGCCGCTCGTGCTGGTCGCCGGCTACTCGGCGTACCCGCGCCGGGTGAACTTCGCCAAGATGCGTGAGATCGCGGACGAGGTCGGCGCCACCCTGATGGTCGACATGGCGCACTTCGCCGGCCTGGTCGCGGGCAAGGTGTTCACCGGTGAGGAGAACCCGGTTCCCTACGCGCACATCACCACCACCACGACGCACAAGTCGCTGCGCGGCCCGCGCGGTGGGCTCGTGCTGGCCCAGGAGGAGTATGCGTCCTCCGTCGACCGCGGCTGCCCGATGGTGCTCGGCGGCCCGCTCTCGCACGTGATGGCCGCCAAGGCCGTGGCGCTGGCCGAGGCCCGCCGGCCCGAGTTCGCGACCTACGCCCAGAACGTCGCCGACAACGCCAAGTCCCTGGCCGACGGGTTCATGACCCGTGGCGCCAAGCTGGTCACCGACGGCACCGACAACCACATCGTCCTGCTCGACGTCTCCTCCTTCGGCCTGACCGGCCGCCAGGCCGAGTCGGCACTGCTCGACGCTGGCGTGGTCACGAACCGCAACTCGGTCCCGGCCGACCCGAACGGTGCCTGGTACACCTCCGGGATCCGGTTCGGTACGCCGGCCCTGACCACGCGCGGCTTCGGCCACGACGAGTTCGACAACGTCGCCGAGCTGGTCATCGACGTTCTGAAGAACACCTCGCCCGGCACCACGAAGGCGGGCACGCCGTCGAAGGCGTCGTACACCTTGGCCGACGGCATCGCCGACAAGACCCATGCCGCCTCGGCCGAGATGCTCGACAAGCACCCGCTCTACCCGGGTCTCGACCTGGCCTGAGCTCGCTGGTCCGCCGGTTGCTGGAAAACCTCCTCAACCGGCGGTGCGGTCGCGGCGCCCCACGAGATACGCGCGCTCGGCGTCGTTGCGGCACAGGGCGATCGCCTCGTCGTACGCCGAACGTGCCCCGTCGCCGTCTCCCGAGCGGGTCAACAGCTCGGCGCGCACGGCGGGGAGGCGGTGAGAACCCGGCAGTGAGATGCCCTCGAGCGCAGCGAGACCGGCCTCGGCACCTTCGGCCTCGGACACGGCGACCGCGCGTGCCAGCCGGGTTGCGGGCGAGGACGTCACCTGGAGAAGCAGGTCGTACGACGCCACGATGCGCGGCCAGGCTGTCTCGGCTGCCGAGGGGGCGAGAGCATGCTCGGCAGCGATTCTGGCCTGCAGCACGTAGCCGGCGGCGGTCGCGGTCATCGGGCGGAGCAGGCTGGAGTGATCGAGCTGGGAGCGAGCCTCGGCGATCTCGTCGTGGTGCCAGCGGGTGCGATCCTGGTCGGCAAGCAGCACCAGCTCTCCTGCCTCCGAGAGTCGCGCGTCGCGGCGTGAGTGCTGGAACAGCATGAGCGCGAGCAGGGCGAGGAGCACGGGCTCGTCGGGGCGTTGGGCGAGTGTGACCCGCACCAGCGAGATCGCCGAGCCGGCCAGCTCGGCACGCAGCAGGTCGGGCCCGCTACCCGGCGCATAGCCGGCAGTGAAGGCCAGATAGGCGGTCTGGGCGACGGCGTCGAGACGATCGGGCAGGTCCTCGACGGACGGGACGGCGAACGGGATGCCGGCGGTGACGACCTTCTTCTTCGCCCGGGTCAGGCGCGCGGCCATGGTCGTCTCCGGGACCAGGAACAGCCGGGCGATGTCGTGGGTGCTCACACCGACCACCAGGCGCAGGGCGAGCGCGCTGGCCGCCTCACGCGAGAGAGCCGGGTGCGCGCACATCATCACCAACCTGAGCAGGTCGTCGTCGACCACGCCTCCGGGATCGGCCATCACCCGACCCGACTCCTGCCGCCGTTCGGCATCGGTGACCAGCAGGACGCCCTTGCGTCGCGCCATCGACTCCGCCCGGAGCTGGTCGACCAGGCGTCGTCGTGCGGTGGTCAGCAGCCACGCGGCGGGGTTGTCGGGCACACCGCGAGCGGGCCAGTGTCGCGCGGCCGCCTCGACGGCGTCCCCCAGTGCGTCCTCAACCAGGTCGAGCCGGCGGTAGTGCCCGAGCAGCAGGGACGTCAGCCGCCCCCACTGCTCGCGCACGGTGGCGTCGAGGACGCCGGCCGGATCCGTCACGCCGTGATCGTGATCGTCGGCCGGATCTCCACCGCATAGGCCGGCGGCAGGATCGCGGCCGCCGCGATGGCGTGGTCCATGTCGGGCAGCTCGACGTCGTAGTAGCCGCCGATCATCTCGACCGTCTCGACGAACGGCCCGTCGGTGACCGACTTCGCACCGTCGAGGTGACGCACGGTCGTGGCCGTGTCGGTGTCGGCCAACGCGGCCGACGAGAGCTCGTTGCCGTGCTCCGCGACGTACGTCGAGAACGCCTCGTGCGCGGTGAAGTAGGACTGCTGCACCTCGGCTGCCGCCTGTTCGAAGCCGCCCGGTTCATAGGCGATCAGGAACACGTAGCGCTTCACGACGGACGCTCCTCGGGTACGACGCAGGGTCGGACTTCGACCGCGTCACCGAGCGCGGCAATGATCTTGCAGCACTCCACGAGGTCGTCGGGGTCATCGGTCTCGACCTTGTAGAAGCCACCGACCTGCTCGGCCGTCTCCACGTAGGGGCCGTCGGTGACATCGGTGCCGCCCGGCTGGACCGTGCGGGCGGTGCTGGTCTGCTGCAGCTCGGCACCGCCGACGATCCTGTGCCCACGCCGGACCAGCTCGGCGCCGAACCTGTCGTACTCGGCGTACCCGTCCTTGCGCTCCTTGAGGCTCATGGTGCTCCACCAACGATCGGCGTCACCCAGGATCAGCACCACGTACTCAGCCATTGCACTGCTCCAGACGTCGGAACTCGATGAGCTCACCACGGGAGGCGAACCGGGCGCAGATCTCGCGCAGGTCGGCCTCGTCGTCGGACTCGATGAAGTAGAAGCCGACGATCTGCTCGACCGACTCCGTGAACGGGCCGTCGGTGACGGTGGCGCCGCCGGCTCCGTCGGGCCTCATCGACGTGGCCTGTGCTGAGGGCTCCAGAGGGCTGACGGCGATCAGCTTGTGGCCGCCGGCCTCCAGGTCGTTGTGGAACTGGCCGTGCGAGGCCATCCCCTTCTCGTGTTCCTCCGGTGGCAGCTGTGCCCATTCGGCCTCAGGGGCGGGCAACAGGATCAGGTAGCGACTCATCTTCTTCTCCTTGTTGTGGAGGCCGCGGGTGTGACCTCACCACCTTGACGGACGGGGGGTGCATGAATCGACAGGTCAGCGAGAAAACTTCACCACCCGGTGGCGAGGCCGATGGCAGCGATGGTGGGGTGCGCCTCGGTCGGCAGGCTCACGCAAGCGTGGGAGTGGTGCGCTCGACGATGGCGCGCAGGTCTCCACCGGCGAGCGTGCCGAACGTGCCGTTGTACGTCGTCCCGAGTCGTGAGCCGCAGAACGCGTCGGCGATCTCCGGAGGTGCGAACCGCACCAGTAGTGATCCCTGGAGGCAGGCAGCCATCTGGCTGGCCAGGCGACGGGCGCCGACCTCGAGGTTGGCCGCATCTCCCAGCAGGGACAGGGCATTCTCGATGGCAGCGTCGAGGCGCGGGTCCGCGCCCCGGGCCAGGCCGACCTCGGTGATCCACGCATTCAGGACCTCGGGTTCCCGGGTCAGTGCCCGCAGCACGTCGAGCGCGTTCACGTTGCCCGAGCCCTCCCAGATCGAGTTCAACGGCGACTCGCGGAAGAGCAGGGGCATGCCCGACTCCTCGACGTACCCGTTGCCGCCCAGGCACTCCAGGGCCTCGGCGACCATGAACGGGGTGCGTTTGCAGACCCAGAACTTGGCCAGCGGCAGCGCGATGCGGCGCAGCGCGGCTTCGTGCGCATCGTTGGGCCGGTCGACGGCAGCCGCGAGGCGGATCGCCAGTGCCGTTGCGGCCTCTGACTCCACGGCGAGGTCGGCGACCACGTTCTGCATCAACGGCTTGTCGGCCAACAGCGACCCGAAGGCCGAGCGGTGAGCGACGTGCCACGACGCCTCGGCCAGCGCGCGCCGCATGAGGGAGGCCGAGCCGAGCACGCAGTCCAGACGGGTGGCGGCCACCATCTCGATGATGGTCCGCACGCCGCGACCCTCGTCGCCGAGTCGTTGCGCGAATGTGCCGCGGAACTCCAGCTCGGAGGATGCGTTCGACCGATTCCCGAGCTTGTCCTTGAGTCGTACGACGTCCAGCTGGTTCCTGGTGCCGTCCTCCAGAACCCGTGGCACCACGAAACACGTCAGTGCCTCGTTGCTCGGCCGGCCCTCGACCTGGGCCAGCACCAGGAACACGTCGTTCATCGGCGCCGAGGTGAACCACTTGTGCCCGTACAGGGCGTACTCGCCCTCGGTGGAGGTGGCCCGGGCCTCGGTGACGTTGGCGCGGACATCGGAGCCGCCCTGCTTCTCCGTCATGCCCATGCCGGCCAGGGCGCCCTTCTTCTGGGCCGGGGCGCGCAGGCCGAAGTCGTAGGTGGTGGAGGCCAGCAGCGGGCTCCACTCCTTGGCGATCGAGGCATCGGCACGCAGCGCGGGGATGGATGCGTAGGTCATCGAGATCGGACAACCGTGGCCGGGCTCGGTCTGTGACCAGGCGAAGAAGCCGGCCGCGCGGCGCACGTGCGCGTGGGGCGTGTCGGTCTCCCAGGGCGTGGCGCCGAGTCCGTGACCGATGCCGCGCTCCATCAACCAGTGCCACGAGGGGTGGAAGGTGACCTCGTCGACGCGGTTGCCGTAGCGGTCGTAGGGAACCAGTGTGGGATGGAACTCGTTCGCGAGCATGCCGTGTTCGTGTGCTTCGGCCGAGCCGGCCTCCGCGCCGAGGTCGATCAGGTCGCCGACGACCGAGGCATCCGAATGTCGCGTGACGGCTTCGGTGAGTGCCTTGTCCGAGGTCACGACGTTGTGACCGGAAAGTGGCGGTGCCTGGTTCGTCGTTGCGCGAATGTCGGTGCTCATGTCGCTACCGTAGGCCCATGTCCGCCACGAACAAGCAGGACGGACTCGCGATCCGCCTGGTCCGGCTGCTGTGGCGACTGGTCGTGACCACGGTGTCTACGTGCATGCGCTACCGGGTCACCGGACTGGCCGCGGAGGCGGCGTTCTTCGCGGTGCTCTCGATGCCGCCGCTGATCTTCGCGATGGCCGGCTCGATCGGCTATGTGGGGGACAGGTTCACCGACAACCAGGTCCAGCAGGTGCGTGACGCGGTGATCGACCTCTCCAGCCGCGCTCTCACCGACAGCGCCGTGGACAAGATCATCGTGCCGACGTTCGACGACGTGCTCGCGGGCGGCCGTTTCGACGTGATCTCGATCGGCTTCATCTTGGCGCTGTGGTCAGGCTCCCGCGCACTGAACGTCTTCGTCGACACCATCACGATCATGCACGGCCTGGGCGGGCACCGCGGGATCGTCAAGACGCGCGCCCTGTCGTTCCTGCTCTACGTGCTCGGCCTGCTGACGGGCGTGGTCACCATCCCGCTCGTGGTGGCCGGCCCGAGGCTGGTCGACGACTGGCTGCCGGACCGGCTCGACTTCCTCAGCGATCTCTACTGGCCGGTCGTGATCGTGCTGTGCATCTGCTTCCTCGCCACGCTCTACCACGTGTCCGTCCCCGTGCGGACGGCCTGGCGCTACAACCTTCCCGGGGCCACGTTCAGCCTGGTCTGCTGGGTGTTCGGCTCCTACCTGCTGCGTTGGTTCCTGACTGTCACGGCCACCGACTCCAAGTCCGTCTACGGGCCACTCGCGGCGCCGATCGCGATCTTGCTGTGGCTCTACCTGGTCTCGATCGCGGTGCTGATCGGGGCCGCCCTCAACGCCGCATGCGACAGCGTCTTCCCGCAGAACTCGACACAGAAGGCGCGGATGGAGCTGATGCGGCGCATCAACGCGGTCCTGCCCAACCGCATCACCGATCGCTACACGTCTCGCGAGTCGCCGGACCCGGCTGAGCAATGACGCCCCGTCCACGTGCCAGACTGACGCCCGTGCCCACCCCATTCGCCTGCGCCGAGCATGGGTCGGTCGTCTCCCGGTCGGTGGGGCGCTGATGCAGCACGACGACAACACCGTCCAACGTGTGCTCCGGGGCGTCGTACTCCCGGCCCGGATCCGGTCACCGTGGTGGGAGCTGGGACGTCGCCTGTTGATGGCATTGGCCATCCTGACCGGAACCGTTGCGCTGGTCTACCTCGATCGCGAGGGCTACTACGACAACACCGACCCGACCAAGAAGGTCGACCTGGTCGATGCGATCTACTACACGACGGTCACGCTGAGCACGACCGGCTACGGCGACATCACGCCGTGGTCGACGTCGGCGCGACTGGTCAACGCATTCGTGATCACCCCGGCCCGCATCGCCTTCCTGGTGCTGTTGATCGGTACGACGCTCGAGGTGCTCGCCGCCCAGGGCCGAGAGATGTTCCGGGTCGCCCGGTGGAGGAAGAAGATGCAGGAACACGTCGTCGTCATCGGCTACGGCACCAAGGGCCGCAGTGCCGCCAACACTCTGGTGCAGAACGGCACCGACCCGGAGACGATCGTGGTGGTCGACCCGCGGTCCACGGCCCGCGACGAGGCGAACGCCGACGGGCTGGCCGTCATCGCAGGCGACGCGACCCGGCGTGACGTGCTGCGCAGGGCCGGCGTCGCGCGGGCCAGCCAGGTGATCATCACGACCGACCACGACGCCAACACGATGATGGCCACCCTGACCGTGCGCCAGATCAACCCCGAGGCCTACATCGTGGCCGCCGTCCGAGAGCAGGACAACGTGCCCCTGGTGCGTCAGAGCGGCGCCGACGCCGTGGTCACCTCCAGCGAAGCGGTGGGCCGTCTCCTCGGGCTCTCCTCGATGTCTCCGACACTGGGCGAGGTGATGGAGGACCTGATGACCTACGGCACCGGCCTCGAGGTCGCGGAGCGTGACCTGCTGGTCAAGGAGGTCGGCAAGCAGCCCCAGTCACTGCCCGACCAGGTGATCGCCGTGGTGCGCGACGAGCAGGTCTACCGCTACTTCGATCCGGTGGTGACCCAACTGGCCCGCGGCGACCGCCTGATCGTCGTACGCCCGGCCAAGGAGCAGCCGTGGGCGCCGCGGCCCGGCACCCACAACGAGGACTCCTCGCTCGACGACGACTGACTGCCGCTGTCGTCGACAGGCCGCCCCGGGCAGTGGGGCGCTCAATCGGCGGAGAGCGCCTCGCGCAGCCCGTCGAGCAGCGGAGTGGTCGGGTGACCGATGAGCTCGCTCAGCTCACCGTTGGTCACCCCGAGAAGGCCGTCACGGGTGTTGCCGTCCAGGGCGACCAGGAACCCGGCCGTGCCCTCGTCGACGCCGGCTGCGACGAGGAGGCGCTGGTGCTCGTCGGGGTCGACGTTGCGCAGTGTCACCGCGCGCTCGACGGTCTTGGTGATGGCATCGGCCAGCTCCTGCTGATCCCATGAGGTGTCGCCGGACAGCTCGAAGACGCGGCCAGCCGTGGTGTCGTCGAGCAGTACGACGGCAGCGGCCTCGGCGTAGTCGCGGCGGCTGGCGCTGGAGATGCGGCCGCCACCTGCGCTGGTCAGCAGTACGCCGGTCTGCCCGGCCTGCTCGGCGGCCTGGACATAGTTCTCGGTGTACCAGCCGTTGCGCAGGATCGTGGCAGGCAGTCCGGACGCGGCGATGAGTTCCTCGGTGGCCTTGTGCTCCGGCGCGAGGACGAGAGCGGTGTCGTCAGCCTTCGGTGCGCTCGTGTAGACGAGACGCTTGACGCCGGCCGCCTTCGCGGCATCGATCGCGTTGCCGTGCTGTACGACGCGCTGACCCAGCTCGTTGCCCGAGATCAGCAGCACGGTGTCGTCGGGGGAGAACAGCTCGGCCAGGGTCGCGGGATCGCTCAGGTCGATCGACCGGGTGTGGACGCCCCGGGCCGCGAGGGCCGCGAGCCTGTCGGCATTGCGTCCGGCCGCGACGATGTCGTGGGCAGCGGCGCCGCGGTCGAGGAGCGCGTCGACGGTGAGGGCGCCGAGCTGGCCGGTGGCGCCGATGACGATGTAGGACATGGGGTTCCTTTCGGTGGATGCTTCCACCGACTCGAACGAGCGAGGGACCGCCATACTTCCCAATCCACAGTACGCACTTTGAAGTAAGGTACTGACATGGTGGTCAGTGAGTCGGCGTTGAGGGACATCCCGGGGCTGGAAGGCGGAGTCTTCCCGGCCCAGTGTCCGAGCCGGACGCTGCTCGATCACGTCACGAGCAAGTGGGGCGTGCTGGTGCTCCTCGCGCTCGGCTCAGAGACGATGCGGTGGAGCGAGCTGCGCCGTTGCATCGAGGGGATCAGCGAGAAGATGCTCGCCCAGACCCTGAAGACCCTGGAGGCCGACGGGCTGGTCCGCCGGGTGGCGCAGCCTGTCGTGCCTCCGCACGTCGAGTACAACCTGACCGAGGCCGGCCGTGAGGTGCACGGGCACTTGCTGCCCCTGATGCGCTGGGTCGGCACGAACGCCGACCGCATCATCTCGGCGCGCTGAGCACCACCCGCGAGATGGGCGATCAGACGGCCCGCTGTGCCGACGTACGGGCTGCCTTCTTGGCCGCTGCCTCGGCGCGGCGCTCGACGAACCGGGTCGCCTCGGTGTCCAGGGCAGCGACCGCGGCCGCGAGCTCCTCGCGGGCCTTCTCCCCGTCGTCGTCGAGACCCTCGAGGTCCCAGACGCCCCACTGTCGCAGCAGCGGAGTGACGATGTCGTCGTGGTGGATCCGCAGGTCGTAGATCCCGGCCTTGGCCATCGCCACCGCCTTGCGCGAGAAGCCGGGGATGATGTTGCCGGGCATCTGGAAGCCGACGACCTCCTCGGTGATCGCGCGCATGGTCTGGCTCGGCGCCAGCGCGAGGGCTGCGCTGACGATGTTGCGGTAGAAGATCATGTGCAGGTTCTCGTCCTTGGCGACCCGGGAGAGCAGCTTCTCGGCGACAGGCTCCTCGGTGTAGCGCCCGGTGTTGCGGTGCGAGACCCGGGTGGCGAGCTCTTGGAAGGACACGTAGGCGCAGACGTTGAGCAACGGCTTGTCCACGGAGTCGTAGCCGACCTCCATGGTCTCCATCCGGGCCCGCTCGAGCTCGACCGGATCGACGCCGCGGGTGACCAGCAGGTAGTCGCGGATGCAGAAGGCATGGCGACCCTCCTCCGCGGTCCAGCGGTTGACCCAGGTGCCCCAGGCGCTCTCGCGGCCGAAGGCGCGGTCGATCTCCCGGTGATAGCTCGGCAGGTTGTCCTCGGTCAGCAGGTTGACCTCGAGCGCCGTACGAGCGATGGGGGACAGCCGTGACTGCGCGAGCTCCCACGGTTCACCGCCCAGGTCGGCGAAGTCACGGCCGAGGCTCCAGGGCACGTACTCGTGCGGCATCCACTCATCTGCCGTGGCCAGGTGTCGGTTGAGGTTCTCCTCGACCGTCGATTCGAGTTCTGCGAGCAGATGGGCACTTTCGAGAGCAGCCATGAGCCATGCCTACACCTGCAGCGGCCCGGAGACCAGAGGCGCGGCAGAACGGATGCCGTCCGATCTCGACAGGATGAAAAGCGAACAGCCCCCGCCGCCGCTTCAGCGGCTCGGGGGCTGTTCGTGTGGTGGGCGATACTGGGTTTGAACCAGTGACCTCTTCCGTGTCAGGGAAGCGCGCTACCGCTGCGCCAATCGCCCGTGATGTCCCAAGATCCCACATTCCGGCGGATCGGGCTATCGAGGTGGAGACGGGATTTGAACCCGTGTAGACGGATTTGCAGTCCGTTGCCTCGCCTCTCGGCCACTCCACCGTGGAGGCAGAAACTCTCCGAGCGGACAACGAGACTCGAACTCGCGACCTCAACCTTGGCAAGGTTGCGCTCTACCAACTGAGCTATGTCCGCTTGCAACCTCCGGCGGACCGGCGGTGCGAAGAGAACATTAGCCGAGAGCCCCAGACACGCAAAATCGGGGTCAGGAACCGCGTGTTGGAGGGTCTGCGCGGCACCCGGAACCGGGCTACATTGCAGGCATGCGTGCATGGATCAACGGTCAGCTGCTCACCGATCCGCGGGGTCCCGCGATCACCATCTCCGACCACGGGTTCACCGTCGGTGACGGTGTCTTCGAGGCGATCAAGGTCATCGACGGCCACGCCTTCGCGTTGACCCGACACGTCGAACGCCTCGCCCGCAGTGCGGGTGGACTGGGCCTTCCGCCGGTGGATGCGGCGGTGGTCGTCGGGGCGGTCGAGGAGGTGCTTGCCGGCCAGGAGCTGCCCCTGGGGCGGATCCGGATCACCTACACCGGAGGAGTCTCGCCGCTCGGCTCCGGACGCGGCGATGCCCCGGCCACCCTGGTGGTCGTGGCGGCGCCGATGGAGCCCTACCCGGAGACCACGTCGCTGGTCACGGTGCCGTGGCCTCGCAACGAGCGTGGAGCGCTGGCCGGGCTCAAGACGACCTCGTACGCCGAGAACGTGGTCGCCCTGGCGCATGCTGCCGAGAATGGCGCGTCCGAGGCGCTGTTCGGCAATCTGGCCGGCAACGTCTGTGAGGGCACCGGCAGCAACCTCTTCTATGTCGTCGACGGTGAGTTGCGCACCCCCACACTGGCCAGCGGATGTCTGGCAGGGGTCACTCGCGCACTGGTGCTCGAGTGGTACGGCGGCCGCGAGGTCGACGAGCCGTTGTCCGTGCTGGACCGGGCGTCGGAGATGTTCCTGGTCTCCACGACGCGTGACGTGCAGGGCGTCCATGCGCTCGACGGACGAGAGCTGCCCGCTCCGGGGCCGATCACGCGGGAGGTCGCGGCGGTCTGGGCGGAGCGAGAGCCGCAGCACCTCGACCCCTGAGGTCGGACCGAGGCCGACCCTCGGTCCACCGAGGGTCACGGCATCACGCGGTGAGCAGCTGGCCGATCAGTTGGTCGACGTCGATGTGCATGCTCTCGGTGCCGACAGGGACGCAGGCCAGAGTGCGGTTCACGAAGCGGGTGATCTCCGCGGTCGGCGCCTGCACCAGCAGCTCGCCGTCGGGGGAGGAGAGCTCGATGATGACGACGGCGCGGCCGTTGGCATCCAGGCAGGGCCACACGTGCACGTCGCCCTCGCCGGCAGGGTCGGTGAGGCCCTGGGTGAGCAGTTCGCGGGCGAAGGTCCACACGACCTCACAGATCTCGGTGCGGAACGTCGCGGTGACTGCGTAGGGGTCCGTGGCGTGGTAGCCGAGCGTCGCCTCGAGCACCACGGACTCGCCCTCGGAGTCGACGCAACGCATGGTCACTTCCTGCGTCACGATGCCCGACGAGGCACTGCGGTTGAACGTCATCTCGGTTCCTCCCTGGAGCTGGGTGTCAGAGATGAAACGGGGCTCCGGGAAAATCATGACGCTTGTCAAGATGAAATCTGGATCACATTCTGAAGTCGGGGCGGATTGTCTCTCCTCGCGGCAGATGCGCTACAGTTCCGGTCGCACCTGCGGGCGATTGGCGCAGTGGTAGCGCGCTTCGTTCACACCGAAGAGGTCACTGGTTCGAACCCAGTATCGCCCACCGAGTTCTTGCAGGTCAGAGGCCGGTTTCCAGCAATGGGGACCGGCCTCTTGCATCTGCCGCTGCGAACGACGTCGAGTGCACGATCCGTGTCGGATCCAACGGGATTCTCGACATGGATCGTGCACTCGACGCAGTCTGCGGTGCTGCTCACCGAGCAGCCTCCGGTCGATCAGCGGAGGTCTTCGGGGAGCAGGAACTCGCACTCGGGCCCGACGCAGGTGCGCGCACGGATCAGGACCTTGTGGAACTCGCGCAGGATCGCAGACCGCCTCGGGTCCAGGGCCAGGTTCTTGTACTCGTTCGGGTCGGCGCGGACGTCGTACAGCTCCTGGCGGATGTTGGTCTTCGGGTCGCCGGGCTCGGCCTGCCACTCCGTGTAGAGGTACTGCCCGGTGCGGATGCCGGTGACCTTGCCCAACATCATGTCCGGGCTGCGGGCTCCGACAGGCTGGGTCTTCGCCAGCGCCTTCTTGGCGGCATTCGTCGGCGTGGTCTCGGTGAGCACCACTCGGCTCCAGGAGTCCGTGGCCGACTCGTCCCCGAGTCGGGCCACGTCGAGCAGGCTGCGGCCGTCGACGGGTGTCGCGACCTTGGCGTCACCGAGGTCGGCGAAGGTGGAGGCGTAGTCGATGGAGAGGAAGGGGTCGGTGCGGATCTCTCCCTTGGGGATGCCCGGTCCCCGCATCAGCACCGGCACCCGCAGCGACGGCTCGTAGGGCAGGATCTTGCCGGTCGGGATGCCCTGCTCACCCAGGAAGTAGCCGTTGTCACTGGTGAAGACGACGAGGGTGTTGTCCAGCTCGCCGGTCTGCTTGAGGTCCTTGATGATGCGCTTGACCGCACCGTCGACGACGTAGAGCGCCTCGGCCCGCTGCCGGGTCAGGTTGAGCACCTCCTTCATCTTCTTCTTCGACGGGTGCCCGCCCAGGCGCTTGGGCTTGTCCTTCTGACGGTCCGGGTCCTTCCACGAGGCGCCGGGCGCCTCCTTGATCACGTCGTCGAACGCGCCCCACATGCGCTTGGGCCGCGCCGGCGTCTTCACGTTCGGCGGGTCGTCGGACTCGCGCGGTCCGCCGTGGTGCGGAGCGGTGAACGAGAGGTAGTGGAAGAACGGGTCGTCGCTGGCGGCCGACTTCTTGAGGATGTCCTCGGTGATGTCGGCGTACGCGTTGGTCTGGTACTTGCCCTGCAGGTTGACGTAGCCGTTGCCGTTGTCGTTCAGGGTCGTGTCCCAGTAGCGGTAGGTGCCGCCGTCGTCCGGGTCGCTGGGGGGCAGGCCGCCGTCGATCGAGCCCTGCCAGTTGTCCCAGCCCGGGGGGACGTACTGCGTCGAGGTGCCGGTCTGCTTGCCGGGCTCGGGCGCGCTGCCGTACTCGTTGAGGTACTTGCCGAGGTACGTCGTGTGGTAGCCCGCCTTCTGGATCCACACCGGGAACGTCGAGGAGTCGTCGAAGGACGAGAACCCCCACGGCGGCTCATGCGACCACACGCCGTGGTTGTGGGGGTAGAGACCGGACATCACCGATGCCCGGGCCGGGCAGCACAGCGGGAAGCTGGCCATGCCGTTGGTGAAGTTGACGCCCTGCTTGGCGATCAGCTTCTGCACGTTGGGCATGTATTGCAGGTCGTCGGTGCGCATGTCGTCGACCATGATCATCAAGACGTTGGGCCGCGGCGTCTCCTTCGCGGTGGCCGTCACCGGCTTGGCGCCGTCAACGGCGACCGCGACCTTCAACGTGGAGGCGTCGCCGACGCACGAGCGTTCGAAGTTGACGCGGGTGAGCAGCGAGGTGGGCTCGGCGACGACGGTCGGCCCGCACGTGTCGGTGCCTGCCGTTCCCTTCCGAGTCAGGTTGGTGGTCCTGCCGTTCACGGTGATCGCCAGCCTGTCGTTCCACGGCTTGGCCGCGGTGCGCACCGAGACGCTGACCGTCGGGCCCGAGTTGTCGACGTACACCCTGGTCTTGCGCGGCTCGTCCTTGCCCGAGTCGTACGGCGACTGGGGGAGGACGACCTCGGTCTTCGTGACCGGGTCGTCCTTGACCTGCTCGTAGACCACGTAGCCACCGCCGGCGACGAGGACAACGGCAAGTCCGACCAACAGCGCGCGCTTGTTCTTCTGCATCAAGTCCTCAGTCCGGGAGCGGACCCGGCGCGGTCGCGCGTCAGGCACGCGTCGATGGTAGTTCCGCGCGACAACGCAGACCGAAACCGGCGCGCGTGGTGAACGGGCCGACGGATACGATTGCCGCGTTCCGCCCGGGCACCCGTGCAGAACGAGCCGCAGCCACGATCAACAAGGAGCCACCGTGTCCGACATCAAGGTCGTCCTCGCCCACGCCGATGCGCGCGAGGAGCAGACCGTGACGACGGGCACCAGGGCCTGGGAGCTGTTCAAGGACGACCCGAACGTGATCGCGGCCCGGGTCGGTGGGGCCCTCAAGGACCTCGCTCACGAGCTCGCCGACGGTGACGTCGTCGAGGGCATCGCGATGGAGAGCACCGACGGGCGCGACATCCTGCGTCACTCCACCGCCCACGTGCTGGCGCAGGCCGTGCAGGACCTCTTCCCGGAGGCCAGGCTCGGGATCGGACCGCCGATCGAGAACGGCTTCTACTACGACTTCGACGTCGAGACCCCGTTCCACCCCGAGGACCTCGCCAAGATCGAGACCCGGATGCGCAAGATCATCAAGGAGAACCAGCGCTTCGAGCGGCGCCCGATCTCCGACGCCGACGCCATCAACGAGCTCCAGGACGAGCCCTACAAGATCGAGCTGATCGGCCTCAAGGGCGGCGGCTATGCCGAGGACGCGGCCAACGAGATCGCCGAGGGTGCGAACGTCGAGGTCGGCGCCGGCGAGCTGACCATCTACGACAACCTCAACCGCAACGGCGAGACGGTCTGGAAGGACCTGTGCCGCGGTCCGCACCTGCCCACCACCAAACGCATCCCGGCGTTCAAGCTGATGCGCAGCGCGGCGGCGTACTGGCGCGGCGACGAGAAGAACAAGCAGCTCCAGCGCATCTACGGCACCGCGTGGGAGACCAAGGAAGCCCTTGAGGAGCACCTGCACCGCATCGAGGAGGCCGAGCGCCGCGACCACCGCAAGCTGGGCCGCGAGCTCGACCTGTTCAGCTTCCCCGACGAGATCGGCTCCGGTCTGCCCGTCTTCCACCCCAAGGGCGGCGTGATCAAGCGCGCCATGGAGGACTACGTCCGCGAGCGGCACATCGAGGAGGGCTTCGACTACGTCGGTACGCCGCACATCGCCAAGGAGGAGCTGTTCCACACCTCCGGGCACCTGCCCTACTACGGCGAGGGGATGTACCCGCCCCTCGACGTCGACGGCATGGACTACCGCCTCAAGGCGATGAACTGCCCGATGCACAACCTGATCTTCCGCTCGCGGCAGCGTTCCTACCGTGAGCTGCCGTTGCGCCTGTTCGAGTTCGGCCACGTCTACCGGCACGAGAAGTCCGGCGTGATCCACGGGCTGACCCGGGTGCGGGGCTTCGCCCAGGACGACTCCCACTCCTACGTCACCCCGGAGCAGGCGCCCGACGAGGTCGCCCACCTGCTGAACTTCATGATCAGCCTGTTGCGCGACTTCGGGATCGACGACTTCTACCTCGAGCTCTCGACCCGGGACGCCTCGAAGGACAAGTTCATCGGCTCCGACGACGACTGGGCGGTGGCCACCAAGGTGCTCGAGGACGTCGCGGTCGCGACCGGCCTCGACCTGGTGCCCGACCCGGGCGGGGCGGCGTACTACGGCCCCAAGATCTCCGTGCAGGCACGAGACGCGATCGGCCGCACCTGGCAGATGGGCACCGTGCAGTACGACTTCAACCAGCCCTCGGCCGACCGCTTCAACCTGGAGTACGTCGCCGCGGACGGTTCCCGTCAGCAGCCGGTGATGATCCACTCGGCCAAGTTCGGCTCGATCGAGCGGTTCATGGGCGTGCTCGTCGAGCACTACGCCGGCGCGTTCCCGCCCTGGCTGGCGCCGGTGCAGGTGCAGGGGATCCCGATCGCCGAGCGCCACAACGACTACCTGCTCGACTTCGCCAAGAAGATGAGGACCCAGGGCCTGCGGGTCGAGGTCGACCTCTCCGATGACCGGATGCAGAAGAAGATCCGCAACGCGCAGCTGCAGAAGGTGCCGTTCATGGTCATCGCCGGCGACAACGACGTCGAAGCTGGCGCGGTGTCCTTCCGCTACCGCGACGGCCGCCAGGACAACGGGGTGCCGCTCGACGAGGCGATAGCCCGGGTCGCTGCCGCGGTCGAGTCCCGCGAGCAGGTCTGACCGGGCGCCCTGATGACAGCGGAGGAGAAGCGCGAGCAGGGCACGGGCCAGCCCGACGGGTTGGAGCGGATCTGGACGCCGCACCGGATGGCCTACGTGCGCTCGGACATGACCGGTGACGGGTGCCCGTTCTGCAACATCCCGGCCCTGCCCGACGAGGACTCACTGGTGGTGGCGCGGGGTGAGCAGGCGTACGTCGTCCTCAACCTGCACCCCTACAACCCCGGCCACCTGATGGTGGTGCCCTATCGCCACGTGGCCGGGTTGGAGGACCTGACCCCGGAGGAGTCGGCGGAGCTGATGGCGCTGACCCAGCGCGCGATCGTGGTGATCCGCAGCATCAGCAACCCGCACGCGTTCAACGTGGGGCTCAACCTGGGCGGGCCGGCCGGCGGGTCACTGGCCGATCACCTGCACCAGCACGTCGTGCCCCGGTGGTCGGGTGACGCCAACTTCATCACCGTGGTCGGCGGAACCAAGACGCTGCCGCAGCTCCTCCAGGACACCCAGAACCTGTTGGCCGACGCCTGGGACCAGGCGTGAGCTGGCGCTTCGACCTGCCGGCCGACGTCGAGCTGGCCACCCACCTGGTGCGCGAGGCGGGCCGCCTGGCCGCCCGGATGCGCACAGACGGAGTCGACGCGACCCGCAAGACCGACGTCGCCGACATCGTCACCGCCGCCGACCACGCCGCCGAGGACCTCATCGTCAGCGCTCTGCGTGAAGCCCGCCCCGACGACGCGATCGTGGGGGAGGAGGGCGCCAACCACGCCGGGACGTCAGGCCGCACCTGGGTGATCGACCCCGTCGACGGCACCTACAACTTCTTCCGTGGCATGGACTGGTGGTGCTCCGCGCTGGCCCTGACCGATGCTGACGACGTACTGCTGGGGGCGGTGCACCACCCTCCGTCCGACCAGGTGTTCGTCGGCGGCCCCGGGCTCCCTGCGACCCGGGACGGCGCTGCCCTACCGCACCTGGTCGACGTCCCGCCGGACCAGGCGTGCGCCTCGACCTACCTGCACCCGCCGTTCTACGACGGCCAGGTCGGCGCCGCGTTCGGCCGCGCGGTCAACCGCGTGGCGACGCTTCGGATGCTCGGCTCCGGGACGATGGACTGCGTCGCGATCCTGCGAGGCCAGTGCGACGTGATCTTCCAGCACAGCGTCCCCGACTGGGACCGGTTGCCCGGTGTCGCCTTGATCCGCAGTCTGGGAGGAGAGGCACGCGTGGTGCGCGCCGCCGGTGTCGACTGGCACGTGGCCGGACTGCCGTCCGTCGTCGCGGCCGTTGCGGAGGCACTGGTCGGGGACCATGTGGTCAGCTGATGAGCACCCCTGCGTCGGTGCGGTTCTGGAACGCCAGGATCGCCGGGTTGATGATCCGGCCGTCCTGGATCTCGATCGCCCGCTGGATGGTCTCGTTCGCGGCCCACGCCTCAGGTCCGGCGAGCACCGTCTCGACGAACGGCAGCAGTGCGGCGCTGTTCTCCCACGTCGCCGAACCCCAGAGATACGACGGGCTGTGGTCCACGGCGTAGTAGCCGATGTGGTTGCCCACCTCGAACATCGGGTCGTCGAAGGTGGTCGGTCGCGCCCAGCTGAAGCCCATGCCCTCGTCGCACGAGACATCGACGACCAGGCTGCCGGGCCGGAAGGCGTCGAGGTCCTCGGTGCGCAGGTAGGTCAACGGTGCCGCGGTGTCCTGCAGCGTGCAGTTGACCACGATGTCGCTCTCGGCCAAGAACGGCGCCAGGGGCACCTTGCCGGCGTCGGTGAACACCTGGCTCAGGGCCGGTGCCTCCGGGTTGTGCTCGAACCGGTGGATGCGCACCGAGTGGATGGGTGAGGCGACTGCCGCCACCTCGCGGATGGTCAGCACGCGGACGTCGTGGATGCCGCTCGCGCTCAACGCGGTGACCGCACCGCGGGCGGTGGCACCGAACCCGATGACGACCGCGGTGAGCTTGCGTCCGTAGCTTCCGGTGATGCCGCCCAGGGTGAGGGCGTGCACGACGGAGCAGTAGCCGGCCAGCTCATTGTTCTTGTGGAAGACGTGCAGCCCGACCCCGCCGTCGTCGGTCCAGTGGTTCATCGCCTCGAACGCGATCAAGGTCAGCTTGCGGTCCACGGCGGCCTGAGTCAGGGCGGTGTCCTGCACGCAGTGGGGCCAGCCCCAGAGCACCTGCCCGTCGTGCATGGCCTCGACATCGGCCTGTTGTGGCTTGGGCAGCAGTACGACGTCGGAGGTGGCGAGCAGCTCCTCTCGCGTGGCGAATCCACCGACGAGCTCTGACAGCGAGGCATCGGTGTGGCCGAAGTGTTCGCCGTACCCGTGCTCGAGGGTGACCCGTGCGCGCAACTCGGGAGCGAGGCGGGAGAGGTGCTCGGGATGCAGGGGCAGGCGTCGTTCATTCTCCATCGAGGAGCGGGCGATCACTCCCAGGCTCAGGGCCTGTGGCGCAGTCACCGTTTCTTTTCGGAGAGCTTGTGCATGTCGGAGGCGGCGGCGGTCTTGGCGTGCTTCTCGGCCCGCTTCTCCTTGATGGACTTGGCGGACTTCTTGGACATTCCTTGCCGTGGCGACTTGTCGGCCATGGTGGCTCCCTGGTTGAAAGCCTGGTTGGCTCCGTGCCCTCCACGCTACGCCGAGGCTGCAACTGCGCAGGTGGGGCGGTACCCTGCACCCGCCATGTTGGAGAGATTTCGCGCATTCTGGACCAAATTGCTCAACCCCATTGCGAGGTTGTTCATCAAGCTCGGCATCAGTGCCGACGCAGTGACGTTCGTGGGGACCCTCGGGGTGTGCACGGGGGCCCTGGTGTTCTTCCCGCAGGGAAAGCTGTTGGCGGGTGTCCTGTTCATCACCGCCTTCGTCTTCAGCGACCTGATCGACGGCCACATGGCGCGCGTGACCGGCAAGACGAACCGGTTCGGGGCGTTTCTCGACTCCACTCTCGACCGGATCGGCGACGGTGCGATCTTTGGGGGCCTGGTCCTCTACTACGCCGGTCCCGGCGACAGCCGGCTCTATCTCGTGCTCTCCCTGCTGTGCCTGGTGATGGGTTCGGTGACGTCGTACGCCCGTGCCAAGGCCGAGGGCATGGGGTTCCACGCGAAGGTCGGCATCGCCGAGCGCTCGGACCGGTTGGTCTCGATCCTCGTGATGACCGGTCTCAGCGCGATCTTCGACCTGCCGATCCTGATGGAGGTGACGTTGTGGGCGCTGGCCGTGGCCAGCACGGTCACGGTCTTCCAACGGGTCTGGACGGTCCGTCGGCAGGCGTACGCCGAGGCCGCGAACTCCTGATCCCCGGCCTCACCGGGTGTCCGTTTTCCGGTCATCTGGGCCGGTTCAACTGAACGCCGTACAGGGCACTAGGCTGGAGCCATGGCAACTGATTCCCCCTCGTCCACCGTCGCCCAGGCGACGGGTACCTCCGGTGTGAAGCGCGGCATGGCCGAGATGCTCAAGGGCGGCGTCATCATGGACGTCGTCACCGCCGAGCAGGCCAAGATCGCCGAAGACGCCGGCGCCGTGGCCGTGATGGCCCTCGAGCGCGTCCCGGCCGACATCCGCGCCCAGGGCGGCGTGTCTCGCATGAGCGACCCCGACATGATCGACGGCATCATCGAGGCCGTCTCGATCCCGGTGATGGCCAAGGCCCGCATCGGTCACTTCGCCGAGGCCCAGATCCTGCAGTCGCTCGGCGTCGACTACATCGACGAGTCCGAGGTGCTGACCCCGGCCGACTACGCCAACCACATCGACAAGTGGACCTTCACGGTTCCCTTCGTATGCGGCGCCACCAATCTGGGTGAGGCACTGCGTCGCATCACCGAGGGCGCGGCGATGATTCGCTCCAAGGGCGAGGCCGGCACCGGCGACGTCTCCAACGCGGTCACCCACATGCGCACGATCAACGGCGAGATCCGCCGTCTCGGGGCGCTCAGCTCCGACGAGCTGTACGTCGCCGCCAAGGACCTGCAGGCGCCGTACGACCTGGTGAAGGAGGTCGCCGAGAACGGCAAGCTCCCCGTCGTGCTGTTCACCGCCGGCGGCATTGCCACCCCGGCCGACGCGGCGATGATGATGCAGCTCGGCGCCGAGGGCGTCTTCGTCGGCTCGGGCATCTTCAAGTCCGGCAACCCGGCCCAGCGTGCCGAGGCGATCGTCAAGGCCACCACGTTCTACGACGACCCCGACGTGGTCGCGAAGGTCTCGCGTGGCCTGGGCGAGGCCATGGTGGGCATCAATGTCGAAGACATCCCCCAGCCGCACCGGCTCGCCGAGCGCGGCTGGTGACCTGCCGCATCACATGGTGACTCGAGGAGCCCGGCGCACACCTGAGGAGGAGTTGGTCGACTTCGCCCGACTCCAGGTGCGTGCCGGGCTCCTGTCATCCGAGGCGATGCTCGCCGAGGTCATCGAGGCGACCAAGGCAGAGATGCCGGAGACGGACGCGTCAATCATGGCGCGCGCCTGGCTGGCCGGCGCGCGCAAGGACCTCGTCGCCGAGGCCGTGACCTGGCCGGCTGCGACCGACTTCGACACGCTCCAAGCCGTGTTCGCCGAGTGCGAGCAGCATGGCGTCCGCGTGCTGCAGGGGGTCGAGGACCACTGGAGGGCCAAGGCATCCCTGGAGCAGGACGGCTCCGGCCTGCGCGGCATCATGTGGTTCACCCAGCCTGACGTCTGGCACGCCATCGACGAGGGCATGCTCGAGGTGAACCTCTGGCACGCGTCGACCGCCAACGCGGCACCGGGCGACCACCTCCTCTCCGCGGTGCTCTCCTGCTTCTCGTGGCATGGTCTGTCGGCGAGGTTCGACGAGGGGCGCATCGAGGTCTCAGCCTTCTGGCACCGTCGCCCTTGATCCCTGAATGACCAGGTATCTCTGCCTGTACGA
>NZ_BCRJ01000017.1 GCF_001552535.1 Nocardioides jensenii JCM 1364 = NBRC 14755 | reverse complement strand
GAAGTGACTATCTTTGCGAGTGTTGCGTAAGGAGCGGGCAAGACAGCCGTCAAGAGGGTGTGGCAGGGGGGTGCGCCTCCCTGCGCCGACTACGGACAGGGAAAATGAAATGAAGAAGTCGACCAAGGGTTCGATCGCTGCGGCCGCCGCTGCGGTGCTCCTGATGGGTGGGGCCGGTTCGCTGGCCTACTGGAGTGACAGTGCCGACGTCGACGGTGGCAGCGTCACCGCCGGCAGCCTGGACCTCAGCAACATGACGTGTGCCCCCACATGGACCGAGGGTGCTGATACCGACGTCCAGCTCATCGTCCCCGGGGACACCATCACCAAGCAGTGCACCGGCACCATCACCATGACCGGTGACCACATCTCGGCAGATGTGACGCTCGACGACGCTTCGGTGGCCACAGCCGAGGCCGCCTTCAACCTCCCGGCCACGGCCGGTGACGCTGTCGACATCACGGCAGGGCTCACGGGCGGTGGCACGGTCTCGAGCAGCGGCCCGATCTCGGTCACCATCACCGTCGACTGGCCCTACGGGTCGGTCGCGGACAATGACGCGCAGGGTGTCTCCACCAGCGCGCTCGACGACCTCGTCATCAACGCCGTGCAGGCTGACCCGCACCCGTGACCTGAGTTGCATCGAGCCTGATGTCGGTCCGTGGAGTCCTCGGCTGGCTGGGTCAGCTTCTGGCCTGGCTGGCGATCCTGGGCGTCGTGGCGATCCTGCTGGTCGCAGTGCTCGTCCCGAGGCTCGGCGGCGCGACGCCGTACACGATCCTGACGGGTTCGATGAAGCCGGACTACCCACCCGGAACGCTGGTGGTGGTCAAGCCGGTCGACGGAGACGAGATCAAGGTCGGGACGGTGATCACCTACCAACGGGAGTCGGGCAAGTCGACAGTCGTCACGCACCGGGTGGTCGCCACGGGCTTCAACGCCAAGGGCGAAGTCCAGTTGCAGACGCAGGGCGACGCGAACGACACCCCGGACCAGGAGTGGGTCAGACCGGTTCAGGTCAGGGGTGAGACGTGGTACTCGGTGAAGTACCTCGGTTACCTGAACAACGTGCTGAACGGGAGGGAGAGGCAGATGGCGGTCTACGTCGTTGCTGCACTCCTTCTCGGGTACGCCGCATTCATGCTGACCGGATCACTCCGGGAGCGGCGCAAGGAACGGTCGGCATCGTGATCAGGGTGATGCTCGTGGTCTCGGTGTGCCTGCTCTGCCTTGGGCCCTCGTCTGCTCATGCGGCCGACGAGCTCGGGATCAGCCGGGACGGCCGCACGTGGTCGAACCAGCTCGAAAGGTCGTTGTTCGACTCCGGGCTGCGATGGGTGCCGGGCGACGTACGAACCAGCGAGTTCTACGTGCGCAACCAGGCAGCAGTGCTCGGCACGCTGACGATCAGCGTCGAGAGCCGGGACCCGGACCTGCTCCTGCGCAACGGCGAGATGCTGATCGAGACACGCGTGGGGTCACGGAACTGGGTCGCGCTCGAGCACACAGCGAACGCGTACCGCATGAACCAGAGCTCACTCGCCGCGGGCGGCACGCAGAAGTTGCGGGTGAGGGCCAGCTTCGACCGCGACTCCACCAACAGCACGCAACGAGACCACGCGGAGTTCCGGTTCACTGTGACGCTGGCGGACGCAGGCGTGGGGTCCGGTGGCGACGACCCGAACGGCTCCGGCGATCACGGTCTGCCGGACACCGGAGCACCTGCCTGGATCGGCTGGCTGCTCGTGGTGGCCGGTGTCGCCATCGGCTCGGGACTGGCACTGTTGAAACGCGGCAAGCGAGAGGACTCAGGTCATGGCGCGGCACGCTGAGAGCACGGCTCGACGGATATGGTCGGGTGCCAGATCGGACAGGACGCGAGCGCTGCTGAGCCTGGGGCTGCTGGTCGGCTTCGGCTCCATCGGCACCTACGCCTACTGGAGCGACACCGCCGTGGTCACCGGCGGCCCGATCACGTCGGGCGCGATGGACCTGCAGTTCGACACCAACGGTGCGGTCGGCAACGGCGCCGGCTACGCCAAGACCACGATCACCTGGACCGGGCTGGCGCCCGACGAGCGCAAGGCGTTCAACCTCACCGTCAAGAACGTCGGCAACCCGCCGTTCACCTATCTCGCCACCGCGACCCGCGGCGTCTCGCCCACCTGGACCTTCACAGGCTCGCCCATCACCGTGCAGCTGTACGCCGGCACGGCCGTGGCGGACACGACGTACCCCCAGCAGGACAGCTGCACCGGATCCCCATTGGGCACCGCACAGGCCGTCGACACGACCAACAAGCCACTGATCAGCACTGCTCAGGAGATCGCCGCCGGCGGCACCCAGTCGATCTGCATCATCGTCGGCCTCGACCCTGCTGCCGACAACGCCAACCAGTCCAAGACCGGTTCCGTGTCCCTGACCTTCACTGCGAACCAGAAGCCATGACCTCGCGCGCCGCGGTCGTCGGACGACTCAGGGAGGCAGCGCTCTGGCTCGGCGCCTGCCTGGGAGTGCTCTGTCTTCTGCTGGGTGCCCTGGCGCTGGTCTTCGACGTACGCCCGCTGGTCTTCAGGTCAGGGTCGATGTCACCCGAGATCGAGGCCGGGGCGTTGGCGCTGGCCCGCGAGACTCCCGCGAAGGAGATCAACAAGGGCGACATCGTCAGCGTCGTCGACCCCACGGGCACCCGCGTCACGCACCGGGTGGTCTCGGTCGAGCAGACCGATGGCGGTGCGGTGCTGCAGCTCAAGGGAGACGCCAACTCGACTCCGGACAGCGAGACCTACACGGTCGACAAGGCCTACCGAGTCTTCGTCGACGTGCCGTGGGCCGGCCACGTGGTCAACGCGGCCAGCACACCGTGGGGGCTGTTGATCTGCGGTGGGTTCGTCACCCTGCTGCTGGTCTCGGCCTTCGGCGGCCGGCGCAAGGAGGACGACGAACCGGGTCCACCGGCGGATCGCAAGGGCGGCCGGCAGGCGACCCGGGTCATCGCTGGAGCGGCGACGGCAGGCCTTCTCGTGACCACGGCCACCGGGGTGGCTCCGATCAACACGATGGCGATGTTCTCCGACACCTCGCTTGTCACCGGGGGCACCCTGACCGCGCTGACAGTCCCGCCGCCGGTGGTCTCATGTGGAACCTTGAGCGTCGGAACAACTCGGCTCAACTGGACGGCCGTGCCCGGTGCCACCGGCTACACGCTTCACTACGGAACCGGGGGCTCGGTGACCGAGAACGTCGGTCCCGGGGTGACCGACAAGACATTCACGGGCCTGGTCACCAGCGGGACGTTCAGCGTCGAGGCCAAAATCAACTACGGCTCGACGACATGGACATCTGTGGCGTCGAACAAGAAGAGATACACGGTCCTTTTGGTCCTGGTCGGGATCTGTTCAGACGTCTGACTTCCGCCGCGACCCCGTCACATCATCGCGAGTCTCGCAACGACCTCGGGTGCCGTGAGCCGTCCGGGTGCGGCATGTCCGGAGCCGGCCCACAGCGCCATGCCCTGTGGGTCGCCGGCGGCTGCGGCCGCCGTACGGATCGGCCTGGTCAGGTGGTGCACGTTCGGGTACGCCGACGGCGCGCGGCCGTCGTGAGCGCGCACGAAGTCGTTGACCAGTGCCCGGGCGTAGCGGCCGCTGAAGGCGCGGGTCACGGCCGCCGAGGTGAACGAGCCCGAGGTCAACGCGGCCTTGTGAGCGGCCGGCGCCTTGCTCTCGTCACACGCCAGGAACAAGGTGCCGACCGCGGCCGCCGAGGCACCGGCATCCAGCAGAGCGTGCACGTCGGCGGCCGAACCGACGCCGCCCGCGGCGATCACCGGAAGCCCGATACCGGCAATGGCCGCCACCACCTCGCGAGCCGACAGCGTGTTCGGCTGGTCGGAGACGTGCCAGGTGCCGCGATGTCCGCCGGCCTCGCAGCCCTGTGCGACCAGGAAGTCCGCTCCCAGACCGACCGCTTGCAGCGCCTCGTGCTCCGAGGTGACGGTGAAGCCGACGGTCGTGCCGACCTCCTGGAGCCGGAACACCGCCGCCGGTGGCACCGGACCGAAGGTGAAGGAGACGACATCGACGGGGTTCTCCACCAGCCAGTCCACCTTGCCGTCGAACGTGTCGTCGTCGAAGGAGGGGTCACCGGGGGAGACGCCGTACTTCGCGGCGGTCAACGCGACCTCGGTCTGATAGTCGTCGAGCCGCGGGCCGAGCTCGAGCGACCGATCCGTCTGCGGGGTGAACAGGTTGATCGCGACGGTGGCGTCGGTCAGCGCCCTGTACGCCGTCACTTCGTCGGCCATCGAGTCGACCGAGAGATAGCCGGCGGCGAGGAAGCCCAGGCCGCCGGCATTCGAGACCGCCGCGGCGAGCGCCGGTGTGGTGGCACCGGCCATCGGCGCGGCGATGATCGGGTTCGGACGCTCGAGGAAGCTCACTCGGACGAGGCTATCCCGGGGCTCAACCAGGCTGGGACACCTGCGACGTGTCAAGAAGTACGGCAGTTGGGGAACACCGGTGCGCACGCCGGGCTCGACGCGGGGCCGTAACAGGGCGAACTGCCGTACTTCTCGACGCGTGAGCTCGGGGTGACGGGTCCCGATGCTCGTGGGCCGAGCCGCAAGCATGCGGAACTCACCAGGGCAGCTCACCCTGCTGACCGCTGAAGCTTCCCGTCGGCCCGTCCGCGCCGATCGTGGCCATCCGCACCACGGGAGCGGCTCCGACCTCCACCGACTGGACACCGTTGTGCCCGTTGAGATCGGTGGCCGTGTAACCGGGGTCGACGGCGTTGATCTTCAACCAGGGCAGGTCTTTGGCATACATGCTGGTGATCATGTTCAACGCACTCTTGGATGACGGATAGACCAGCCCGTAGAGCGCCGACTCGAGTCGCGACGGGTCGGTGGTGATGCCGAACGAGCCCATGCCGCTCGAGACGTTGACGATGCGTGGGTGAGTCGACTCCCGCAGCAGGGGCAGGAACGCGTGGATCATGCGGACCGGGCCGAGCACGTTCACGCCGTACACCGGAAGGAAGTCCATCGGAACCGTCTCGTCGGGCGAACTGAACGAGCCGGCGATGCCGGCGTTGTTGATCAGCACGTCGACACCGCCTGCCTCGGTGATGGTCGCGACCGCTGCAGCGACCGACTCGTCCGAGGTGACGTCGACGACCAGCAGCCGTACGTCGCCCAGTGCCGCGAGCTCGGCGACGGCCTTCGCGCCGCGTTCTTCGTCTCGGGCGCCGAGCCAGACCTGCCAGCCCAGGCCGAGCAGCTGGCGCGCCGTCTCGAAACCGATTCCCTTGTTGGCGCCGGTGACCAGCGCCCCTGTCGTGTGCCGTGTCATGTGCTGTGTCGTGTTGCGTTCGGTAGTCATGACACCAACCGTGGCCGCGCGAGCGCCAGGCCTCCAGTGCCTGTCGAGCATGGGATCGGCAGTCCTAGGTTGACGGGATGCGGTCCGCGCGACCGTGCGGAAGACTGGTGGCATGAACCGACCCGAGATCGCCCGACTGCTCAAGCAGGCGCGTTCCCGGATCTGTCCCGAGGACGTGGGCATGCCGTCCGGGGAGCGGCGCCGCGTGCCGGGGCTGCGCCGCGAGGAGGTGGCCGCGCTGGCCGGCGTCAGTGTCGACTACGTCGTACGGCTCGAGCAGGCCCGCGGTCCGCACCCGTCACCCGCGGTGCTCTCCGCGCTGGCACGAGCCCTGCGCCTGGGCGACGACGCACGCGCCGAGTTGTTCGAGCTGGCCGACGTGCGGCAACCACGCACCGACACCATCGACCTTCACGTGCGCCCCAGCATCCAGCGGCTGCTCGATCGGCTCAACGACCTGCCGGTGCTGGTGATGAGCGCCAAGGGCGACTTCCTGGCGTGGAACGCCATGGCCTCGGCGCTGCTCGGGGACTGGACCCGGCTCCCGGTGCGGCAGCGCAACATCGTGTGGCAACGGTTCCTGGGGGAGCAGGGGCGGGTGGCGAACACTCCCGAGGAGGCGGCGAAGAGTGCCGCCCAGTCGGTGGGCAGCCTGCGCGCTGCCGCCGCGAAGTATCCCCACGACGCTCCCTTGCAGGAGCTGATCGAGGCGTTGCGGGCCGCCAGCCCCGAGTTCCGGCGACTGTGGACCGAGACCGACGTTGCGCCGTGGCGCAGTCACACCAAGACGATCCGGCACCCCGAGATCGGCGACCTCACCCTCGAGTGCGACTCGATGGTGCTCCCCGACACCGACCAGTCGGTGATCGTCTACTCGGCCGAGCCCGGCTCCGACGCCGCCCAGAAGCTGGACCTCCTGCGGGTGATCGGGATGCAGTTCGCGGACCACTCGCACGGATGAGCCGGCCGGCTCCTACGATGCGGCCATGCCCTCCTCGTTGACCGGCCCCACCATCGGCGTCTTCGCCCTGCAGGGTGACGTGCGCGAGCACCTGCGCATCCTCACCGATCTCGGCGCCACCGCGTTCGGCGTACGCCGTCCCGAGGAGCTGGCACGCTGCGACGGCCTCATCATCCCCGGTGGCGAGTCGACCACGATGTACAAGCTGGCGCGGACCTTCGAGCTCTTCGAGCCGCTGCAGCAGCGCATCGAGCAGGGCATGCCCACCTTCGGCACCTGCGCCGGCATGATCATGCTGGCGGACCGGGTCGAGGGCGGCACCGCCGACCAGGAGACGCTGGGTGGTCTCGACGTCACGGTGCGACGCAACGCGTTCGGCCGCCAGGTCGACTCCTTCGAGGGTGAGCTGGCGTTCGACGGCTTCGAGGAGCCCGTGCACGCGGTGTTCATCCGGGCACCGTGGGTCGAGGAGCTGGGTGAGGGCGTCGACGTGCTCGCGCGGGTGGAGGGCGGACCGGCCGACGGGCGAGTGGTCGGGGTGCGCCAGGGGAGCCTGATGGCGACCTCATTCCACCCCGAGGTCGACTCGGACACCCGGATCCACCGCTACTTCCTCGACCTGGTGGCGCAGGCCTGACCGGACGCGTCGGTGCCGGGCCTACCGCCGGCCGGCCGGGTGGGTGCAGCCGAGCCTGCCCTCCACCGGTCGCCCGCGGCGGGCGGTAGGCTTTCGGCGCACAGTACGTCGAGGGCTGAGCTCGACTTCTCAGTCAGCGGAGCCGCATTCAGAAGAGGGAGCGCATGTCCGGCCACTCCAAATGGGCGACCACGAAGCACAAGAAGGCCGCGATCGATGCCAAGCGCGGCAAGCTCTTCGCCAAGCTGATCAAGAACATCGAGATCGCGGCGAAGATGGGCGGCCCCGACTCCAGCGGCAACCCGACGCTGTTCGACGCCATCCAGAAGGCGAAGAAGCAGTCGGTCCCCAACAAGAACATCGACTCCGCGGTCAAGCGCGGCGGTGGGCTCGAGGGTGGAGCCGTCGACTACGAGACGATCATGTACGAGGTCTACGGGCCCCAGGGCGTGGCGATCCTGGTCGAGTGCCTGACCGACAACCGCAACCGCGCCGCGATGGAGGTCCGCACGGCGGTCACCCGCAACGGCGGCACGCTCGCGGACCCGGGCTCGGTCTCGCGTCTGTTCGACCGCAAGGGTGTGGTCGTGGTGCCCAAGGCCCAGGAGACCCGCGAGATCGGTGAGGACGACGTCCTCGAGGCGACCCTCGACGCCGGCGCGGACGACGTCAACGACCTGGGTGAGTCGCTCCAGATCCTCTCCGAGGCCGGCGACGTGGTCGAGGTACGGACGGCGCTGCAGGGTGCCGCCATCGACTACGACTCGGCCGACGTCGAGTTCGTGGCGAGCATGGACATCCCGGTCGACAAGGACGCCGCGATCAAGGTCTTCAAGCTGGTCGACGCACTCGAGGACCTCGACGACGTGCAGAACGTCTTCTCCAACGTCGACGTGCCCGAGAGCGTGCTCGCCGAGCTCGACGCCGACGAGGAGTGATCACGGTCGGCGAACGACGACACGGCGTGCCGTACGACGAACCGTCGGCGGATCTTGTTAGCGTGAGTCCGAACAGGTGTTCGGACGACGTGAAGGGTTCCAGATGCGCGTGCTCGGGATCGACCCCGGCCTGACCCGCTGCGGCATGGGCGTGGTCGACGGCGAGGTCGGTCGACCACTGACCATGCTCGACGTCAACGTGCTGCGCACCTCGTCGTCCGAGCCGGTGCCGATCCGGCTGGTCACGATCGAGAAGGGCATCGACGCCTGGATCGAGGAGTTCCAGCCCGATGCGGTCGCCGTCGAGCGGGTCTTCGCCCGCTCCGACGTCAGCACCGTGATGGGCACTGCCCAGGCCAGCGGCATCGCGATGGTCTGCGCCGCCCGTCGGGGCATCCCGGTCGCGCTGCACACCCCCAGTGAGGTCAAGGCGGCGGTCTCCGGCAGCGGCCGTGCCGACAAGGCCCAGGTCACCGCGATGGTGACCCGCATCCTCCGGCTGACCGCACCCCCCAAGCCGGCTGACGCTGCCGACGCACTGGCCCTGGCCATCACCCACATCTGGCGCGGCGGAGCCCAGTCGCGCATCGAGGCCGCTCTGCTCAAGGCGCGGCGATGAACCAGCACCCGCTCACGAAAGAGGACCGGCAGTGATCGCATTCGTCCGTGGCACCGTCGCCGGTGTCACCCTCAACAGTGCCGTCGTCGAGGTCGGGGGAGTCGGCCTCGAGCTGATGTGCACGCCCGGAACCCTGGCCACGTTGCGCGACGGCGAGGAGGCGATCCTGCCGACCAGCATGGTCGTCAGGGAGGACTCCCTGACCCTCTTCGGGTTCCTCGACGACGACGAGAAGGCCTGCTTCGAGCTGCTCCAGACCGCCAGTGGGGTCGGTCCGAAGCTGGCCCAGGCGGCGCTCGCGGTGCTGGCCCCCGACGACCTGCGCCAGGCCGTCTCGAGCGAGGACGTCAAGACACTGACCAAGGTGCCCGGCATCGGTCAGAAGGGCGCGCAGCGCATCATCCTCGAGCTCAAGGACCGCATCGGCGCCCCGACCGGCGCGACCCGGAGCACCCGCACCGGCGTGCCCGCGAGCGCTGCCGGGTGGCGCGACCAGGTGCACCAGGGCCTGGTCGGCCTGGGGTGGTCGGCCAAGGAGGCCGACAAGGCCCTCGACGTGATCGAGCCCGACACCGGCGAGACGCCCGACGTCGGCGCCATGCTCCGCGCCGCCCTCCAGACCTTGCGGAAGGCCTGAGCATGGACCAGTTCAGCGACCAGTTCAGCGTCGCCGAGGAAGCCGAGATCGCCCGCCTCACCTCGGCCGACGCCACCGGTGACGAACGCGCGATCGAGGCCGCGCTGCGACCCAAGTCCCTCGACGAGGTCATCGGCCAGCAGCGGGTGCGTGAGCAGCTCGGTCTGGTCCTCGACGCGGCCAAGGCACGCGGCCGGGCACCCGACCACGTGCTGCTCTCCGGGCCGCCCGGGCTCGGCAAGACCACCCTGGCCATGATCATCGCCGCGGAGATGTCGGTGCCCCTGCGGCTGACCAGTGGGCCGGCGATCACCCATGCCGGCGACCTGGCCGCGGTCATCTCCGGTCTCAACGAGGGCGACGTGCTCTTCGTCGACGAGATCCACCGCATGTCCCGCGCCGCCGAAGAGATGCTCTACATGGCGATGGAGGACTTCCGCGTCGACGTGATCATCGGCAAGGGTCCGGGCGCGACCGCGATCCCGCTCGAGATCCCGCCGTTCACGCTGGTCGGAGCCACCACCCGGGCCGGGCTCCTGCCCGGGCCGCTGCGCGACCGGTTCGGCTTCACCGCCCACCTCGAGTTCTACGAGCCCGAGGACCTCGACCTGATCGTGCACCGCAGTGCCGGGCTGCTCGACGTGCACCTCATCGACGAGGGCTCCGCCGAGATCGCCGGCCGATCCCGGGGGACGCCGCGGATCGCCAACCGGCTGCTGCGCCGGGTGCGCGACTACGCCCAGGTCCGCGCCGACGGCACCGTGACGCTCGAGGTCGCGCGGGCGGCCCTCGAGCTCTACGAGGTCGACGAGTCGGGTCTGGACCGGCTCGACCGTGGTGTCCTCGACGTGCTCTGTCGCCGCTTCGGCGGAGGGCCCGTGGGGCTCTCGACACTGGCCGTCGCGGTGGGCGAGGAGCGCGAGACCGTCGAAGAGGTGGCCGAGCCGTTCCTGGTGCGCAACGGTCTCCTGGCCCGCACGCCGCGAGGTCGCATCGCCACACCGGCGGCCTGGCGTCACCTCGGCCTGACGCCTCCCGGCCCCGACGTGACGGACGCGACTCTCTTCGAGGAGTGATCGGCAGTTAGACTGCCGGACGGTCGAGCCACACTGGCACGCCCGAATCGTCGAACGCCTCGAGAGGTCGGATCCCCTTGAAGGACCTGCTGTCCTTGCTGCCCATCATCGCCATCTTCCTGATCTTCTGGTTGCTGGTGATCCGCCCCGCCTCGCGTCGGCAGAAGGACCTTCGTGCCGTCCAGCGCTCACTCGAGGTCGGTGACGAGGTGATCACCAGCAGCGGCATGTTCGGCACCATCCGCTCGATCGTCGACGACAAGGTCGGCCTCGAGATCGCCGAAGGCGTCGTGGTCCAGGTGGCCCGTGCCGCCATCGTCGGCCTCCCGCCCGAGCCCGCGGGATTCGCCGAGGCCGACGAGCTCGAGGGTGAGCCTGAGAGCCGGTCCGAGCTGGACGACCCGACCGAGGCCGAGCCTGTCGAGGAGCACCGCCCCGAGCAGGAGAAGTAGGCCTTGGCGCAACCCACGCCCGACCTGGCCGAGACGCTTCAACGCCTGGTCCGTGACGTCCCCGACTACCCGGAGCCCGGAGTCCTGTTCAAGGACATCACTCCGCTGCTGGCCGATCACGCCGCCTTCACCGCGGTGGTGCAGGCCCTGGCCGATGCGGGTCGTGACGCCGACGGCAACGTCGTGGTCGACAAGGTGGTCGGCATGGAGGCACGGGGATTCATCCTCGCCGCCCCGGTCGCGCTGGCGCTGGGCGTCGGCTTCGTCCCGGTCCGCAAGGCGGGCAAGCTGCCACGTGAGCGGCACGCGATCTCCTACGCCCTGGAGTACGGCGAGGCGACGCTGGAGCTGCACACCGATGCGATCGCGCCCGGCGAGCGGGTCCTGCTGATCGACGACGTGCTCGCCACCGGCGGCACGGTTGCCGCCACCCGCCAGCTGGTCGAGAAGTGCGGGGGCGTGTCGCACGCCGTCGCCGTCCTCCTGGAACTGACTTTCCTGCCCGGACGCGAGACCATCGGTGACCTGCCGCTGGTCGCGCTGGGGCAGGTCTGAACCGCACACCCGAGAAACCGAGGAACCGAGCCGTGACGTCTGACCACTTCGCCACCTGGAAGAGCCGTGAGGCCCTCGCCGAAGCGATGATCCCGATGATCGGGCATCTCTACCGCGAGCGTGACGTGACCGTGCTGGTGCACAGCCGCTCGCTCGTCAACAAGTCGGTGATCAGCATCCTCAAGACGCACCGCTACGTGCGTCAGATCGAGGGTCGCGAGCTCGCGATCGAGGACACCTTCCCGATCCTCCAGGCGCTGGCCGAGCTCGACCTGGGCCCCGCCCGCGTCGACATCGGGCGCCTGGCCGTCTCCTACGCCGAGGACTCCCAAGGTCTCTCCGTCGAGGAGTACACCGCCAAGGCCGTCGAGGGCGCCACCGGGGAGAACAAGATCGTCCAGGAGGGCCCGCGCGACGTGGTGCTCTACGGCTTCGGTCGCATCGGTCGGCTCCTGGCCCGTCTCCTCGTGGAGAAGTCCGGCTCCGGAAACGGTCTGCGGTTGCGTGCGGTCGTCGTACGCAAGGGCGGCGAGGACGACCTGAAGAAGCGCGCCTCGCTCCTGCGCCGTGACTCGATCCACGGCCAGTTCAACGGCTCGATCCACATCGACGCCGACAACAACACGATCTGCGCCAACGGCAACACCATCAAGGTGATCTACGCCAACGACCCCACCGAGATCGACTACACCGACTACGGCATCGACAACGCCGTCCTGATCGACAACACCGGCAAGTGGCGCGACCGTGAGGGTCTCTCCAAGCACCTGCGCCCCGGCGTCTCGAAGGTCGTGCTGACCGCGCCCGGCAAGGGCGACGTGAAGAACATCGTCCACGGCGTCAACCACGAGACCCTGCGCGACGACGACAACATCCTCTCGTGTGCCTCCTGCACCACCAACGCCATCGTGCCGGCCCTCAAGGCGATCAACGACGAGTACGGCGTCGAGCACGGCCACGTCGAGACGGTGCACTCGTTCACCAACGACCAGAACCTGCTCGACAACTACCACAAGGGCAACCGTCGTGGCCGTTCCGCGCCGCTGAACATGGTGCTCACCGAGACCGGTGCCGCCTCCGCCGTCGCGAAGGCACTGCCCGAGCTGACCGGCCACATCTCCGGCTCCTCGATCCGCGTGCCCACCCCGGACGTGTCGATGGCCATCCTCAACCTGACGATGGGCAAGGAGACCACCCGCGAGGAGATGCTCGACTACCTGCGGCACACCTCGCTGCACTCCACGATGAAGCGCCAGATCGACTTCGTCGCCTCGCCCGACTCGGTCTCGACCGACTTCGTGGGTTCTCGTGCAGCGTGCATCATCGACGCCAACGCGCTGATCGTGAACGGCAAGCACGTGGTGCTCTACGCGTGGTACGACAACGAGTTCGGCTACAGCTGCCAGGTGGTGCGCGTCGTCCAGCACATCACCGGCGTCGAGTACCCGCTGTTCCCGCAGGGCTGACCAGTCATCCTCGACCCAGCCCCTAGACTGGACGAATGACTGAGGAGACGCCCGTCGACCCCACCGGGACGACGCGCGCCACGGAGCCGATCGGGTCCCAGACCGGGCGTCGCATGCGCGCTCGGCTGGCCCGGATCGGCTCCCGTCCGCCCGTGGGAAACCCGGTCCTCGAACCGCTGTTCCGCTCGGTGAAGGCGAATCACCCCAAGGCCGACCTGGCCTTGCTCGAGCGCGCCTACCTGGTCGCCGAGAAGCTGCACTCCACGCAGATGCGCAAGAGCGGCGACCCCTACATCACGCACCCGCTCGCGGTCACCACCATCCTGGCCGACATCGGGATGACCGAGCCGACGTTGGTCGCTGCGCTGCTGCACGACACGGTCGAGGACACGCCGTACAGCCTCGATGAGCTGCGCGCCGACTTCGGTGACGAGGTCGCCGTGCTCGTCGACGGGGTGACCAAGCTCGACAAGGTGCAGTACGGCGACTCGGCGCAGGCCGAGACGATCCGCAAGATGATCGTGGCGATGTCACGCGACATCCGGGTGCTGGTGATCAAGCTCGCCGATCGGCTGCACAACATGCGCACGCTGCGCTACGTCAAGCAGGAGACGCAGGAGCGCAAGGCCCGCGAGACCCTCGACATCTATGCCCCCCTGGCCCACCGCCTGGGCATGAACACCATCAAGTGGGAGCTCGAGGACCTCGCCTTCGCCACCCTGCACCCCAAGATCTACGACGAGATCGTGCGCATGGTCGCCGAGCGCGCCCCGTCCCGCGACCAGTTCCTGGCCGAGGTCATCGAGGGCGTCGAGGCCGATCTCAAGGAGTCGAGGCTCTCCGCACGGGTGACCGGGCGACCGAAGCACTACTACTCGATCTACCAGAAGATGATCGTCGGCGGCCGCGACTTCTCCGACATCTACGACCTGGTCGGCATCCGGGTGCTGGTCGACGACGACCGCGACTGCTACACCGCCCTCGGGGTCATCCACTCCCGGTGGAACCCGGTGCTGGGCAGGTTCAAGGACTACGTCGCCATGCCGAAGTTCAACATGTACCAATCGCTGCACACCACGGTGATCGGTCCTCAGGGCAAACCGGTCGAGATCCAGATCCGCACCTTCGCGATGCACCGTCGCGCCGAGTACGGCGTCGCGGCGCACTGGAAGTACAAGGAGGACGGGCGCAACGGGGTCGACACCGACCGGCGTGGTGATGCCGACGACATGACCTGGGTGCGCCAGTTGCTCGACTGGCAGCACGACGTCGAAGACCCGGGCGAGTTCCTGGAGTCCCTGCGCTTCGAGATCAACCGCACCGAGGTCTACGTCTTCACCCCGCGTGGCGACGTGATCGCGTTGCCGGCGGGGGCAACACCGATCGACTTCGCCTACGCGGTCCACACCGAGGTCGGCCACCACACCATCGGTGCCCGTGTGAACGGCCGGCTGGTGCCGCTGGAGTCCACGCTCGACAACGGCGACGTGATCGAGGTGTTCACCTCCAAGGCCCCGAACGCCGGGCCGTCGCGCGACTGGCTCAACTTCGTCCGGTCGCCCCGCGCCCGTTCGAAGATCCGCCACTGGTTCACCAAGGAGCGGCGCGAGGAGGCGATCGAGCACGGCAAGGAGCAGATCGCCAAGCTGATGCGCAAGGAGGGACTGCCGCTCAAGAGGCTGCTCTCCCACGAGTCACTCAGTCTCGTTGCCGGGCAGTTGAAGCTCGCCGACGTCACCGCGCTCTATGCCGCCGTCGGCGAGGGCAACCTGGGCGCACAGACTGTCGTACGCCGCGTCATCGACCTGCACGGTGGTGACCAGGGAGCCGCCGAAGACCTGGCCGAGGGCATCACCATCACCGGCCGACGCGGGCGCAGCCGGCTCACACACGGCACGGACGCGGGCGTCGTGGTCAAGGGTGCCGACGGCCTGTGGGTCAAGCTGGCCAAGTGCTGCACGCCCGTGCCGCCCGACGAGATCCTCGGGTTCGTGACCAAGGGCGGGGGAGTGTCGGTGCACCGCTCCGACTGCACCAACGCCGCCAGCCTCAAGGCTCAGCCCGAGCGGCTCGTCGACGTGGTGTGGGAGCCGACCACGAAGTCGACGTTCCTGGTCAACATCCAGGTGGAGGCACTCGACCGGTCCCGGTTGCTCTCCGACATCACCATGGCGCTCTCCGACGTGCACGTGAACATCCTCAGTGCCTCGCTGACCACCACGCGCGACCGGGTGGCCAAGAGCAGGTTCTCCTTCGAGATGGCCGACGCGATGCACCTCGACTCGGTGCTGAACGCGGTCCGTTCGGTGCCCGGGGTCTTCGACGCCTATCGCATCACGCAGTGACCGCACCGGAGGCGTCGGCGCTGTTGAGCCGACGCTGGGCACTGGCCTGCCTGGTGGGCTTCGTCTTGTTCTGGGCCTTCGACGGGCTCGCAGTCCTGTTCGCCGCCGATGACTACTCGGTGCGCGCCGACATGGTCTCCTCCCTGGCCGGGCGTGGCTCCTCCGTGGGCTGGCTGGGGCAGGCCGCCATCGCCTCGTACGTCGTGGGGCACGTGGCCGCCAGCGTGGTGTTGCTGCGCGAGTGGCGCACGAAGCTCGCCGGAGCCTTCATGGCCCAGGGCTCGCTGATGATGGCCGGCATCCTGTTCTTCCGCGGGCACTGTCCTGCGGGCGAGGCCGGGTGTGGTCGAGGCGCGAACCATGTCGTCGACGTCGGCACGACCATGCACTCGGTGTGCGGCAACGTCTATCTGTGGACGATGCTGCTCGGGCTGGTGGTCGCGGCGTTCTCCGCGATCTGGGAGCGAGGGGCCAACCGGGTCGCGGCGGTCCTTGCCGCGCCGGCCTGGCTCGCCTCGACCTGGTCGGCCAGCATCTGGCTCGACGGGGGAGCCGACGCCGGAGCCTGGGAACGCGTCTGGCTCGGCTCGCACGCCGCGTGGTTCCTGGTGATCGCGGTCGTCGTACTCACTCGTCGGCGTTCGACGCCCGGAGTGTGATCAGCCGGAGAAGTCCTGGGCGGCCTTGCGGGCCATGTCGAGGAACGCCCGGCGCGAGGCGAGGTTCTCCTCGAGCTCCTTGACCTTCTTCTCGCTGCCGGCGGTCTTCGCCTTCTCGAGGTCGGCGGTGATCTCGTCGATCGCCGACTCGAGCTTGCCGATCATGTCGTCGGCCCGTGCAGACTTCTCAGGGTCGGACTTCTTCCACTGCTCGTCCTCGACGCCGCGGATCGCGTTCTCGACCTTGCGGATCCGGGCCTCGAGCGGCTTGATCTTGTCGCGCGGCACCTTGCCGGCCGCGTCCCACTTGTCAGCGATGTCGCGGAACGCGCGCTTGGCGGCCTCGACGTCGGTCACCGGGAGCAGTGCCTCGGCCTCGACGAGCAGGGCCTCCTTGACCTCGGCGTTGGCAGCGAACTCCTGGTCGAGCTCGGCGTTGGCTGCGTCGCGGGCACCGAAGAAGGCGTCCTGGGCACCACGGAACCGCTTCCACAGGGCCTCGTCGGCGTCACGGGGCGCCGGACCGGCCGCCTTCCAGTCACGCATCAGGTCGCGGAACCTGCCTGCGGTCGGACCCCACTCGGTCGAGTCGGCCAGCGACTCGGCCTCGGTGGCGAGCTTCTCCTTGATCACCCGGGCCCCGTCGCGCTTCTCGTGCTGCTCGGAGAAGTGCGCCTTGCGGCGTCGGGTGTACGACGTGCGTGCGGAGGAGAAGCGACGCCAGAGGGCGTCGTCGGTGGACCGGTCGAGGCGGGGGAGTCCCTTCCACTCCTCGAGGAGGTCCCGCAGTCGGTTGGCGCCGTTGCGCCAGTCGTTGGACTCGGCGAGCTTCTCGGCCTCGGTGACGATGCCTTCCTTGCGTTCCTTGGACTCGGCCACCTTCGCGGCACGTTCGACCTTGCGGGCCTCACGTTGCGACGCGATCACCGGGCCGAGGCTGTCCAGACGGGCGGCGAGACCGTCGAGGTCGCCCACCGCGTGCGCGTCCACGACCTGGGCCCGGACGGTCTTCACCGACTCGGCGGCCTCCTCGGGACCGAGCGCCCCACCGCGCACCCGCTTCTCGAGCAGCTCGACCTCGAAGCTCAGCGCATCGAACCGGTCGGTGAAGAACTTGAGGGCCTCCTCCGGTGTGCCCTCGGGGTACTGCCCCACGGACCTTTCACCCTCGGACGTACGGACGAAGACGGTGCCGTCATCGGCTACCCGACCCCATGGGGACTCCTGCTGCGCGCTCATGGTCGCCCATCGTAGTCAAAGCCTGCGCGGACATCGGTAGGCTGACACCCGTATTGCCGCCGGATCGTGATCCGCGAGGCGGCATCCCGTCCCAGCAACGAAGGAATCACCTGTGTTCATTGCCGGCTTTCCCGCTGGCCAGCTGGCTGCGAACTGCTATTTCGTCGGTGCCGAAGCCGGCGGCGAGTGCGTCATCATCGACCCCGGCCAGGACTCGGCCGAAGGCGTCGACCGCCTCGTCGCGGAGCATGCACTCAAGCCGGCGGCCATCCTGGTCACCCACGGTCACTTCGACCACATGTGGCAGGCCCAGGTCGTCGCCGACACGTTCGACGCCCCGTTGTGGATCGGCGCCGCAGACCGGCACCTGCTCAAGGACCCGATGGCCGCGATCTCGAACCAGTCGGCCTCGATGCTGCGCGCTCAGTTCGGGATGAACGACCTGCCCGACTTCCGTGAGCCCGGCAGGGTCAACGAGGCAGTCGAGGGGTCGGTGATCGAGATCGAGGGACTCACCGTCGTCGTCGACCACGCGCCCGGCCACACCCCGGGCACGGTGCTCTACCGCATGGAGTACGCCGGCGACGAGGACGTCTCCCAGCTGATGTTCTCCGGTGACTTCCTCTTCCAGGGGGCGATCGGCCGCACCGACCTGGTCGGCGGGGACCACTCCGAGATGCTCGAGAGCCTGCGCAGCAAGGTGCTGCCGCTGGCCGACGACATCGTGGTCTTCCCCGGTCACGGCGAGCAGACCTCGATCGGTCGCGAGCGCGCCACCAACCCGTTCCTGCTCGAGCTGCAGGACGACGCCGCGGGCGGTGACGCATGAGCCGCAGCACCCCGAAGCCGATGAGCGGCTTCCCCGAGTTCCTGCCGGCTCAGCGTCAGGTGGAACGCGCGGTCATGGACACCCTGACCGAGACGTTCGAGCTCTACGGCTTCGCGAACATCGAGACCCGCGCCGTCGAACCGCTCGACCAGCTGCTGCGCAAGGGAGACACCTCCAAGGAGGTCTACCTGCTGCGTCGCCTGCACGAGGAGTCCGAGGAGGGGCACGCCGGCATCGGCCTGCACTTCGACCTGACCGTCCCCTTCGCGCGCTACGTGCTGGAGAACGCCGGCAAGCTCGAGTTCCCGTTCCGCCGCTACCAGCTGCAGAAGGTCTGGCGCGGGGAGCGCCCCCAGGACGGCCGCTACCGCGAGTTCCTCCAGGCCGACATCGACATCGTCGGTCAGGGCGAGCTGCCCTTCCACCACGACGTCGAGGTCACCAAGGTGATGCTCGCCGCCCTCGGCCGGCTCTCCAATCCGGAGTCGATCGGCCTTCCCGGCTTCACCCTCCAGGTCAACAACCGCAAGCTGATCCAGGGGTTCTACCAGGGGCTGGGTGTGGCCGACGCCGACGAGGCGATGCGGCTGATCGACAAGCTCGACAAGCTGCCGGCCGACAAGGTTCGTGAGCTCCTGGTCGATGAGGCCGGTCTGAGTGCGGAGCAGGCCGACCAGTGCCTGGCCCTGGCCGCGATCAGCACCGACGACGACTCCTTCGTCGACCAGGTGCGCGCACTGGGTGTGACCAACGACCTCCTCGACGAGGGCCTGACCGAGCTCGCCGAGCTGATGCGGGCCTGTGCCGACATCACCGACGACCGGGTGCGCATCCGTGCCGAGCTCAAGATCGCCCGCGGCCTCGACTACTACACCGGCACCGTCTTCGAGACCCGTCTCGACGGCTACGAGTCCCTCGGCTCGATCTGCTCAGGTGGCCGCTATGACTCACTCGCCAGCGACGGGCGTACGACGTACCCGGGGGTCGGCATCTCGCTCGGCGTGAGCCGGGTGCTGGTCCCGTTGGTGGGCAAGGGTCTCGTGGTCGCCGACCGCAGCGTGCCCAGCGCCGTCCTGGTCGCGCTGCCCGACGAGGAGTCCCGCGGAGCCAGCGAGAAGATCGCCGACGCACTGCGCGCCAACGGTGTGCCGTGCGAGGTGGCCGCGAGCGCGCAGAAGTTCGGCAAGCAGATCCGGTACGCCGAACGCCGGGGCATCCCCTTCGTGTGGTTCACCCGCGACGACGGAAGTCACCAGGTCAAGGACATCCGCTCCGGCGACCAGGTCGACGCCGACCCCGCAGCATGGACCCCGCCGGCGAGCGATTTGAAGCCCACGATCATCCGCACCGACAATCAGTGAACTGACGTCCCACCCATCACCGCACCTAGGAGCATCACCCGTGATCCGCACACATGACGCCGGCGCACTGCGCGCCGAGCACGTCGGCCAGACCGTCACCCTCGCTGGCTGGGTGGCCCGACGGCGCGATCACGGCGGCGTGGCGTTCATCGACCTGCGCGAGGCCAGCGGCGTCGTCCAGATCGTGATCCGTGACGAGGCGGTGGCGCACAGTCTGCGCAGCGAGTTCTGCCTCAAGGTCACCGGCGAGGTGGTCACCCGCAAGGAGGGCAACCAGAACCCCAACCTGGCCACCGGCGAGATCGAGGTCGTGGTCAGCGACCTCGAGGTGCTCAGCGCGGCGGCCCCGCTGCCGTTCCCGATCGATGACGCGGGCACCTCCAAGGGCGGCGACGTGGGGGAGGAGGCCCGCCTTCGCCACCGCTACCTCGACCTGCGCCGCAGCGGCCCGAACAACGCGATCCGTTTGCGCAGCAAGGTCAACAAGGCCGCACGCGACGTGCTCGACCGCCACGACTTCGTCGAGATCGAGACCCCGACGCTGACCCGGTCGACGCCCGAGGGCGCGCGCGACTTCCTGGTGCCGGCGCGGCTGCAGCCCGGCAGCTGGTACGCCCTGCCGCAGAGCCCGCAGCTGTTCAAGCAGCTGCTGATGGTGGCCGGCATGGAGCGCTACTTCCAGATCGCGCGCTGCTACCGCGACGAGGACTTCCGCGCCGACCGGCAGCCGGAGTTCACCCAGCTCGACATCGAGATGAGCTTCGTCGAGCAGGACGACGTACTCACCCTGGCCGAGGAGATCCTCGTCGCGCTGTGGAAGCTGATCGGGCACGAGGTGCCGACGCCGCTGCCGCGGATGACGTACGCCGAGGCGATGGCCCGGTTCGGCTCGGACAAGCCCGACCTGCGGATGGGCCAGGAGCTGACCGAGTGCACGGAATTCTTCTCCGAGACGACGTTCCGGGTGTTCCAGGCCGACTACGTCGGTGCCGTGGTGATGCCCGGTGGCGCCAGCCAGCCCCGCAAGAAGCTCGATGCCTGGCAGGAGTGGGCCAAGCAGCGCGGTGCCAAGGGCCTGGCCTACGTGCTGGTCCAGGACGACGGCGAGCTGACCGGTCCGGTGGCCAAGAACCTCTCGGACGCCGAGAAGGCCGGCATCGCCGAGCACGTGGGTGCCCAGCCGGGTGACTGCATCTTCTTTGCCGCGGGTCCGGTCAAGAGCAGCCGTGCCCTGCTGGGTGCCGCACGCCTCGAGATCGGCCGTCGCTGCGAGCTGATCGACGAGAGCGCGTGGGCGTTCCTGTGGGTCGTCGACGCCCCGCTCTTCGAGCCGACCAGCGACGCGACCGCGGCCGGAGACGTCGCCGTCGGTGCGGGTGCCTGGACGGCGGTGCACCACGCGTTCACCTCGCCCAAGGACCTCGACACCTTCACCGACGACCCGGGCAACGCCCTGGCGTGGGCCTACGACATCGTCTGCAACGGCAACGAGATCGGTGGCGGCTCGATCCGGATCCACCGTGAGGACATCCAGAAGCGGGTCTTCGAGATCATGGGGATCACGCCCGAGGAAGCGGACGAGAAGTTCGGCTTCCTGCTCGAGGCGTTCAAGTTCGGCGCCCCGCCGCACGGCGGCATCGCCTTCGGCTGGGACCGCATCGTCGCGCTGCTGGCCGGCACCGAGTCGATCCGCGACGTGATCGCCTTCCCGAAGTCCGGTGGCGGGTTCGACCCGCTCACCGAGGCGCCGGCGCCGATCACCCCGGAGCAGCGCAAGGAAGCCGGTGTGGACGCACGCCCAGAGAAGGATCTCCCGAAGGACGAGTGAAACGGCGGACGCCTGCGCGCAACTGGTCGAGACCAGATCGTTACGCGTAGGTGACCGTTTGTGCGGTCCCCGTCACATAGAGTCACGCCCGTTGAGCGGGCTTGTCCCGATGTGTGCGAGGAGGCGAGATGTCTGGATCGACCGGTCAGAAGCTCGGTGGTGAGACGGCCCAGGCGGTCGTCGACACTGCCGCGCCGAGCACGGAGGTTGCCAGCAAGTCTCCGATGCAGTTGGCCGCCGGCCGGCTGCGCAAGGACAAGCTGACCCTCGTCTCGCTGGTCGTCGTGCTGTTGTTCGTGCTGGCCGCGATCACCGCGCCCCTGGCCGTGCACTTCGGTTGGATCGATCCCCTGAAGTCGGCCCTGAACCTGACCGACGAGTTCGGTCGGCCGAAGGACAAGTGGGGCGGCATGTCCATGGACCACCCGCTCGGCATCGAGCCGGGCACGGGCCGTGACACGATGGCGCGACTGTGGTCCGGGGTGGCCTTCTCGCTGTTCATCGCTCTCTCCGCGACGATGATCGCGATGGTGCTGGGCGTCGTGCTCGGCATCGTCTCCGGTGCCGCCGGCGGTTGGATCGACGCCATCATCGGTCGCGTCATCGACCTGACCCTGGCCTTCCCGCTGACGCTGATGCTGCTGGCGCTGGCCAGCACCGGCCTGATCATGGTCGAGAAGTACCTCCACACGCCGAAGGGCAACCCCACCGCAGCGGTCTATGTGATCGTGGTGCTCGGCCTCTTCGGCTGGACCGGCATCGCCCGTATCGTCCGCGGCCAGGTGCTCTCGCTGCGTGAGCGTGAGTTCGTGCACGCATCCACCATGATGGGTGCCTCGAAGTTCCGGCTCTACTTCCGCGAGATCCTGCCGAACCTGTGGGCGCCGATCCTGGTCACCTTCACGCTGATGATGCCGGCCTTCGTCTCCGCGGAGGCGGCGCTGGCCTACCTCGGCGTCGGTGTCAACGCTCCGACGCCGACCCTGGGCAACATTCTCAACGAGTCGATCAGCTATGCCGACGTGGTGCCCACGTTCTTCTTCATCCCGGGCTTCACGATCGCTGCGATCGTCGTTTCGTTCAACCTGCTGGGTGACGGCATCCGCGACGCCTTGGACCCCAAGGGTCACCAGTGATGTCACCCGCCACACCAGACCTCGGCGACACGGAGTCGTCGAACGTGCCGCACGGAGTGCCGCACACACAAGGAGGATGCAATGGGTAAGAAACTGAAGAGGGCACTCGCAGCAAGTTCTGCGCTTGCGCTCAGTTTGGGACTCGTCGCTTGCGGCGGGGACTCCGGCGGCGGCGGCTCCGCGAACAACGATCCCGGTGTGAAGGGCGGCACTCTCAACTATCTGCAGTCCTTCTTGTACGAGAGCTCGGACCCGCAGCGCATCTACTACGGCGTCCAGCTGGCACAGTGGCGTCGCACCGTCTACCGCGGCCTGGTCGCGTTCCCGATGAGCGAGGACCCGGTCGAGGGCACCACGCCGGTCGCCGACCTCGCCACCGACACCGGCACCGCCAGCGAGGGCGGCAAGGTCTGGAAGTTCACCCTCAAGGACGGCGTGAAGTGGGAGGACGGCACCGACATCACCTGTGAGGACGTCCAGTACGGCACCAGCCGTGTCTTCGCCAACGACGTCATCATCGGTGGCCCGAACTACACGCTCAGCTACATCGACGTGAAGGACTACCCGGGTCCCTACAAGGCGACTCCGGCCCAGCAGGCTGCCTTCGAGAAGGCCGTCAGCTGTGACGGCAAGACGGTCACCTTCCACTTCAACAAGCCGTGGGCAGACTTCAACCAGGCCGCCGCGGGCATGATGATGGTCGACCCCTACAAGAAGTCCTTCGACCAGGGTGACCGCAGCAAGTGGAAGGTCCTCTCCAACGGCCCCTACAAGGTCGAGGGTGGCAACTGGGACAAGAACAAGGGCGCCACGCTGGTTCGCAACGAGAACTACGACCCGGCCACCGACAACCCGGACCAGCTCCGCAAGGCGCTTCCGGACAAGATCAACTGGGTCATCAACGGCTCCGACACCGCCGGTGAGCTCTTCAACGACCGGTTGATCCAGGACGCCGGCGAGGACCAGTACGCCATCACCTCGGCGCGTGTGACCCCGCAGCAGCTGCCCAAGGTCACCCAGGAGCCGGTCAAGTCGCGCTACCTCAACGTGGTCTCGCCCTTCACCGACTACCTGGTGTTCAACCACAAGAAGCTGACCGACCCGAAGATCCGTGAGGCACTCGCGGTCTCGGTCAACACCGAGGGCTACATCAAGGCCAACGGTGGCGACCTGGTCATGGAGCACGCCGACTCGATCGTCAACCCCGGTACCGCCGGCTACAAGGCGAACGACGCGTTCAAGGGTGTCACCGACGGCTCGGGTGACCCCGAGGCCGCCAAGGCGCTCCTCAAGGAGGCCGGTGTCAAGATGCCGTACGCGATCAAGCTCTCCTACCCGAAGACGCCGACCGCTGACAAGTCCATGGCCATCCTCCAGGAGTCGTGGAACAAGGCCGGCTTCAAGGTCACGCTCGACGGTCAGGGTGACACCTACTACGACGTCATCGCCCAGCCCGACAAGGACTCCGACCTGATGTGGGCCGGATGGGGCTCTGACTGGCCGTCGATGATGACGGTGATCCCGCCGCTGTTCGACAGCCGTCCGAACATCTCGAAGACGACCTGTGGCAACGACTACGGCTGCTACGAGAGTGACGAGCTGAACGCGATCATCGACGAGGCCGCCAACGCTGCCAACGTCGAGGACCAGCAGGCCAAGATGCAGGAAGCCGACGCATTCCTCGGTTCGGAATACGCCTACATCCCGCTCGACAACCAGAAGTTCAACTGGCTGCGTGGTTCGAAGGTCACCGGGTTCACCACGACCCCGGCGTCCTCCTCCTACCCGGAGCTCGGCTTGATCGGCGTCTCGCAGAAGTAAGCCTGATCCAGCAACCCTGATTCCTGGGCGCTCGTCGCAAGGCGGGCGCCCAGGAATCGCCGGGTGTGCAGTCTCGTGCACCCCCCCAATCTTTCCTCCGGCCGGGCTCGCGTCCTGCCGAACTCGCGTCCGGCCGGGCGCCCCAGACGACTGAGAAGGTGGACCAACCATGTGGGCCTACGCTGCACGCCGAATCGTGATCGGGGTGATGTTGCTGTTGGCGCTGTCCCTCGTCACGTTTGTACTGTTCTTCGCCAGTCCAGCAGACCAGGCACGCCACGCGTGCGGCAAGCAGTGCACCGACGAGCAGATCGCGGTCACCGAGAAGGCGCTGGGCTATGACAAGCCGGTGCTGGTCCAGTGGGGCACCTTCGTCAAGGGCATGGTCACCGGCCGGGAGTTCCCGGCCGACCCCGAGCTGAAGAAGACGCACCCGGAGTTCATCACCACCTGTGACCGCCCCTGCCTGGGCTACTCCAAGACCAATGGCGTGACAGTCAACTCGTTGATCGGCGAGGCCGCACCGATCTCGATCTCCCTGGCGGTCGTCGCCGTTGTCATCTGGTTGGTCTTCGGGGTGATCCTCGGCATCATCGCCGCGGTCACCAAGGGGACCATCATGGACCGCGGCATCGTCGGCCTGACCCTGATCATCTACGCCTTCCCCACCTTCTTCATCGGCGTCTTCTTCCTGAAGTTCGTGGTGGTCAAATGGGGGTTGCTGTCCTATCCCCAGTACCTCTCGATAGCCGAAGGCGGTGTCGGAGGCTGGCTCACCAACCTGTTCCTCCCCGCCTTCACCCTCGCCCTGGTCTACCTCGCCAGCTACGTCCGCATGACGCGTGCGTTCGTGCTCGAGTCGCTCGGTGAGGACTACATCCGGACCGCACGCTCCAAGGGGCTCAACAGCCGCACGGTGCTGTTCAAGCACGCGCTGCGGGCGGCGCTGACCCCGCTGGTGACCATGACCGGCATCGACTTCGCCGGTTTGCTCGGCGGCGCCATCATCACCGAGCAGGTCTTCGCCTACAACGGCATCGGCAAGCTGACGGTGGACTCCGCCAACGCCTGGGACCTCCCCACCATCATCGGGATCGTGGTGCTCGCCGGGTCGTTCGTGATCCTGGCCAACATCATCGTCGACATCTGCTACGCGCTGATCGACCCGCGCGTCCGCCTGGGCTGAGAGGACCACAGAGCATGGAACACTTCTTGAGCGTTGAAGACCTGCGCGTCCACTTCAAGACAGCCGACGGCATCGTCAAGGCGACCGACGGGCTCTCCTACACCCTCGACCGCGGCCAGACCCTCGGCATCGTGGGCGAGTCCGGCTCCGGCAAGTCGGTCTCGAGCTCGGCGATCATGGGCCTGCACGCCGGCACCACGGCGCAGATCAGCGGCAGCGTGTGGTTCGACGGGGTCGACCTGCTCACCCTGTCGCAGGCCGAGATGCGCAAGCTGCGGGGCAAGGAGATCGCGATGATCTTCCAGGACCCGCTCTCCGCGCTGCACCCCTACTACTCGGTCGGCAAGCAGATCGCCGAGGCCTACCGGGTGCACAACAGCGTCACGAAGAAGCAGGCCCGCACGAAGGTCATCGAGATGCTCGAGCTGGTCGGCATCCCGCAGCCCGACCGTCGCTTCGACGGCTACCCGCACGAGTACTCCGGCGGCATGCGTCAGCGGGCGATGATCGCGATGGCGTTGATCAACGACCCCAGCCTCGTCATCGCCGACGAGCCGACCACGGCCCTCGACGTCACGGTGCAGGCCCAGATTCTCGACCTGCTGCAGAACCTGCAGAAGGAGTTCAACACCGCGATCATCATGATCACCCACGACCTCGGGGTGATCGCTGAGATGGCCGACGACGCCCTGGTGATGTACGCCGGCCGCGCCGTCGAGTACGGCCCCGTCTCCGAGGTGCTCACCCACCCGGAGATGCCCTACACCTGGGGGCTGCTCTCCAGCGTCCCGGACGTCACCGCCGACACCGACGCGCGGATGGTGCCGATTCCCGGCAACCCGCCGAGCCTGCTCAACCAGCCCCCGGGCTGTGCCTTCCACCCGCGCTGCGTGCACTCCTCGAAGGTGCCCGGCGACCTGTGCCGCACCACCCTTCCCGAGCTCCTGGAAGGTCCCCGCGGTGGTGGCCACCTGACCCGGTGTCACCTGGCCGACCCCGAACAGATCTACGAGACCCAAGTGATTCCTGAGATCGCACCGATGCAAGCTGAGGAGCGCTGACATGGCCGAGCCACACGAGAGCCAGACGGAGCCCGCGGCGGACAACACGGTCCCGGCGGGCGATGTTGCCGCCGGGCCGAGCCTCGAAGAGCTGCTCAAGCAGTCGAACAAGCCCGCGAAGTTCGACCCCGACGCCCCCTCGATCCTGACCGTGGACAACCTGGAGATGTACTTCCCGGTCCGCTCCACCGGTGTGATCCGGCGCAAGATCGGCGACGTCAAGGCCGTCGACGGCATCTCGCTCTCCATTCCCCGCGGCGGATCCGTGGGCCTCGTGGGCGAGTCGGGCTGCGGCAAGTCGACGGCCGGGCGCGCCATCACCCGGCTCTACAAGCCGACCGGAGGGTCGGTGAAGTTCGGCGACCGCGACCTCGTCCAGCTGTCGAACCGCGAGCTGAAGCCGCTTCGCCGTGACGTGCAGATGATCTTCCAGGACCCCTACAGCTCGCTGAACCCGCGTCACTCGGTCGGTGCGATCATCGGCGCCCCGCTGCGCATTCACAACATGGTGCCCAAGAACCAGACGCTGAAGCGGGTCCAGGAGCTGCTCGAGGTCGTCGGCCTGAACCCGGAGCACTACAACCGCTACCCGAACGAGTTCTCCGGCGGCCAGCGTCAGCGCATCGGCATCGCACGGTCCCTCGCGCTCCAGCCCAAGCTGATCGTGGCCGACGAGCCGGTCTCCGCGCTCGACGTGTCGATCCAGGCCCAGGTGATCAACCTTCTGCAGGACCTGCAGAAGGAGTTCGACATCGCGTTCCTCTTCATCGCCCACGACCTCGCGGTGGTGCGTCACTTCTGCCCGCAGATCGCCGTGATGTACCTCGGCAAGATCGTGGAGATCGCGGACCGCGAGACCCTGTACTCCCGGCCCAACCACCCCTACACGCAGGCACTGCTCTCGGCCGCGCCCGACGTCAAGCAGGCCGCGATCGGTGGTCGGCGTGAACGCATCCGGCTCACCGGCGAGGTGCCGAGCCCGATCAACCCGCCCTCGGGGTGCCGGTTCCGGACCCGGTGTCCGCTGGCACGCGAGATCTGCGCCAAGGTCGAGCCGCCGCTGATGCAGATCGGGCCGCACCACAAGGTTGCCTGTCACTTCGCCGGCGAGCTGGGCAACCAGCCGCACGACCCCGTGACGGCGCGGATGCTCGGCGTCGACAACTCCGGCAACCCCGACCCGGGTGCCACCCCGACCCAGATCGAGGACTCGCCCGAGTTCTCCGATGTCTGGTTCGACCTCAAGGAGCGCCGGACCGTCAAGCCCTGACCCATGCATGGGGACATAGGGTGGCGCACGTGGATGGTCTCTTCGAGGTGGAGCCTGCGGCCAGTGGCCCGGCACGTGGTGACGGTGGGGCCGCCGGCAAGGGATCGCTGAGCGGCAACACGCACTCCTCGGCCCCCCTGGCGGTGCGGATGCGTCCGCGCACCCTGGACGAGCTGGTCGGGCAGCAGCAGTTGCGGGAGCCCGGGTCTCCGTTGCGCCAGCTGATCGAGGGCGACCAGTCGATGTCCCTGTTGCTGTGGGGTCCGCCGGGCACCGGCAAGACCACGATCGCCTCGATCCTGTCCCAGCAGACCGACCGCAAGTTCGTGGAGGTCTCGGCCGTGGCCGCGGGGGTGAAGGAGGTGCGGGCGGCGATCGACGCGGCACGCTCCGAGCTGGTCCGCACGGGTCACGAGACGGTGCTGTTCGTCGACGAGGTGCACCGGTTCACCAAGGCCCAGCAGGACGCCCTCCTGCCGGGCGTCGAGAACCGCTGGGTCACCCTGGTCGCCGCGACGACTGAGAATCCGTTCTTCTCGGTGATCTCCCCACTGCTCTCACGCTCCCTGCTGCTGCGGTTGGAGTCGCTGACCGACGACGACGTACGACGTGTCCTGGACCAAGCCATCGCCGACGAGCGCGGACTCGACGGCAAGATCGACGTCGACGACGAGGCCCTGGCCCACCTGGTGCGCCTGGCCGGGGGAGACGCCCGGCGCTCGCTGACCTATCTCGAGGCCGCGGCCGGTGCCGCGACGTCGAAGGGCTCCACCACTGTCGACCTGGCCACCGCCGAGACCGCGGTCGATCAGGCGGCGGTGCGCTATGACCGGCAGGGTGACCAGCACTACGACGTCATCTCGGCGTTCATCAAGTCCGTGCGCGGCTCCGACGTGGACGCGGCGCTGCACTACCTGGCACGGATGATCGAGGCCGGCGAGGACCCACGCTTCATCGCCCGTCGTCTGGTCATCTCGGCCAGTGAGGACATCGGGCTGGCCGACCCCACCGCCCTGACCACCGCCGTCGCCGCCGCCCAGGCCGTGCAGCTGATCGGCATGCCCGAGGCGCGACTGAACCTCGCCCAGGCCACCATCGCGTTGACCGTCGCCCCCAAGTCCAACGCCGTGATCAAGGCGATCGACGCGGCCAGTGCCGACGTACGCGCCGGCAAGATCGGTCAGGTGCCGCCGCACCTGCGCGATGCCCACTATGCGGGGGCCAAGAACATCGGTCACGGCAAGAGCTACGTCTACTCCCATGACGAGCCGTTCGGGATCGCCGAGCAGCAGTACGCCCCCGACGCCATCGGCGACGCGGCCTACTACCAACCGACCAACCTGGGCGCCGAGGCGACCATCAAGGAACGCTGGGAACGCGTGCGCAGGCTGATCCGTGGTGCGCGATAGGGTCGGGCACCATGACCAGTGACGACCTCTTCGTGCCTGCGGCGCTGGGCGTTGTCGTGCTTGTCCTGCTGGTGCTCCTGCTGGTGACCGTGGCCGCGCTGAGGCGTGAGAGAGACCGGGCCCGAGCCGAGCTCACCGCGACCCGCGACGAGGCCGCCCAACTGCGTGAGCGGGTCGACGCGTTGGCGCGCCAGGTGCAGGTGCGAGCCACCCCCGACGAGTTCGTGATCACCCACGTCGGCGACGAGCCGGCCGAGCCTGAGGTGGCGACCGCGCCGCAACGCATCGAGGGACGGCTCTTCGCGGACCTCGTGCTGCGCGAGTCCGTGGTCAAGGCTGCCGCGCTGACCCACGGCGTCCGACGTGCCCTGGCCCCGGAGACCCGCAACCGGATCCGGTTCCAGATGAAGCAGGAGCTGAAGCGGTCCCGCAAGGAGCGCAGGATCGAGCTGCGCGACGTACGCCGCGAGATGGCCACCCGCCGATCCCAGGAGGGCGCAGCATGACCACCCCGTTCGAGTGCTCACGTCGTTCCGCTGCGAACAGGGACCCCGGATGAGCCGCGCGCTGTGGTTCGTCGCCGGGGCCGGGGCCAGCGTCTACGCGATGAACAAGGCCAGGCGGTTGCGCGACTCGTTCACCGTCGACGGCCTGCGTGACCGGGCGAGCAGCCTGGCGCTGGGGGCCCGCCTGATCCGCGACGAGGTCGCCCAGGGCAAGGCCGACAAGGAAACCGAGTTGCGTCAACGTCTCGGTCTGGTCCCTGATGGGACTCCTCAGCTCGAGTCCGCGGCCGCCGGCCGGCACCGCCTCGACGCGGGAGCGGCACCACCACGCAGCACCCCCACGCACCACGTGAACACCGATGTCTCGGGCACGAACCAGGAAGGCACCAACTGATGGACACCGCGGAAATCCGACGGAGGTTCCTCGCGCACTTCGAGAACGCCGGGCACACCGCCGTACCCTCGGCGTCCCTGCTCGTCGACGACCCGAACCTGCTGTTCGTCAACGCCGGGATGGTGCCGTTCAAGCCCTACTTCCTCGGTCAGGAGACGCCGCCCTACGACCGGGCCACGAGCGTGCAGAAGTGCGTGCGCACCCCCGACATCGAGGACGTCGGCAAGACCACCCGTCACGGCACCTTCTTCGAGATGTGCGGCAACTTCTCCTTCGGCGACTACTTCAAGGAGCGGGCCATCGAGCTTGCCTGGGAGCTGGTCACCAAACCACAGTCCGAGGGCGGCTGGGGCTTCCCGGAGGACAAGCTCTACCCCAGCGTCTATGTCGACGACCCCGAGGCGGTTGCGCTCTGGAAGAGGATCACCGGACTGCCCGATGACCGGATCGCGCGACTCGGCAAGTCCGAGAACTACTGGTCGATGGGCGTGCCCGGTCCCGGCGGCCCGTGCTCGGAGATCCTGATCGACCGCGGCTCGGCGTACGGCGCCGACGGCGACTTCTCCGCGGAGGACCGTTACCTCGAGTTCTGGAACCTGGTCTTCATGCAGGACGAGCTCAGCGCCGTCCGCAGCAAGGAGGACTTCGACATCTCCGGCTCGCTGCCGAAGAAGAACATCGACACCGGCATGGGTCTCGAGCGGGTCGCGTTCATGACCCAGGGCGTCGAGAACATGTATGAGATCGACGTGATGTTCCCGGTCATCGAGCGAGCGATGGAGCTGACCGGCAAGAAATATGGCGCCAACCACGAGGACGACGTTCGCTTCCGGGTGATCGCCGACCACGTGCGCAGCTCGATGATGCTGATCGGCGACGGCGTGACTCCGGGCAATGAAGCCCGCGGCTACGTGCTGCGCCGACTTCTCCGCCGCGCCGTGCGCTCGGTGCGCCTGCTCGGCTACGAGGACCCGGCGCTGCCCGAGCTGATGCCGATCAGCCGAGACAAGATGGGCGAGACCTACACCGAGCTGCACTCCGACTGGGAGCGCATCTCGCGGGTCGCCTACGCCGAGGAGGACGCGTTCCGCAAGACGCTCCAGTCCGGCACGCAGATCTTCGACCTGGCCGCCACAGACGTGAAGAAGGCCGGTGGCTCGAAGCTGTCCGGCAACCAGGCGTTCGCCCTGCACGACACCTACGGCTTCCCGATCGACCTCACCCTCGAGATGGCCTCGGAGGCCGGCCTGACGGTCGACCACGAGGGCTTCCGCAAGCTGATGACCGAGCAGCGCGAGCGGGCCAAGGCCGATGCCCGCGCCAAGAAGGGCCAGCACGCCGACACCGGCGTCTACCGCGGCATCCTCGACGCGAGCGGGCCCACCGAGTGGCTCGCCTACGAGACCCTCGAGACCGAGTCGTCCGCACTGGCGGTGCTGCGTGAGGGGCAGCAGGTCGCGGCGCTCGGCAACGGCGAGGTCGGCGAGCTCGTGCTCGACCGGACGCCGTTCTACGCCGAGTCCGGTGGCCAGGCGGCCGACGCCGGCATCATCGAGTTCGACGGTGGTCGCCTCGAGGTGCTCGACGTGCAGCGCCCCGTGCGCGGGCTCGTGGTGCACCAGGTGCGGGTGGTCGACGGCGAGTTCCACCCCGGTTCACAGCTGCACGCCCAGGTCGACCCCGAGTGGCGCATCGGTGCCCGCCAGGCGCACTCCGGCACCCATGTGGTGCACGCCGCGCTGCGCGAGGTGCTCGGCCCCACCGCACTGCAGTCCGGCTCCTACAACCGACCCGGCTACCTGCGGCTCGACTTCGGCTGGAGCCAGGGGCTGAGTCCCACCCAGTACGCCGAGATCGAGCAGGTGTCGAACAACGCGTTGCGGGCCGACCTGCCCGTCGCCTGGGACTACATGACCCTGCCCGAGGCCAAGGACTGGGGCGCGATCGCGCTCTTCGGCGAGACGTATGACAACACCAAGGTGCGCGTCGTGGAGATCGGTGGCCCCTGGTCGCGCGAGCTCTGCGGTGGCACGCACGTGGACCACTCCTCCCAGATCGGCACCATCGTGCTGACGGGGGAGTCCTCGGTGGGCTCGGGCAACCGTCGCATCGAGGCGTTCACCGGAGTCGAGGGCTTCGACTACCTCGCCCGCGAACGGGACGTCGTCGCCCAGCTGACCGGCCTGCTCAAGACCCAGCCCGACGACCTCGTCGGTCGGGTCCAGGACATGGTCGAGCGACTCAAGTCCGCCGAGAAGGAGATCGAGAAGGCTCGCGTCGGGCAGCTGTTGGCCGCGGCCGGCCAGCTCGCCGCCGGCGCCAAGGTCGTCGACGGAGTGCAGCTCGTCGCGCACCGCGCCGACGGTGCCGGCGGTGGCGACGTGCGTACCCTGGCCCTCGACATCCGTGGCCGACTTCCGCAGGGTCAGCCCGGTGCCGTGGTGGTGGTCGGTGCCGCCGACGGCAAGGTCTCCGCCGTGGCGGCGGTCAACGACGAGGGGCGCGCTCGCGGGGTCAGCGCCAACGCGCTGATCCGGGCGATCGGCCCGCTGCTCGGCGGCAAGGGGGGCGGCAAGGACGACGTGGCCCAGGGCGGCGGCACCGACACCAGCCGGATCGACGAGGCGCTCGCGTTGGTCGAGGCCACGGTGCACGACGCCGTCGGGCAGGGCTGACCTTGCGCAACGGCGTACGCCTGGGCATCGACCCCGGGGATGCCCGCATCGGCGTCGCCCGCAGCGACCCCAGCGGGTTCTTGGCGACCCCGGTCGAGACCGTGCAGCGGGGCCGCGGGGACCTGGCTCGTCTGGCCCAGATCGTGGAGGAGGAAGGGGCGGTCGAGATCATCGTCGGCCTTCCTCGCTCCCTCTCCGGTCGCGAGGGGCCCGCTGCGGCGAAAGCACGAGAATTCGCAGGGGAGCTGGCGCGTCAGGTTGCCCCGCTCCCGGTGAGGCTGTGTGATGAACGCTTGACGACCGTGACCGCGGAGTCGATGCTTCGGGAACGCGGCAAGAAGGGCGCCAAGAGAAGGGCGGTGGTCGACCAGGCCGCCGCCGTCGTGATCCTCCAGCATGCGCTGGACACGGAGCGTGCTCGGGGGAGCGCACCGGGGGAAGTGGTCACGGCGCCACCGACAGAGGGGTTGGACCAGCCGTGACCGAGCACCAGGACGAGCACGACCCCTCCGACGAGGGGATCTCCCAGCTGGGGCTCAGACACGACGACGAGGACCCGGCGGAGGTTGCGCCCGCGTCCACCCGAAGCGGCTCGCGCCGCCGCCGGCGCAAGCGCGGCCCCATCGGTTGCCTGATCGCGCTGGTCGTGGTCGGGTTGATCGTGGCGGGCATCGCGCTGCTCGGCGTCAAGGGCTTTGAGTGGGTCAAGGACCAGTTCGGTGAGGCGGAGGACTACGCCGGTCCGGGCTCCGGCTCGGTCTCGATCATCGTCCAGCCCGGCGACACCTCCACCGACATCGGCAACACCCTCGAGCAGGCTGGCGTGGTCGCCTCCAGCGAGGCCTTCACCAAGGCGGCGTCCGGGCGCTCCGAGGAGGCCGGTCGGATCCAGCCGGGCACCTACTCGTTGAAGAAGAAGATGAAGGCCGGCGACGCGCTCACGATCCTGGTCGACCCCGCCAACCGGGTCGCCGACCGGGTGACGATCCCCGAGGGGCTGCGCGTGGTCGACATCGTCGGGCTCCTCGCCAAGAACACGGACTTCTCGAAGAAGCAGTTCACCAAGGCGCTCCGGGGCGACATCGGGTTGCCGGACTACGCCGACGGAAACGCGGAGGGGTACCTCTTCCCGGCGACCTACGAGTTCCCGCCCAAGGCCAAGCCCGCCCAGATGCTCCGGGCCATGGTGAGCCGGTGGCGCCAGGCCGCCGACGACGCCGGTCTGGAGGAGAGTGCCGCAGACCTGGGTTACACACCGGCCGAGATCATGACCGTGGCGGCACTCGTCGAGGCCGAGGGGCGCGGCGACGACATGCCCAAGATCGCGCGCGTGATCTACAACCGGCTGGAGAACCCCGGCACCGCCGGAACCATCGGACGGCTCGAGATCGACGCGACGGTCAACTACGCCCTCGGCCGCAACCTCGGTGTCGGGCTGACCACGGCCGACATCGAGTCGGTCGCGGACTCGCCGTACAACACGCGCCGCCAGACCGGACTCCCGCCCGGCCCGATCGAGGCTCCCGGCGACGATGCGATCCGCGCCGCGCTGAACCCGGCCACGGGCAACTGGTACTACTACGTGACCGTCGACCTGAAGACCGGGGAGACCAAGTTCGCGTCGTCCTACGACGAGTTCCTCCAGTACAAGGCCGAGTTCCGGGAGTACTGCACGACCTCCGAGGCCTGTTGATGGCCCCACGGTGCGGGGTGCTCGGTGACCCGATCGCGCACTCGCTCTCACCGGTGCTGCACCGGGCCGGGTACTCCGCCTGCGGGCTGGACGACTGGTCGTACGACGCTCACCGGGTCGACGAGGCCACACTGCCGGAGTTCCTCGACGGACTCGACGACGACTGGCGCGGGCTGTCGTTGACCATGCCGCTCAAACGGGCGGTGCTGCCGATGGCCGATGAGGTCAGCGACCGCGTTCGGGTCTCTCGTGCCGCCAACACACTCGTGTTCCGCGACGGGCGTACGTCGGCGCACAACACCGACATCCCGGGTGCGATCGCGGCCCTCCGCGAGCAGTACGCCGGACCGGTGACCCGCGCGACGATCCTCGGCGGGGGAGCGACGGCCACGTCGCTGGGCATGGCGCTGGTCGAGCTGGGTGCCGCCCGCATCGACGTCCTCGTGCGTTCAGCGGATCGTGCCGTCGAGACGATTGAGGTGCTGAGGTCGTTGCCGTCGGCGCCGCAGGTGGAGGTGGGCGACCTGTTCACCTCCGAGGTCACGGGTGACGTGGTGGCCTCGACGATTCCCGCCACGGCACAGAGCGACGACCTGGTGACCCGGTGCGCGGACGCCGGGGTCATCTTCGAGGCGCTCTACGACCCGTGGCCGACTCCGCTCGCAGTCTCCGCGGCGGGCCGGCCCCTGATCGGCGGCCTCGACCTGCTCGTCCACCAGGCCGCCCTGCAGTTCGAGCTGTTCACCGGGAACTCGGTGCCCGCAGCCGTGATGCGTGAGGCCGGCCGCGCCGTGCTCGCCCGCTCGAGCTCGTGACGCTCAGGTCAGGTCGACCACGACGATCGTGTGGTTGTCCGGCTCCCCGGCCTCGGTGACGGCCCTCGCCACAGCGGCTGCCACGTCCTGCGGAGCAGCGGCCAGCGTGAGCAGGGAGTCGAGGTCGTCCACGTAGGAGTGGACTCCGTCCGTGGTGAGCACGAGTCGGTCGCCCCCGTGCAGCTCGAGCTCGATCTCGTCGGCCACCACCCCCGGTGACAGCGCCCGGTTGAGCAGGCTGCGGTGCTCGTGTGCCCGGGCCTCGTCCGCGGTCAGCTCGCCGGCCTCGATCAGGGCCGCGACGACGGTGTGGTCGTGGGTGACCTGCCTGACCTCTCCGTCGCGCACGAGCCAGACCCGGGCGTCTCCGATGTGTGTGACCTGCGCGGTCCCACCCGCGAGCGCGACGGCGGTGAGTGTCGTGCCGGAGACCGGCTGGTTCGGCAGGGCCGCGCTCACGTCGCCGGCGAGCTCGGCGATCGCCCCGGCCAGCCCGCGTTCCGCAAAGGCCGCCAGGGCGGAAGGGGCCACGTCATCGCGCTCCCCGAAGCCATCGGCGACGGCGATCAGGTCGGCAGTGACGAGAAGCGCATCCTGTTGCGCGTCGCGTCGACCCTGACGGTGGCTGGAGCCGAGCTCGGCGTGAAGAGCTGCACTGGCTGTGGTCATGTCGTGTGCCTCGTTCCTCAACTGATGGATGAGGGTGGTGACGATGCGTCGACGACTCTCTGTGTCGGCCTCGATCTGCCGCCAGTACGTCTCGATGTCCCGTGCCGCCCCAGCGTTCGAGCCGTCGACAACCTGCCTGATCCGCGCCAGCGGCATCCCCAGGATCCGGAGCGTCGCCACCAGGCGGGCCCGTTGGAGCTGCGACGCGGCGTACTTCCGGTAGCCCGAGTGCGGGTCCACCTCAGCTGGACGCAGCAGACCCAGGTCGTCGTACAACCTCAGCGCCTTGGGCGTCAGTCCCGTCTCGCGGGCGAAGTCGCCGATCGTCATGAGAGTCATGGTCACCATCCTCCCGGTGTCGGGCACCGGTGAAACTGAGATTGGTCCTTCCCGCTGGGGCAAGGTCAAGGACCACGTCCGGCGGTCCGACGGGCCGCAAGCGCCGTGCGGTCGAGTTCGTTGCGCACAGGCTCACCGCAAAGCGCACGACGAGCTGGCGCACGCCGTAGGGTGACCAGCCATGGACTGGGCAGCACATCTCGACACGGTGGTCGCCTGTGTCGTCTACGGAGCGGTCACTGGTTGGTTCGTTCCACACGTCGTGGCGAGGCTGCCGGAGCCGCTGCCGTTCGCAGATGAAGAGACCGAGGACGAGGCGCACGACGACGCGGGTGGGGAGACCACGGCCGAGCCCGAGGAGCCCAAGCCGCTGTACGCCGATCTGGCCGCCACCCCGGGCATCGCGTGGTGGACGGCGGGCTGGTCCGCATTGGTCGCCGGACTGTTCGGGGCCACGCTGGGCTGGGCGTGGCCGCTGGTCTACCTGCTGCCCCTGGTGCCGATCGGCGTCGCCCTGGCCTGGGTGGACCTGCGAACCCGTCTGCTGCCCAAGCGGATCGTGGCTCCGACCTACCTGCTGGTGATCGTCTTGCTCCTGGTCTGCGCGCTGGCCACCGGCGACCTCGACGCGCTGAAGCGCGCGGCCTTGGGCTGGCTGATCGCCGGGTTCGTGTTCTGGTTCCTGTGGCGGTTCACCCCGGGCATGGGCTACGGCGACGTCCGGCTCTCCGGCGTGCTCGGCATGGCACTGGGCTACCTCGGATGGGGTGAGTTCGTCGTGGGAACGTACGCCGGCTTCCTGATCGGTGCCCTCGGGTGGATTCCGTTGCGGCTGCTGCGCATCACCAACGACCGCAACTTCCCGTTCGGCCCGTTCATGCTGGTGGGTGCCGTGACCGGGGTTCTGTGGGGCGCCGACCTCGCCGGGTATCTCGCCGGCCGACAGGCGTGAGCCACCTCCGAGCCACGCGTGAAAGACTTGCCCCATGCTGCGTTGGCTCACTGCGGGCGAATCCCACGGCCCGTCCCTTGTCGCGATCCTCGAAGGTCTGCCTGCTCATGTGGAGGTGACCTCCGACGACGTCGCCGACTCCCTGGCCCGGCGCCGGCTCGGCTACGGCCGCGGCGCACGGATGAAGTTCGAGAAGGACCAGGTCACGCTGGTGGGCGGGGTCCGCCACGGCAAGACCCAGGGCGGACCGGTCGCGATCCAGGTCGGCAACACCGAGTGGCCGAAGTGGGAGCAGGTGATGTCGGCCGACCCGGTCGACCCCGAGATCCTGGACAGTCTCGCCCGCAACGCCCCGCTGACCCGGCCGCGTCCCGGCCACGCCGACCTGGCCGGCATGCAGAAGTACGCCTTCGACGAGGCGCGACCGATCCTGGAGCGCGCCTCCGCCCGTGAGACCGCGGCCCGGGTCGCCCTCGGCCGGGTGGCCAGCAACTTCATCGAGCAGGCCGTCGGCGCGCGCATCGTCTCCCACGTGGTCGAGCTGGGCGGCGTGGCCGCGCCCTACGGCAGCGTCCCCGGGCCCGACGACGTCGAGCGCCTCGACGCCGACGAGGTGCGGTGCCTCGACCCCGATGCGAGCAAGCAGATGGTGGCCGCGATCGACCAGGCGCACAAGGACGGCGACACGCTCGGTGGTGTCGTCGAGGTCGTCGTCCACGGGCTGCCGCCGGGCCTCGGCTCGCACGTGCACTGGGACCGTCGCCTCGACTCCCGTCTGGCCGGAGCCCTGATGGGCATCCAGGCGATCAAGGGCGTCGAGGTCGGCGACGGCTTCGGCCTGGCCGCGATCCCCGGATCGCAGGCCCACGACGAGATCGTCCCGACCCCCGAGGGCATCCGCCGTGCCTCGGGTCGCTCCGGCGGCACCGAGGGTGGCATGACGACTGGCGAGATCCTGCGGGTCCGGGCCGCGATGAAGCCGATCGCCACCGTGCCACGGGCGCTGAAGACGATCGACGTCACCACCGGCGAGGAGGCGGTGGCCCACCACCAGCGCTCCGACGTCTGCGCAGTGCCGGCCGCCGGCATCGTCGCCGAGGCGATGGTCGCCCTCGTGGTCGCCGACGCGATCGTGGAGAAGTTCGGCGGCGACTCCGTGGCCGAGACCGCCCGCAACTGCGCGTCCTACCTCGACGCCATCGCGTTCAAGTGAATCTCGACAAGCGCGATCACCGACCGCGCGTCGTCCTGGTCGGCCCGATGGGCGCGGGCAAGACCACCGTCGCCGGGCTCTTGGCCGCCCGCTGGGGCACCGGCGTCCGCGACACCGACCACGACGTCGAGGCGTTCGAGGGCCGGAGCATCTCCGACCTCTTCGTCGACGAGGGTGAGCGCTACTTCCGTGACCGGGAGCGCCAAGCCGTGGCCGCTGCGCTGCGTGAGCACGACGGTGTCCTTGCCCTCGGTGGCGGCGCCGTCCTCGACGCGGACACCCGCACCGCCCTGGCCGACCATGTCGTGGTCTACCTGAAGGTGGGCCTTTCTGACGCCGTCAAGCGGGTGGGCCTGGGCATCTCACGGCCTCTGCTCCTGGGCAACGTCCGCAGCCGGATCAAGGCGCTGCTCGACGAACGCGCCCCGATCTACGAATCCGTGGCCAGCATCGTGGTCGACACCGACGGTCGCCCCGTCGAGGACGTCGCCGACGAGATCGTCACCCGCATCGAGGAGCTGTCATGAGCGCACCCACCATCCTGCATGTCGGCGGCGCGTCGCCGTACGACGTCGTCATCGGCCACGACCTGCTCGACCGGCTGCCGGAGCTCATCGGGGCCGGCGTCGAGCGGATCGCCCTGCTCTTCCCCGGCGAGCTCGGTGAGCTGGCCCAACCAGTGCTGGATCGCCTGGTCGAGCAGTACGACGTCCTCGCGCTCGGCCTGCCCGACGGGGAGAGCGCGAAGACCGCCTCGGTGGCCAACGACTGCTGGGAGGCGTTGGGGGAGCGGGGCTTCACCCGCTCTGACGCCGTCGTGACCGTGGGGGGCGGAGCCACCACCGACCTGGGCGGCTTCGTCGCGGCCAGCTGGCTGCGTGGCGTGAAGGTGGTGCACGTGCCGACCACCCTGCTCGGCATGGTCGACGCGGCCGTCGGTGGCAAGACCGGCATCAACACCGGCGCCGGCAAGAACCTGGTCGGTGCGTTCCACGAGCCGGCCGGAGTCCTCTGCGACCTGTCCCTGTTGACGACCCTTCCGGCCCAGGAGCTGCGGGCCGGGCTCGGCGAGGTCATCAAGTGCGGCTTCATCGCCGACCCCGAGATCCTGCGCCTGGTCGAGGACGACCCGGTCGCCGCCCAGGACCCCGCGTCACCCGTTCTGCGCGAGCTGGTCGAACGCGCGATCCGGGTCAAGGTCGACGTCGTCGTGGCCGATCTCAAGGAGACCGGCGGCGTCGCTGGTCACCCTGGTCGGGAGGCCCTCAACTACGGCCACACGATGGCCCACGCGATCGAGCGGGCGACTGACTACGACATCCGTCACGGTGAGGCCGTCGCGATCGGGTGCGTCTACGTCGCCGAGCTGGCCCGCCGCGCCGGAGTGCTCTCCGACGAGCTCGCCGCCCGCCACGCCGCGACCTTCGCACTCGTGGGTCTCCCCACGTCGTGGTCCGGCGCCGGGTTCGACGAGCTGCACGACGCGATGAAGGTCGACAAGAAGTCGCGCGGCAGCCAGCTGCGCTTCGTGGTGCTGCACGGCCTGGCCACGCCGCGGGTGCTGGCCGGACCCTCCGAGGGTGACCTCAGGGCGGCGTACGACGTGATGGCCGGCGCCGCGTCATGACCGGCGTGCTCGTTCTGAACGGCCCGAACCTGGGCCGGCTGGGCAAGCGACAGCCCGAGATCTACGGCCACACGACGTACGACGAACTCGTCGAACTGTGTGTGCGGTGGGGGAGTGAGCTGGGGCTCGAGGTCACCGTGCACCAGACGAACCACGAGGGCGAGCTGCTGGACTGGCTCAACGAGGCCGCCGACGAGGCGACCCCGGTGGTGCTCAACGCAGCGGCCTGGACCCACTACTCGTGGGCGCTCTACGACGCGTGCGCCCAGCTGAGCGCACCTCTGGTCGAGGTGCACATCTCCGACCCGTCGCAGCGGCCGGAGGAGTTCCGGCACACCTCGGTGGTGACTCCGCACGCCGTTGCCGTGATAGCGGGCCGAGGGATCGACGGCTATCGCGAGGCGTTGCAGGCGCTCGCGTCACTCTGAGGGAACCGTCCCGACCCTCCGCCCGTCCCATCCTCGGCCGAACGGCCGCAGAGGATGAGGAGAGCACGATGGACAAGTCGGTGACGATCAGCGTCAAGGGCGTACTTCTCGCGGGGGCGGTGCTGGTGGCCATGCTCGCGGCGTACCTGGTGGGCGGTGCCGGCAGCGGTCCCGGCGGCACCGCGCGAGCCGATGACGGCGACGGCGGGTCGGACGCGCGTCGGATGACCATGGTCGGCACCGGAACCGCGACCGCGGTGCCGGACCAGATCTCGTTCACCGTGTCCGTCAGCGTGCTGGACCCGGAGCTGGAGACGGCACTCGGCGAGGCCAGCGAGACGATGAAGCAGGTCCTGGCCCGGCTCAAGGACCATGGGGTGACCGCCAAGGACATGCAGACCACCGGGCTGTCGATGAACCCGGAGTACGACTACCCGAACTACGGCGCACCGGTGCTCAAGGGCTACCGGGTCAAGCAGTCGGCTCGGGTCCTGGTGCCCGAGCTCAAGCAGGGCGGCAAGGCGATCACCGCGGCCGTGGACGCCGGCGGCAACCGGGTCCGGGTCAGCAACATCAGTCTCGGCATCGCCGACCGTGAGTCCGTGCTGGCGCAGGCCCGCACGTCCGCGGTCGAGGAGGCCACCACCAAGGCCGAGGAGTACGCCGAGGCCTCCGGCCAGGACCTGGGCGACGTGGTCACCCTCAAGGAGGTGTCGACCAGCATCCCGAGGGTGGAGGAACTCGACTTCCAGGGCTATTCGGAGCGGGCCGCGCTGTCGGCGGCCAAGACGGTGCCGATCCGCGCCGGTGAGGACGAGTTGAAGGTCCGCATCCAGGTGGTGTGGGAACTGGGCTGAGCGCCGGGACCAACCGGTCGGGAAGAGCACGTTTCGCCCTCGGTCAGCGGCGGTTATAGACTGTGCCGCCGCGGGCCGTCGGCCGGCCGCATCCCTGATCACCCACAGCAAAGAGGGCTTACACGCGCATGGCAACCACGAACGACCTGAAGAACGGCATGGTCCTCAACCTCGAGGGCCAGCTCTGGACCGTCGTCGAGTTCCAGCACGTCAAGCCCGGCAAGGGCCCGGCGTTCGTGCGCACCAAGCTCAAGAACGTCGAGTCGGGCAAGAACGTCGACAAGACCTTCAACGCCGGCACCAAGGTCGAGACGGCCAACGTCGACAAGCGCACCATGCAGTACCTCTACAACGACGGCACCTCCTACGTCTTCATGGACACCTCGACCTACGACCAGCTCGAGGTCGCCCCCGAGATCGTCGGCGACGCGTCGAACTTCATGCTGGAGAACCAGGAGGCCATCGTGGCCACCAACGAGGGTCGGGTGCTCTTCGTGGAGCTGCCGGCCTCGGTCGAGCTGCTGATCAGCCAGACCGACCCCGGCCTGCAGGGCGACCGCTCCACCGGCGGCACCAAGCCGGCCACTCTCGAGACCGGTCACGAGATCCAGGTCCCGCTGTTCATCAGCTCCGGCGAGAAGGTCAAGGTCGACACCCGCGACTCGTCATACCTCGGTCGCGTCAAGTCTTGAGCGCCCGCACCAAGGCCCGCAAGCGGGCCCTCGACGTGCTCTTCGCCAGCGAGCTGCGCAGCGAAGGTCCCGTCGTCGCCCTCGACCGGTCCATCGCCGACGGTGAGGGGCCGACCAACGACTACACCGCGACCCTGGTGCGCGGCGTGGTGGAGCACCAGGTCGAGATCGACGCTCTCCTCTCCGACGCGGCCGAGGGCTGGACCCTCGACCGGATGCCCGCGGTGGACCGCAACGTGCTGCGCATCGGCGCCTGGGAGCTGCTCTACGCCGACGACGTGCCCGACGCGGTGGCGGTCTCCGAGGCGGTCAACCTGGTCCGTGACCTCTCCACCGACGAGTCACCCGGCTTCGTGAACGGCCTGCTCGGCACACTCCAGCGCAACAAGGGCTGAGCTCAACCCGAGCCGGAACCACTGCGGCGCCGTGCACCTGGGCGGCCCCGGCATGCCGGACGTGTCCGCCAGGTCCGCTCGATCGACGACATGCTGCGCAACGCCGCCGCCGTCGACGAGGAGGTCGCCGCTCCGCGCTCTCATGTGAGAGCTCTCATCCGCACTTCACCTGGGACTCATCGGCGGCCACGAGCCTGAACTCCTCACTACTCGGAGGAGAACACTTCATGAAGACCGTGCTGATCGTGGCTTTCGACATCGTGGCCATCGCCGTCCTTGCCCACGCCATCTACTTCCGGAGGCACCGCCGCAGGGACATGCTGATCGCCTACACCGCCCTGAATGTCGGCGTGATGGCGGTGGCCATGGTGCTGGCCACCTCGACCGTGGCGGCCGGTCTCGGTCTCGGCCTGTTCGGCGTGCTCTCGATCATCCGGCTACGCTCCTCGGCGTTGACCCAGGAGGAGGTCGGCTACTACTTCGCCTCGTTGGCCCTGGGCCTGATCTGCGGGCTGCGGCCCGATCCTGTCTGGATTGCGCCACTGGTAGGCGCCCTGTTGGTCGCGGTGATGTACGTCGCCGACCACCCGCGCATGCACGTGCACAACCGGCAGCAGGAGCTGACGCTGGACCGGGCGATCACCGACGAGCGGATCCTGAAGGCGAGACTCGGCGACCTGCTGGGGGCCGACATCCAGCGGTTCATCGTCACCGAGACCGATCTGGTCCGTGACGTCACCGTCGTCGACGTCCGCTACCGCGTGCACCCGCAGCGCCGACCGCTCGACGCCGGGCCGGACGACCAGCCCGAGCACGACCGCCTGGAGCCCGAGTCGGCGCCGTACCCGGTGGCGGCCCTGCGCGACCAGCGCCCGGTCGTGCGATGAACCGGGGCTCGGCGGCCGAGTCCCAGCGGGCCGAGATCGGCGCGTTCGACCCGATCTCCTTGGCCGAGGTGGTCGAGGCGGCCGCGCTGCAGACCCGGGTCGACCGGAAGTACCTGATCGCTCCGGACGCTTTCGCGGACCTGATGCAGGGGTTGGCCGGAACGTGCCGTGTGCTCGACATCGACGGGCTGCGCGACTTTCGCTACGAGTCGGTCTACTTCGACACCGCCGGGCTGGACTCCTACCGCCGTGCGGCCACCGGCCGCCGCCGCAAGTTCAAGGTGCGCACCCGCAGCTACCTCGACTCGGGAGGCACCGTGCTCGAGGTGAAGACCGAGGGCGGCCGCGAGGAGACCGTCAAGGATCGCCTGCCCACCACCGCGCGGCAACGCGACAGCATCGACCCGGCGGGTCTCGCGTTCGTGGACGCACGCATCGACGTCCCTGCGCACGAGCTGCGGCCGGTGCTCACGACCACCTACCACCGGGCCACCCTGGTTGACGCGGACGCCGGCTTCCGGATGACCTGCGACGCCGGCCTCCGCCTGAGCGACCGGGCCGGCACCGTGGTCGAGATGACTGACCACGTGCTGGTCGAGACCAAGTCCCTGCGTGGGGCAGGGCCGGCCGACCGGTTGCTGTGGCGGCTCGGGCACCGACCGGTGCCGATCAGCAAGTACTGCGTCGGGATGGCCGCCGTCGACCCGGGGCTTCCGGCCAACCGCTGGAACCGCACGCTGCGGCGCTACTTCGGATGGCGTCCGGCGTGACCTGGGACACACCGGCTCGTTGAGCGGCTCGTGGAGATCTCCCGACGTGACCTGCTGAGATCCGGACTGGCCGTGGGTGCGGTCGCCTCCTTGGGCGGCACCGGCCTCGTCGTCGACCCCGCACGTGCGGCCCCGGGCGTGCCGGTCGCGGCGGCCGGCACGACCCTCGAGCGCACCCTGCTGCG
>NZ_BCRJ01000016.1 GCF_001552535.1 Nocardioides jensenii JCM 1364 = NBRC 14755 | reverse complement strand
CCCCACGGAGGGAGCGAAACGTCAGGGAGTATCGCGTCAGTCGTCGACGAGGCCGAGTTGGAGGTAGGCCGCGGCGTAGCGGCCCGAGAGGATCAGCGAGGCATAGCGGGCCACCTCGCTGCCGTTACCGACCTCCACCGTCTCGACGCGGACCCCGCGACTGTCGGCCGCCGATCGCAGTCGGGTGAGCTGCTCTCGACCGACCGGGTCGTCGGCGCCGTCGTCGAGGACCAGGAGGACCGTGCGCAGGTCTCCGGAGTCGTCGGCGAACGGGTCGTCGAAGACGTCACGGGCCCGGGTCGCCTCGAGCACGGGGAGCAGGTGCTCGGCATCGCCGGCCAGGGCGCTGCGGCCGGATGCCCGACGGATCGACTCGGCGACGCGGCGAGCCGCGCGGGCGGCCAGCACGGATCCACCCCAGACCAAGGGGTTGGCGTCGGCCAGCGAGATTGCCAGCACCTTGGCGGGGTTGACCGCCAGGTCCCGGTGCGGGGAGTCCGCGATCGCGACCGCGTCGAGCGCCTCGGCCACCTCGTCGGCGTCGGAGGCGGGGCCGAGACCGATCTGGTGCAGGTAGTCGAGCATCACCACGGCCGTGGCGAGCTGGTCGCCGGACTGGATGGGCAGCACGGTGGCCCACCGACCGGCGGCGTGGTCGGCCACCATCGAGTCGGCCTGGCACGCGACCACGACCTGACACCCGCGACGCACGGCCTCGGCGACTGCGGATGCAGCGGCCGGGTCGGACCGCTCGGGGGCCAGGATCACCACGAGGTCGAGGCTCCCGGTCCAGCCCGGCAGGGCGGCACCGGGCCAGGCCACGAACGGCACCGGGCACCACGGTTCGAGCACTGCGCGGAGCAGACGCGAGTCGGGACCAGCCGCGATCACCGCGCGAGGACGTGAGTCCTGGCTGCGGCCCACGGCCTCAGTGATGGCGTCGGCGGCGTCGCTGGCGGCCCGACGCACCCGTGCGCCCGACTCGGCCAGGGAACGCAGCAGCAGATCCGAGCCGGCAAGCGCGGACTCGTCGTCGAGGCGGGACTCGTCGAACCACATGAGTCAGGCCGTCGTACGTGCCTCGTCGACCAACAGCACCGGGATGTCGTCGCGGACCGGGTAGGCCAACCCGCACCCGGAGCAGACGAGCTCCTCGGCGACGGGCGCGAGCGTTCCGTGGCAGTCGGGGCAGACGATGATCTCGAGCAGGGCGGGGTCGATGTTCACTGGTCTCTCCTGATCACACTGAGTACGGCGTCACGCATGGTCACCATCGTCGCCTCGTCCTTGCCCTCGGCGTTGAGCCGGAGCAGGGGCTCGGTGTTGGAGGCCCGCACATTGAACCACCAGTCGTCGTGGGCCACCGTGAGCCCGTCGAGGTGGTCGAGGGCCACACCCGGCGTGCCGGCGTACGACGCCTCGAGCTCGTGCAGGATCGCGGCCTGGTCGGCGACGGTCGAGTTGATCTCGCCGGAGGCGACGAAGCGGACGTACTGCTGCAGCAACCGTGACAGCGGCTGCTCCCCCTCGGCCAGCGCGGCCAGCGCGTGCAGGGCAGCGAGCATGCCGGAGTCGGCACGCCAGAAGTCGCGGAAGTAGAAGTGGCCGCTGTGCTCGCCGCCGAAGATGGCATCGGTCTCGGCCATCGTCGCCTTGATGAACGAGTGGCCGACACGGGTGCGCACCGGTGTGCCGCCGAGCTCGGTGACGATCTCGGGCACGGACCGGGAGGTGATCAGGTTGTGGATGATCGTGGCACCGGGCTCGCGGGTCAGCTCGCGGGCGGCGATCAGACCGGTCAGGGTCGACGGTGACACCAGCTCGCCACGCTCGTCGACGAGGAAGCAGCGGTCGGCGTCGCCGTCGAAGGCCAGACCGATGTCTGCCTTCTCGGCCAGCACCCGCTTCTGCAGGTCGACCAGGTTGGCCGGCTCGATCGGGTTGGCCTCGTGGTTGGGGAAGGTGCCGTCGAGCTCGAAGAACATCGGCACGACCTCGACCTGGTCGCCCAGCCGGTCGAAGACAGCCGGCGCCGTGTGGCCGGCCATGCCGTTGCCCGCGTCGATCACCACCTTGAGCCGCCGGCCAGACACGGGCGCCAGCGAGAGCAGGTGGTGGGCATACTCGGCGAGCACGTCCCTGTTCGTGACGGACCCGGTCTGGGCGCCGGTGACCTCGGTGGCGACGGCGTCGCGAATATCGAGCAGCCCGGTCTCGGCGCCGATCGGCCGGGCGCCGGGCAGGCACATCTTGATGCCGTTGTAGGCGGCCGGATTGTGGCTGGCGGTGAACATGACGCCGGCCAGGTCGAGGTGCCCCGAGGCGAAGTAGAGCTGGTCGGTGGAGGCCAGGCCGATCACGACGACGTCGGCACCGGCGGCCGAGGCGCCCTCGGCGAAGGCTCCGGCCAACCCGGGCGACGAGGGGCGCATGTCGTAGCCGACGACCACGGTCGACACCTGGGTGACGGCGACGAATGCCCCACCGATGCGTCGGGCGAGCGCGTCGTCGATCTGGTCACCGACGAGGCCGCGGACGTCGTACGCCTTGAAGATGGCGTGCAGGTTCGCTGGGTCCAGCGTGGATGCTGGTGCAGGGGCAGGAGGCATGGCGCGAGCCTATCGCCCGGTGCCTGCTCAGTCGCTGCTGAGCACCCTCAGGTGACCGCGTCGCGTGGTCTCGCGGCCGGTCTCGGCCTCGAGTCCGGCGGGCGCGGGCAGGCGCGGCGCCGGACGAGCGGCCTCGCGGACGGCATCGGCGAGGGCCAGCAGGTCGTCGCCGCTGGGCTCGAGCGTGGTCGGGTCCGGCGCCAACCGGAGCACCTCCCACCCACGCGGCGCGCTGAGGCGCTCACTGTGTGCCTCGCACAGGTCATAGGCGTGGGGTTCGGCGTACGTCGCCAGCGGTCCCAGCACCGCGGTCGAGTCTGCGTAGACGTAGGTCAGCGTGTTGACCGCAGGACGGCCACAGGCGGTACGCGAACAACGACGGGCTGGATTCACGGGGCAGACGCTACCTCTCCCCTGCCCGGTGTCCGATTAGGCTCGCGGCGTGACTGTGCGACGAAGGGACCGACGTGACCGGGGCATGCGTGGGCCGGAGATACTGCCGCCCCTGACGCCCGGTGGTCTGCGCGCCCCGGCCAGGCCGACACCACGCGAGCACTTCGACGCGATCGTGCTGGGGATCGTGGCGGCCATCGACGAGCGTTGGCATGACCGTCTGGGTCTGGTCGAGTTCGCCGTGGAGGACACTCCACTCGTGCCCGATGACTGGTCGGAGCCCTCCGTGCCCCTCTCGACGCTGATCCGCGGAACCGGTGGTACGCCGACCCGACTGGTGCTGTTCCGTCGACCCATCGAGCACCGCTGCGACGGCCGCGAGGAGTTGGAGGCGATGGCCTTCACGGTGCTGGTCGAGCAGGTGGCCGAGCTCCTCGGCATGGAGGCCGCCGACGTCGACCCCCGCTACAGCGACGACGACTGAGCCGTTCGTCGCCGGCTGAGCCGCGCGGCTCAGCCGACCTTCGAGTCGAGGGTGATCTTGACGGTCTTCTCGTCGCCGCCCCGGTCGACGGTGAGCTTGACCGTGTCACCGGGCAGGTGTGAGCGAATGGCCACGATCAGGGTCGGGCTGTCGGTGATGACGCGGTCGTCGAGTGCGTTGACCACGTCGCCCTTCTTCAACCCGGCCTCCTCGGCGGGGCTGCCCTTGACGACTTCCTGGATGTGCGCACCGTCGCCGGTCCCGTCGCTGTTCACCGTGGCCCCGATGACCGGGTAGCGCGCCTCGCCGTCCCGAAGGATCTGGTCGGCGGTGACCTTGACCTGCTCGATCGGGATGGCGAAACCAACCCCGATGTTGCCCGACTCCTGGCCGGTCGAGGACCCACCGGTCGTGGCGATCGCCGAGTTCACGCCGACCACCTGTCCGGCCAGGTTGACCAGCGGACCCCCGGAGTTGCCCGGGTTGATCGCGGCGTCGGTCTGCACCGCGTTGATGTAGGACTGGGAGTCTTCCTGCCCACCGGTGGTCACCGGCCGGTCCAACGCACTGACGATGCCGGCTGTCACCGTGCTGCTCAAGCCCAACGGCGAGCCGATCGCAACGACGTTCTCACCGACCCGGAGAGACTTCGAGGCACCGAGGGCGGCGGGTTTGATGTTCTTGACGTCCTTCACGTAGAGCACGGCCAGGTCGTAGACCGGGCTGCGACCGACGACGGTGGCCGGGTAGCGGTTGCCCTCGTGGTCGACCACGGTGATCTTGCCGCCGTCGGCAGCCTCGGCGACGACGTGGTTGTTGGTCACCACATGACCCTGCTTGTCGAGGAAGAATCCAGAGCCCGTGGCCCCACCCTCCTCGCCGTTGAAGTCGGCGAGGATCTGGACGGTGCTGGGCAGCAGCTTGTCGGCCACGGCCACGATGCTGCCGTTGTCGGCCGGCAACGGTGGCGTGGTGACGGTGTCGACGTCGGAGAGACCGTTGCTGGTGCGTCCGGGCTCGTCGGAGTCGTCCTGCCAGCTCGTCATCGCGGCGCCCCCCAGGGCACCCCCGACGAGGCCGATCAGCAACGACAGGAGCGCCACGGCCGGCCAGATGCCCCGCGACACCTTGGCCCTTGCCGGCTGGGCGGGACGCTGGTTCCACTGCTGCGGCTGGGGCGCCGGGTAGCCGACCGGACCGGGACCGACCGAGGTCGCGCCGGGGTGGGGGCCCCCGGGGTTCGGACCGACCGGGCCGTACGCCGACTGCTGACCCGGCGCGTGCTGACCGGGCATCTGCTGGCCGGGCGCATGCGGAGGAGCCGGCCAGTCACCCGATGAGGTCGGTGACTCGGAGGCGCGCCCAGCCTGCTGCTCCTCGGGGGGAGCGAACCGTGCCGTGTCGTCGGGCGGCGACGGGCGCTCGGCCTGCGCGGCCGGGAGCGGCACCGTGTGCTCGACGTCGGGCTCGGGGAGGTCGGGGTTGGGTGGCTGCTGGTCGTTCACTGTGCGATTGTCACCCATCTGGGAACGGAGCCGTCATGCACGGTGGTGCGTGAGGACGTGGAGGACGCGCTGGTCGCGCCCACGGGCGCGACAGGTCGCGAGGATCCGGAGACCCCCGTCAAGGACGTGGCGGGACCGCGTCGGTCGACGGACGGAGCCTGGGCCGGGATGGCCAGGGCCAGGACTCCGACCATGACTGCCCCGACGGAGCCGGCCCCGACCACGGCAACTGCCATCGTGCGGCGGCGGACCACGAAGGACGACTCGCTCGGCTCCGGCTCCGGCGACAGCGCGGAGGGCTGGCAGAGGACGCTGCGCAGGTAGTTGGGGGCGGCGGGCTGGCTGGTGCCCATGTTGAGCCCGGCCAGGCGGGTCTTCACCCACCCCTCCTGCTCGACATGGCTGCGGCACAGGGCGCAGCCGTGGACGTGCGCCCACAGCCGGTCGGCCTCGGCGGGCGTCAGCTGACCGTCGACGAGAGCACCCACCTTGGTGCCCACGTGGCCGATCACTGGGCTGCTCCGTGCGGAGTCACCGACGGCATCGGCCCCGAGTAGCGCAGGCGGCCGGGTGCCGGCGCCCGGTGGGCCAGCGCGTCGCGCAGCATGGCGCGGCCGCGGTGGATGCGGGAGCGGACCGTGCCGAGCTTCGCGTCCAGGATCTCGGCGATCTCCTCGTAGGAGAGGCCTTCCACGTCGCACAGGACCACGGCCGCCCGGAAGTCCGGGGGCAGCTGGGCCAGGGCGCGTTCGACGTCGCCCTCGAAGCGCCGGTCGGCGTACTCGTCGTGCGGGACGCCACCGTCGCTGCGAAGACGAGCGGCCCGCTCGTCGGAGAGCGCGTCGAAGCGGATCCGCTGCTTGCGGCGGGCGCCGTCGAGGAACAGGTTGGTGGTGATGCGGTGCAGCCAGCCCTCGAACGTGCCGGGACTGTACGTCGCGAGCGAGCGGAAGACCCGGACGAACACGTCCTGGGTGAGGTCCTCGGCATCGGCCTGGTTGCCGGTCAGCCGGTAGGCCAGGCGGTAGACGCGCTCGGAGTGCTGGGCGACGATCTCGTCCCAGCTGGGGACCACGTGGTTCTCCGACATGGTGCTCTCCTGACCTCGTCCTCGCTTCAACCTGACCTCGTCCACGCTAGGGAACCCGACTGAGAGGAACCTGAGCGCTCCCATGGGAGTTGCTGGGAGCTTCCTCACCTCCTCCAACGATTCCCCCACCCCTCCTGTTCCCGGCCCGTTCACGTGGCCGGGCGTTCCTCTCGCCGGCCCGTTCCCGTTCCGGCTCCGGAGCCCGTCGACCCGGCCGTTATAGGGTCGTCGCATCGGTGAGTCGTCACGACCTCAGGAGGCTGTCATCACCACCCCCATCAAGCCCGCGAGTTGGACCTACGCCGAGGAGTTCGTCGCCGAGGACGAGATCCTGGCCGCTGCCCGCGCCCGTGCCGAGGAGGTCGGCGTGGTGCCGATCGGCTCCGGTGTCGGCGCCGCCCTGCGCTTCCTGGCCGCTGTGCTCGATGCCCGCGCCGTCGTCGAGATCGGCACCGGCACCGGTGTCTCCGGCCTCTGGCTGCTGCGCGGCATGCGACCCGACGGCGTGTTGACGACCGTCGACGTCGAGACCGAGCACCAGCGCCTGGCCAAGCAGACCTTCACCGAGGCCGGCGTCCCCGCGCAACGGGCGCGCACCATCCCCGGCTCCGCACTCGACGTGCTCCCCCGGCTGACCGACGGCCACTACGACCTGGTCTTCTGCGACGGCGACAAGCGTGAGTACGCCGACTATCTCAAGGAGGCCATGCGTCTCCTGCGCCCGGGCGGCGTGGTCGCGTTCGACAACGCACTGTGGCACGACCGGGTCGCGGACCCCGCTCAGCGCGACGAGGAGACCGTCGCCATCCGCGAGCTCGGCCGCACCATGCAGGAGGCCGAGGGATTGCTGCCCGTGCTCCTGCCGGTCGGTGACGGACTGCTCGCGGCGAAGAAGGAATGGATCCCCGAATGACCCGCGGTTGAGTGCTCAGGTGGCTGCCCGCGCAGCCACCTGAGCACTCAACCGACGTGGGTCAGTCCGGCCAGCGGGTTCTCGCGCTCCAGCCAGGTGAGCAGGGTGCGGGCACCGAACCCGGTGGGTCCGGCGGTCCACTCGTGGTCGTCGGTCGGGGCATCGCCCACCGAGGCCACGTCGAGGTGCAGCCAGGGCAGCCCGCCGGTGAAGTGCTGGAGGAACAGGGCCGCCGTGATCGCACCCGGGTTGCCGGCGCCGTTGTCGCCGTCGGCCACCTTCGAGGTGAGCTTCTCTTCGTACTCCTCGGCGAGCGGGAGCCGCCACAGCCGCTCTCCCGAGTCCGAGCCCGCCTTCGCGATGACCTCGGCAAGCGCCTCGTCGTTGGCGAAGAAGCCCCCCGTGCGCAGGCCGAGGGCGACCTTCATCGCGCCGGTGAGCGTGGCGATGTCGACCAGGGCGTCGGGCTTGATCTTCGCGGCGGCGTACGCCATCGCGTCGGCCAGGACCAACCTGCCCTCGGCGTCGGTGTTGGTGACCTCCGTGGTGCGCCCGCCGTAGTGACGGATCACGTCGCCCGGACGGTAGGCGTCGCCGCCGATGGCGTTCTCGGCCGCCGGCACCAGGCCGGTCACCTTGATCGGGCACTCGAGCGCGGCCAGCGCGGCCATGGTGGCCAGCACGACGGCACCGCCGGTCATGTCTCGCTTCATGTTGACCATCGCCTCGCCCGGCTTGATCGAGAGACCACCGGTGTCGAAGGTGATGCCCTTGCCGACGATGACGACGTGGCCGGAGCCCTTGCGGACCGAACGGCGCGGCGTGTAGTCGAGACGGATCAGTCGTGGCGGCGTCACCGAGGCCGCACCGACGGCAAGGATTCCGCCGAAGCCCTCGTCGGCGAGCTGCTTCTCGTCCCACACGGTGAGCTTGAGGTCCGCCTCATCGGCGAACACCTGGGCCTGTTCCACCAACCAGGCCGGGTTCTTGGCGTTCGACGGGACGCTGGCCAGGAACCTGGCCCGCCATCCGGCCAGGGCGACCGCGACGGCCTTGTCGAGCGCGGGCTGCAACGCGGGCGAACCACCCAGCACCACCCGGCGTACCGGGTGCGCCTTCGCACCACCCCTGCGCCAGTGGAACTCGAAGGAGCCGAGCGTCAGCCCGACCACGAAGGCCCGCAGGCCCGAGTCGTCGCCGACCGAGGCGATGGTGGTGGCCACCTGGTCCTGGTCCTTGACCCGACGACCCAGTGCGGCTCCGGCGGCGCGCAGGTCGGCCGACGTTCCCGAACCGACGCCGACCAGGGCCAGCGCGGGGAATCGTTCGTCGTCGAGCAGCGGGTGCATGACGATCTCGCCGGCGGCTCCGGTCGCGGCGTGGTGGTCGAGGAGCGCGAAGAGGTCGAGGTCGACCGCATCCAGGAACTCGGCGGCTCCCGGGCCCAGCGTGGGACCGCGGTCGTCCGCACCGACGAGGACCGGGATCGCCACGATGGACGGAGACCCTTCGTCGAGAACGTCCTCGCGAAGGACGAACTCTGGCGGGGTCACCTGCTCCGGAACCGTGGTGCTCGCGCTCGCTCGGCCACGTCCGTGCTCAGACGTTGACCACGCAGCTCGGCTCCTGTCGTGAGCCTGGTCCGTCTGCTTGTGGCCGCCCCGGCCTCTCGCCTCGCTCACGGGTCAGCCAACTACACCCTTGAGTGCATCGCCGAGGGCCGTGGCTTCCTCAGCGTTGAGTTCGACAACGAGACGGCCACCGCCTTCGAGCGGAACGCGCATGACAATGCCGCGTCCTTCCTTGGTGACCTCCAGCGGACCGTCCCCAGTCCGCGGCTTCATCGCCGCCATCCGCGCACCTCTTCCTGTGCCTATGCCGCGCCCCGTGGCGCTGTACGCAGGAACCAGTATTCCCCATTGCCCCACCAGTCCCGAAACGCCGGGGGTCCCCGTGCTGGCACACTCATCCCCATGCACGCCCGTTCCGCGCTCTTCGACGTCTACGGAGACCACTTGAGCACGCGCGGCGACCGCGCGCCCGTGGCCGCCCTGGTGCGCATGCTCGAGCCGGTCGGCATCGCGGCGCCGGCGGTGCGCACCGCGATCTCGCGCATGGTCCAGCAGGGCTGGTTGACCCCGATCCTGCTCGAGGGCGGACGCGGTTATGTCGCCACCACGCAGGCCGAACGACGACTCGACGAGGCACGGGCGCGCATCTACCGCACGCTCGACCGGGACTGGGACGGCTCGTGGCACCTGGTGGTCCTCGACCCGGTCGGCTCCCGCACGGTGCGCACCCGGGTGCGCGACGCGCTGCAGTGGATCGGGTACGCCGAGCTCGTCGACGGGGTGTGGCTCAGCCCCTGGCCCCACCCCGAGCTCGATGAGCTGCTGGCCCGCGAGGGCGTCACAGCTGCTCGGGCCGCGGCGACCGCGTTCCACCCGCCCGACCGGCCGACCGGCTGCTGGAACCTCGCCGAGCTCGGTGGGGAGTACGCCGCCTGGCTGGACCAGGCCCGCACCGCGCCCTGGCGCACGGAGATCGACGACGGCGACCAGGCGGACTTCGCGCACCGCTTCCACCTGGTCCACGAGTGGCGCAACTTCCTGTTCCGCGACCCGGGCCTCCCCGACGCTCTCCTGCCCGCCGATTGGCCCGGACGCGAGGCCGCGGAGTTCTTCACCGCCGAGGCCGCCCGCCTCAAGCCCGGCGCGGACCGCTTCGTCGACCGCTGCCTGACCACCTGATCCGCCCGACCACGAAGGGGAACCCATGCCCGACCAGTCCGTGCTCGTCGACATCACCGACGGCATCGCCACCATCACCCTCAACCGACCCGAGGCGATGAACAGCCTCGACATCGCGACGAAGGAGGCCCTGCTCGACGCCGTACGCCGGGTCGCCGAGGACGAGGCCGCACGCTGCGTCGTCCTCACCGGCACGGGTCGCGCGTTCTGCGTCGGACAGGACCTCAAGGAGCACATCCGGTTGCTCGAGGCCGGCGACTCCGAAGCGCTGTTCACCACGGTCGACAAGCACTACAACCCGACAGCGACCCTGCTGGCCACGATGAACAAACCGGTCATCGCCGCCGTCCAGGGCGTTGCCGCCGGCGCCGGCGCCAGCCTCGCGTTCGCGTGCGACTTCCGCATCCTGGCCGACACCGCCGGCTTCAACCTGGCCTTCACCGGCGTGGCCCTCTCGTGCGACACCGGGGCCTCGTGGACCCTGCCGCGCCTGGTCGGACAGGCCAAGGCACTCGAGCTGCTCTACTTCCCGAGCACGCTCTCCGCCGAGCAGTCGGCCGATCTCGGCCTGGCCACCACGGTGGTCCCCGGCGACGACTTCGCTGCCGAGGTGGCCACCCTGGCCCGCAGGTTGGCCGACGGTCCCACCCAGTCGTTCGGCTCGATCCGCCGGTCGGTCACGAACTCGGCCGGTGCCTCGTTCGAGGACGCGGTCGCCTTCGAGAGCCAGATGATGCAGCACACCGGGGCCACCGCCGACCACCGCGCCGCCGTCGAGGCGTTCGTGGCCAAGCAGAAGCCGGTCTTCGAGGGCCGCTGACAGGTCGTACGTCGGCGCGGGTCGACGTACGTCCTGGGTCGCGGTCTGCCCGGCGACCTGGCTGCGGCACGTTGTTCCTGTGCCGGGCGGCGGGCGGGGCTCAGATCTTCGAGAGCAGGTAGGCCCACGTGAAGACGCTGACCCCGATCACCATACCGACGTGGGCCAGCACCGAGAGCCCGGGGCCTTGACTCCAGCTGTCGAGAACGGCATCCGAGGAGTGCCGGCCCGAGGACGGCATCCAACGCACCAGGATCATGAGCCCGGCCACCGCCGTCAGCCAGAACAGTGCCAGCGCGGCGATGCCGATGAGCGAGTTGCCGTTGCCCTCCCCGACGCCGGTGATCAGAAAGACGACCCAGCACATGGTGGCCGCAAGACCCGCGACGGTGTGGACGTTGAGCAGCATCGACGAGGTCTGGAACCGGCCGGCGCCGGCCTTGTCACCACCCAGCCGCACGCGGGTGAGCACCACGACGACGACCGCCAGGGCGGTGAGGATGTAGATGATCCACGGAAGAGGCACGGGCCGAGTGTGCCCTACGCGTCGGTGTTCTCGCCATCCTCCGCGCCGCCCGGAACGTCGCGGGCGTCCTCGAGCTGTCGCGCCAGTCGGTCCACGAGCGCGTCGACCTCACTCATCCGGTAGCCGCGCAGGGCGGTGGTGAAACGGACTCTGCGCAGGTCGTCGCCGAGCAGGTCGCGGCCGGCCGGGACCATGACGTCGCGTCGGTCGGGCGTCGTCGGCTTCATGCCCTGCCCGTAGCCGGAGGCCACCACTGCGACGCCACCGAGCGCGAGCACGATCAGGACCGCGAAGAACCACGTCATCGCCGCGTCACTCCGGCTGCTTGGCGGCCGGAGCCGTCGGCCCGTGGCCCTCGCGGGCCTCAACCATGAGATGGACGGCCAGGTCGAGGTCGTCGGTGACGGTCATCAGGTCGAGGTCCTTCTCGGAGATCTTGCCCTGAGCCATCACGGTGTTGCGGAGCCAGTCGATCAGCCCCGACCAGTAGTCCACACCGACCAGGACCACGGGGAAGGAGGTGACCTTCTGGGTCTGCACCAGGGTGACCGCCTCGAAGAGCTCGTCGAGGGTGCCGACCCCACCGGGCAGCACGACGAATCCCTGGGCGTACTTGACGAACATCGTCTTGCGGGCGAAGAAGTAACGGAAGTTGACCCCCTTGTCGACCCACTGGTTGAGACCGGTCTCGAAGGGCAGCTCGATGCCCAGGCCGATGCTGGCCCCGCCGGCTTCGGAGGCTCCCTTGTTGGCCGCCTCCATGGCGCCCGGACCGCCACCGGTGATCACTGCGAAGTCGGCCTGGACCAGCTTGCGGCCCAGCTCCTCGGCCTGCGCGTACGCCGGTTCGTCGACCCTGGTCCGTGCGGAGCCGAACACCCCGATCGCCGGGCCGAGCTCGGCCAGCGCGCCGAATCCCTCGACGAACTCGGACTGGATGCGCATCACGCGCCAGGGGTCGGTGTGCACCCAGTCGGTCGGCCCCCGCGAGTCGAGGAGCCGTTGGTCCGTCGTACCGCTGTCGACCTGCGAGCGGCGCATCACCACCGGCCCGCGGTGCTTGTCGCGGCCCTTGCCCTCCGTCATGACTCCCCCAACCAGATCCGCAGCTGCTCTTCGCACCGCTCGATGTGTGCGAACGGGACGTGCTCTTCCTGCTTGTGCGCCAACAGTGGATCACCCGGCCCGAAGTTCACCGCAGGCACCCCGAGCTCACTGAACCGGGACACGTCGGTCCAGCCGAACTTCGGGTTCGCCTCGCCACCGACGGCCTCGAGGAACGCCGCGGCGGCCGGTACGGAGAGACCCGGGAGCGCGCCGGGGGCGAGGTCGGTGACCGTGACGTCGTAGCCGTCGAAGAAGTCCCGCAGGAACCTCTCGGCCTCCTCACCGCTGCGGTCGGGGGCGAAGCGGTAGTTGACCTGCACCACGCACTCGTCGGGCAGCACGTTGCCGGCCACGCCGCCGTCGATGAAGACGGCGTTGAGGCCCTCGTGGTACTCGAGTCCGTCGATCACCGGCTTGCGGGGCTGGTAGTCGGCGAGCTTGGCCAGGATCGGAGCCGCGGCGTGGATCGCGTTGACGCCCATCCAGCTGCGGGCGCTGTGCGCGCGCTCGCCGGCCGTGCGTACGTCGACCCGCATGGTGCCCTGGCAGCCGGCCTCCACGACCGCGTTGGACGGCTCCATCAGGATCGCGAAGTCGGCCTGCATGAGCTCGGGGGCGCTCCGGCCGAGCTTGAACAGACCGTTGTGCTCGGCCTCGACCTCTTCGGCGTCGTAGAAGATGAAGGTGATGTCGCGGTTCGGCTCGGTCAGGTCGGCGGCCAGCTTGAGGGCGACCGCGACGCCGCCCTTCATGTCGCAGGAGCCGAGTCCGTGCAGGAACTCGTCGTCGCGACGGGCCGGCAGGTTGTCGTTGAGCGGCACGGTGTCGATGTGACCGGCGATCACCACCCGGTCGTCGCGGCCGAGGTTGGTACGGGCCACGATCGTGTGGCCGTGACGGGTCACCTCGAGGTGCGCCAGGGGGGTCAGGGCGGCCTCGACGGCGTCCGCGATCACCTGCTCCTGGTGACTCACCGACTCGATGTTGACCAGTTGTTCGGTGAGGGTGACGGCGTCGGCGGCGAGGTCGAGTTCGGGCATGCCCGCCATCGTAGAGGCGCGGAATACTGGAACGTGTTCTAGATTGTCTCCATGCGCCACGGAATCGTCCTGTTCACCAGCGACCGCGGGATCACCCCGGCCGCTGCCGCACGTGCCGCCGAGGATCGCGGGTTCGACACGTTCTACGTGCCCGAGCACACCCACATCCCGGTCAAGCGCGAGGCGGCCCATCCCGGCACCGGCGACGAGACCCTGCCCGACGACCGCTACACCCGCACCCTCGACCCGTGGGTGTCGTTGGCGACGGCTGCTGCGGTCACGTCGCGGATCCGGCTCTCCACCGCCGTCGCGCTCCCGGTCGAGTCGGACCCGATCACCCTGGCCAAGACGATCGCCACGCTCGATCACCTCTCAGGTGGCCGGGTCACCCTCGGCGCCGGCTTCGGGTGGAACGTCGACGAGCTCACCGACCATCACGTGCCGGCCGCGAAACGACGTACGGTCCTGCGCGAGTACGTCGAGGCGATGCGGGCGTTGTGGACCGAGGACGAGGCGTCGTACGACGGCCAGTTCGTGCAGTTCGGCGCGTCGTGGGCGTGGCCGAAGCCCCTGCAGGCACACGTCCCGCTGTTGATCGGTGCCGGAGGCGGACCGAAGACGTTCGCCTGGATCGCTGCCCATGCCGACGGGTGGATGACCACGCCGATCGAGACCGGCATCGGGGTGAAGGCGTCTGCGCTGCACGAGGCCTGGGCCGGCGCGGGACGCGAGGGCACCCCCGAGATCCACGTGCTGATCGCCGCCAGGCCGACTCCCGCCGACCTCGCGGAGTGGGCGGCTGCGGGAGTCACCGAGCTGATCTGGGGCGTTCCCGACACGTCGGAGGACGAGGTCGTCGCCTACCTGGACCGACTCTCCACGAAGCTCGACCTGGCAACCCGGGCCTCCTGACCATCCGTGTCGAGGCGCCACACGCGGTAGTCCTCGAGAAACGCGTCAGGATCGTCGCTCCTGACGACCAGGATGCCGGCGTACTCCCTGATCGCACGGCGCAGGTGCCGGAGGTGTCCGGCGCCCAGCTGGTCGTCGAGGTGGTCCAGCACGACCAGGGGCGGGTCGCCGTACAACGCCCTCGCCAGACGCAGCTGTGCCTGCTCGGGCGCCATGAGCGGCTGCCCCCCGCGGCGTAGCTGCGTCCGCTCCCCCTGGTGGAGACCGGCGACGCGACAGGTGAGGCCGACGCGGGCCAGCACTGCGTCGATCGGCTCCCGGCACGTAGGACGCTGGTAGCGGACGAGCCGAGCCACTGACCCTCGCTCGAAGGGCGTGCCGGCGGCTCCGTGGCCGACCAGCGACCGTCGTCTCTCACCCGCGAGGTCGAGAAGCTCCACACCGTCGAGGATGACCTGGCCGACCACCGCGTCGGAGAGGCCGGCCAGGGCTCCGGCGACCGCAGCCGTCCGCTCGGCCCGCGTGCTGCGCAGCACGATCACGTCGCCCGCTCGCGCGTCGAGGTCAGGGACAGGAGTGCCGTCGACACTGACGCCACGGATCACCAGGCCCGGTTCGGCCGACTTGACACGCTGCCACGTCGTCCTCCCCGACGGCCGGGCGGCGACCACCAGGGCCGGGCCGATGATCCGGCGTGCGGCCCGGTAGGACTGGCGGTACTCGACCACGCGGCCGAGCTCGTTCACCGGCCCGGTGAGGACGCCGACGACGGTCAGCGCGGTCGCCACGGTGGCTCCGGGGAGACCGGCCCAGACGCCGACGGCTGCCACTGCCACGGAGGCCAGCCCGGTGGTGGTGATCGCCGAGCCGCGGATGAGTCCGCCGATCCTGGCGCGCGCCACGGATGCGTCCGCCACCTGCTGGCCTCGTGACGCGATCCGACGCACCTCGCGGCGCGCACCGCCGCCCGCGCGGATCGACTCCGAGGCGTGCACGGTGTCGCTGACCCGGGCCGCCAGACCCCCGCGGAGCCGGCGCAGCTCGCGCGAGCGCTCGTACTGCGGCACGGCCAGCATGGCGAGCACGATGCCCAGTGCCGCCAGGGGGAGGCCGACGGCGAGCACGAGCATCGGGTGGAGGATCCACAGGGCCACCACTGTCCCGAGGATCACGGGGACCCCCACGACCAGCGGCGTGATGCCGAGCGCGATCCAGTTGCGCACGGAGTTGAGGTCGTTGGTGGTGCGGGCGACGGTGATCCCGACGTTGGGCCCGGTCTCGGCCAGGCTCGAGGCGACCAGGCCGGTGCGGATCTCCTGCACGTAGTCCTGTCCGAGCCGCTCGGCAAGGACGCGTTCCTGGTAGCGGAGGATCCCGAGGACGAGCGCACCAGCACCGAGTACGGCGACCGCCGTCATCCGCGACGTGGTGTCGCGTGCAGCGAGCACGACCGGCATCAGGAAGGCCGTCAGCACGACCAGGGTGGCCTGGCCGAGCCCGCTGGCCACCAGCTGCGCGAAGCGGCGGCGCCTGGCGCCGACCAGCAGCCGGGGCAGCCCTGCTGCTTCTGGCCCCGGCTCGCTCCCGGTCATGCGAGCAGGCGGTTCGCCACGTCCGCCTGCGCCAGGTCGAAGGTGTCCACCACCGGCACGTCGACCACGGCGGCTGCCTCGCGGGCGGCCAGCGGCGACGCGGTGACCACCCCGCTGAGGGCGATCACCTCGTGGCCGGCCTCTTGGAGGAGCCTGACGCCGGCTCCCGCCCCGAGCGCGTCCGCGGCGGCGAAGACGACCTTGTCCACGAGTCCGTCGAAGAGCGGGTCCCGGAGGAGCCGCGAGGTCTCGGACTGGTAGACCCCGTCGGCGATCTCGATGACCACGACGTCGGTCCCGGCCTCGTTGAGCTCGTCGACCATCGAGGAGAGCAGTGCCCGCACCGTGGTGTGGGCGAGGCGGAAGGTCGAGGGGTGTCCGAAGTCGGTGAAGTCGAGCACCTTCGACGCACCGGCATCGGTGAACAGGCGCGGGTCGCCGCCGGCGCCTGTCCCGGTGGCCTTTCCGGCGGCGACGGTGAGCCCGGACTTGGTCAGCCCGTGGACGAGGTTGGCAAGCGTGGTCGACTTCCCGGAGTTCATCGACGTGCCGAGCACCGCGATGACGGTGGGCCCGGCGGAGTCGGCTCGGCGCGCGTCGGCGCTCGGCGGGTCCACCACGGAGAGGGGAGCCACCCGGCTCAGGTTCACCACGCCGTCGCCGTCGGCGAGGAGACCGATCGGCTCGAGGACCGTTGCGAAGTCGATCGAGGCGTGCTGAGCGGTGACCCGGCCGATGATGCCGCCGGCCGCGATCAGGTGGGCCGTGCCGAGGTCGGCGGGCACCTCGGCCTCGAACTGGTCGGGTGCGTAGCGGTGGCCGTAGGCGACCAGGATCTCGTCACCCACGAACAGGCTCGCCCGGCGGCTGTGCGGGGTCTCGAGGCGCTTGCGCTTGCCGAGCTCGACCACCCGGGCCAGCGCCACGTCTCCCGGGCGGGGCGCCACGCCGGGGTCGACCCGCAGTGAGTAGCCCTGGGAGTCCTCCTCGAGGCGCTCGGCGAGGAAGCGGGTCGTGTAGGCCTTCTTGGCGCGCTGGAGCCGGGTCGGGTGGAGCGGCAGGACGTGGTCGTCGGCGACGTCGGCGTCGACGGCGTCGGCGAGGGACAGGTGGACGTCGATGTGGTCGGTGGAGGCGTAGGTCGAGGTCATGACAGGAACGCTAGGAGCCGGTGATGAGCCGGGCATTAGGCGTGGATGAGAGGACTTTCAGGTCTCTCATCCACTCTCATCGGGCCGCTGCCGCATCGGACCGCTCGGGTCACGTGTCCGGGTGCCGGGTCCCTGCACCTAGGGTCAGGACATGTTCGGTCTCACCGGTTCCGAGCGGACCGACGTTCGCAACGCGCAGCTCGCCAGCCTGCTGGCGCTGCTCGCCGGAGTGCTGAACTCTGTCGGCTTCGTCGCCGTCTCGGCGTACACCTCGCACATGACCGGACTGACCGCCACGGTCGCCGACTCGCTCGTTCTCGGCTTCACCGGTCTCGCCTGGCTGGCCGTGGTTGCGCTGACGGCCTTCGTGCTCGGGGCGATGAGCTGCGCGATCATCTTCAACTGGGGTCGTCGGCGAGGCCTGCACGGGCGCTATGCGAATGTCCTCGTGCTCGAGGCGTTGCTGATCCTGGCCTTCGGACTGCTCGCGGAGAGTCTGCACGTGTCGAATCGCGCGTACGTCTTCATCGGAGTCCTCGGCTTCACCATGGGACTGCAGAACGCGATCATCACCAAGCTGTCCGGGGCACAGATTCGCACCACGCACGTCACGGGGATGATCACCGACATCGGGATCGAGCTCGGCAAGCTCGCCTATCGCGAGCGCACCCCCGACCTGCCACCGGTGACCGCCGACGCCCGCAAGCTCGGTCTGCTCGTCCTGTTGGTGCTGCTCTTCTTCCTCGGCGGCGTGCTGGGCGCCCTGGGCTACGTGCGGTTCGGGTTCCCGGTCGTGGTGCCGATGGCGGTGCTGCTGCTCGCGATCGCCTCACCGCCGGTCCTGCACGACCTCCGAAGCCGCTGACCCTGAGCTGGTCCGCGCTCACCCGGCGAATCAGAGCCCGAGCAGGGTCGCCTCGTGGTCGACGAACGCGTCGAACAGCGCATCCGCCGGCTCGAACCCTCCGACGAAGTGCCCGTTGAGCTCGAGGGTGAGCGCGCCGATGACGCGCGCGAACGCCCCCAGCAGCGCCAGCACCGCCGTCGGGCTCACCTCGAGTCCGAGGGCCTCGTCGGTCACTTCGAGCTGACCGAGCAACACACGACCGGGCCTCGACCAACCGTTGACTCCGACCTCGTCGCGGCTCGAGCGCAGCACGTCGACGACGGGTCCGAAGAACGCATCGACCACACGCCCAGCGGGGGCGATGGTGTCCTGCGGCGCCCGATAGCCGGGAATCGCGGACCCGTAGACCAGGGCGAAGCGGTGCGGCTCGGCCAGTGCCCACTCACGCATGGCCCGACAGGTGTCACTCCATCGGCGCCGCACTCCCCTGCGGTCGGCGGCACCGGCCTCTTCCAGCGCTCGCCCGAGGTCGTCGTAGGCATCGACGATGAGCGCTGTGATGAGCTCGTCGCGACTGGAGTAGTAGCGGTAGATCGCACTGGAGACGATGTTGAGCTCACGGGCGATCGCGCGCAGTGACAGCTCGCCCGCACTTGTGCTCGACAGCTGCGAGAGAGCGAGCCGCTTGATCCGGGCGATGTTCTCCGTCCGGGCGACCTCTCGCGGAGTGGGTCCCTTGGCCATGCCTCGCATCCTGCCACAGCAACAGGAGCATGTGTCACTTTTGTGAGCACCGCTCTTGTTTTCAGCACCGCCTCGGGCTTATGGTCTTCACAACAGAGAGCACTGCTCACATTTTGGGGAGACCATGACCAAGCACCTCGGCACCACCATCGGCCTGGCGATCTCGGGCCTCGCCTTCATGGCCTACCCGGCCCTGCGCCCCTGGGGAGACGAATCCGGCTCATCGGGCGCCACCACGTTCGGTTCGGCCGCCTGGCCGATCGCGCACGCGCTGGGCATGCTCGGATTCGTGGCCCTGGCGTTCGCGCTGCGCAGCGCGACGTTGACCACACCCTGGCGCTGGACCGGCCGACCGACCCGCGAGGCCGAGAGCCGCATGTGGTTCGCCGTGGCGATGCTGCTCCCCTACTACGGAGCCGAGGCCTACGGGCTGCACGCGCTGGGCGACTATGCCGTCACGCATCACGACGCCCGGGTCATCGACGTCGCCGACGCCTTTCGCTACGCACCGTTGCCGATGACGACGTTCGCCCTGGGACTGCTCGCCCTGGTCCTGGTCGGTGGCCGACTGGCACACGGCATGTGGAACACGGGCGCGTCGGGTCGCACCGGTGGACTTGCCTCCGGACTCGGCCTGGCCACGTACCTGCCGCAGTTCTTCCTGGGCGCCGAGTTCCGCATCGCCCACGGCATGGTGCTCGGCACCGGACTGCTCCTGCTCGCCGCCCACACGTGGGCGCGCGCCGACGCGAGCGCCGGGCAGGCTCCGCCCCAGGCTGCCGTCGGGTGAGACGGCACGGGTGCGCCCGTGCTGAGTGCGTGCACCCCGCCCGCCGGGTGCACACAGTCGTGGACGTGGCCTTCTGCACGCGGCGGCGGGGAGGTGGGTCAGGCGGGGGTCACGTTCACCCGGGCCTTGGCGCCGTCGCCCACCTCGACCGCAGCCCCGGCACTCTCCGTCGAGTCCGCGAAGACGACCGTGGTGGCCAGGGTCTCGCCGGCGATCAGGGCCTCATGGGTCCGGGCAGCCGCCAGGACGGCGTCGTCACCACCGATGGTCAGCGTGATCCGGTCGGAGACGTCGAGGCCGGCGTCGCGGCGGGCCTGCTGGACCGCTCGCACGAGGTCACGGGCAAGCCCCTCCGCGGCCAGTTCCGGGCTCACGACGGTGTCGAGCACGACGAACCCACCGTGCGGGAGCATTCCGGTCGCCGAGTCGTCACCCGATGCGGCCACGGTCTCCAGGGTGAACTCTCCCTCGACCAGGGCCAGGCCGCCCGACGTCACGGCCCCGTCATCGGCGACCGACCAGTCGCCCGACTTCGAGCCCTTGATCGCCAGCTGCACGTCCTTGCCCAACCGCGGGCCGGCCGCACGAGCGTTGACGGTCAGCTTCTGCGAGACGCCGTACGACGCGGCCTCGGGGTCGGCCAGGTCGAGCAGGCGGACCTGCTTGACGTTGACCTCGTCGGAGACGATCGACACGAAGCCGGCCAGCGCGTCGGCGCCGTCGACGACGACCGTCAGGGTGGCCAGCGGCAGCCGGTTGCGCAGGGACGCGCTCTTGCGCAGCGCAGAGGTCGCCGAGCACACGTCACGTACGACGTCCATGGAGGCAACCAGTTCGTCATCCGCGGGCAGCTCATCGGCGGCCGGCCAGTCGGTGAGGTGCACCGAACGACCACCCGTCAGCCCGCGCCACATCTCCTCCAGGGTCAGCGGAAGCAGCGGTGCGCTGACCCGGCACAGGACCTCGAGCACGGTGTGGAGCGTGTCGAAGGCGTCGTGGCTCCGGGACGGCACGCCGCTCGACTCCCCGACCGCCGGGGAGTCCGTCTCCCAGAAACGCTCGCGGGAGCGGCGGATGTACCAGTTGGTCAGCACGTCCAGGAACGACCGCGTGGACTCGCAGGCACCGGCGATGTCGTAGGCGTCCATCTGGCCCGTCACCGTCTCGACGTGCTGGCGCAGCTTGGCCAGCAGGTAGCGGTCGAGGGGATCCTGCGACGTCGTCCGCCACTGCGCGTCGTACCCCTCGCCCGCGTTCGCGGCGTTCGCGTAGAGGCTGAAGAAGTACCAGCTGTTCCACAGGGGCATCAGCACCTGGCGGACGGTGTCGCGGATGCCCTGGTCCGTGACGATCAGGTTGCCGCCACGAAGGATCGGCGAGGCCATCAGGAACCAGCGCATCGCGTCGGCGCCCGCACTGTCGAAGACCTCGCGCACGTCGGGGTAGTTGCGCAGCGACTTGCTCATCTTCTGACCGTCGGAGCCGAGCACGATGCCGTGGCAGATCACCGAGCTGAAGGCGGGCTTCTCGAAGATGGCGCTGGCCAGGATGTGCAGCATGTAGAACCAGCCGCGGGTCTGCCCGATGTACTCGACGATGAAGTCGGCCGGGAAGTGGTGCTCGAACCACTCCTCGTTCTCGAACGGGTAGTGCACCTGGGCATACGACATCGAGCCGGAGTCGAACCACACGTCGAGCACGTCCTCGACCCGGCGCATCGTGGACTGGCCGGTCGGGTCGTCGGGGTTGGGACGAGTCAGGTCGTCGACATAGGGACGGTGCAGGTCGGGCTCGCCGTCGGCGTTGAGCGGCACCCGCCCGAAGTCGCGTTCTATCTCGGCGAACGAGCCGTAGACGTCGATGCGCGGGTAGGCCTCGTCGTCGCTCTTCCACACGGGCACCGGGGAGCCCCAGAACCGGTTGCGGGTGATCGACCAGTCGCGGGCGTTGGCCAGCCACTTGCCGAACTGGCCCTGCTGGATGTGGTCGGGCACCCAACGGATCTGCTCGTTGAGCTCGAGCATCCGGTCCTTGAACGCGGTCACCTCGACGAACCACGACGAGACGCCCTTGTAGATCAGGGGCTCGCGGCAGCGCCAGCAGTGCGGGTAGGAGTGCTCGTAGGACTCGCGACGCAGCAAGACGGTGCCGGGAGTGACGGATCCGACCTCGTCTGCCCCCCGGGTGGCAGCCTTGAGGTGGTCCATGATGTGCAGGTTCGCGTCGAAGACCAGCATCCCGGCGTACTCGTCGACCGGGTGCGTGAATCGACCGTCCTTGCCGACCGGCATGACCGGTTCGATGCCCTCGCGGTCGGTGACCTCCTTGTCGACCTCACCGAAGGCGCCGGCACTGTGCACCAACCCGGTGCCGTCGGTGGTGGTCACCGCGTCGTCGGCGGCAACGATGCGGAACGCATTCTCGTGGCCGGCGTAGTAGGAGAACGGCGGCGCATAGCTGCGCCCGACCAGGTCGGCGCCGCGGTAGCGGCCCACGACCGTGAACTCCGGCTCACCGGTGGTCGAGCCTGTCGAGACCCCCAGCTCGCGGGCGTACGACGGCAGCCGGGCCTCGGCCAGCAGGTAGCGGGCGGTGGTGTCCGTGCCCGGTACGCCGGCCTCGACCACGACGTAGTCGATGTCGGAGCCCACCATGACCGCGAGGTTGGAGGGCAACGTCCACGGCGTGGTGGTCCAGATCAGCACGTGGGCGCCGTCGAGCACCGGGTCCGCTCCGGTCGCCTCCATCACGAAGCCGACGGTGACCGCGGGGTCCTGGCGATTCTTGTAGACGTCGTCGTCCATGCGCAGCTCGTGGTTCGACAGTGGCGTCTCGTCGTTCCAGCAGTAGGGCAGCACCCGGAAGCCCTCATAGACGTAGCCCTTGTCGAAGAGCGACTTGAACGCCCAGATGACGCTCTCCATGTAGTCGGGGTTGAGCGTCTTGTAGTCGTTGTCGAAGTCGACCCAGCGGGCCTGGCGGGTGACGTACTCCTGCCATTCGTCGGTGTACTTCAGCACCGAGGCCCGGGCGGCGTCGTTGAACTTCTCGATGCCCATCTCGTGGATCTCGTCGGTCGTCTTGAGGCCGAGCTGCCGCATCGCCTCGAGCTCGGCGGGCAGCCCGTGGGTGTCCCACCCGAAGCGACGCTCGACGCGCCTGCCACGCATCGTCTGGTAGCGCGGCACGACGTCCTTGACGTACCCGGTGAGCAGGTGGCCGTAGTGCGGGAGCCCGTTCGCGAAGGGCGGGCCGTCATAGAAGACGAACTCGTTCTCGCCGTTCTCCCCTGCCTGACGCTGCTCGACGCTGGCCGCGAAGGTCTCGTCCTGCTTCCAGTAGTCGAGCACCCGCTCCTCGAGAGCCGGGAACCTCGGGCTCGAGGGAACGCTCGCGGTCTCGTCCTGCGTCTGCTGCGTCGAGGCCTTGGGATACGTCATCTGCTCTCCTGCGGGTACGTCGTACAACTCGGGGCTGTTGCCACGAGGACGACTCCCCCGCCTCATCTGCAGGTCGGGGTGACCGCGGTACCACCTCGCTTGCCTCCCGCCGGGGCGGGAAGCCGCTTCATCTTCGGGCAGTGACGGACCCATCCGTCCGGTTCTAGTGAGGCCGTTGCCGACCCGTTCTTCCGGAGACTCACCGTTGATGACGGCTCAGACGTCTGTGCCAGCAGGATACCGCCACGGAGGTGCACCGGCCCAATCAGTTGCCACTCCGGGCCCACCCGTCGTGATGTTTGACGCCGGCCGGGGCTGGTTAGGTTCACAACGCCCACTGACCCCAGGAAAGCGACTCGGGACCTGCCATGAACGACACCCTCGGACCGTCCGGCGACCAGCCCTGGCAGCAGCCGCCCGGCGGCCAGCGCCAGCCCGGCCCACCGAACCAGCAGCCCGGGCAGCCACAACA
>NZ_BCRJ01000015.1 GCF_001552535.1 Nocardioides jensenii JCM 1364 = NBRC 14755 | reverse complement strand
AGCTCGGCGCCCCGCCGGCCGGCTACGGCCAGGGCGGCGGCCAGGGCGGCGGCCAGGGCGGCGGCCAGGGCGGCGGGATCAACAAGAAGGTCCTGATCGGCGTTCTGGTCGTCCTGGTGCTGGTGATCGGCGGCATCATCGCCGCGGTCCTCCTCTCCGGTGGCGACGACGATGACGACAGCGGCGGTGGCAGCGACCGCTCCCCGGTCGAGACGGTCGAGGCCCTGGTCGCGGCGGCGGAGAAGGGTGACTGCGAGGCCGCCCAGGGCCTCATCGTCGACGGCGAGGACTTCCCGTGCGACGCGATCAACTCCGCGGGTGACATCGAGACCACCAAGGTGACCGAGAAGTCCGTCGACGGGGACAAGGCCGTCGTCGAGACCGAGTACGTCGAGGACGGGGAGCCGGGCACCGAGGAGTTCCCGCTGACCAAGGTCGACGGCGAGTGGCTGGTCGACTTCAGCGACGAGAGCGGCGACAGCGGTGGTAGTGAGACCCAGCCCGGAACGACCGAGGTGGAGCCCGAGACCACCACGCCCGGCATGAGTGTGGACGCCAGCACGGTGACGGCCGTGGCGACGACCTTCGTCTCGGCCATCGAGGGCAACCAGTGCGACATCGCAAAGGCCTGGTTGATCGACCCGGACTCCGCCGACTGCTCGGAGATCACCACCGACGACGCCGAGGGCATCACGTTCGGGGAGCCTGACGTGACCTCCATCAGCAGCGACAGTGCCACCGTCGGGGTCGACATGACCGCCGATGGCTCCAGCGTCGGCACTTTCACCATCGAGATGGTTCACACCGACGCCGGCGAGTGGAAGATCGAGAGCTGGCACTACTGAGTTCGGAGCACCTGCCCGACGCTGGGAGCACGACCGTAGAGTTGCGCCCGTGACTGACACGACTTCCGGCCCCGCATGGGCCCACGGCCTGGCCACTCTCACCACCGACGGCACCGTCCTCGACGTCTGGTTCCCCCAGCCCACCCTCGGTGCGGCGCCTGCCGACGCCTCGGCGCCCGCCGAGCTGACCGCGCTCGAGGGCGACGACGAGATCCGCGGCGTGCGACGTGAGGTGCGTCTGGTCACGATCGCCGACCTGGCCGCGGCCCCGGTCGACACCGCCGACGTCTGGCTCCGGCTCCATCTGCTCTCGGCGCGTGTCGTGCCTCCTCACGGGCTGTCGCTCGACGGCATGTTCGGGTTGCTGACCAACGTCGTGTGGACCAGCGCCGGCCCCTGCTCCGTGGAGGGCTTCGAGCTCACCCGCGCCCGCCTGCGGGCCGCGGGCCAGCACGTCACCGTCTTCGGTGTCGACAAGTTCCCCCGGATGGTCGACTACGTCGTTCCCAGTGGCGTCCGCATCGGTGACGCCGACCGGGTGCGGCTCGGTGCCCACCTGGCCTCGGGTACGACCGTCATGCACGAGGGCTTCGTGAACTTCAACGCCGGCACCCTGGGCGCCTCGATGGTCGAGGGACGCATCTCCGGCGGCGTCGTGGTCGGCGACGGATCCGACGTCGGCGGCGGTGCCTCGATCATGGGCACCCTCTCCGGCGGCGGCAAGCAGGTCATCTCGATCGGCGAGCGCTGTCTGCTCGGCGCCAACTCCGGTCTCGGCATCTCGCTGGGCGATGACTGCGTGGTCGAGGCCGGTTGCTATGTCACCGCAGGCACCAAGGTGACCCTCGAGGACGGCTCCGTGGTCAAGGCCTCGACCCTCTCTGGTGCCAACAACGTGCTGTTCCGCCGCAACTCGGTCAGTGGCGCCATCGAGGCCGTCGCGTGGAAGGGACAGGGCATCGAGCTCAACGCCGCCCTCCACGCCAACGACTAGTCGCGCCGAAACGAGACCACATGGGCACACGTGGCCGGATCGCGGGCGGTCTGGCCGTCATCGCCGTCGTCGCCGGCGTGGCGATCGCGGTCGAGCGCGGGTTCGGCCCCCTCCCCGACCCTGAGTCGTGCACCGCGAAGGTCGACGGGCACGAGGTCGAGCTGAGTCTCGAGCAGGCGGAGAACGCGTCGCTGATCGCGGCCATCGGCGTACGCCGCGGTCTGCCCGCACGCGCGGTCAGCATCGCCCTGGCCACCGCGTTCCAGGAGTCCAAGATCGTCAACCTGGAGTACGGCGACCGCGACTCACTCGGGATCTTCCAGCAGCGGCCCTCCCAGGGCTGGGGCACGAGAGAGCAGGTCCTCGACGCCTACTACGCGACGAACGCGTTCTACGACGCCCTCGTGCGGATCGACGGCTACGAGTCGATGCGCATCACCGAGGCGGCCCAGCGCGTGCAGAGATCGGGGCATCCCGAGGCCTACGAGGCCCATGCCGACGACGCCCGCGCCCTTGCCTCGGCACTGACCGGCAACTCGCCGGACGGTCAGTTCACGTGCGTCGTCCAGGGCCGGCCCGCAGGCGAGGACGACGACCTCGACCGGTCAGGCCTGACCCACCGTGCGAGCGTCGTACGCGCCGATCTGCAGGCTGCCTTCGGCGACCAGGCCCTGGGCGGGTTCGCGCCGGGTGGCGTGGACTCGGGTCACATGGACGGCTCGGCGCACTACGAGGGCCGGGCCATCGACGTCTTCGTGCGACCGATCAACGAGGCGAACCGCAAGCAGGGATGGGCGATGGCCTACTACCTGGTCGCGCAGGCCGATCGGCTCGACATCGACCACGTCATCTTCGACGACCGGATCTGGACCTTCGGCACCAGGTCCGAGCAGGGCTGGCGCGACTACGACCCCGGCGACGTCGAGGGGAAGCCGGCCGGCACCGTCGCCGTCCTCGAGCACCGCGACCACGTGCACGTCGACGTGCACGACTGACCCCGGTCCGGAGGCAGTGCGGTCTCGACTCGGGCGCGGGGCGTCCTACTCGACCACCGAAGAGCGGTCAGGCCAGTCGGCGTACGGCGGCATCGACCCGCTCGTCGGTCGCGGTGAACGCCACGCGCACGTGCTGGTGACCGGCGGCGCCGTAGAACGCCCCGGGGGCCACCAGAATCCCCTGCTCGGCCAGGGCTGCGACGGTCGCCCAGCAGTCTTCGTCACGGGTCGCCCAGAGATAGAGGGAGGCCTCGGAGTGGTCGATGCGGAAGCCCGCTCGCTCCAGCGCCTCTCTGAGCTTGGCGCGTCGGGCGGCGTAGCGCGCGTGCTGCTCGGCAACGTGGGCGTCGTCGTCGAGGGCGGCGATCATCGCGATCTGTTGCGGCCCGGGCATCTGCAGGCCGAGGTTCTTGCGCACCGCCAGCAGCTCACCGATCAACGCCGTGTCGCCCGCGACGAACGCGCAGCGGTAGCCGGCCAGGTTGGAGCGCTTGGACAGGGAGTGGACCGCGAGGATGCCGTCGTGGCTGTCACCGCAGACGTCGGGGTGCAGCACCGAGACCGGTGGGTGCTCGGTGTCCCAGGCCATCTCGATGTAGCACTCGTCGGAGACCAGGATGGTGCCTCGCTGGCGGCACCAGTCGACGACCTTCTTGAGGTGGTCGACCGGCAGGACCTTGCCCGACGGGTTCGAGGGCGAGTTGATCCACAGGATCTTCGGCACCTCGGGTCCGATCGCGGTCAACGAGTCCGCGGCCAGGGTCCGCGCGCCGACCAGTGCCGCGCCCACCTCGTAGGTGGGGTAGGCCAGTTGCGGGAAGACCACCAGGTCGCCGGCACCGACGCCCAGGTGCAGGGCAAGGCCGGCGATCAGCTCCTTGGAGCCGATGACCGGGAGGACGCCGTCGAGCCCCGGACCGGTCACCCCCAGGGTGCGAGCCATCCAGTCGATGATCGCCTGGCGGGTCTCGACCTTGCCGATCGTGACCGGGTAGCCCGGGTTGTCCGCGGCCGCGATCAACGCGTCCTGCGCCACCTTCGGCGTCGGGTCGACCGGAGTGCCGACGGAGAGGTCGACGATGCCGTCAGGGTGAGCTCGCGCCGTGGCGGCGTACGCCGTCAGCTTGTCCCACGGGAAGTCGGGGAGCCGACGGGAGACGTGCGTTTCGAGACGGCGCTGGCGCGCCTTCTCAACCACCGAGATCAGGAGTCCTGGTTCTGCGGCTCGAGGGCGGCGATGAACGGGTGGTCCTTGTCGATCACGCCCATCTTTGCGGCCCCACCGGGTGAGCCCAGGTCGTCGAAGAACTTGACGTTGGCGTCGTAGTAGTCCTTCCACTGCTCCGGGGTGTCGTCCTCGTAGAAGATCGCCTCGACGGGGCAGACCGGCTCACAGGCACCGCAGTCGACGCACTCGTCCGGGTGGATGTAGAGCATCCGCTTGCCTTCGTAGATGCAGTCGACAGGGCACTCGTCGACACATGCACGGTCCTTGAGGTCGACACACGGCTGGGCGATGACGTAGGTCACCAGTTCCTCCTGAAGACTGACGAATGCGGGTTGCTACCGACAGCCTAGTATCCCAGTCATGGATTCCGTCGCTGACTCCCAGGACGTGGGCAGGCACCGGCTCGGTCCGCACGTCGTGGGCCAGCGCGTCGTGGTCCGCCGCATCGTCCGCGGAGAGTCCGGGCCAACCGGCGGCCCGGCCCTGACCGACGTCCTCGGCGTGTGCATCTCGTGGGCCGACGGGGTCTGTGTCGTCGCGCCGGCGTCGGGCCCGGCGGTGTCGATCGAGATCGCCGACATCGTCTCCGGAAAGCCGGTCCCACCCCGGCCATCGGTGCGGCACCGGGTCTCCGCCCGAGACGCCGAGCTCCACTGCCTGACCATGTGGCCCGACGTCCCGACCCGCCCTCTCGGCGAGTGGGTGATGCGCAGCGACGTCACCCCCCAGGAGATCGCGCGGGCCGGTTCCGTCCTGGCGATGGGAGACCCCGGGATGCCGTACCCCGCGGCCGCGGAGCAGGTCGTGGCCTTCTACTCGTCGTTGCGACGGTCGGCGTGGGCCCAGGTGGTCGTCGGCTCCGAACAGGATGTCGCCCTCGGGTCGCTCGGCTGGGTCGAGGCCCGGCCCGGTGAGGCCGACTCGCTGTTCCAGGTCGCATCCCTGGCCCGGCTGCACCGAGCCCTGCCTGCGCCGAGGAACGACATCGAGCTGGCGAGCGACGGCGTCCGGGCCGTGGCCTCCCTCGACGAACGGGCTCGCGCGCGAGCCGCCCTCGACGCCGACTGGCTGGGGCTCTACGACATCTGGACCGCGGACGACGTACGCCGCCAGGGGCTGTCCACCGCCCTGGTCGCCGAGCTCGTCGACTGGGGCGCATCCTCGGGTGCGACCACGGCCTACCTGCAGGTCCGCAGCGACAACACCGCCGCGATGACGCTCTACGAGCGGCTGGGGTTCGTCACGCACCACGTCTACCGCTACCTCGCGGCTCCCGGCTGACGCTCCCGCCTGCCGCCACGGATCTTGCTTACGGTTCCCTTACGGCGGCCGCTGCGGGGCCGGAAAGGGGTGCGCCTGGACGCGGCCCCTTGCTAGCGTCCGGGCCCTCGAACGACATCGGGTCGTTCACCCAGATCGGGGGATCACATGGTGACTCTGCGCGCGATTCGCTCACTGCTGGTCGGATTCTTGGTGGTGGGGGCGTTGGCCATGGTGCCGTCGTCGGCGCAGGCGGCGACGACGGGGCTGAAGTTCTGTCTCAACGACAACTACTCGGGGTTCTGCGACACCCGTCAGGGCTACGACACCAACTTCGGCAACGATCACTGGTGCTACTACAACGGCTACTACTCCTGCACGGACTACTGGCGGTGGGGCAACGTCGATGACGCGATCTCCAGCGTGCGGAACTACTCGAACCGCTGGTGGAAGCTGTACGAGCACAGGAGCTACGGCGGATACACCCTGTGCCTGCGGCCCTACGGTCGGGACAACAACCTGGGCAACAACACGCCGGTCGAGGACGACATCTCCAGCGTGAAGAAGCTCGGCACCTCGCGGCCGAGCGGCTGCGACAAGGTGATCGGCTGACCGTTCCGTGACCGGAGCAGTGCCCTGCGTGCGCATGGTCGCATGCAGGGCACTGCGCACTCAGAAGACGGTGCGCTCCTCGATCGAGGTCCGGCCACGGACTCCTCCCAGTCGTCAGGGCAGTTGGTCAGGAGACCGGTCGAGCACTAGCATCTTCGCAACCGACGTGAGGCGTGACGACCCTCGACAAGCGCCGGTCCGCGCGTTCGGCGTACCGACGAGAGGCCGGGGCCAACCCGGCAAAGGTGTGGTGGCACCGCGACTTCGCCCCCGCCCACACCTCCAGGGCTTCCGTAGCCGACATGGAGGTGAACCTCATGCAACGCACTCTCAGTGCACAACTCCCCCACGCCACCCCGGGAACAGCCGTCCGGATCCAGGGCTGGGTCCACCGCCGCCGCGAACTCGCGGCACTGACGTTCCTGGTCGTCCGCGACCGCACCGGTCTCACGCAGGTGGTGGTCAAGGACCCCGGCATCGTGGTGCCGCCGGAGGAGACCACCGTCGAGGTGACAGGCGTGCTCACGGCCAACGCGGCCGCGCCCGGCGGTGTCGAGATCACCGAGCCGGTGATCCGCGCGCTGACCGAGCCGGCGCTCACCCCACCCGTCGAGCTGTGGCGGCCCGCGCTGAACAGCACCCTGCCGACCATGCTCGACAACGCGCCCGTGGCCTGGCGCCACCCGGCACAGCGGGCGCGGTGGGAGCTGGCGGCCGCCTCACTCCGTGGCTTCCGCTCGACGCTCGACGCGGCCGGGTTCACCGAGATCCAGACGCCCAAGTTCGTGGCGTCGGCGACCGAGTCGGGTGCCAACGTGTTCGAGGTCGACTACTTCGGCCGACCCGCGTACCTCGCCCAGAGCCCGCAGTTCTACAAGCAGCAGCTGGTCGGCGTCTTCGAGCGGGTCTACGAGGTCGGGCCGGTCTTCCGTGCCGAACCGCACGACACCGTGCGGCACCTGGCCGAGTACGTCTCGCTCGACGTCGAGTTCGGCTTCATCGACGACCACCGCGACGTGCTGGCGATGTTGCGCGAGGTGGTTGCCGGCATGGTCGCAGCCGTCCACGAGCACGCCGGCGACGCGGCCGAGCTGGCCGGGGCCCGGGTGCCCGTGGTCCCCGACGAGATCCCGGTGATCCACTTCAGGGACGCGTTGGCCCTGGTCGGCGCCCCCGACGACGAGTCCGACCTGGCACCCGAGCACGAGCGTGTCCTCGCCGCCTGGGCCCTCGAGACCCACGGAAGCGACTTCCTCGCCGTCGAGGGCTACCCGATGGCGAAGCGGCCGTTCTACACGCACCCCCACCCCGACGACGCCCGCTGGTCGAACAGCTTCGACCTGCTCTTCCGCGGCCTCGAGCTGGTCACCGGCGGGCAGCGCCTGCACGAGCCCTCGGCGTACGACGAGGCGATCCGGGCGCGCGGTGAGGACCCGGCTGACTACGCGACGTACCTGCAGTCGTTCCGGCACGGCATGCCGCCCCACGGCGGCTTCGCGATCGGCCTGGAGCGGTGGGTGGCCCGGTTGGTGGAGGCGACCAACATCCGTGAGGTCACGCTGTTCCCCCGGGACCTGCACCGACTGACGCCCTGAGCTCCCCGACGCCTCACGTGACGGGGCACCGCCGCGACCCTGGGTCGCGGCGGTGCCACCGTGTGCTCCCGTCAGCAGGCCGGCTTGTACGACGACCGCGCCGGACCCTCGTGGGTCAGGGCGTCGAGGGTCCAGCTGACCGCGGGCCGACTCAACGGGATCAACACGTGCTCGGCGAGCTCGCGTGGGCAGGCATTCTGGAGCGTCAGGTTCGTGGTCCGCGGACCGGCCGCCAGGTAGCCCGACGTGTGCGGCACGACGACCTCGTCGTGCCGGGTGGTGATCTGGGTGTAGCTCACGGTGCCGGGTGTCTCGTCACCGGCGTTGAGCCGCTGCAGGAACGGCGAGTCGGTGGCCTGCTGGCTGCACGCCCGGCAGACCAGGTCGAGGATCGGGCCGACCACACCCATCAGGGGTGCCAGCTGGCCGATCTGGTCGGTGCCGTGGTTGGAGGGCGCGATCCCGACCAGGTCGTCGACGACCGTGGCACCGCCCAGGAACTTGATGTAGTAGCGCGGCATCATGCCGCCCTGACTGTGCCCGACCAGGGAGACCTTCGCTGCGCCGGTCGCCGTGCGCACACGGGCGACGTACGCCTTCAACGTCTTCGCCGAGGCCACGATGTCGCCGGTGCCGCGGTTGCCGTAGTCGAGGGAGAAGACACAGAAGCCGGCAGCCTTGATGCCCTTCGACAGGTTCTCGAGGAGGTTCTTGCGGTCCCCGAACGTGCCGTGCACCAGGATCACCGGACTGGGCCGTTGGGCAGTCGGCTGGCAGTTCCAGTCGTTGGCGCCCGGAGGGTCACCCGCCGGAGAGGTGGGCAGTGGCAGCGGGAATCCGTCCGCGGCGGCCACCGCGGGCAGGGCGGCACCCGATCCGATGAGAGCGATGGCGAGCAGGGCCCCGAGTGCCAGGCGAAGTGAGCGCATGGTCACTCAAACGAAGGGGCCGGCGAGGTGTTACGACACCGCTGGCGGGGAAGGGTGTGCACCATGCGACGTCTGACGGTCATCCTCCTGTTCCTGTGCGGGCTCGTCGGCTGCGCGAGTGGGCAGTCGAAGGACGCGGCGGACGACCTGGAGCAGGCAGTCGAGCGCCTCCCCGCGGTCAGCGAGGCCGAGATGGACGTGCGCGGTGACCTCGTCAACGGCGACATCACCTATGCCACGGTCGAGGTGTCGCACCGGGCGAGCACGGAAGAGGTGACCGACATGATCCTCCAGATCATGCCGTTGGCCGAGGAGCACGGGGTAGGTCGACTGGAGTCGATCGAGTTCACCCTCGCCTGGTTCGGCATCGCGACCGACACCCAGGTCGAGATCGACACCTCGTTCGGCGGCCCGGACCGGGCCGAGGCCCGCAGACTGGCGCGTACCCTGCTCGCGGGCTCCGCGCCCTAGGCCCGGTCGAAGGAGAGTCGACTGCGCTCAGTTGTCGGTGTCCCCGCCCGACGGCTTCTTCTTCGGAGCCGGCGGGTCCTGGCAGACCACCGTGTCCGACGGCGTGTAGGTGGTGTGGAACTTCTCCGTGCGCTCGACCGTCGAGGAACCGGGCTCGTGGAAGTAGCGCCACACGTCGATGTCGAACCCGCCGTACCCGGAGTTCGAGGTGCAGTCGGGGGTGGTCAGGGTGCGGGTCTGCGGCGAGGTGAAGTTGTAGCGCTCACCGGTCTTGGTGGTGATGTCCCACGTCTTGGTGGAGTACATGGACACGGTCAGGGCGCCTTGGCTGGAGTACGAGCTCGGTGAGAGTCGGGCGTCGATCAGGATGCCGTGGTCGGTGTCGTTCTTGAACTTCAGGTCGAGGGCGCCCCAGACCACGGTCGCCTCGCGACCCACCGGGTAGCGGTCGATGTAGAACGAGTGCGGCTTGTGCTCGACGTCTTCGAGACCGGCGAAGAACATCGTGTTGAACAGGGTGGTCGCCATCTGCGAGACCCCGCCGCCGAAGTCCTCCTTGAAGATGCCGTTGCTGATGATGAAGCCCTTGGTGAAGCCGTTCTCGGCGGTCCGCTCCCCCACCGTGTCGTTGAGCGAGAAGGTCTCGCCGGGCTTCAGCACGGTGCCCGAGATCAGCTCGGCGGCCCGTCCGAGGTTGACGTTGCGGTAGTCGGCGTGCGGGAAGTTCGTGGTGAAGGTCGACACCTGCTCCTTGATCCCCAGCTTGCGGGCGTCGGCGGTGGTGAAGTCGGGTTGCTTGACGGTCGCCTTCACCTTGACCTCGCGCTTGCCCGAACGGTCGCCGACCAGGTCGAGGAAGGCGGAGGAGATGTCGGAGGGCCTGTAGTCCACACCCGGCTTGGCCGGCACCACGCGCGGCTTGCCGTTGACCACCTTGAAGGAGGCATCGACCGGGGCGCCCTTGGGGTCGGCCACCCGGGACTTCACCAGGGCGGCCAGCATCTTCTCGTCGAGCGACGGGACCAGCTCCCCGTCCTCGGCCTTCATCGACAGGGCCGAGGAGTAGTCCTTGGGCGCCAGTCGCACTCGCGTCTTGTCGAAGATCAGGGTGACCGGCGCCGAGACGGCCGCGTTGGCGAAGTCGTTGAGCGCCTCCTGGACGTCGTCGTCGTCGATCTCGGGGTCGGCCTCGACCAGGTCGAGTGACGCCTCGCCGCCGGTCAGGTAGGCCTTGACCAGGGCGTCGCGGACGTCGTCGACAGCGACCTCGGTGCCCTTCGCCGCGGCGCTACGACGCACGTTGCCGCCCTTGAACGCGACCGAGCCGTCCTTGGCGGGGGTGCCGAACTCCTTGCTGAGCTTGGCCGCGGTCGCCTCGAGCGCGGTGTCGTCGACGTCGACCACGGCATCGACGTCCTCGCCGCCCGTGTAGTAGTGCCACAGCCGTCGCGGCGCCCAGCTGCGGCCGCCGCCGGCCTCGGTGACCGAGGCCTCGGCGTCGACGGAGATGCCGGCGTCCGCCATGGAGACCGTGGCGGGCTTGCCGTCCACGCTCACCTGCACCTCGGTGCGCTCGGCCAGCTCCTTCTCGACCGCGGCAACGGCGTCGGCGTGGGTCTTGCCGCCGATCTCGACCCCGGCGACGGAGGTGCCACGCGGCACCTTGGCCCCGGCTCCGGCGTACGCCGCGACGTAACCGCCACCGAACAGGACGAGGAGGCCGACGATCGTCAGGATGACGACTCGGCCGCCGTTGCTCTCGCGCGAGGGCTTCGTGTTCACCCGCGTCATCCTAAGCGTCAGGGTTGACGGATCAGGATTCGACGGCCCGGCGCCGCACCGGCAAGGTGACGATGATCAGCACCAGCAGGACCAGCCCACCGACCAGGAGCCCGTAGCCCCTGGCGGAGGAGAGGATCACGAAGTCGCCCTCGGGGCGGGTCTGCAGACCGATGAAGAGCAACGCCAGCCAGCCCACGCCGAACCCGGCGCGCAGCCAGCCTGCGGGCAGCGCCCACGCGGTGGCCAGCGGGGCGGCCAGTGCCAACGCCAGCCAGGCCCACGACTTCTCGTGCACCGCGATCGAGGCCACCGCGGTGCCGAGGCCGACCAGCACGGCCAGCACCACCAGCGCCACGAGGACGACGCCCCGCGGTCGCCAGGACGGCGATGCCGGCGCTGTCGGCACTGTGGGCGCTGGCGACGCTGGGACCACCGTCACAGACCGGCGAACAGATCGGTCTCGAGGCCGTCGTCGGCGACCGGCCCGGGCGTGCCCTTGGCCAGCCGGAAGAACTCGTCGCCCCAGAACGCATGGCCGCTCTCGGCGCCGGAGAAGAAGAACCCGTCCTTCTCGATCTGCGTCTCGTGCGCGGCCAGGGCCGCCATCTTGCGGTCGATGAAGCCGGTGCCGTCCACGCGCGCGGCGAGCTGGTCGTCTGGCGTCACGAACGGTCCGAGGTCACCGTCGGGCTCCATGCCCTCGAAGGAGGTGGTGTCCCCGGACGCGCGGATCTGGCGCAGGCTCTCGCGCATCCTGTTCTCGCTCATCGCGCCCCAGTAGATCTTCGCGATCTCCCACGGCTCACCCAGATCGAGCTTGTACGACGCCACGCCGGCCAGCTGGGCGGCGTACATCGCGACCCGGTGGGCCTGGATGTGGTCGGGGTGGCCGTATCCGCCGAACTGGTCATAGGTCACCAGCACCTGGGGCCGGACCTCACGGATCACCTTCACCAGATGGTCAGCCGCCTCATTGAGGTCGGCTGCTGCGAAGGCGTTCTCGTGACCACTCCCATTTTCTGGCAGGTCGGCCGCGACGGCGTGGCCGTCCTCGTGCCACTTCATGCCTGAGTCACGGTAGGTGCCGAAGCCGCCGAGGAAGCGGTGGTCGGTGACGCCGAGCGCCTTCATCGCGTTCTCGAGCTCACCTCGCCGATGCTCGCCGAGACCGTCGTCCTTGTCAGCGGCGAGATGCGTCAGCTCGGGGACGAGGATCTCGCCCATCTCACCCGCCGTACAGGTCACGAGCGTGACGCCACGGCCCTCGGCGACGTACCTGGCCATGGTGGCCCCCTGGCCGATCGACTCGTCGTCGGGGTGGGCGTGCACGAGGAGCAGTCGCTGGTCGGTCATGGCACCAGACTAGTGAGGCCGCTCCAGTCTTTTTCAGGCGCCGGGTTCGGTGGGCCGCTTGATCCGCTTCGGTGCGGTCGGCAGGTCCAGGGGCGGTACGACGACCGCCGGGTCCGGAGCCGACTCCTCGGCGTCCAGCCAGCCGTCGTACTGGTCGATGAGCATCTCGAACTGGAACGGCGGCGCGTCGGTGACCACCGCCCAGGGGTGGTCCTCGTCGTCGTCCTCGCCGGCCAGACGCTCGCGCACCACGGAGGCTTCCCAGCCCTCGCGCAGCAGCTGGGCGACAACGGCGCGTGCGTCGTCCTCCTCGAAGAAGATCCCTCTCACTGCTTCAGTATCCCAGCAAGCTGGGCGAGGAACGGGCGGTCGGGCTCGAGCCAGTCGACCGCGCCCAGCTCGTCGGGTGCGAGCCACCGCAGCGCGTCGTGCTCATTGGGCTGAGGCCGGCCGGCGCTGATGGTCGCCGTCGCCACGGTGAGCACGTGAGTGTCTCCGATCGGCGCGGCGCCGTCGAGCCAACCGGTGACGCTGATGCTGCAGCCGAGCTCTTCGGCGATCTCACGCGCGATCGCCTCGTCCGGTGTCTCCCCCGGCTCGACCTTGCCGCCGGGGAACTCCCACCGGCCCGCGGCCTCCGGTGGCGCGGTACGTCGGGCAGCGAGCACGCACCCGTGCCGCACGATCGCGGCACCGACGACTTGCTTCATGGTGCGCCAGCCTGCCACGCGGCCGACCCTCGGTGGTTGAGGAGGCCGAGGAACGAGGCCGTCTCGAAACCACGGGCGGCCTCCTTGAGTGCACGATCCGTGTTCATCTCGGCGCAGAATCGAGCACGGATCGTGCACTCAAGGCGCGGGTGCGTGCTGGTACGCCGTACGCCGGGCCGCCAGCACGCACCCGTGCCACGCGATCGCGGCACCGACGACTTGCTTCATGGTGCGCCGGCCGATGATCGTTACGGTGAGGCCATGGCTTTCGAGTTCGTCCAGGGCGTCCACCTGCACCGCACCGACGAGAACATCGACGAGATCGACGCGCTGGCCGAACGACTCGGCGGCCGAGTCGGACTCGAAGGTGTGCTGCACGACCTCAACCGTCAGGCGCACCGCAGCTTCTTCGCGTTCGGTCGAGCGGTGCACCGGGCCTACCGGTGGGACCGGTCCGACTGCCGCAGCGAACGCTGGTGGCCGCAGGGCATCACCACGTCGGCCGATGCCTCCGACACGGAGGACTTCGACGGACGACGGCTCCTGGTCACCACCTGGTATGCCAAGGAGACCGAGGGCGTGAACAAGGGGTCGCGGATCAGCATCGTCGACCTCGAGACCATGAGGTACCGCCACGTGCTGCTGGTGGTGCCGACGCTCGGCGACGACGGCGAGATGAAGCTGGCACCGCTGAAGGTGCACGCCGGCGGCATCGTGTGGGCGGGCCCCTACCTGCACATCGCGGCCACCTCGAAGGGCTTCATGACCTGCCGCGTCGACGACATCCTGCGGGTGCCGGACGAGCGCGGCGTACCGGACCGCCTCGCGCTGGGTGCCGCTGAGGACAAGGTCGCCTCGTTCGGCTACCGCTACGTGCTGCCGGTCCGGTTCTCCTACCGGGCCCACTCCGACGAGGGTCTGGAGCGACTGCGCTACTCGTTCATGTCACTCGACCGTTCGACCCGGCCACCCGAGCTGGTCGTCGGCGAATACGGCCGCGGCAAGCAGACCACGCGGCTGGCCCGCTACCCGATCGACGCCGAGAGCATGCACCTGGTGCTCGGTGACGACGGCTACTCGCGGCCGCTGACGCTCGAGGACGGCGGCGTGGTCCAGATGCAGGGCGTGGCGGTCACCGGTGGCACCTACTACGCGACGGCCTCCAACGGGCCGGTCTTCCCCGGCAACGTGTACGTCGGTGGCCCGGGCCGGTTCCACAAGCACCGGTGGGCCACGCCGATCGGCTGCGAGGACCTGTCCTACTGGCCCTCGCGCCAGGAGCTGTGGTCGGTGACCGAGCACCCGCGTCGCCGCTGGATCTTCTCGATGAAGAAGAAGTGGTTCGACAAGCGGCCTTGATCAGCCACGGGTCTCGGGCCGCGGGGCCTTGGCCAACTGCCGCGACTGGGCCACCAGCCGACCGGCGGAGTCCCAGACCACACAGTCCTCCTCGAACATCCCGCCGGCCAGGTTGCGGGTCTCGTGGCGCACCTTCAGCCACCCCTTCGCCGGGACGGCGCGGATGTGGGCACTCAGCTCGAGGGTCGGGGCCCACCCGGGCATCCCGAGGTCGAAGGTCACCGGCGGCAGCGCGTCGACGGCCAGCAGCAGCGAGAGCGGGTCGGGCTCGCGGTCGTCGTTGAGGCGGAGCCAGCCCTGGATCACTCCGTTGCCGCTCGGCTTGCCCATCGCCCAACCGGCGTACGCCGGATCGAGCCGCAGGTCGAAGCGCGACATCAAGGGGGCGATCCGGCGGATCTCCTCGGGAGCCATCGAGACCGACAGACACTCCTCCAGCGCCGGCAGCTCGGGTTCGACGGCGGTGGTGCGGACGTCGTCGGACAGCGTCGACAGGTCGCCGTACGTCGCCAGCACGGTGATGCAGTCCGTGCCGTCCTGGCTCAGGTCGGCGGCCAGCGTGCTCGTGCCGCGTCCTTCACGCAGCACACGGGTGCGGATCGTGGCCGGTCCGGGCTTCGAGGCGGCCAGGTAGTAGGCGGTGACCGCGATCGGGTCCGGCTTGCCGGGCGCCGAGGCGCGCAGTGCGTTGCCGATCACCGCAAGCAGATAGCCACCGTTGACACCGCCGCCCACCACCCAGCCGGGGGCCAGCTCGGCGGCGTACTCACCCTCGGCGGCAGTGGTGATCTCGATGTCGCGGTCGAATTCGGTTCCCATGCGTTGATCCTAGGTAGCCCGAGCCCCGAGCGACGATGCGGGAGCACGTGCTCTCCCTGGCCCGGGGCAAGGCAGAATGCGTGCAGTGATCCTCCACCGCGACCTGACTCGCTCCGCACTGCGAGTCGGTCCCCACAACGGCGCGCACCGTGTCGCGCTGCGGGCCGGCCTCTCGGTGCTGGTTCCGCTGCTGGTGCTCTGGTCGATGGGTCACCTCGACTGGTCGATCTATGCCGCCTTCGGTGCGTTCACGTCCCTCTACGGACGCCAGCGGGGTGGCCGGGGCAGGGCTCAGCTGCAGGTCACCCTCGCCGTCGCACTGACCGCTTCGGTGGCGCTGGGTGTGGTCGTCGGGATCTCACCGCACCGCGCCTGGCTGGCCGTGCCGGTGGCCGGCCTGGTCGCCGGCATCGGCTCGTGGTTCTCGGACCTGGAGGACTGGCACCCACCCGGGCCTCTCTTCATGATCTTCGCCTTCGCCGCGGTCGCCTCGATCCCCGCCCAGGTCGAGGACCTGGGCGCCGCCGTGCTGGTCGCGGGCGGCTCGGCCCTCTTCGCCGTCGGTGTGGGCTCGGCAGGTTCCGCCTGGCGCGCCGTACGCCGTCCGTCCGGTCGGGCCTCCGCCTGGCACCCGCGACACCCCTCCGCGGCCCGGAGACACGTGGCCCGCAGTGTGATCGGCGTCCTGGTCGCCGGCGCGGTTGCCACCGGGATCGGAATCGGGCATCCCTACTGGGCGATGGTCTCCGCCGTGGTTCCGCTGGCCGCCAAGGACCTGTTCCCGCAACTGGTGAGGGGCCTGCAGCGGGTCGTCGGGACCGGGCTCGGACTGCTCACGGCCGGGCTGCTCCTCGCCCTGGAACCACGCGGCCTGGTGCTGATCCTGGTGGTCGTGGTGCTCCAGGTCGGGGCCGAGCTCCTCGTCGGCCGGAACTATGCACTGGCCCTCGTGGTGATCACGCCGTTGGCGTTGCTGATGGTGCACCTGGCCGCGCCCACACCCACCAGAACCCTGCTCTTCGACCGGGGTGTCGAGACCGTGATCGGTGTCGTCATCGGCATCCTGACCGGATACCTCACTCGCGATCGGAGTCGTGCCTGATGCCTCGTCCCGTGCTGTCGGTGACCCTGCTGGGCACGTTGTCGGCGGTCACCGGCGTGCACCTCTGGGCGCAATGGATGGAGCAGGACCGTGTCGCTGACGGCACCCAGTGGCTGCTGATGCCGCTGCTGGCCGGCGCCCTGTGGCTCGACTCCCGTCCGGATCGACCCCGTCTGGCTCGGCTCACCCTGGTGGCGCTCCTCTTCTCCTGGCTGGGTGATGCGCTGCCGAGGTTCTTCTCCGGAGACGCCGAGTTCCTGGTGATGGTCGGCTGCTTCCTGCTCGCCCAGGTCACCTACATCGTCGCGTTCCGGCCCTACGCCGACCGCTCCGTGTTCCACGTCGGCCGGGTCGCCCTCGCGCCGTACGTCGTGGCCGTGGCGCTGCTGGTCGCGCTGTGCGCCGATGGTGCCGGCTCATTGCTCGTCCCGGTGCTCGTCTATGGCGCCTGCCTGGGCGTGATGGCGGTGCTGGCCACCGGGGTGAACCCGATGGTGTGGGCGGGCGGCGCGGTCTTCCTGGTCTCCGACGGGCTGATCGCGCTGGGTGCCTTCAGCGAGATCGAGATCGCGCACGACGGCTTCTGGATCATGCTCACCTACGTGGTCGCCCAGGTGCTGATCGTGCTCGGCGTCGAGGAGCGTGACCCGGCTGAGGTGAGCTGAGGGTGGTGCTGGCACCACCACCGAACGGGACTGAGCGCCATCGCGCACGGCCCGGCGTCGGCGAAGACTCGACGTATGACCATCGACCTGCACACCGCGCCCGCCAGCCGCCGCGATCACGGCGGATCCGACTTCGCCGAGCTGCGGCGCCGCATCGACGATGCCGGGCTCCTCGACCGGCGCCCGGGCTACTACCTGGCCCGCTTCGCCCTGCTGGGCGTCGCGGTGGTGGTCGGCTGGGCGTCGTTCGTGGCCATCGGCAACACGGCCTGGCAGCTGGTGACGGCCGTCGTACTCGCCGTCGTGTTCGCGCAGCTGGCCCTGCTGGCGCACGACATCGCACACCGGCAGGTCTTCCGCACCCGCCGGCCCAGCGAGATCGCGGGGCGCATCGTCGGCAACCTCGGTGTCGGCATGAGCTACGGCTGGTGGATGGACAAGCACACCCGCCACCACGCCAACCCCAACCACGAGGAGCTCGACCCGGACGTCTCCCCAGACCTGTTGCTGTGGTCGCAGGAGCAGGCCCGTCACGCCAGTGGCGCAGCCCGGTTCATCGGCAGGTACGAGGCGTTCCTGTTCTTCCCGCTGCTCACCCTCGAGGCGTTCAACCTGCATGTCTCGGGGGTGCGGGCCGTGCTGAAGCCCGGGCTGAGGGCCAGGCGGCTCGAGGGCGGCCTGCTGCTGGCCCACTTCGTGATCTACCTCAGCCTGGTCTTCACGGTGCTCTCCCCCGGTCTCGCGGTGGCGTTCATCCTGCTCAACCAGGCGGTGTTCGGGCTCTACCTCGGTTGCTCGTTCGCCCCGAACCACAAGGGGATGCCGACCCTGACCGGTGACCGCGAGCCGGACTTCCTGCGCAAGCAGGTGCTCACCTCACGCAACGTGCGCGGTGGCCCCGTGGTCGACGTCGCGCTGGGTGGGTTGAACTACCAGATCGAGCACCATCTCTTCCCGAGCATGCCGTGCGCCAACCTGGCCAAGGCGCAGCCGATGGTGCGCGACTTCTGCGCCGAGCGTGGCGTGGAGTACGCCGAAGCCGGGCTGGTCGAGTCCTACGGGATCGCCCTGCGGCACATGCACTCGGTGGGGGCTCCCCTGCGAGCAGCCGACTGAGCCGGGCCGGCGAGCCCTCGGTCGACCGGTGAGGGCGAGCAACGGCGAGACGCGCTGCCATGGTCCAGTGCCAGCCGGTAGGCCGAGGCCGGTGGCGTGCGGGGCCTGCCCAACGGCACCCGGACCTCGCTCAGCGCGAGCGGATCTGCTTGAGCACCGCACGGAACTGGGCAGCGGCACCTGCCGAGTTCGGGTGGGCCGGCACACCCACACCCGGACCGTTCACGGAGACGCCCACCACCTCGACGTACCTCTTGTTCGGCGGGGCGCAGACGTCATGCCCGATCGACGGCGTGTAGGTGTCGACGAACTCCGCGCCGCCCTTCGTGGCGGCCCGCCTGATCATCGCGTTGAGCTTGCGAAAGGTCGTGTAGAGGTAGGCGCGGTCGGACTCGGTCATCGGCAGCAGCGGGTAGCAGCCCGTGGTCGGCACCGCGGCGAGATAGTCGACCATCAGGATCCGGGCCCGGGGCGAGCGCTTGTGGATGTGGCGCAGGGCGCGCACCAGCTTGGGCTCCGAGGCCTTGATCGCCTGGTCGAGGACGTCGACTCCCCCGGCGGTGAAGCGCTCCTTGCAGCCGCCGAGCGGCAGCTGTGAGGGCAGCAGCGGGACGCCCAAGCTGGGCAGCGACGGGATGCTGCCCGGTGGCAGTGGCAGTGCCTGGGGCAGCACGCTGAGACAGTCGAGCGCCGCGGCCGCAATGCCGGCATCGTTGCCTCCGATGCCGACGGTGACCAGGTCGGTCGTCTTCGTGAGCCGGTCGAACTGCGGGGCGTTGGTGCCGCCCAGTGGCAGCTTCTGCGGCGTCGTGAAGTCATCGGTCGTGGCCGATCCGCAGGTCGCGTCACGGTGCGCCCTCACCTTCAGCGCCCTGGCCAGCAGCTTCGGGTAGTTGCTCTGCGACTGGGCGCAGTCCATCGGCACGTGCCGGGTGTCGGGCAGTCCGTTGAGGTCGGCGAGCTTCACGTCGGCCGACCAGGAGTCACCCAGGGAGACGTACTCCTGGTAGACCCGCTTCGTCGCGACCGCGGTCGGGGCCTCCGCGTCGGCCGTCGCCGGGGCGCTCGGGAGGGCCAGACCCAGACTGATCAGGGCGACCACGGGCACGAGCGCAAGAGGCGTCATGCCTGGTCAAACGCGTGGACGTGGCTCAGGTCACGCACGACTCTCGTGTTCGAGATGGTGGCGCAACTGCTCGAGCCCGGCGGTCAGGTGCCGCCCCATGATGCCGCGGCCGAGCACCTCCGAGAGCCTCGCCATCAGCAGCCCACTGAGTCGCAGCGTCATCCTTGCGGTCACCAACGAGCCGTCGGGGTGCTCCTCCACGACCAGTCGGAACGTGCTGGTCGTGCCTCGCACCGACCGCCAGGCGAGCGTGTTCGGTGCCGGGTTCTCGAGCATCACGCGGCCACCGATGTGGATGGTGCCGACGTCGAGGAACACGTCGTACTCGCCGTCGGCGACGCGTTCGAAGCGGTCGATGCCGCCCATGATCGGCAGCAGCCGGTCCGGGTCGGTCGCGAAGGCAGCGACCTCCACCACGGGCCGGCGTACGACGACCGTGCGGGTGACGTCGGTGGCCATCAGCCGAGCACCGGGATCACGGTGCGAGTGGCCAGGTTCGACAGGCCGACCTGCATGAGACTGGTGACGTAGTCGTAGGCCTCGTCCCAGTCGGGGTCGTCGCCGAAGAGCTCGCGCAGGTCGATCGGCGGCAGCACCTGGATGCGGATCTTGGCGGGCAGCGGGACGTGGGGCAGGTCGCCGGGCAACAGCCCCCACGGGAAGCTGATCGAGAGCGGGAGCGTCTTGAGCCGCAGGAGCTTGTCCAGCTTGAGGAATCTCGCCGTGGCACGTCCGTCGTTGATCACGAAGAAGGTGTCCTGACCACCGGTGGCCACCACGGGAACGATCTTCACGTTGTTGCGGTGGGCCAGCCGCAGGAAGCCCTTGCGCCCGTCGAAGACGATCTTGTTGCGGTCGCGCCATGGGCGCAGCGCCTCGACGTCACCGCCGGGGTAGACCATCACCGAGGCACCATTGGCGAAGAGCTCGTCGGCCTTCTCGTTGCCGGCGGTGACCATGCCGAACTTGCGGGCGAAGTCACCGACCACCGGGGTCATCGCGATGATCTTGTGGCCGAGCCCGGCGAGAGGGCGGCCTTCGACGGTGAAATAGGTGTGGTAGGCCAGCGTGAACACCCAGGTGTCGGGGATGTTGGCCCCGCCGCTGTGGTTGCCGACGAACAGCACCGGCTCGTCGGGCACGTTCTCGAAGCCGTTGACCTCGGGACGGAAGTAGAGGCTGGTGCCCAGCCACAGTCGCGGCAGCATGCGCCGGATGAAGTCGGGGTCGCGCCCCTCGAGCCCCTCGGGCCGGGGCGCCAGCAGTCGGGCGAACGGCAGTCCCACGCGTCGTACTCCTCATCCGTGGCCGCGGTGTGCGGCCATCAGGTGCAACGCGCGAACCCATGGTTTGGTGACGCTCACGTGGGCGAGGTCTCACGGGTGGTGGAAATCGGGTGGCGGCGCGCCGGCGCACCGCGGTTGACTGGCCGGGTGAGCAACGCACCCGAGGGCTTCGACTACACGGTCCGCAAGGACGGCACCGTGGCGATCACCCACGACGGACGACCGGCCGGAGTGCTTCGCGGCCGCCGGGCCGCCGACTTCCTCGACGACGTCGAGGACGGTGACGACCAGGAGCTGATGGCCCGGCTGACCGGCAACTACAAGCACGGCAACGAGCGCACCGCCCGATCCCATCCGCGCAACCGCGGCTCACGCTGACCGTGCTCGGGGCAGTTTCACAGGGCGGGTCCGCCTGTGAAACTGCCCGATCGACGCGAAACTTCATGTCGATCGGGCAGAAACGCACGGTCAGGAGCCAGTGACGAGCCTCAGTCACCCGTCGCTGCGACGCCATTCGTAGGGTGTGGTGGTCGAGACCTTGACGAATCCGGAGCGTTCCAGGATGGGCCGCGAGAACTCGGTGGAGTCACTGTTCATCAGCGTCTTTCCACGAGCCAGGGCGGAGCGGGCGCGGGCCGAGGTGAGTGCCCGGTAGATGCCCCGGCCGCGCCATTCCGGTCGGGTGGAGCCACCCCAGATGCCGGCGAAGTCCGTGTCCGGCACGGGTTCGAGCCGACCCGCGCTGACGATCATGCCGTCTGCCTCAGCGACCCAGAGCTCCATCCCGTCGTCCTTGGCCAGGCGTGACAACATGGCCTCGGCCATCCGGTGGGACGACCCGTCGGCGGGGTCGTCACCGAACACCTCGCCCTGCATCGCGCACATCGCCTCGACGTCGGCCGGCTCGGTGACCTGACGCAGCGTCACACCTTCGGGCAGCTCGACGTCGACGGCCAGCATCTGCGCCTCGCCGATCATGATCGACTCCGACTCCTCCTGCACGAAACCGTGCTCGAGCAGCGCCTCGTGGAGTCCGGGTGCCCGGTCGTGGCCGCGGGTCTTCCACTCGACCTTGGTGATCTCGGGGTCGGCCTCGTAGTGCTCGAGCGCCTCTCCCACCAAGCGACCGATCTCGTCGGCATCGGCGCCGCCGAGGTCCTGATAGGTGACGAAGCCGCGCCCGCCTGTGAAGGTCACCAGGCGCAACGGCCCCAGGCGGGTCACGTCGATCGCACTGGGGGTCTCGGCATCGGTGCGCAGCTGGGCGTCGTACGCGACCAGGAGCTCGTCAGGATTCATGACCGCCACTCTCGCAGCCGCCCGCTGCGGGGTGCCACCGCATTTCCGGCACAATGGCGACCGATGAGCGATGCACAGGTCTGGTACGTCAGCTACGGATCCAACATGAGCCGCGCGAGACTGGCGACGTACATCGCCGGTGGCCGGCCGCCCGGCGGCGCGACGACGTACGTCGGGGCGCGCGACGCGACGCTGCCGGTCGAGGATCTCGCCGTCGATCTGCCCGGCCGGCTCTACTTCGCGGGCGAGTCACCGGTGTGGGGCGGCGGGGTCGCGTTCTACGACCACGATGCTCACGGGCCGACCGCGGCGCGCGCCTACCTGATCTCCGCCGAGCAGTTCGCCGACGTGGCTGCCCAGGAGATGCACCGCATTCCCGAGCCCGGCGACCCCCTCGAGGAGGTCATCATCAGCGGCCTCGAGACTGGGCGCCATGAAGCAGGCCCCGGACACTACGAGACGCTCATCGACGTCGGTGTCCGCGACGGCCTACCGATGCTGACCTTCACCGCACCCCACGGTTTCGACGCCGTGCCGCACACGCAGCCCAGCCCGGCGTACCTCGCGATGCTGGCCGATGGCCTGCGGGAGTCACGTGGTTGGGACGACGAGCACGTGGCGGCGTACCTCGAACGGGTCATCGCAGCGACCTGACACCGCGCCGCACGGACTACGACTCGCTGACCTGGCCTGCCTCGACCCGCCACCGGCGGTCGGTCCGCACGGTGGCGAGCATCCGCCGGTCGTGGGTCACCAGCAGAAGCGCTCCGTCGTACGCCGTGAGCGCCTGCTCGAGCTGCTCGATGGCCGCCAGGTCGAGGTGGTTGGTCGGCTCGTCGAGCACCAGCACGTTGACTCCCCGCGCCTGAAGCAGGGCGAGGCCCGCCCGGGTGCGCTCCCCCGGCGACAGCTCCTCGACGGGGCGATTCACATGGTCTGCCTTGAGCCCGAACTTGGCCAGCAGCGTGCGCACCTCGCCCGAGGCCATGTCGGGGACGAGTGCCTCGAAGGCTGCCGCGAGGGGCCGCGACCCGGACAGCAGGGACCGCGCCTGGTCGATCTCGCCGATCTGCACGCTGGCGCCGAGGCTCGCGGATCCCTGATCAGGGCGCTGGTGTCCGAGCAGAGCGCGGAGCAGCGTCGACTTGCCGGCGCCGTTCGGTCCGGTGATGCCGATCCGCTCCCCCGCGTTCACCTGCAGCGACACCGGTCCGAGTGTGAACGTGCCCTGCCGGAAGACCGCGTCGTTGAGCGTCGAGACCACCGAGCTGGAACGAGGAGCTGCACCGATGCTGAACTCGAGCTGCCATTCCTTGCGTGGTTCCTCGACCTCATCGAGCTGGGCGATCCGGCTCTCCATCTGGCGCACCTTCTGTGCCTGCTTCTCACTGGACTCGGTGGCGGCCTTGCGTCTGATCTTGTCGTTGTCCGGTGCCTTCTTCATGGCGTTGCGCACGCCCTGACTCGACCATTCGCGCTGGGTCCTGGCCCGCGAGACGAGATCTGCCTTCTTGTTCGCGAACTCGTCGTACTTCTCCCGCTGATGGCGACGAACCGTCGCTCGCTCGTCGAGGTAGGAGTCGTAGCCGCCACCGAACACCCGGTTGGAGCCCTGCGCCAGGTCGAGTTCCAGCACCCGTGTCACACAGCGCGCGAGGAACTCGCGATCGTGGCTGACCAGCACCACTCCGCCGCGAAGCCCCTGCACGAACGCCTCCAGTCGCTCGAGACCATCGAGATCGAGGTCGTTGGTGGGCTCGTCCAGCAGCACGATGTCGAATCGTGAGAGCAACAGCGCGGCCAGCCCGACGCGGGCAGCCTGCCCGCCCGAAAGAGAGGTCATCAGGGCCCTCTCGATGAACGTCCCGCCGAGACCGAGCTCGGCCAAGACGACCGGGAGGCGGTCTTCGAGGTCGGCAGCGCCGCTGGCCAGCCAGTGATCGAGCGCCGACGAATAGGCGTCGTTCGGGTCGACCCCGTTCGCCTCCGAGGCCGACGGGTCACCGAGTGCCGCTGCCGCCGCATCCATGGCCCTGGTCGCCGCGGCGCAGCCGGTACGGCGGGCAACGTAGTCGGAGACCGTCTCGCCGACCACGCGTTCGTGTTCCTGGGGCAGCCAGCCGACGAAGGCCTCCGCCGGCGACAGCGTCACGGTTCCGCCCTGGGGTTCGTCGAGGCCGGCGAGCAACCTGAGCAGGGTGGACTTTCCGGCACCGTTCGCACCCACGACGCCGACGACGTCGCCGGGGGCGACGGTCAGGTCAAGGGACTCGAAGAGTGTGCGATGGCCGTACCCTCCAGCCAGGCCATGGGCCACCAGGGTTGCGGTCATCGTTCAATCCTGTCATTGGCGGGCGACGCCACTCGGCGCCGCCCCGCTGCCCGGTCACGGGCCCGGTGTCGGGCAGCTCGCGGAGTCGCTGGAACCGGCCCGTCTTACCTAGGCTGGACCGGTTGCCCGGAAGGCACACGAGACCAGGAGGACGATGACTTCCCAACCGGTTCAGGACCACGCTGACGACACCGCCCACCTCGGGCATGGCCTGCGAACCCGACACCTGACGATGATGGGACTCGGTTCCGCGATCGGGGCCGGCCTGTTCCTCGGCTCCGGGGTCGGCATCGCCACTGCCGGTCCGGCGATCCTGGTCTCCTACGCCCTGGCCGGCGCCGTGGTGATCCTGGTCATGCGCATGCTCGCGGAGATGGCGAGCGCGCGACCCGCGAGCGGGTCCTTCTCCGTGTACGCCGAGGAGGCGCTGGGGCCGTGGGCGGGCTTCCTGCTCGGCTGGCTCTACTGGTTCATGCTGGTCATGGTCCTCGGGGCAGAGATCACCGGGGCAGCGCAGATCGTCAGCGGCTGGACCCCCGGGGTTCCCCAGTGGCTGGTGGCACTGGCCTTCGTGAGCCTCTTCGCGGTCATCAACCTCTGGGGCGTCCGCCAGTTCGGTGAGTTCGAGTTCTGGTTCGCCTTCATCAAGGTGGCTGCGATCATCGCCTTCCTCGTGATCGGCGTGCTGCTGGCGCTCGGCCTGCTGCCGGGCACCGACCCGGTCGGTACGACGCACCTCCTCGGCGACGGCGGCTTCGCGCCCAACGGGCTTGCCGGTGTCGCGGCGGGCCTCCTCGTCGTCGCGTTCGCCTTCGGGGGCATCGAGATCGTGACCATCGCCTCCGCCGAGGCCGAGGATCCCCCATTGGCGGTGGCCCGTTCCACCCGCAGCATCGTGTGGCGGATCCTGTTCTTCTACCTCGGCTCGATCGCGCTGATGGTGCTGGTCATGCCGTGGAACTCCCCCGCTCTGGAGGCCGGCCCCTTCGCAGCTGTCCTGGAGCTGTCCGGGATCCCTGTCGCAGCGTCGCTGATGGAGGTCGTGGTCGTGCTGGCCCTGCTCTCCGCGTTCAACGCGCAGGTCTACGGAACGTCCCGGATGGCCTACTCCCTGGCTCGCCGCGGCGACGGCCCCGCGGCCCTCACGAGGATCTCTCGGACGGAGGTGCCGTGGGTCTCCGTTCTCGTGTCCATCTTCTTCGGCTTCGTGGCGGTGTTGCTCAACTGGCTGTTGCCCGATTCGTTGTTGGGCATCCTCCTCAATGCCGTCGGAGCAGCCCTGCTCGTGGTCTGGACACTGATCGTGGTGGCCCAACTGCGTCTCGGTCCGCGACTGGCCGCCGAGGCGCGCGCCGCCGGCACCCCGCTGGCGATCCGGTCCTGGGCACACCCGTGGTCGAACTGGGGAGTGCTGGCCGCACTTGCCGCGCTCGTGCTGCTGATGCTGACCGACACAGATGCCCGCAACCAGCTGCTCTCCACCTGCGGCCTGGTCGTGGTGATCCTGCTGTTCCACGTCGTCACCAGCAGGGCACGGACGTCCTCGTCCGCCGCCCCGTCAGGCGATGCCGGGAGGTCGTGAGTGTGGATGTCCGGCCCGGCGTAGCACTGGACAAGCCGGAGGTTGTCGCCGTCGGCGATCCCCCGGCGATTCGAGCGTCACTCTGTCAGGCGAACTCCGGGCGCAGCTGTTCGCGCATCTCCCGGAAGTTCCGCGGTGTGACTGCCCATCGTTCCTCATCAGAGTCCTCGAAGGTCACCTCGTACTTGCCGGTCACGCGGTCGAACTGCACAAGGATCTTCAAGGGCAACGGCTCGCCGGGCTCGTAATGAATTTCCAGGTGGGCGCGCACCGCCGACTCGATGCCGGGCCACTCGCATGCCACGGCGGTGATGGCGTCGGAGGAGTACGCGTAGCCATGCGCGCTGCGAACGCCATCACCGAACTCCAGCACCATCGCGAACGAGTCCCAAGCCTCGACCGGTCCTCGCATGTCCGTCACCGACGACGGACCGTCGATGCCGTCGACCAGGGCGCGGATGAGATCGATGGTGGCGTCGTTCGACATGGCTCCCCTGATGTTCGCAGTGCCTCGGTCCGAGGCCATGATCTGGTCGACATTACCGTCTGCCGTCTCGACGAGGTCATCACGCACCCGCGGCGGTGAGGATCAGTACAGTGTGCTCTTCGACGGGGTCGCCGGTGTGCAGGCGAAGGGGGCGCAAACATGACCAGGCCAGAACGCAGAGAGCCTCTCCTCGAACGCATCGCGGAGAAACTCCTCGTCGGCACCGGTCCCAGAGGACCTTTCCTCATCCGGCACGACTGGGCCATCCCCGTCGTCGTGTTCGGCGGCTGCGGGGTGTTCGGTGCCATGGTGCTGTGGCTGTCCTGGACCGGGTGGGGACGACCCGTTCTCATGTGGGGCGGGGTCGGAGCCGCCGTGCTCACCGCGGCGTTGCTGATCCACATGCTCGTCGTGCTGCACAAGGCGACGCGCGGCCCGCTGCCTGCGCTCGACCGGACACCGCGCACCGCGCGAGTGGTTCTCAACGCCGATGACGACGAGGGGCACACGCTCCTCCTCCGGTACCGGGGCGTCGACGGGCACAAGCACCACGCGCAGCTCGCCGACTGCCCCGACGAGACCTGGATCGACAGGTTCGCACCCGGCACCACGTGGGAGGTCTACGCCTTCCTGGACCCCAACCTCGCGGACTCGGTCGTGTTCCTCACCGAGGCCCACGAGGAGGTCCGGCGGGCCGGCTACGTCCTCGACGGCGTCCGAATCGGCGGCGAGGGTGGACCGCTCGAACCTGCACCGGGATCGCCGTTCCTGGGCGAGGATTCGAAGTGGGGGTTCTCGGAGTGAACCGGAAGACCGAGGAGTGGATGGGCCGGGGTCCGGACCCTGAAGACGCGGGCGCGGATCGGTGGGGATCCGGGGACTCGTCGGGGTCAGGCGATCACTGGCTCGGGCGGGCGATCCGCTTCCGATACTCCGGCAAGCGCCGCCCCGGGTCGACAGAGGCACGGTTCGCCGAGGGGCACGTCGCAGTCGGCCTGATCGACAGAGCGATCGAGGACAGCCCCGGCGAGGTGCAGGGGCCCGACACGCTCATCATCAGGGCCGAGGCACCGGGACACGGAGTCATCCACCGGAGGGTCACGTGCCCGCTGTCGATGTCCGGAAGCGGTCGCAGCCTGGTCGGACACACCATCGGCTTCCGCCATGCCAGGCTCGATCCAGACGATCTGGACGACGTGCTCGTCATCCGGTGGCCTGACGAGGTCAGGAGGGCCTTGGAACCGTTTCGTCCCGAGGGACCCGGAGCGCTGCGCGCACGAGCGTGGAGAGTCCTGGCCGGTTGCAGTGCGGTGGTCACGGTGGGCGGGATCCTGCTGACGGTGGTGATGCTCATCGGCGTGATCTTCACTGCCGGTGAGATGTTCGCCGACCTTCCCGCTTGGTTCCGGCCCGGTGTCGTGCTGTCAGGAAGTGCGGGTGCAGTGGTGCTGGGGGCGTTCGCGTTCGCCGTCTGCGAGTCTCGTACGCAGGCTGCGCTGTCCCACCCGGAGACCGGGAGACTGAGCCCAGGCGAACGGGCGCGCCGGCGATGAAGCGCAGCGCCGGCTCAAGCTAGGGCGACGCCTTCAGCCCGACCCGGTGTCCGTCGGGGTCGAGAACGATCGCGAACCGCTGCCCCCACGGCATGTCGGTGGGCGGCTTGACCATGGTCGCGCCAAGGGCCTCGAGTCCGGCGGCCACGTCCTCCAGCCGCTCCACGGAATCGATCTCGAGATCCACCTGCGGTCCGCCCGCGGACGGCTGGGGTTCGGACCGGTCCCACCACGAGGCGAACGAGGTCGAGTGCAGCACCAGCGGGATGCCGGCGTTGGTCGAGACCCAGGCCTCGGCCGGAGACTCGCCGTGTCGACTCCGGCCGCGAAAGGAGAGCCCCAGGCGTTCGTAGAAGGCGCGGCTCCGTTCGAGGTCCGCGACGACGAGGTTGATCTGCGCGACGGTCACCATGACCCCAGTCTCTCCTGCGAGCGCCCCGCCCTTGGTCATGCCCACGAACCACGAGATTCCCAAAGGGCTGCGAAACCGGCGTCGGACGCACAAACTCACCCCATGGCCTTCGCGCGGCTCGTAGCCGCAGCATCTCTGTCTGCTCTCGTCCTCGGTTCCATGGGTCCGGGCACGCTCGCGGGGACGGCCGCGGCAGACACGGACCGCTCGACGGGACCCGGCCTGTCCGGGGAGGCCGCGATCGACCGGCTCGGTGACGAGCTCGATGACGCTGCCCGTCGTTCCGGACTGAGCCCGAGCGAGCTCCGCCGGATCTTGACCACCGACGACTCCGCCAACGTGGTGCCGGGTGGTCAGTTGGTCTACGCCGACACGTTCCCCACGCAACCCAGCGCCGCGCCGACAGGAGTGGCCCGAGCCCAGTTGCCCGAGGCTCAGACCTTCACCCTGCACAGCCGGCCGACCTCGAAGCACACGATCTTCCTGGACTTCGACGGTGCCGACGTCAGCAACACGTACTGGAACTTTGCGTTCGGGATCCCCAACGGCCAGTACGACGGGTTCTCGATCGACGGCGACCTGGGCACCTTCAACGCCGACGAGCACAGCCACGTCCAAGAGGTCTGGCGGATCGTCGCCGAGATGTACGCGGCGTACGACGTCGACATCACCACCGAGGACACCGGCCCCGCCGCCTACCACCGCGACGGCATCGCCGACGACACCTACGGCGACCACGTCCTGTTCAGCAACGACCCGGACTCCAGCCCGATCTGCTCCGGTTGCGCCGGAATCGCCGTCTTCGGGCAGTTCGCGGATCCGACCGATTCGGGGACCGACTCCAAGGAGCCCATCTGGGTGCGCAAGCAGCCGAACGCGTTCCTCACGGCCACCGTCACCGCCCACGAGATCGGGCACACTCTCGGCCTGAACCACGACGGACGAACCAGCCCCGGTGAGGAGTACTACGGAGGCCAGGGCGCCTGGACGCCGATCATGGGTTCCGGCTTCAACGGAATCCTCCAGTTCAGCAACGGCGACTACGCCAACGCCACCAACAAGCAGGACGACTTCGCGACCATGGTCGCCACCGGCCTGCCGCTGCTGCCCGACGACGCCGGCAACACCGCAGCTTCCGCGACGAGCCTGGGAGCACGGACCGACTACACGGTCGACGGCATCATCACCAGTCGCGACGTCGACTACTTCAAGGTCGGCCCGTGCGTTGCAGCGCCTTCGGTGGGAGCCGTCGGCAGCGGTGCGGGCAGCGGTCTCGATCTGCGCGTCGACCTGCGGACGACGAACGACGCACTGGTCGCATACTCGGACCAGCCGTCGGGCCAGGTCATCGTCGGTGGGTTTGCCCACCGGATCGCGAGCGGCATGGACGCGGACACGATCTCACCGAGCGGTGGGCCGGGGACCTACTACGTCAAGGTCGACGGCGTCGGCAACGGCAGTCCGCTCGCCACCGGCTACTCCGACTACGGCAGCGTCGGCACCTACAAGCTTTCGATCACCGGCTGCGCGGGATCGAACGGCGCCGCACCGAACGCTCCTGCATCGATCAACCTGACCACCAGCAAGAGCGCTGGCACGCTGACCTGGACGGCCCCGTCATCTGGACCGGCACCGACCGGCTACCGGATCAGCGGGATCGAGGGAGGACCGGTCGAGGTCCCCGCAAGCACCACGTCGAGGGCGATCACCGTGCAGGGCGGCCACGACGTCAACCTCGCAGTCACGGCTCTCAACGCCGCCGGGGGCGGAGTCCCGACGACGTTGAACCGACATGTCGCGAGCTGGATCCCGACCACGGCGCCTGCCATCACCGTGACCACCAGCGGCCTGAAGGCCACCATCAGCTGGAGGCCTGCCACGAACCCCGGGAACGCCTACCTGCGCTACTGGTTGCTGACCATCGACGACCAGATCCTCCCGCAGACCGCGGCAGTGCGGAGCTTCACGAAGACATTCTCGACGTACGGCCACCACACGGTGAAGCTGGTTCCCCAGATGGACGCCGAGCTCCCAGGAACAGCCCCGGGTCGGACCGTCAGGGTCTTGGTGGCTCTCAAACCATCGGCTCCCAGGATCGGTAGTCCGTCATCGGGCAAGGCTGGGACGCCGGTCAACGCCACCGCCCGCTGGGCGGCTCCGTTGACCAACGGTGGCGCTGTGATCACGTCGTACAAGGTGATCGCCTCGAAGATCGTGGAGGGCAGGGTGGTCAGCTCGAGGGTCTCGGGACCGGTCTCGGCCACGGCCCGCGCGTACAGGTTCAGGCTCCCGACGGGCTCCTACAGGTTCCGGGTCGTCGCCCACAACGCCAAGGGCGGGTCGCCAGCGTCGGCCTACTCGAAGAAGGTCACCGCGAGGTGACGCACTGCGACTCGGTGGATTCGAGGATCGATCGACCGCACGCATTCACGCCACCGCAGTCGCTCCGCGTCCTTGTTGCTCACGACGTGATCACTCGACCAGGCCATGACGCGTCGCGTCAATGACGCTAGACGTTGAACCTGAACTCAACGACGTCGCCGTCGGCCATCACGTAGTCCTTGCCCTCCATGCGCACCTTGCCGGCTTCCTTGGCCTTCTGCATGGTGCCCAGGCCGATGAGGTCGTCGAACGAGACGATCTCGGCCTTGATGAATCCGCGCTGGAAGTCGGTGTGGATGACCCCGGCCGCCTCGGGCGCCGTGGCGCCCTTCGGGATCGTCCAGGCCCGCGTCTCCTTGGGTCCGGCGGTCAGGTAGGTCTGCAGGCCGAGGGTGTCGAAGCCGACCCGGGCCAGCTTGTCGAGGCCGGGCTCGGTGATGCCCATCTCTGCCAGCATCTCGCGGGCCTCGGCGTCATCGTCCAGCTCGACCAGCTCGGCCTCGAACTTCGCGTCGAGGAAGATGGCCTCGGCGGGCGCGACGAGAGCGCGCATCTTGTCCTTCAGCTCTTCGTCGCCGAGCTCGTCGGAGTCGCAGTTGAAGACGTAGATGAACGGCTTCGCGGTCAGCAGCGAGAGCTCGCGGATCAGGTCGCGGTCGATCTTGGTGGCGATGATCGGCGTACCGGCCTCGAGGGCGGCCTTGGCCTCCTTCACCGCCTCCGCCTTCGGCGCGACGTCCTTCTTGATCCGTGCTTCCTTCTCCAACCGCGGCAGGGCGTTGTCGACCGTCTGCAGGTCAGCCAGGATCAGCTCGGTCTGGATGGTGCCGATGTCGGAACCGGGGTCGACCTTGCCGTCGACATGGGTGACGTCCTCGTCGCGGAAGACCCGGGTCACCTGGCAGATCGCCGAGGACTCGCGGATGTGCGCGAGGAACTTGTTGCCCAGTCCCTCACCCTGCGACGCGCCGGCCACGATGCCGGCGATGTCGACGAACTCGACCGTCGCGGGCAGCAGCTTGGCGGAGCCGAACACCTCGGCGAGCTTCGGCAGGCGCTCGTCGGGGACGCCGACCACCCCGACGTTCGGCTCGATCGTCGCGAACGGGTAGTTCGCCGCGAGGACGTCGTTCTTGGTCAGTGCGTTGAAGAGCGTCGACTTGCCAGCATTGGGGAGCCCGACGATTCCGATGGTGAGTGCCACGGGCGGTGAGTCTACGGCCCGCGTGCCCCTCCCCCGGAATCGAGCCGGACGACCGTGGCGCGCGGGTCAGCCGGGCAGCATCGCTCGCACGGCCTTGACCTGCCGCGCATGCCACACCAGGGCACCGATCACCACGGCGAGATACAGGGCGTACGCCGACAGCACCACCACGTGGTGGTCGCGCAAGATGCCGGTCGCGATGATCGAGACCACCAGCACACCGGCGGAGGCTGCGGTCCACGCCAGCCGTCCCGAGTCGAGGCGTCCGGAGACCACGGTCAGCAGGGCGAGGACGGCGAAGACGAGGTGCGGCAGTGGCACACCGAACGACTCGTCGCGGGCGACGGCCAGCACCGTGAACACGAGCTCGGCAACCACGGCCAGCCCCAGGAGACCCATCACGACCGCGCCCGCGCGTTGTACGACGGCCATGGCATCGAGCATTCCGCGGTCCACCTCGATCGTCTGATCGGTGCCCGGCTCGAGGTCGACCGCTGCTTCGGGACCGTTGTCGGCCAGGCTCCCGCAGTCGAGCTCGTGGAAGGTCCCCTCCAACCACCGCTCGTCAAGAAGCTCCACACCGGTCAGCCGTGCGAACGTCACGGCGAGCGCGTCCGCCTCGAACTCCTCGTCGGCGAACGCCGCCTCCTCCTCCGGCCACGGCGCGCCGACGGTGTCGACCACCTCACCGTTCTCCATCACCAGCATCCGCTCCCGCTCGCCCTCGCCGATCCAGAGCACGTGGACGTCGGCCGTGCTTGCGAAGACGACAGTCACCCCACGAACGCCACGCGCCTTGGCGACCTCCTGGACCAGGTCCAGCAGTTCCGGGCCGAGGCAGGCGAAGACCAGCTGACCGTCGCGGACCGCGACATGGGGAGCGCCCTCGTCGAGGGCCAGGTCACCGGACGTGGTGGCACCGGTGGGGGTGATGCCGAGGACGGCGAGATCGTCGAGGGAGGTGTCGGCCAGTGACCCGATGGCGAAGTTGAATCCCATGGCGGGTGTCTACCACGTCTCCACCCTGCGGAAACGGCTCGCAGAAGGCGACCTGCCCCGAGAACAACCGCATTTTGACGATGTTTGGGGACGGTCCGCTCGGTAGCCTTGAGTCAGGGAAGGGAGGCCCGATGCCCACGCACGCCGCTGCGTTCACGGCCGCGATCGCGACCCGCGACCGGGAGAAGCTGGCTGACCTGTTCGTCGCCGACGTCGACTTCCGTGCCCTCACTCCGGGGCGCCAGTGGGAGGCGCACACCCCCGAGGAGGTGACCGCGATCATCCTCGACCACTGGTTCGAGGAGCAGGACCGCGTGATCGCGGTCCACCTGCTCGAGGCCGCCACCATCGTGGACACCGAGCGGATGGGCTACCGGTTCGAGCTCGAGACTCCCGACGGCTCGCACCTGGTCGAACAGCAGGCGTACTACCGCACCGACGGCGACCGCTTCACCTGGGTGCGCGTGCTCTGCTCGGGTTTCCGCCCGGTCGCCACGGCCTGACCGTGGCGCGTCAGCCGGTCCAGCTGTAGCGCACCTGCGGGCGCCCGGCGCGGCCGTACTCGGTGTCCCGCGTGACAAGACCGTCGTCGGCGAGCCGCTCGAGGTAGCGCCACGCGGTCACTCGTGAGACCCCCACACTGCTCGCCACCTCCGCCGCTGTCTGCCCGTCGCCGGCGTCACGGAGGTGTCGGGCGATCGCGGCACTGGTCTCCACGGCCGCCCCCTTCGCCGAGGTTCCCCTCGAGGCGGGCGCCCGGAGCGATTCGACCGCGCGGTCCACGTCCGCCTGCGAGATCACCGTGCGGGCCCCCGGCCCGATCAGCGACTCACGGAAGGTGCGATAGCTCTCCAGTCGCTCGCGGAACGACGCGAACGTGAACGGTTTGAGCAGGTACAGGGCGGCGCCACGTGAGACCGCGTCTCGCACGACGGCGAGATCTCGCGCGGCCGAGATCACGATGATGTCCGGCGCGGGTCGGAGGTGGTGGCTGGCGACGGCAACCTCGATGCCGCTGGCGTCGGGGAGACCGAGGTCGAGCAGCACGAGGTCGACCGGCTGCCCCGCGGCCTGATGTGCCTGCAACGCCTGCACCGCCGCGCGGACCGTGCCCGCCACACCGACGCAGGTGAAGCCCTCCACGCGCTCGGTGAACGTGCGATGCGCCTCCGCGATCAGCTCCTCGTCCTCGACGACCAGCACCCGGATCATGCCCGCTCCTCGCCCGGGATGCGGACCTCGATGACCGACGGATCGCGGTCAACGACGATGGTGCCGTCGTGGCGTCGTACGGTCTGCACCACCAAGGCCATCCCCAGCCCACGCCCGGCGCCCTTGGTCGAGAAGCCACGATCGAAGACGTGCCCCAACGCCTCCTCCGTGATTCCGGTGCCACTGTCGGCGACCCGGATCAGCAGGCCCGCCTCGTCGCGTCGTGCCGTCACCGTCACCACGGCGTCGGGCCCGGTCCCGGCCGCGTCGAGCGCATTGTCGACCAGGTTGCCGACGAGGGTGACCACCTCCCCCGAGCTGAGTGGTTCGACGGAGTCGAGCTCGGAGTCCTCGGTGATCACCAACCGCACCCCGCGCTCGTCGGCGGTGCTGGCCTTGCCGAGCAGCAGTGCGGAGAGTGCCGGCTCGTCGATGTCGCGCACCAGCCGGTCGATCAGGGTCTGTGACAGGTCCAGCTCCTGGGTGGCGAACGAGACCGCGTCGGCGGGCCTTCCCATCTCGATCATGGTGATGATGGTGTGCAGCCGGTTGGAGCTCTCGTGGGCCTGGCTGCGCAAGGATTCGGCGAAGCTGCGAACGGAGTCCAGCTCGCCCAGCATGGCCTCGAGCTCGGTGCGGTCGCGGATGGTGACCACCTGTCCACGCGGACCCCCACCGCCCTCCACGGCCTGTTGGTTGACCACCAGGACCCGCGAGCTGGTCAGGTGCACCTCGTCGGCGATCGGTTCCTGTCTCGGTTGCCGCAACGACGGCGGCAGGTCCTCGACCCGGACCTTCCCCTCGGGAAGATCCAGCAGTCGTCGTGCCTCGTCGTTGACCAGGGCGACCGACCCGTCGGTGTCATAGACCAGCAGGCCCTCCCGGATCGAGTGCAGCACCGCGTCATGGTGGTCGTACATGGCTCGCAGGTCGCGCTCGCCCAACCCGGCGGTCTGGCGGCGGAGCCGACGGCTGACCAGCCACGCACCGGCAACACCGACGACCAGCCCACCGAGCATGACCCCGGCGATCCACGGGAGCTGGTCACGGACCTGGTCACCGATGCGCTCGCGGGTGCGGCCGACCGACACCAGGGCGACCACGTTCCCGTGCTCGTCCTCGACCGGAGCAATGGTCCGGATCGAGGGCCCGAGCGTTCCTCGGAACTCCTCGGTGTGCACCTTCCCGGCCAGGGCCTCGTCGATCGAGCCGATGTAGTCGCGACCTCGTTCCCGCTCGGTCGGATGGGTGAATCGGGTCCGGTCCGGCGCCATGATCACGACGAAGTCCACGCCGGTCAGCCGCTCGACGGCCGATGCGTACGGCTGCAGCTCGGCCGTCGGGTCCGACGACTCGACGCGCTCGCGCACGCTCGGGTCCTCCGCGATCGACACCGCAATCCCGGAGACCACGGCGCGGGTCCGATCATCGGCCTGGTCCTGGGCCTGCAGCACCGCGAGCGTCGCCAGGGGTGCGATCAGAAGCACGACCAGGAGCAGCTGCAGCCAGAGGACCTGCCGAGCCAGCGACATCGTCTCGACCTCCTCCGGGGCAGTGCGCGCGACTGTCTGACGTGAACTTAATGCACGCAATGGTGACGCGCGCCACACGACCTCCGAGACTCGACCAGAGCCCGGTGCCGAGAACCGCGCCAGGGATGGACCAGAGAAGGAGCACACCATGGATTGGGTCGTCATCCACACCGTCATCGCGATCGCAGGGGTCGTGGCGCTGATCGTCGCGGCCAAGGTGGACCCGGTCATCTCACTGATCGCCGGCGCTGCCTACATGGGCCTGGCCAACGGCCTCGGCATGGCCACGACCGTGAAGACCATCACCGCCGGGTTCGCCGGGATCATGCTCGAGGTCGGGTTGCTGATCGGCTTCGGCGTCGTCATCGGCTCCCTGCTCCACGAGGCAGGCGCCTTCCGTCGGCTGGTCCAGGCGTTGGTTCGGCGGGTGGGCGCTGGCCGCATGCCGCTGGCGATGACCAGCATCCTGGCCGCGATCATGCCTTCGATCTACGTCGACGTGCAGGTGGTGCTGGCCTCGCCCGTGGCCCGCTCCACTGCCCCCAGCATCGGCTCCCGAGGCCTGCCCAAGATGGCCTCGGCCGTCGCCATCGGCATCTTCTCCGGCTACGTGTTCATGGTCCCCGGTCTCGCCGTCCTGCTGATCACCGGCAAGCTCGGCATCGGCCTCGGCACCTGGTTGCCCTACGGCGTCGTCCTGGCCCTGGCCACCGCGGCGATCACCACGGTCGTCGTCAGCCTGCTGTTCAAGATGGGGTTCTGGGACTCATCGAGCGACGAGGAGGTCGACGAGGCGATGGCCGAGCAGGAGGCCGCGGACGAGTCCGGGGACACCGACAGCAACCTGCCGCTCGCGGTGCTCTTCCTCCCGATCCTGGTCCCGCTGCTGCTGATCGCGTTCGCCGCCTTCGCCAGCGAGGACGTCCTCGACTTCTCCAACGCCTACATCGCCTTCTTCGGCGACGCGAACGTCGCCATGTTCATCGGCCTCGTCCTGGCCTACGTGATGTCGCGGATGGCACGCGGCCAGGCTGCGACCGAGACCGCGATGACCGCCGGCTACCACACCTCAGGCGAGATCCTGCTGATCACCGGTGTGGGCGGCTCGCTCGGCGAGGTCATCAAGGCCACCGACCTGAAGGACGTGCTGTCCGGTCTCTTCTCGGCCGACCACGGCGCACCGATCATCCTCACGCTGTTGCTGGCCTGGGTGATCGCCGCCGTGCTGCACCTGGCCATCGGATCGGTCTCCGTCGGTGCGCTCGCCGCGGCCGGCATCATCGGTCCGGTGCTGAGCACCCTCGACATCGCCCCAGTGGCGGTCGGGCTGGCAATCGCCTCCGGCGCGATGTTCGCCCTGCACGTCAACAGCAACTTCTTCTGGATGTTCAAGGCCCTGATGGGCCTCTCGACGAAGGGCACCTTCAAGACCCTCACCCTGGCCACCACCGTCGGCTCCGTGGTCTCACTGCCGCTGGTGATGGTGATCGGGTTCATCGCCTAGGGCTGGTCACGGGTCGACGACGATCACATGGAGCACCCGCGGCCCGTGCACGCCCTCCACCCGGTCGAGCTCGATGTCACTCGTGGCCGACGGCCCGCTGATCCAGGTCTGTGGTCGCGACGGGTCCAGCATCGTGACCGCGTCGGGCACGTCGGGCACGATCTGGTCGGCACGAACCACGCAGACGTGGTGGTCGGGAACCAACGAGAGGGCACGACGACCCTGGTCGGGCTGGTGGTCGAGCACGATCGTGCCTGTCTCCGCGATCCCGACCCGGGCTGCGGTGACCACCGCGTCAACGGCATCGAGCTCGGCGGCGGAGAGGTGGTCGTCGGCCACCGCACCGACGATCTCGATCTCGAGCCCAGGAGGTACGACGACCCGCCCACCCTCCGGCAGCGCGGCTCGGACCCGCTCGACGAGGTCGGCCACCGAGCACCGTTCGACGACCGCGCGGTAGTCGGCCACCCGCTCGAGGAACAGCTCCACGACATCGCCGGGCGGCGCGGCACTTCGTGGCGCCGCCGGAACAGCGACGTCAGCGGACGTGTCGACGTCGGCCAGTGCTGCACGCACTCGGCCGAGGATCTCGTCGCGAGCACTCATGAGCGCCCTCCCGACGTACGTTTCCACCAGGCTCGGAACGACTCCTTCGGCGGTGCCGGCATGTCCCGTGCGGAGGTCCACGCCGCGCCGGGGCCCGGGATGCGCCCGGCCGCGGGTCGGCCACCGGGAAGCCGGGTCTTGCCCCATCTGCCGATCACCCGGCCGGCGAGCCCGGAGGCGCGTTCGGCCAGCGCGAGACGTCGGGCATCGCTGAAGGCGAACGCGGCCGCCTTCATCGCCACCGCCTCCGGCTTCAGCACCCGGTCACCACGGTGGGAGTCGACGACCTTCGTGCGCAGGTGCACCAGCACCTCCGGGATGTCGATGCGCACCGGGCAGGCCTCGAAGCAGGCTCCGCACAACGACGACGCATAGGGCAGCGAGTCGGTCTGCTCGTCGACGCCGGTGCCCTTGAGCAGTGGGTTGAGGATGGCGCCGATCGGGCCCGGGTAGACCGAGCCGTAGGCATGGCCGCCGGTGCGCTCGTAGACCGGGCACACGTTGAGGCAGGCCGAGCAGCGGATGCAACGAAGTGCCTGGCGTCCGACGTCGTCGGCGAGAGCGTTGGTGCGGCCGTTGTCGAGGAGCACGACGTGCACCTCCTGCGGTCCGTCACCGGGAGTCACTCCGCTCCAGGTGGAGGTGTAGGGGTTCATCCGCTCACCGGTCGACGAACGCGGCAGCAGCCGCATCATCGGGTCGAGCGACTCCCAGGTCGGCAGCACCTTCTCGATGCCGACAACCGAGACCAGGACATCGGGCAGGGTCAGACACATCCGACCGTTGCCCTCCGACTCGACGACGACGAGGGTTCCGGTCTCTGCGACGGCGAAGTTCGCGCCCGAGACGGCGACCTTCGCGCGCAGGAACTTCTCGCGGAGATGCTCACGTGCCGCGCCGGCCAGGGCTGCGGGGTCGTCGGTCAGGTCATCGGGTGCCGGACGGCCTGCGGCGGCCATCTTGGTCCGGAAGATCTCCCGGATCTCGGCGCGGTTGCGGTGGATGGCCGGCACCAGGATGTGGCTGGGCAGGTCGTCCCCGAGCTGCACGATGAGCTCGGCCAGGTCCGTCTCCCAGGCGGCGATGCCCTGGGCGGCCAGGGCTTCGTTGAGCCCGATCTCCTGGGTGACCATCGACTTCACCTTGACCACCTCCTCGGCGCTGTGACGCGTGGCCACCTCGGCGACGATGGCGCACGCCTCCGCGGCATCGCGCGCCCAGTGCACGACGGCGCCGTTGGCGACCAGCCGCTCCTCGAGCTCGACGAGGTGGGTGTCCAGCGAGCGGAGTGCTGAATCCTTCACAGCTGCCCCGACCAGGCGCAGCTCCTCCCACTCGGGGATCTCCGCGACCACCGAGGCCCGCTTCCTGCGGATGGTGTCGGTCGCGTGGGCAAGGTTGTGCCGCAACTGCGGGTCGGCCAGGGCCGCACGCGCAGCCTCGGGGAAGGCCGGCATACCGACGAACGTGGCACTCACGTGGCCACTCCCTTGCCGAGCATGGCCGAAGGCTCCGTCGTGTCCGTCTCGGTCGCGGCCAGGATCTCGGCCAGGTGCATCACACGTACGCCGGCCTGCTGGCGCGAGAGCACGCCGCCGATGTGCATCAGGCAGGAGTTGTCGCCCGCGACCAGGACCTCGGCCCCGGTCTCGCGCACGTGCCGTGCCTTGTCGGAGCCCATCGCGACCGAGGTGTCGGCGTTCTTCATCGCGAAGGTGCCACCGAAACCACAGCACTCGGCCGCGCTCGGCAGGTCCACCAGACGCAGCCCCCGCACGGCCTCGAGCAGACGCCGCGGGCGGTCGCCCACACCCAACATGCGTAGTGAGTGACAGGTCGGGTGATAGGTCACCTGGTGCGGGAAGTAGGCGCCCACGTCGGTGACCCCGAGGACGTCGACGAGGAACTCGCTGAGCTCGTGGACGCGTGGTCCGGTCTGAGCGACCGCCTCGACCAGTCCTGCGTCGCCGGAGCGGCGGGCCACGATGCCGTGCTGGTGGCGACACGTGCCGGCGCACGATCCGGACGGGGTGACCACGGCGTCGTACCCCGAGAAGGCCTCCACCCAGGTGCGGACCACCGGCACGGCCTCGTCGAGGTAGCCGGTGTTGACCATCGGCTGCGAGCAACAGGTCTGGGCCTCGGGAAACTCCACGTCCACGCCGAGTCGGCGGAGAAGCGTCACCACGGCCTTGCCGGTGTCGGGGAACATCGCGTCGTTGACGCAGGTGACCATCAGGGCGACGCGCATCAGTGGCCTCCTCCTGTCTGTCATCGGTCTCGCTTCGCCATCCTCGCCTGTCTGCTCAGGCGGAGACAACCTTCTCCACGTAGGGCACCAGTCGGACCGGCCCGATCAGACCATAGTTCTGGCGGGTGGCCGCACCGTAGACGGCCGGGGTCACGACACGTAACCGGTTGAGCAGCGTCGAGGCCACCTCGACCTCGATCTCGTTGCGACCGCTGATCAACCGCCGGCCGAGATCGATCGTCGCCACGAGCGGGTCGCACGGAGGCAACGCCTCGCCATTGACTCGCACCAGAAAGGTGTCGTTGACCTCGCCGAGCTCCAGCCAGGCACCGTGGTCGGCGGTCCAGTCGGTGCCCGTGTCGATGGTCGTCCGGTAGCGCCCGATGCCGGAGACGTCCTCGAAGCCCGCGACCGTCGACCACGACTGCAGCGCCGGGAGGTCGACTGTGCGCCGCACCTTGCTGGTCCGGAGGTCCGTCGGGTTCGCGGGATCCGCCGGCGCCCAGTCCTCGAGCTCCAGCGACCACTCCGTGGGGACAAGCGGGCCGCGGACCCGGTCGATCTCGACCCTCGCGGTCGAGCCGTCGGTGCGCGTGAGGTCGAAGGATCCGGCAGTCGTGCTGCGCAGCGCCGCGTTCGCACCGCGTGCGACGACGCTCTGGCCGACGGTCGAGACCGGCAGCACGGAGCGTGCGACACCCTTGCCGGGAGCTCCGAGTGCGACCACGGTCGACTGGCCGGGCACGAGGTCGACGCGCACCCGGACCCTGTCGCCGGAGCGCTCGAACGCGGCGACCCTGGTGACCTCGCCGGTCCACGCGTCGAGCAGCCACGGAACGGCCGTCGGGTCGGTCGCGGTCAGCCAGACGTCCTGGGCGACAGGTTTCAGCCGGCGGTTCTCCGCATGCCGGGCGTTCGCCAGGTAGTAGAGGTCGAGGTCGCCCTCGACACGGCGCACGTGCATGAGCGTGGAATCGGCGTGTTCGACGTCGCGGACGACACCGAGCGCGGCCAGCGCGTTGCCCACCTCCGTCTCGGGAACGCTCCGCGTGGTCGGCAGGGCAGCGATCTGGGCGACGAGTCCGCGGACCTCCGCTGTCGCCGCCTCGTCGTCACGCCCGACCGGCGTGACCGCGGACCAGTCGCCGATGAGGACGATCGGCAGCCCGGCCCGGCCGTGGGCCAGCACCCGTTTCGCGCCGTCGATGTCCAGGGTGAAGGCGTTGCCGCGCAGCGAGTCGGGGCCGATGACCAGCGCCTTGTAGGCCGGCCCGTCAGGTGCGAGTCGTCCGCCGCGCACCTGCACCCCGTCGAACTCCAGCAACGAGGCGCTGATGAACGAGTGCGACCACCCGAGCTTGGTGCCGTTGTTCGTGATCCACTGCGGACCGATGCCCGTCGAGGCCCAGCCCTTGTGCCGCCAGAACGCGACGTCGTACGTCGGTGTCCCGGTCTGCAGGACCAACTGGGTGCGGGCGATGTAGGCGGCGATGCCGGGGACGTGCTCCCACTGCGGGGTTCGCGGTCCCCACGCCTCGCCGAAGCCGATCGCGTTGTTGTAGTACGGCGAGAACGCGGCGAACCCGGGCCACGTGACGTCCGGTGCCTGCGCGTAGGGGAAGCCGTGGATCATCAGCCGGTTCACCCCGGCCGCGAAGATGCTGTTGATGGTGAACAGTGCCTGGTTCTGCGCGGTCGGGCTGACGCTGTTGGCACCCCACGACGTGTTGTAGGCGGCGCCGTTGTAGCAGATCGCCTCGCAGGACAGGAGCCGGTGGCCGGCGAGGTCACGGCCCGAGGCCATGATCCGGTAGTCATCGAGGTTCTTGAACCCGAGTGACTCCGTCTCCGGGACGTCGACGATGCCGGCGTGCTGCATGGTGTCGGTCTCGAGCCCGTAGGGCTGGATCCTGATGCCGAGTCCGAGGGTGCGGGCGAACTCCTGCACCGGGCGGAGGTGGCCGTCGAGATAGAGGTCGGAGAGCACCTGGTTGTAGTCGTCACGGATCTCGTTGGTGCGACGGTTGTCGACGGTCGTGCCGTCGGAGGCGGCCAGGGAGAACTGGTACTTCTCCTTCTTCTCCAGCACGAACGGCAGCCACGGCAGCAGGTCGTAGCCGCGACTCTTCCGGAACTCGTCGAGGAAGCTCGGTGTCCAGATCGTCGCCTCGGTCTCGATCTCCAGGGAGTCCTCGAAGAGATTGCCACCGGCCGCGCGCAGGAGGGCCCGCAGCTCGCCGTCCAGCACCCGCTGCTCCCACAGGTCGATGACGGCCTGCGCACCCAGGGGGCTGAAGTGGTCGACCACATAGGCGCGCGGCGAGGTGTGCGGACCGGCCTCCGGCTCCTGACCGGACCCGCGACGCCAGGTCGGGAGGACCACCCAGGTGGCCCCGGCCGGCTGGGCGGGGGCGGTCCAGCGGAGGTGATCCCCGTCGACGGAGTCGGTCAGGTCGATCCAGGACTCCGGAGCGAGGAGTGTGCTGGTGATGACGCCGTTGCGGTCTCGGACATGGCCGGTCACCCGGTGCGCCTGCACGGCCACCAGCGTCGCGCGGGTGACCGACGACTCAGCCTCGACGACGGGCTCGGGCAGCGCTGCGTCGTACGTCGTCCCGGCGGGCACCTCGGCCTGCCCGTGCACGAGCTCGGTGCAGGCGGCGTCGTCGTCGGGGGTGATGGTGGGAACGGCAGCGGGCCAGGACGGGCCGACGGTGATGTCGACGCGCACCTCACGCTTGGCTGCTCGGGCCAGCGCCGCCTTCACACCGGCGATCCAGGGCGCCGTGCCCCAGCCGTACGTCGCGACGTCGATCTCGATGTCGCGCGCCCGGAGGCTGTGGGTCACGTCCGCGACCTCGAGGTGGCCGAACCCGGCGTCCGCGACCTGGTCGACCTCGCGGGCGATCTCGGTCGGGTCGACCAGCCCGTGTGGCCACCACCAGCGGAAGCCGGCCGCGCTCGCGGTGCCCGGCTTGCGGAACGCGTTCGTCAGCTCCTTCGGGAGCCCACCGGGGCCGGCGGCCGCGGCGGCGTCCGAGGGAGTCAGTGCGGCGCCACTGGCCGTGCCCACCACCGCTGCGGCGCCGAGGGTCGCGGCGGCGGCTCCGAAGAGCGAGCGGCGGCTGAGGCGGGG
>NZ_BCRJ01000014.1 GCF_001552535.1 Nocardioides jensenii JCM 1364 = NBRC 14755 | reverse complement strand
CCTTCGCGCGGCTCGAACCGGCGGACGTCGTACGACTGGCGGACCAGGGCCCGCATCGAGGCGAGGTCGGGCAGGTCCGCGCCGAGGCTGCGGCCCTGGACGAGCACGTTGCCCAGCGCCGCGGCCTCCACCGGCCCGGCGATCACGGGCAGACCGCAGGCGTCGGCGGTGAGCTGGCAGAGCAGCTCGTTCTGCGAGCCACCGCCGACCACGTGCACGACCTCGACCGGCACCCCGGCGAGGTCGACAGCGGTGCGGAGGGTGCGGCGGTAGGCGACGGCGAGGCTGTCGACGATGCACCGGGTGACGGCGACCGGTGAGTCCGGCACCGGCTCCCCCGCCTCGACGGCCAGCACGGCCACCCGCTCCGGCATGGGGTCGTCCGGCGTGCTCGGAGCGAGCAGGCGCGGGTCGTTGATGTCGATCACCGTGCGCAGGGCTTGCGACGTGGATGCGGCCGCGAGCAACGCCCGGAGGTCGATGTCGTCGTGGCCACGGTCGCTCCACGAGCGCAGCGACTCCGAGAGCACCCAGAGCCCCATCACGTTCTTCAGGAACCGGGTCGTGTCGTCGACGCCGAGCTCGTTGGTGAAGTCGGCCAGTCGGGCCGGTTCGGTGAGCACCGGGCGGTCCAGCTCGAGTCCGACCAGCGACCAGGTGCCCGAGGAGATGTAGGCGAAGTTCCTGGTCTCCGTCGGCACGCCGACCACGGCCGAGGCCGTGTCGTGCGAGCCGACCGCGATGACCGGGACGTCGGATCCGGCGCCGACCTCCCGGACGACCTCGGGCAGCAGCGGACCGACCCTGGAGCCCGGGTCCCGCAGGGGCGGAAGGATGCCCGCGGGGAGCCCGAGACGCCGGCACAGGTCGGTTGCCCAGGTGCCGGTGCGGACGTCGTAGAGCTGGGTGGTCGAGGCATTGGTGCGCTCGGCCCCGACGACGCCGGTGAGCCAGTAGCCGAGCAGGTCCGGCAGGAGGAGCAGCGTCTGGGCGGCCTCGAGCGCCGCGCTGTCGCGCGCGGCGACCAGCTGGTAGAGCGTGTTGAAGGGCAGCTGCTGGAGGCCCGTGGCGGCGTACAGCTCACGGGCACCGATCTGGTCCACGACCTTCTCCGCGATGCCGTCCGTGCGGCCGTCTCGGTGGCTGAAGACCGAGCCCAGCAGCAGGCCGTCCCGGTCAAGGAGCCCGTAGTCGATGGCCCACGAGTCGATGCCGATGCCATCGAGCGGTCCGGTCCGGGCCACCTCACGGATCCCGACGAGCGTCTCGCGGTGAATGCCGAGCACGTCCCAGAACAGCGACCCGTGAGCCCGCACGGCGCCGTTGCGGAAGCGGTGCACCTCGTGGAGCTCGACCCGGTCGCGGCCGATCACCCCCGACATCACCCGCCCGCTGGTCGCGCCGAGGTCGATGGCGGCGACCCGTACGTCGGACGTCGACGCTCGCGCAGCGGCCACCGGATTCGTCGGACTCATCGCAGGAACGCTGCGGCCACCCCGGCGTCGACCGGGATGTGCAGGCCCGTGGTCTGGGTGAGGTCGGGACCGACCAGGGCGTACGCCGCCGCGGCGACGTGGTCGGGCAGCACTTCACGCTTGAGCAGGGTGCGTTGGGCGTAGAACGCGCCCAGGTCCTTCTCCTCCACGCCGTAGACCGCGGCCCGGTTGGCACCCCAGCCACTGCTGAAGATGCCCGAGCCCTGGACGACACCGTCGGGGTTGATCCCGTTGACCCGGATGCCGTGCGCACCGAGCTCGGCCGCCAGCAGTCGCACCTGGTGCGCCTGGTCGGCCTTGGTGGCGGAGTAGGCAATGTTGTTGGGCCCGGCGAAGACGGAGTTCTTGCTGGAGATGTAGACGATGTCACCACCCAGGGCCTGCTCGATCATCGCCTTCGCGGCGGTGCGGGCGACCAGGAACGAGCCCTTGGCCATCACACTGTGCTGGAGGTCCCAGTCGGCGACCGTGGTCTCGAGCAACGACTTCGACAGCGACAGCCCGGCGTTGTTGACCACCAGGTCGAGGCCACCGAAGACCAGGAGCGCCTCGGCGACGGCACGTTCGACGGCGGCCTCGTCGGAGACGTCGACCTGTACGCCGACGGCGACGTCGGTGCTGCCCAGCTCGGCCGCGGCAGCCTGCGCCTTCTCCAGGGAGAGGTCGGCAATGACCACGCAGGCACCCTCGGCGGCGTACCTGGTCGCGATCGCCTTCCCGATGCCGGAGGCGGCACCCGTGACGAGCGCGATCCTGGAGGCCAGCGGCTTCGGCTTCGGCATCCGCTGGAGCTTGGCCTCCTCGAGCGCCCAGTACTCGATGCGGAACTTCTCCGCCTCGTCGATCGGGGCGTAGGTCGAGAGGCCCTCGGCGCCACGCATCACGTTGATCGCGTTGACGTAGAACTCCCCTGCCACGCGCGCGGTCTGCTTGTCCTTGCCGAAGCTGAACATGCCGACCCCGGGCACCAGCACGACCAGCGGATCCGCGCCACGGATGGCCGGGCTGTCCGGTGTCGCATGGCGGTCGTAGTAGCCCTGGTAGTCCTCGCGGTAGGCCGCGTGCAGCTCGCGCAGCCGGGCCACCGACTCCTCGACGGTGGCCGAGGGGGGCAGGTCGAGCAGCAGCGGCTTGACCTTGGTGCGCAGGAAGTGGTCCGGGCAGCTGGTGCCCAGCTCGGCCAGTCGCGGGTGCTCGGTGGCGGCGAGGAAGTCCAGCACCTCGGCCGCATCGGTGAAGTGACCGACCATCGGCCGGCCGGCCGAGGCGATCGAACGGATCGTCGGCACCAGGGCGGCGGCCCTGGCCCGGCGTTCGGCGTCCGGCAGCGCGGCGTACCCCTCGAGTGGGGGGCCGAAGGGCTCGGGCCGGGAGTGCTCGGCGATGTACGCGGCCGCGGTCTCGATGATCCACAGCGAGTTGGCCTCGGCCTCCTCCGACGTGTCACCCCACGCGGTGATGCCGTGGCCGCCGAGGATGCAGCCGATCGCCTCGGGGTTCTGCTCCTTGATCGCGGCGATGTCGAGCCCGAGCTGGAAGCCGGGCCGGCGCCACGGCACCCACACGACCTTCCCGTCGAAGACGGCCTCCGTCAGCTTCTCGCCGTCGGCGGCGGTCGCGATCGCGATGCCGGAGTCGGGGTGCAGGTGGTCGACGTGCGGCGCGTCCACGAGGCCGTGCATCGCGGTGTCGATCGACGGCGCCGCACCGCCCTTGCCGTGCAGGCAGTAGTCGAAGGCGGCGACCATCTCGTCCTCGCGGTCCACGCCGGGATAGACGTCGACCAGGGCGCGCATCCGGTCGAGCCGGAGCACGGCCAGGCCGGACTCCTTCAGGGTGCCCAGGTCACCTCCGGAGCCCTTCACCCAGAGCAGCTCGACGTCCTCGCCGGTGACCGGGTCCTTCTCGACGCCCTTGGCGGAGGTGTTGCCGCCGGCGTAGTTGGTGTTCTTCGGGTCCGCACCGAGGCGGTTGGACCGCGCGACCAGGTCGGCCACCGTCGGATTTGCAGTGGGGTTGACGCCATTCGCCATGGGGATCAGTTCCATCCTGCCTGGTTGCCGCCGACGCGGTCGGCCGCGATCTGCTGCTGATAGCCGCTGGCGGCATAGGCCGCCATCGGGTCGGCCGGCAGCCCGCGCTCCTCGCGCCAGCCGGCCAGGTCACGTCGTACGTCGGTGTAGAACGCGTCCATGAAGATCTCGTTCGCGGCCAGCACGTCGCCGTCCCGTCGGGCGATTGCCAACGCGTCGGTGTCCAGGAGCAGTGCACGCGCCGCCATCTCCTGCACGTTGAGCACGGAGCGGATCTGGCCCGGCACCTTGTCCTCGATGTTGTGGCACTGGTCGAGCATCAGCGCGACGTCACCCTCGGGTCCGAAGCCGCCACCGCGGATGACCTCGACCATGATCCGGAACAGCTGGAACGGGTCGGCCGCGCCGACGATCAGGTCGTCGTCGGCGTAGAAGCGGCTGTTGAAGTCGAACGAGCCGAGCTTTCCGAGCCGCAGGAGCTGGGCCACGATGAACTCGATGTTGGTGCCGGGCGCATGGTGACCGGTGTCGAGGCACACCATCGCCTTGTCGCCCAGAGCGCTGACGTGGGCGTACGACGTGCCCCAGTCCGGGACGTCGGTGTGATAGAACGCCGGCTCGAAGAACTTGTACTCGAGCACCATCCGTTGGTCGTCGCCGAGCTGGTCGTAGATGCGCGCCAGGCTCTCGGCCAGCCAGTCCTGACGAGCCCGGATGTCGCCCTGCCCCGGGTAGTTGGTGCCGTCAGCCAGCCAGATCTTGAGGTCGCGAGACCCCGTCTGCGTCATCACCTCGATGCAGTCGAGGTTGTGCTGGACCGCCTTGTCGCGGATCTTCGGGTCGGCGTGGGTGAGGCTGCCGAGCTTGTAGTCGTCGTCCTGGAAGGTGTTGCTGTTGATCGTGCCCAGCGCCACGCCCTGCTCCTGGGCGTACGACCTGAGCGCACCGAAGTCGTCGACGAGGTCCCAGGGGATGTGCAGGGCCACCGACGGCGCGAGCCCGGTGAAGCGGTGCACCGTGGCCGCGTCGGCGATCTTCTCGTGGACGGTCCGCGGAGTGCCGGCGCTGCCGAACACCTTGAACCGGGTGCCCGAGTTGCCGTAGGCCCAGGAGGGAACCTCGATGGCGAGCGCCCCGAGGCGCTCGGTGATGTCTGCGAAGGTCGTCATGTCTCTCTCACTTGCTGGTGCGGTGCGCCGTGGGGCGCCCGAGCTGGTCCTCGAGGTGGAAGACCTCGCGAAGCTGGACGAAACCGGTGTCTGGCCGGGCATCGCCCAGCTCTTCGAAGAACTGCGACATCTCTGCCTGCCAGCGGGCGTTCACGTCCGTGGTGGCCATCCCCGCGACGGCATCCTCGATCGAGGGCGTCTCGACGTACCCGATCAGCAGGCCGTCGTCGCGCAGGAACAGGGAGTAGTTGTGCCAGCCGTGTTCGACGAGGGCCGCAAGCATCTCGGGCCAGACCTCGGCATGACGGGCGACGTACTCCTCGATCCGGTCGGGCCTGACCTGGAGCTGGAAACAGGCGCGCTGCATGGTCATCTCCTTCGCGGACTGCGGTCTGGGTGGGTTGGACGGGGTGGAGTCGAGGGCGCCGGCCGGACCAACCACTGAGCGGCCGGCGTCCTCGGGAACGTGTGCCGGAACTCAGAAGTTGAAGTCCCCGATGTTGTCCTTGGTGAACACGAACGGGTCGCCCAGGAGCACCTCGCCGTCGGCACCCACGGTGTAGTCACCGAGCTTGCCGGCCTTGAAGGTGTCGCCCTCGTCGCCCTTGATGTCGCCGTCGACCAGGGCCTTGGCGACGTACGCCGCCAGGTAGCCGAGGTCTTCGGGGTTCCACAGCGCGAACTCGGCGACGGTGCCGTTCTCGACGTACTCACGCATCTGGTTCGGCGTGCCCAGACCGGTCAGCGCGACCTTGCCCTTCTTGTCGGAGTCCGACAGGTAGCGGGCGGCAGCGGCAATGCCGACGGTGGTCGGCGAGACGATGCCCTTGAGGTTGGGGTGCGACTGAAGCAGCGCCGCGGTCTTGTCGAAGGAGGTCTGGTCGTCGTCGTCGCCGTAGACGGTGTCGACGAGCTTGATGTCGGGGTGGCTGGCGGAGAGCTCCGCCTCCATCATCTTGATCCAGGCATTCTGGTTCGTCGCGTTGGCGGAGGCCGACAGGATCGCGATCTCGCCCTTGTCGCCGATTGCCTTGGCGATCATCTCGACCTGCACCTTGGCGATGCCCTCGGCGCTGGCCTGGTTGACGAACGCGTCGCGGCAGTCGGTCTCGGTGTCGGAGTCGAAGGTGACGACCTTCGTGCCGGCGTCGCGGGCCTGGTTCAGTGCGTCGCAGATGGCCTTCGGGTCATTGGCCGAGACCACGAGCGCCTTGACCTGCTGCTGCGCCGCGGTGTTGATGTACTCGACCTGGCCGTCGGGGGTGGCTTCCTGAGGACCGACCTCGGCGAACTCCCCACCGAACTCCTCGACCGCGGCCTTGCCGCCCTTGTCGCTGGTGTCGAAGTAGGGGTTGCCGAGGTTCTTGGGCAGGAACGTCACGGTCACCTCATCGGAGGAACCACCGCCGTCGTCGCCACCACAGGCGGTGAGGATCATCGCGCTGCTGAGCAGGATCGCCGCCAGCGCGGACACCCGCTTCGATTGCAACTTCATGGTCATTGCCTTCCTTCTGTTCCCACGCCGACCGGCGCGACTGAGGGGCTCGGGCCCCGCTGGTTCCGTCTGGTCGAGGCGGTCTTCGACAGCCATTCCAGGACGCTGGTGGACATCACCGACACCACGAGGAGCAGGCCGATGATGATGTTGATGACGTTGACCGTGTAGTGCTCCAGACGCAGGGCGCTGGCGATGACACCGATCAGCAGGACGCCGGCGAGGACGCCGTGCAGGCGGCCACGGCCACCGAAGATGGACACGCCACCGAGCAGGACGGCGGCGATGACGCGCAGCTCGAGCCCGGTGGCGTTGTCGCCGCGGGAGCTGCCGAACCGCAGCGTGTAGTAGATGCCGGCCAGCGCCGAGACGACCCCGGCCAACATGAAGAGAATCAGCTTGGTACGGCGCACGTTGACGCCGGTGAAGTGGGCCGCCTCGGTGTTCAGGCCGATGTCGTAGACCCCACGACCGAACGACGTGAAGTGCAGGAGGATCGCGAACACCAGGGCCAGCAGGATCACGATGAGGATCACCTGTGGGTAGGGCGTGTCCCCGATGTTGGCCTTGGCCTTCGTCGTCCACTTCTCGGGGAAGTCGGTGACGGCCTTGGTGCCGAGCAGACCGACGGCGAGACCGCGGTAGAGCGCGAGCGTGCCGATCGTGACCGCCAGCGACGGGAGTCCGACGTAGGCGACCAGGAAGCCGTTGAGTGCGCCGCACAGCAGGCCGACGACGAGCGCGGCGACCCCCGCGGCCGGGATCGACCAGCCGTCCTGGTGCAGCACCCCGACGAGCACACTGCTCAGACCGACGATGCTCGCCACCGACAGGTCGATCTCGCCGGTGATGATGATCAACGTCATCGGCAGCGCGATCAGCAGGATCGGCGTCATGTCCTGGAGCAGGAACGTGATGGTGAGCGGGCCGTCGAAGAACGCCACGTTGTTGAGGGCGTAGATCCAGATCGCCACGAGCAACGCGATCACGGCGGACTCACGGGTGAACAACCAGCGCCACCACAGGGGACGGCCGTACGTCGGGTAGTCCCGGGGGTCCGCTGAGGGTGGGAGGGTCGTTGTCGTCGTTGTCATGACTCATCCCTTGCTTTGACGAGCTTGCGTGCCTGCCGGAGCGCGAGGATCCGGTCGAGGACGATGGCGCTGAGGATCAGGGCACCGACCACCGCGCGTTGCCAGAAGTCGGGGATGCCGAGGATCGGCAGTGCTCGGTCGATGGTGACCAGCAGGATCGCGCCGAGCGAGGCTCCCCACACGGTGCCGCTGCCACCGAAGATCGCGACCCCGCCGATGACCACGGCGGCCACCGCCTCGAGCTCGATGCCGGTGCCGGCCCCCGAGCTGACCGTGCCGTAGCGGGCCGCGTAGACGACGCCGGCCAGGCCGGCCAGGGCGCCACTGAGGACGAACGCGGCGATCACCCGGCGGCGCACCGGCAGGCCGTAGAGCACGGCCGCGTCCGGGTCGGACCCGATCGCGTAGAGCTCGCGGCCCCCGCGGTGGGAGTGCAGGTAGTAGCCGACGACACCGATCACGACCGCCGCCACGATGAACAGCACCGGGACGCCGATCACTGATCTGGTCCCGAGGCTGAGGAACCCCTCGGGCATGTCGCTGGCGTTGACGCGGTCGCTGCCGGCCCAGCTGAGCACGATGCCGCGGTAGATGTACATCGTGCCGAGTGTGATCACCAGCGCCGGCACCTTGCCGACGGCGACCACCAGCCCGTTGACCAGTCCCAGCAGCGCGCCGGCCAGCATGCCGGCAGCGACGACCGCGAGGATCGGGATTCCGGGGTGGTCGATGAACAACCGGCCGGTGAGGTACGCCGTGAAGGCCAGCACCGAGCCGACGGAGAGGTCGACGTTGCGGGTGATGATCACGACGGACTGCCCGGCAGCGAGCAGCAGCAGGATCGAGGGCGTGATCAACAGGTCACGCCAGGAGTTGGAGCTGAACAGGAAGCTCGGTGTCTTGATGGTGGCGGCCGCGATGACCAGCAGCAGCACCAACAGGATCGACATCTCGCGCGAGCGGAACACCGAGTTGAACAGGCGCTGCGCGGGCGACTGGCTGCTCGGCTCGATGAGACGCTCGGCCTCGGTGCCGGGGAGGGCCCCGGTGGGCCGGAGGCTGGTCTCGCTCATGCGGAGGTCTCCTGCAGCGTCTGCGTGGCGGCCTTCATGACGACCTCGGGTGTGGCCTGCTCGCGCGGGATGTCGGCGGTGAGCCGCCCCTCGCAGAGGACCAGCACACGGTCGGCCATGCCGAGCACCTCGGGAAGTTCGGAGGAGATCATCAGGATCGCCAGCCCCTGCCCGGCCAGCTCGGAGAGCAGTCGGTGCACCTCGGCCTTGGTGCCGACGTCGATGCCGCGGGTGGGCTCGTCGATGATCAACAGCTTCGGGTTGGTGGCGAGCCACTTCGCGATGACGACCTTCTGCTGGTTGCCGCCGCTCATGGTGGCCGCGGTGGCGTCGAGGGCGCTGGTCTTCACCTCGAGCCGGGACGCCCACGGGCGCGCCGCCTTGCCCTCGTCGGAGCCACGGAGCAGACCGAAGGTGCCGAGCCCGCCCCGGACCACGCCGGAGATGTTGCGGGCCACCGATGCCTCGGTGACGAGCCCCTGCCTGCGCCGGTCCTCCGGCACGAACGCGATGCCGCGCCGGATCGCCACGTTGGGCTTGTGCTTGGGGATCGCACGATCAGCGAGGGTGACGGTTCCGGAGTCGTAGGAGTCGACACCGAAGATGGCCCTGGCCACCTCGCTGCGGCCCGCGCCGACCAGCCCGGCCAGCCCGACGATCTCGCCGGAGCGGACCTCGAAGCTCACGTCGTGGAAGACACCGGTGGAGCTGAGGTGCTCGACGGTCAGCACCGGGTCTCCGATGTCGGCCGGGATCTTGGGGAACAGGTTCGCGACCTCGCGACCCACCATCATCTCGACGATCGCATCGACGTTGGTGGTGTCGGTGGCCACCGTGTCGACGTACGAGCCGTCGCGCATCACGGTGATGGTGTCGCAGAGGCCGAAGACCTCGTCGAAGCGGTGGGAGATGAAGATCAGCGCGCGACCCTCGTCGCGCAGGCTGCGGGCGACGGCGAAGAGCCGGTCGACCTCGACACCGCTCAGGGCCGCGGTCGGCTCGTCCATGATCAGCAGCCGGGCGTCGAGCGAGATCGCCTTGGCGATCTCGAGGATCTGCTGGTCGGCGATCGACAGCCCGAGCGCGGGGCGGCGCGGGTCGATCTGGACCCCGAGACGAGTGAAGAGTGACTCTGCCTCCTGGTGCATGGCACGACGGTCGATGCGACGCCCACGTCCGAGCGGCTGCCGGCCCATGAAGATGTTCTCGGTGACCGTGAGGTCGGGGAACAGGGTGGGCTCCTGGTAGATCACCGCGACGCCGGCGTCCTTGGACTCAGCGGTGCTGGAGAAGTCCACCGGCTCATCTCCGAGCAGGAACTCCCCCGAGTCGCGTCGGTGCACACCGGCGACGATCTTGACCAGCGTCGACTTGCCGGCGCCGTTCTCGCCGACCAGTGCGTGGATGGACCCGGCCCGTGCCTCGATGCTGCCGGACCGCAGGGCCACGACCGGGCCGAACGACTTGGAGACGTCGCGGAGCTCGAGGACGACCTCGCCGCTTCCTGCGGGCATCTTCTGCCTCCGGTTCTACATTGGATTGAAAGGTTTCAAGTTTCGGTAACGTAACGTGATCGGCACCACAGCGTCAAGGGTTTCCCGACAATTGCCCAGTGCGCCCACCACCTGCGTAGATGCCGTGGGCGCTACAGTCACCCACACGCATTGAAACGGCGCGACACAGTTCCGGAACGGGGAGGCACCCATGGCAATCGGCGTGAAGGACATCGCCACCGCGGCCGGCGTCTCGCTCGGCACTGTCTCCAATGTGCTCAACCATCCCGACCGGGTGAGCCCGCGCACCCGGGCGCGGGTCGAGAAGGTGATGGGCGAACTCGGCTTCGTGCCCAACGAGAGCGCCCGGCAGTTGCGAGCCGGCCGCTCACGCACGCTGGCCTACGTCGTCCTCGACGCGACCAACCCGTTCTTCACCGACGTCGCCCGCGGCGTCGAGGAGACCCTGGCGGCGCGCGACCTCTCGCTCTACATGTGCAACAGCGACAACCGCGCCGACCGCGAGGCCAACTACCTCAACCGACTCGAGGAGCAGCGGGTCGCCGGAATCCTGCTCACCCCGGTCGACCCGGAGGCGCCGGCGCTCGACAAGATCTCCGGCCGCGGCACCCCCATCGTCATCGTCGACCGCACCAGGATCGGTGACACCCACTGCTCCGTCGCCGTCGACGACGTCCTCGGTGGGCGCCTCGCCCTCGAGCACCTCCTCGACCGCGGTCACGAACGCATCGCCTTCATCGGCGGGCCGCCATCCATCGGGCAGGTGCGTGACCGCCATGCGGGCGCACTCGCCGCACTCTCCGACGCCGGGCTCGACGAGAGCAATCTCGTGCGGATCGACACGTCCGCGCTCAGCGTCGGCGAGGGCCGTCAGGCCGCCCAGCGCCTGGCCGGTATCCCCGGAGCGCGCCGGCCGACCGCGGCCTTCTGTGCCAACGACCTGCTGGCCCTGGGCCTGCTGCAGCACTGCGTGTCGACCGGCGTCTCGGTCCCCGACGACCTCGCCATCGTCGGCTTCGACGACATCGAGTACGCCGGCGCGGCGGCCGTGCCGCTCACCTCCGTGCGTCAGCCCCGACTCCGCCTCGGACGCACCGCGGCCGAGCTGCTCCTCGACGAGGTCGAGAATCCTGACCACAAGCACCAGCAGATCACCTTCACACCGGAGCTGGTGGCCCGGGCCTCCACCGAGACCCGGGCGAACTAGCCCTGGCTCAGGGCAGCGGGGTGACCCAGGTCCGCAACGGACGGGTGGGTCGGACAGGGACGGAACCCACCCGGTTCAGCTCACCGGCCGGCTCCAGACATCGGCGATCGAGGGGTCGTAGTAGCTCGGGTCGTCCTGGTTCTCGAACGTCACCCGAGCCGTTCCGTCGGCAAGGGCTGCTGGGACGACGAACTCGTAGGTCTCCGTGCCCGCGCCACCGGCGTGGGCGAAGGTGCGCAGGAGCACCTCGGTGCCGTCGACGTACACCTTGTAGCGCTTGGTCTGTGCCCGGTCGTAGGTCTCCACCACCCGCAGCACAAATGAATCGCCGGGCACCACGGCCAGGTCGAACTGGAACTGCGAGAACGGAGTCAGGTGACCGGCATACCTGCGGGTCAGCCCCGCCTCGGTGCTGGTCCCCGACGACGCCGACGCGGTGAGCGCGTGGGCCTGCTCGGCGGCCGCGACACCGAGGTCGAGGTGGTCGTACCCCTCGGCGGTTCCGGGACTCGGGTCGATGGCGACCCGGACGGTTCCGGTGCCTGACGCGAGCACCTCGTCGTCACTCCTGAAGCGGGCCACCAGCGCCAGGTCCTCGATGGCCTGCCGGGTGTCACGCGGCACGCGGACGTCGACGGACACGCTGCGGGTGGCACCCGCCGGGACGTCCAGCACCGCGCTCGGTTCCGGCGCCGTCCAACCCGTCGGCACCTCGATCGCGACCCGCCCGCTGGCCGGTGCGCGGCCGACGTTGCGCACCGTCGCGGTGACCGAGACCGTGGTGCCCGGTCGGGCCGGGCTCGGCGCCACGGTCACCGTGTCGACCACGACCGGCGAGGCGACCTCGAGATCGAAGCCTGTCTTCACAGCGAGTTGCGCGGCCTCGAACTCGTACGTCGCGGTGGCCTCGCCGCTGGTAGTGCCCGGCTTCTGCCGTTGCGGGACGGTGACGGTGAACCGGCCGTGCGCGGTCGCGCCACCGGCGAGCTTGTTGGTCAACCGGATGCCGGCCGGCGCCGTGGCCCAACCTTGGCTGAGACCACCGAGGGAGGCCCGGACGTTGCTCACCTTCCCGCTTCCGCCGTTGCTCACCTCGACCGTCAGCGGGGCCTCTTCCCCGGGACGCAGCACCTCGTCGTCGGTGGTTGCGGTCACTGTCAGGTCGAGGTAGTCGGCCACCGCGGTGTCCAGCGCACTGCGGACGGCCGCGATGGCCGCGACGAGGCTGGCCGCGTCGTCGGTGTCGAGGTCGAGCCGGGCCGCGATCTCCTGGGCCGACTCGATGTCGAGGTGAGCCGAGGCCAGCGCCTTGGCCGCACCGACGACGTCGCTGTCAAGCAGCTCGTCCATGCCGTCGACGGTGTCGGCCCGTGCCGTCGACGTGAGGGCGAGAAGACGCGAAGCCTGGCCCCCGTTGATGCTTCCGTCCTCACGCAGTCCGGTGACCACCTCGTCGGCCGCGTCCATCGCGTCCATCGCCGTGCCAGCAAGACCTCGTCGCTCGTCGGAGACGAACTGGTAGTGCCCGGACCCGACCGTGATCACCACGGTGCCGTCGGCGTAGGTCGCGTCGTGGACGCCGTCCGCGGCCGCAGCGGGCAGCCCACCCTCGGTGACGGCCCACGCGTTGGCACCGGGCACCGTGACGGTGGCGGTGGACCCGACCGGCACGTCCACGTCCAGTCGGAGGGAGCGGCCGGTGCGCCGCCAGTCGCTGGTGACCGGGCCGTACGGAGTCTGCGTCGTCGCCTTGGCCCACGTCATCTGCTTCGTCACCGCGGGGGCGATGCCCAGGTCGCGGTAGCCGGTGGTCTCGGAGGCCTTGATCCCGGCGACATAGTGGTAGAACCAGTCGTCCACGGTGCCCAGGAAGTAGTGCCCACGGGACCGGGCCTCGAGGGACCAGTGCTCCCACATGGACGTGGCGCCGTGCTCGATCATGTAGCCCCAGCTGGGATACGCCGTCTGCCCGGCGAGCCGGAAGGCCACGTCCTCGTAGCCGTGGTCGGAGAGCACCGGCAGGAGGTACTTGGTGCCGAGCACGCCGGTGTTGAGCGTGTAGTTGCGCGCCTTCACGTCCGTCACGATGCTGGCCGCCACGCGCCTCTCGGTGCCCTCGTCGGGGGCCAGGTCGAAGGCCAGCGCCAGCACGTTGTGGGTCTGCCGGTAGCCACGGTCGCCGTTGCCGCGGTAGTGGCCTGCCTGCCGGTCGAGGAAGGTCTCGTTGAACGTGGTCTTGACGGTGGCGGCGTGGTCGGCGAACGCGGCAGCATCTGCGTCCTTGCCCAGGTGACGAGCGGTCCGCTCCATCGCGGTGGTCATCGCATAGAGGTAGGCGGTGCCCGAGACCCGCACGTCCTCCGGCGCATTGCCGCCGGCAGGACTGGCCTCCGGGCTGACCCAGTCGCCGAGCCGCGGGTTGGTCACCAGGCCGTTCGCCGATTGGGAGAACTCGAGGTCGACGTACTTCTTCATGCCGTCGTAGTACTCAGTGAGCACCCGGTCATCACCGCCGTACTGGTAGAGCCACCACGGGATGAACACGTACGCCGAGTGCCAGGGGGGCGCCACGCCCCATTCGCCCCAGGTGCTCGAGCTCGGGGCGATCACCATCGGGCGACCGTCGGTGGAGCGGGTCTCGTTCACGTCGCGCATCCACTTGGCGAACAGCTCGTGGACGTCCAGGTTCATCATGAACATCTCGGCACCGACCGCGGCGTCGCCGGTCCAGCCGTTCTTCTCGAACATGGGGGTGTCGGTCGGGATGCCGTGGATGTTGTTCTTCAGCGTGTCCACCACGGCCCGGTGGGTGCGGTTCATGATGTCGTCGGAGCTCTCGAAGGAACCGGTCTCCTCCGCGTCGGTGTGCACTGCCTTGGCCGTGAACGCGTCCAGCGTCGGCGGCTCGTCACCCGGCCAACCGGTCACCTCGATGTACTGGAAGCCCTTGTAGGAGAAGCGCGCCTCCCAGGTCTCCGACGCACCGGTGCCGGCGAGGATGAACCTGTCGGTCTGGAATCCGCTCTGGAAACCACCGTTGTTGGAGAAGTCGACCCGCCCGTTGGCCAGCAGCTTCTCGCCGTACTGGGCGCGGACGGTCGTGCCGGCCGGTCCCTCGACGCCCAGCTCGACCCAGCCGGCCAGCATCCGGGGGAACTTCACGACGAAGACGTCGTCTGCGGGTTCGGTGATCTCGACGGCCGGCAGCGACTCGGTGACCCGGATCGGCTGCTGGCGCTGGTTGACCAGGACGCCGGCCGGCCCCTCGACCTCGCTGGCCGCACTCCAGTCCGCGTCGTCGAAGCCGACGGTGTCGTAGCCGTCCTGGACCAGACGGGCGTCGAACAGCTCGCCGCCGTAGAGGTCGTCGAAGACAGTCGGCCCGTCGTCGATGGCCCACGAGTCGTCGGTGACCACCTGCTCGACGTGGCCGTCGGCGTACTCGATGTGAAGCACGGCGCGGAGCACCGGCTCGTCGTGCCACGGCGCACGCTCCCACCACCAGACGTTGCCGCCGGTCATGCCGTAGAAACCGCGACCGAGCTGCGCACCGATCGCGTTGCCACCCTGCGCGAGCTGGTCGGTGACATCGGTGGCGACGTACTGCACGGTGTCGTCGTAGTCGGTGAACCCGGGCGACAGCACGTCCTTGCTCACGGGTGCCCCGTTGAGCGACATGTCGGCGTAGCCGCCAGCGGCCACGAACAAGGTGGCATCACGGACGTCCCCGTCGACCTGGAACTCGCGGCGCAACAAGGGCGCCGGGTTCACCTCGGTCTTCGGCGCGCGGACGCCCGAGCCCCAGGGCCCGCTGCCGTAGTCGGCCTGCTTGGCCGCGTTGCCCCACCCGGAGTCGTCGAAGGCAGGGTCCTCGAAGCCGGTCGGGACCGTCTTGCTCGCCTTCCAGTCGGTGCCGGTGGTGAAGACCGAGGTGGTGCCGTCGGTGTAGGTCACCCGCACCTTCGCGACCAACCCTGCGGGCGACCCGGCGCCGTTGTTCGTGCTGACCGCGAAGACGTTGCTGCCGGGGTCGAGCTGCACGGTGTAGAGGTGCGACTGCTGCCACTCGTTCTCGGCACCGTGGCTCTCGCCGATGAAGTCACCGTTGACCCAGAGGCGGAACAGGTCGTCGGCGGTGATCAGGATCTCCGCGCTCTGGGCGGTCCTGCCCTCCGGCGGGGTACGGGTCGTGCGGAAGGCGCGAGGCTCGGCGGGAGCGACCGGGCTGGTCGCCTCGGGCGTCCAGATCCACGACGCACCGGCCAGAGTGAGGTCGTCGGAGGTGTCGATCCGTTCGTTGCCGATCCATTGGCTGTCGGCCCAGTCCGACTCGTCGTAGAAGCCGGTGCGCAGGTGAGTCGCCGCGGACGCGGTCCCGACATTGGTCGTCACCTCGACGCTCCAGACGTAGTCGGTCGCCGAGGCCATGCGCGGGCCGTCGTACTCCACCCCCGCGGAGCGATCCGAGGAGACCTGGCCGCTGTCCCAGCTGAGCTCCCCGGCGTCGAGCTCGGCCTGGGAGGTGGCGACGCGGAGCCGATAGCTCTCCTGACGTACGTCGCGCGCGTCGGACTCGATGATCCAGCTGAACCGTGGGCGCTCGACGTCGATCCCGACGGGTGACGACTTCTTCTCCACCTCGAGACCGGTCAGGGCGACCGCGGACCCCGCCTGCGAGGTGGCCACGGCCGAGGCGGTGGGTGCCGTGACAGCGACCGCGCCGACCATGGCGAGTTGGAACACCAGGGCCAGAGCGGTCAACAGGGCCGCCGTCCCCCGCTGGTGTGACAGGGCGTTCGGGTCCGTTGCTGCCACGGCTCCTCCAGGTGGTTATAACGTTTCAGCGATACAACCATGCCCCAGGTGACCTGCGCCACACCGGTGGCCGGATCCGGCCACCGGTCAACGCCGAGCGATCGACGCCCAGGTGAAAGGGCGCGGTCACCCCCGGTCAGACCAGGCGTCGCCGCGCCGCCCAGACCACGGCTTCGACTGTGGTCGTCACACCAAGGCGGTCGCAGATGAGCCTGATCCGTCGGCGGACCGTGCGTTCTGAGAGGCCGAGCCGGCGGGCGACGGCTTCCGCAGGCAGACCGCTGGCCAGCAATGCCAGCAAGGCGACATCGTCGTTGCTCAGCTCGTCTGACATTGCCCGCATCCCGGATTCCCTAAAACGTTTCAGTCCTGCGGAACGTATGAGGTCGAGCGGGCTGTGTCAACAGTCACACGGGCAGTTCGGGGTGGGCACTAGGGTCGGGACATGACTGGGGAGAACCAGCCCGCCCGCCGCAGGGTCACGCTGACCGACATCAGTTCCCGTGCCTGGGAACATCCCGCGGACCAGGGTGCGCTGGTCGCGTTGCGCAAGCTCAAGGGCTTCGACTTCGTGCTGCGCAAGATGACCGGGATGCTCAACGAACGCGCGTTCCGGTTGCGCTACCTGGGCTCCGCGATCCGGGTCGACGAACGACAGTTCCCCGACATCCACCGGCTCTACACCGAGGCAGCGGCCGTGCTCGACGTCCGCGAGCTGCCCGAGCTGTACGTCGTGAACTCTCCGCTGTGGAACGCCGTCACGATCGGCATCGACAAGCCCTTCGTCGTGCTGAACTCGGCTCTGGTCAACTCCCTCGACGAGGAGGAGCTGCGCTTCACGCTGGGCCACGAGCTCGGTCACGCCGCCAGCGGTCACGCCCTCTATCGCACGCTGCTGCTGTGGCTGATGCAGATCAGCGGCGCACTCAGCTGGGTGCCGCTCGGCAACCTCGGCCTGCGCGCCATCGTCGCCGCTCTGAGCGAGTGGCAGCGCAAGTCGGAGCTGTCCGCCGACCGCGCTGGCCTGCTCGCCACCCAGGACCCCTCCGCCGCCCTGCGGGTGAACATGAAGTCGGCCAGCGGTGGCAACCTCGCCCAGCTCGACAGCACCGCATTCCTGGCCCAGGGCAGCGAGTACGAAGCGGCCGGCGACCTGCGTGACAGCGTGCTCAAGCTGATGCTCCTCGAGGCCAGCACCCACCCGTTCCCGGTCGTGCGCGCTCACGAGTTGCGACGTTGGATCGACAGCGGCGACTACGTGCGCATCGTCGGCGGCGACTACCCCCGGCGTCAGGACGACGACGAGGCATCCCTCTCCGACGCCGCCCGGGAGGCCGCGGCCTCCTACGGCGAGACCTTCCGCACGTCGCAGGACCCTCTGGCCAAGCTGCTGCGCGACGTCGGTGACGGCATCGGCACCGCGAAGGACTGGATCAGCAACCGCATTCCCCGATCACGGCGGGACGACGAGTGAGCGAAGTCCCAGGTTCGGCGCTCCTTCGAGAGCCGGCCAACCGAGTCTCACCACGGGCGGTGCTGATGTGGCGCGTCATCGCCGTCGCCGAGCTGCTCGCCGCGGTCGTCGTACTCCTCGTCGTGGCGCTGCTCGTCCCGTCCCACCCGTGGTGGATGTGGGCGGCGTACGCCGTGCTGCTGGTGCCGCTCGCCGTCGCAGCCGCCGTCGTGCCGACCGTCCGCAACCGGGTCCATCGGTGGGAGGTCACCCCCGGGGCGGTCTACACCCGCTCCGGGTGGATCACGACGCGACAACGCATCGCGCCGCTGTCGCGCGTGCAGACCGTCGACAGCCGTCGTGGCGCGGTGATGCGCCTCTTCGGCCTCACCACCGTGACGGTGACCACCGCGTCGGCGGCAGGCGCGATCACCATTGACGGGCTCGACGACGAGGTGGCCCGCCGGGTGGTCGCCGAGCTCACCGAGATCACTGCTGCCAGCGAGGGCGACGCCACGTGAGTGACCTCCCCGGCGCTCCGGTCGAGGCCGACTGGCAGCGGCTTGACCGCCGGTCGATGCTCGTCGGCCCGCTCAAGACCCTGCGCCAGTTCCTGGTGCCGATGCTGGCCGGACTGATCGGGCTGGGCACCCAGCAACCGCAGTGGCTGCTGTTCGCCGCCCCCGTCGTCGTGGGCGGCGCGGTCGCGATCGGCGTCCTTCCGTGGGTGACCACCCGCTTCCGAGTCGCCGACGACCATCTCGTGGTGACTCGTGGGCTGATCAATCGGACCCGGCTGACCGCGCCCCTCGAGCGGATCCGAAGCGTCGACCTCGAGGCTCCACTGCTGCATCGTCTGCTCAGCATCGAGAAGGTCGAGATCGGCACCGGCGTCGACGACACGATGATCGAGCTCGATTCCCTTTCGAAGGTCCAGGCCGAAGAGCTGCGCGGATTCCTGCTCACCCGGGCTGCCTCGATGCCTGCCGACGACGCAGCTTCCCCGGCCCCGACAGGTGCCGACCCGGCACCGGGCTCGGCACCCCTGTCGTCGGCCGACCTCGCCCGATTCGAGCGTTCGTGGGTGCGGTTCGCGCCGTTCAGCCTCGGCCGTCTCGTGATCGCGCTCGGCGCCCTGGGAGGACTGAGCCAGTTCGTCGGCGACGTCGACGTCAGCATCGACCAGAGCGACGTCCAACGCATCGAGAGCGCGCTCTTGCTCATCGTGGTGGCGCTGGTGGTTGGCGGTCTCGTCGTGTGGACCCTCCTGTCGATGGCGGCGTACGCCGTCCAGTGGTGGGGGCTGCGGCTCTTCCGCGAGCACGGCAACCTACGCCTGACCCGCGGACTGTTCACCACGTCGTCGACCACGATCGAGGAGGCCCGGGTACGCGGTGTCCGGCTGCGTGAGACCGCGCTCCTGCGCCTGGTCGGCGGTGCCGAGCTGCACACACTTGTCACCGGCCTCGACGAGAGCGTGTATGCCGTCCTGCCCCCGAGTCCGGCGGCAGCGGCCACCCGGGTGGGTGCCGACATCCTCGGTGACGAGGCTCCGCTGATCGCGCGACTGGTCAGGCACGGCGGTCGGGCCCGGCGCCGCTGCCACCTGCGCGGTGTCCGCCTGCTCGCACCGGCGGTCGTGGTGGCGCTGCTCGCGGTCCTCTTTGTCGGATCGACCCCGTGGCTCCCGATCGGTGTCGCCGTCATCGCACTGCTCCTCGGCGGAGCACTGGGAGAAGCCGAGTACCACCATCTCGGGCATGCCGTGACGGATCACCACCTGGTCGCCGGGTCCGGCGTCACCTCGCGGGTCCGCACCGTTCTGGAGCGCGCCGGGATCATCGGCTGGGTGGTGTCGCAGTCCTGGTTCCAGCGCCGCCGCGGGCTGGCCACGCTGATCGCGACCACCGCGGCGGGTGAGGAGCGCGTGACCGTCCGAGACGTCCCTCTCCCCCAGGCGATCGCGTTCGCCGATGCCGCCGTGCCCGGAATGCTCGAGGCCTTCACGGTCAGGCCGGAACACCCCGGTCCGGCGCACTCCGGTCCGGAACCGTCCGGAAGGTGAGCCACAGGCTCAGCGCGGTGTAGTAGACGGGGTAGGCGAGGGAGAGGATCGCCAACCAGGTGTGGGGTTCAGGCACCTGCGCGGTCAGTGCCGCGAACGCAACCAGCCACAGCACCGCCAGCGTCATGTTGAGCGTCCACAGGGTCGCGGTGCGCGAGGGATAGACGTATTTCACCGGCACGAAGACCAGGACCGTGAAGACCAGGAGCAGCACCGCCGTGGTCGTCTGTCCCCATCCGAAGACCACGACATAGAACGCGACGATGTTCCAGTAGCTCGGGAAGCCGAGGAAGAAGTGGTCGTCGGTCTTCGCGTCGCTGCGACAGAACTGGAAGCAGGAGGCCAGCAGCGGCAGGGACGCGGTCACCCCACCCAGCACACCGTCGGGCAGGTAGCCGCACGACCACAGCAGCACCATCGGCGCGAATGCGTAGGTCAGGTAGTCGACGATGTTGTCCAGCAGTGCCCCGTCGAATCCCGGTAGCACCCGCTTCACCTCGAAGTGCCTGGCCAGGAAGCCGTCCGAGCCGTCGATCACCATCGCCGCCAGGAAGAGCCACAGCACCGTGCGTACGTCGCCGTCGTAGGAGAAGTGCACCATCAGCAGGCCGAGCACCACCCCCAGTGAGGTGTAGATGTGCACCGACGCAGCGGCGAGCCGGGCACTGCGGGTGGTCTCCATGCTCACGAACGATAGGGGCACCACGTCTACCGGCGTGGGATCCCGCGTAGATTCGCCCGCATGCGCATCGCCACCTGGAACGTCAACTCGATCCGCAGCCGCATCGACCGGGTCGAGGCATTCCTGCAGCGCCACGAGATCGACGTGCTCGCCCTGCAGGAGACCAAGGCCCGCGAGGACCAGCTGCCCCTGATGGGCCTGCAGTCGCTGGGCTACGAGGTCGCGGCTGCCGGCTACAACCAGTGGAACGGCGTGGCTCTGATCAGCCGGGTCGGACTCGAGGACGTCCAGGTCGGCTTCGAGGAGATGCCGCAGTTCGGCGATCCGCTGGCCTCCGAGGCGCGTGCCATCGGCGCGGTGTGCGGCGGCGTCCGCGTCTGGTCCCTCTACGTGCCCAACGGCCGCAAGGTCGACGACCCCCACTACGCCTACAAGCTCGACTGGTTGACCCGCCTGCGGGCAGCGGCCGGCGGTGACTGGTTGACCGAGGACACCGCACTGGTCGGCGACTGGAACATCGCCCCGCTCGACGAGGACGTCTTCGACATGGCGCAGTTCAAGAACTCCACGCACGTCACCGTCCCCGAGCGCGAGGCGTTCGGGTCGTTCATCGAAGCCGGGTACGTCGACGTGGTCCGGCCGCACACCCCGGGACCGCAGGTCTACACCTACTGGGACTACTACCGGCAGCGCTTCGAGCGCAACCGCGGGCTCCGCATCGACTTCGTGCTGGGCTCGCCGTCGTTCGCGGCGCGTGTGACCGGCGCGTTCATCGACACCGACGAGCGCGACCCGGCCCAGGGTCAGGGCAGCCCGTCCGACCACGCCCCGGTCATCGTCGACCTCACCTGAGACCTCCGGCGGTCCGGCTCCCCGTGAACCACCTCGTCGTCGCCAGGTGGACGTCGTTCCGGTCCCGCCGGCTCAGTCCATCAGCGCCGGCTGTGGTGAGGGCGCGTCGACCACCGGCACCCGGCGGATCGAGGCCGAGGCCACGGCAGCGACCAGGCACAGCGCCCCGGTGATGACGAACGCCGGCGCATAGGTTCCCTGCACGTCACGGATGAATCCGGCGCCGGTCGCGGCGACCGCGGCACCGAGTTGGTGGGAGGCGAAGATCCAGCCGAACACGATCGGCCCGTCGGCTCCGAACGCCTCGCGTGCCAGCAGCACCGTGGGCGGCACCGTGGCCACCCAGTCGAGGCCGTAGAACACGATGAACGCCCACGTCGGCGGCTCGACGCTCGGGCCGAGCAGTGAGGGCAGCAGCATCAGTGAGACACCACGCAGCAGGTAGTAGACGACCAGCAGAAGCCGCGGGTCGACCCGGTCGCTGAGCCATCCGGACGCGATGGTGCCGACGACGTCGAAGACACCGATCACCGCCAGCAGCCCGGCGGCCAGGGTCGTGGGCATGCCGTGGTCGTGCGCGGCCGGCACGAAGTGCGTCTGGATCAGCCCGTTGGTCGACATGCCGCAGATCGCGAAGCCCAGGCTCAGCAGCCAGAACGTGCGCGAGCCCAGCGCCGTGATCAGCACCCGGATCGCGCGGCCGGCGCTCGATCCGACACCGGTGTGCCGGTCGGGCCCGGGGTCTTCCTCCGTCGCGCCGTAGGCCGTGACGCCGAGGTCGTGCGGGTGGTCACGCAGCCACAGCCACACGATCGGTACGACGGCCAGTGCAGCCCCTGCGGCCAGGAGCGACGCCGTTCGCCATCCGTGGTTGCCGGCCACCATCGCGATCAGCGGCAGGAAGATCAGCTGGCCGGTGGCCGAGCCTGCGGTCAGGATGCCGGCCACGAGACCGCGTCGCGCGACGAACCAGCGGCTGGTGACGGTGGCGACGAACGCCATCGACATCGACCCTGTGCCGACGCCGACCAGCAGGCCCCACGTGGCGACCAGGTGCCACGGCTGGGTCATGAACACGGTGAGTCCACTGCCGAGGGAGACCAGCAGCAGGGCGAGGATCACCACGCGACGCACGCCGAAGGTGTCCATCAGTGCGGCCGCGAACGGTGAGATCAGGCCGAACAGCACGAGGTTGAGGGAGACCGCGGAGCCGATGGTGGCGTGCGCCCAACCGAACTCGTGGTGCAAGGGGTCGAGCAGGATGCCGGGCACGGAACGGAAGGCGGCAGCACCGACCAGGGTCACGAACGCGACGACCGCAACCGTCCAGGCAGGGTGCAGTCGCGGGGTCTTGGGCGGGCGTTCGGCCAGGGGCTCGGAGTCGATCACCCGATGATTTTCGCGGAGATCAACTCGACGAACGAGTGGCCGAATGGCCAATGTATGAAAGAATCCTGCCATGAGCGTTCCGCACCGCATCGTCGTTCTCGCGCTGCCGCCGGTGATCGGCTACGACCTCGTCATCCCGACCCTGGTCTTCGGCACGGCCAACACCGACGACGCCGCCCCGAGGTACGACGTCACGGTGGCCAGCCTCGACGGGAAGCCCGTCTCCACCTCGTCGGGCTATGACATCGCGCCACACAGCAGCATCGGGGCCATCGCGACCGCCGACACCGTGATCATTCCCGGCACCCAGACCCGGGGGCCGCGCCACGACGGCGTACTGACGCCCGACCTGCGGGCCGCGTTCGACCTGATCCGCCCGGGCACCCGCCTGATGTCGATCTGCACCGGTGCCTTCGTGCTGGCCGCGGCCGGCCTGCTCGACGGGCGCCGAGCGACCACCCACTGGTCGCACGCCGAGTCCTTCCGCTCCCTCTACCCCCACGTCGACCTCGACGAGAACGCACTCTTCGTCGACGACGGCGACGTGCTGACCTCGGCCGGGCTGGCCGCCGGCATGGACCTCTGCCTGCACGTCGTCCGCCACGACCACGGCAGCGACGTGGCCAATCACGTCGCGCGCTACTGCGTCGTGCCGCCGTGGCGCGACGGCGGCCAGGCCCAGTTCATCGAGAAGCCGCTGCCCGAGGCAGTCGACGAGTCGACCGCGGGCGCCCGTGACTGGGCCCTGGCCCACCTCGACCTGCCGATCGCGGTGAGCGAGCTGGCTGCCCAGGCGCGGATGAGCGTGCGTACCTTTGCCCGACGCTTCCGCGCCGAGACCGGCCACTCCCCCGGTGCCTGGCTCACCGCCCAGCGCATCCGCTACGCCCAGCGGCTGCTCGAGACCACCGATCTGCCCGTCGACCTGGTCGCGGCGCGCGCCGGGTTGGGCACCGGCGCCTCGCTGCGCCAACACCTGCGCACCGTGGCCGGGGTGTCGCCGAGCGCCTACCGTCGAACCTTCCGCGGGGCGCTCGGAGCTGCCGGCTGAGCCGGACGGAGGGACGGCGCGGTGGGCGCTGGCCGCCTACCTGTCCGCCACTGTCGGTGGTCTGGTCCATGCTCGAGGGCATGGAGATCTTGATGCTTCTCATCGGCCTCGCGGTCGGGACGCTCCTCGGAGCGCTCGCGATCCTGGCGTGGGCACGCTCGCGAGAGAGCGTCACTGCCGTGGACGCGCGCGAGTCGGTGGCCGCGCTCGAGCGGCGCGTCGCCGACGACACCGTCCTGAAGGACGGGCTCGATCGGCTCGCCGACCAGATGCGCGACCTCGAGCACAACCGGGCTGCCTGGCAGGGACAGCTGCGCCAGCAGGTCGAAGACGTGCGCCTCTCCGCCGAGGGGCTGCGTCGTGAGACCTCGTCCCTCTCCACCGCCCTCCGCAAGCCGCAGGTGCGGGGCCAGTGGGGCGAGATGCAGCTGCGTCGCGCCGTCGAGCTGGCCGGTCTGGTCGACCGGTGCGACTTCACCGAGCAGCACCAGGTGGTCGTCGACGGGGCCGCTCTCAGGCCGGACATGGTGGTCCACCTCGCCGGTGGTCGCGACGTGGTGGTCGACAGCAAGGTCCCGCTCGACGCGTTCCTCACCGCCACCGAGGCTGACGACGACGACATCCGTGAGGCCCACCTGGCGCGCCACGCCCGCCAGGTCCGTGGCCACGTCGACGCACTGTCGTCCAAGCGCTACTGGCAGGCGCTGACCGATGCGCCCGAGTTCGTGGTGCTGTTCCTGCCCGGCGAGTCCTTCCTCTCCTCCGCCCTCGACGGCGATCGAGCGCTCCTGGAGTACGCCGCCACGCGCAACGTCGTGCTCGCCACGCCGACGACGCTCATCGCACTGCTCAAGACCGTCGCCCACGGGTGGACCCAGGAACGGCTGGTCGACCAGACGCGCCAGATCCACGAGCTCGGTCGCGATCTCTACACCCGCCTCGGAGTGATGGGGGGCCATCTCGACAAGGTCGGCCGCTCGCTCAAGTCCTCGGTCGAGGCCTACAACCGTGCCGTCGGGTCCCTGGAGTCTCGCGTGTTCGTGACCGCTCGCCGGTTCGACGAGCTGGGCGTCAGCGGTGAGGCCCTCGAGGCCCCGACCTCGGTCAGTGACTCTCCCCGGCCGCTCACCGCCAGCGAGCTGCTCGACGCCGTCGCCGAGCCTCGCGGCGAGCTCCCCGCAGCGACCCCGACCGGGCCGGAGGTGGGCGACGAACGCCGCACTGGCTAGGGTGACCTTCGTGTCCGAGAACCGACAGCGCCCACCCGGTGCTCGTCGAGCGATCCCCCAGCCGCGTCGGTCCGAGAAGCATGAACCGGCGCGCCGCGCGTCCCGGAAGGCGACTCGGCCCTACCGTGGCCCTGTGGCCCGTGCGCGCACCCTCTGGGAAGAGGGCACCGAACCCGGACGGCTGGTAGCCGCTCTCGGGATCGCCATCGCGCTCACCGCGGTGATCCTCGACCTGGCCATCCACCGCGAGATCACCTGGCTCTTCGACGGTGCGTTCGTGGCTGCCTGCGTGATCATGGCACTGCGGGTGCGACTCGCCGACTCGTTCACCGTGGGGGTCCTGCCACCGCTGATGATGCTCGGCATCTTCTGCCTGCTCGCGTTCGCCTCCCCCGGCGTCATCGCCGATGCCGGCGACGGTGTCGTGCAAGCAGTCGTGGCAGGCCTGGCGCACCACGCCGGCGCCCTCATCACCGGGTATGCCCTCTGCCTGGGCGCCCTCGCGATCCGCCAGCACGTGTTCCGCAAGCGTCGCCGCGAAGCGCCACGCGTCAAGGTGCCGACACCCGGGCCACTCGGAGACCAGCACCCCACGAGCGCGACGCGGTCAACCGCGTCCACCGACCACGGTTCCAGGACGCCCTCGCCGTCGCGGTACGTGTCCGGCTGATCACGAGACCCGGTCAGCACGCCGGGGCTTCCCGGTTGTTGCCAGCGCGGTCGCGAAGACTAACCTGACTCGGGTGAGCAAGCTCCACGGACCGATGAGGCGCATCAACCTGGCCGCCGCCCTGGCATTCGCCCTGGGTTCGCTCGTGGTCCCCGCATGGGCCGCACCCTCCCCTGCCGCCGTGGCTCCGACCTGTCAGGTCGCGAAGGGCGGGGACGCCCCGGCCGAGATCCCCTGGGCACAACAACGACTGGGGTTCGACCGCGTGCACCAGTTCGCGACCGGGCGCGGAGTCACCGTCGCCGTCGTTGACAGCGGTTTGACCCAGCTGCACCCGCAGACGCGCACGATCGCGATCACCAAGCCCTTCAACGTCATGCGGCCACCACTCGGGGGCGCCGACATCCTGGACTGTGAGAAGGAGGGCGGCCACGGCACGGGGGTCGCCTCGGTCATCGCGTCCCCGCAACAGGATGGCTTCGGGTTCATGGGGCTCGCGCCCGATGCCACCATCATGCCGATCAAGTTTCTCGACAGCGCGGCCATGGACTTCGGAGGCGATTCACCGACCCTGGCGCGCGGCATCACCCTCGCAGTCGATGGCGGCGCCGACATCATCAACCTGTCGTTGACGGCGTCGGACACCCCCGAGCTGCGGGCGGCCCTGGAGCACGCACGGCGCAAGGACGTCGTGGTCGTCATCGCGTCCGGCAACCTCGAGGGCGACGGACCGCCGGAGACCTACCCGGCCGAGTATGCGGGCGAGAAGGAGTTCGACAACCTCATCGCCGTCGGCGCGACCGACGCCTTCGACCAGCTGGCGTCGTTCTCGGTCACGGGTGACTACGTCGGGGTGTCCGCCCCGGGCAACGACATCGTCACCCCCACACAGATCGAGGGCTACGCCGCCCGGAAGGGCACGAGCTTCGCGGCCCCGTTCGTGAGTGCCACCGCTGCACTCATCCTCGAGCGCCACCCGGACCTCTCCGCCGCCGAGGTCGTGAATCGCATCAAGGCCACGGCCGATCGGCCGGGGGTGAGTGTGCCCGACGACGGCTATGGCTGGGGCATCGTCAACCCCTATCTGGCGGTCACCGCCGAGCGCGACGACTCGCGGATCCTGCCGAAGGCCCAGTCCGCGCCCCCCGTCCCCGCACCGGACCTCCCGGACCCGCCCGACCACACCCTGCGAGACCGGGCCTACGCAGTCGCCGCGGGCCTGCTGGGCGCGGGTCTGCTCTTCGCCGTCGGCAGCGTCGCATGGCGGCACACGGCCGAACGTCGTCAGGCCGACTCCGGGGCCTCGTCGTCCCGGTGATTGCCTCGTGGACGAGATGATTCAATGATGACGACGAGACACGCGATCCAGGAGCACCCATGAACTTCCCACGTCCGGACCTCTCCAGCCTCAAGTCGTTCCAGGACCTTGCCGGGTCCTTGCGCGCCGAGGGGCTCCCGGAGAACATGCAGGCCCGCATGACGGCCATGAAGGACGCCCAGGACAAGATCAAGGATCTCGAGGGTGTGGCCACGGACGACGACGAGTACATCAAGGCGACCTACAACGCCGCCGACGGCTTCTGCGGCCTGACCCTGGACCCCCGCGCCATGCGGATGCCCTCCGTGGACCTGGCCGCCGAGATCGTGCGGGTCAGCCGCCTGGCCCGTGAGGACTTCGAAGCGCGTCGCCGCGAGACGCTGACCGAGCTCGGCCAGCAACCTCCGACGCTCGACCTCGACGAGGCCCAGGCCAACGTGGCCGAGATCAGTGAGGCCTACGCCCGCGGGATGAGCGACCTCCAGGGGCTCGTGGAGCAGTTCCGCAACAAGTCAGGTCAGTAGGCGAGGTCCGCTCCGGGCCGCGCGGCCCGGCGAGCAGTCGGCCGGTGGGCCGATCAGCGGAACGGGTCGATCGGCTCGGTCACCTCGGCCACCGGGTCCCTTCCGGTGCTGCCCATGAAGATGCCGAGTCCGCGAAGGATCGGGTTGCTGAACGGCGGCTTCATCCCCGCGCCCACCTTGCCGAGGAAGAACTTCGACACGAGCCCGGTGGTGATGGTGGGCACGCTCACCACGGTGGCCTGGGCGAGATCGCCGAGCGCCTCGTCATTGCCGAAGGCGACCTGCAGGCCGACGTCCGCGGCGAGGGCCGCCGTGATGACACCGGCCATCACGTTGAAGGTGGTGTCCATGGTTCCGGCCATCGACATCAGGTTGGCCTCGACCTCGATGGCCCAGATGTTCGCGTCGAACATGAGCACCTCGACGGGACCGAAGTTCCCCACGACGGACGCTGCCGCAGCAATGATGGCGGCAGCCCACAGGCCGAACCCCACACCGATCGCGAAGATGACCAGGCAGGCGATCATCATCGCCACTGCGGCAAGGATGAGGATGGTGCCGATGATGTAGGCCATCGACATGGTCACCATCAGTTGCCGCGACAGGTCCGCGGCCTTCCCGGTGAACTCGTCGAAGTCCGATCCGCTCCAGCCAGTGGCGCCCAACGCGTTGGTGAGATCCATGTTGGCGTTCAGCGAGTCCTGGATCTCCTGGGCCGCGTCGAGCCAGGCCAGGCCCGCGTCGAGCAGCGCCCCCGGATCGCCCATCATCATCACCATCTCGCCGGCGCACGCCCATCCCACAGGGATGATCGTCGAGGCGGCACAGGTGGTCACGAACCCGGCCATGGCCAGTTCGTTGAGCGGATCCATCGGGTTGCTCATGTCACTCTCCCGTTTCCACGGTGCTTGCGTCCTCGGCGGTCTCCCAGGTCTGGGCCGTGGACTCCAGCCGGGTGCGGAACTCGCTGAGGAGGGTGGTCTTGGTGTCCAGGTCGGCGAAGGTGTAGTTCAGCGCTTCGACGTACGCCGCTCCGAGGAGATAGCCCATCCAGGAGAAGTTGGCGAACGCGACATCCTTCGGTGGCCCCTGCAGGATCTGGGTGGCCCGGTTCAGGGGCGCGGCGACCTCGGTCTCGAAGTCACCCGCCTTGCCGCGCAGTAGTTCAGGATGGACTCGCTCCTCGCCACTCATGCCTCGAACCTCTCCAGAGTTGATGGGGTGCAAACCTGTCGGACACAGCTCGCGTCCACCCTGCCAGACTGAGGGGCATGGTCCCACTCCTCCAGTCCGACGAGTTGTTCATCGCCCCCAGGGACAGCGGATTCCTGAGCCAGACGACGCACTGCACCATCCGGTCCGGTGACGGCACCGCGCTGGCCACCGTGGAGGACCGCGCCGGAGGCGGGAGCCAACTCGCTCGTGCCATCGGGAACTCCGGGACGGCCCGCTACGAGTGGGACGTGACCGACCTGGCGGGCAGCCGCCTCCTCGGCATCGTGAAGCCGAAGGAGGCTCTGCGGGGACCGAGCCCCGTCATCGCCCTCGCCGACGGCACCACGCTCGGCCGCGTGGCCCCCACCAGTCGTATGAGAGGCATGCCGCCCCTGGACCTCCTGGGTCCCGACGACTCTCGCATCGGAGAGCTCGTTCCCGCGCTCGGTGAACGGCGCACCCAGCCGATCCTGATGTACCGACTCCTCGACGCCGACCGTGCCCCGGCCGGCGAGATCACTCACCAGACCCGTGGGGACTGGGGATTCCGCGTGTCGTTCACCGACGCTGCCCAGCTCGGGGTGCGGGCCCTGACCATCGGCTGGACCGTGTGCATGATCCAGAAACGCACCACGGTGTCGGCCCCCTGACCGGAATGTCTGGGCCTGGCCGGCCATCCTGTACGGGCATCCGGGTTTGCCGTGATCGGGCCAGGGGTAGTCGGGGTGCAACCAAACAATCCTTCGGAGGATGAACATGGGCGACTTCACCGTCAAACCCGGCAACCTGACCGACGCCGCCACCGAGCTGTCCGGGGAGGTGGCTCCCGCCTATGGCGCGTCGGCCCAGAACCTCCGCACCAACGGCCAGGTCGACATGCCGGGGTTCGGGATCGCGCTCTCGTGGTTGGACGCCATGTATCGCAGCCGGCTGGACTTCATCGCGCTCGACCTCGAGGGTGCGCAGGACATCGTCGGCGACATCGCCACCGCCCTCGAGCAGACCGCGACGCAGTTCAACGCCGCCGAAGACCTCAACATCTCCGGCTTCGGCGGCCCCGGCCACCGGCCGGCCAGCTTCGGCGAGTCGTTCGGCCCGGCCCTCGGAAACGCAGTCGCCGCGCCCGCCGGGCTCGCAGTCACCCTGATCTCCGCGGGAGCCATCTACGGCACCAGCGGGACCCTGGCGGCGTGTGCCGGCCTGTCGCCGGCCTTCATTCCCGCGGCGATCACCGCCACCCTGTTCATCGCGAACATCCCGTCCATCGCCGACGCAGCGAGCGTCTTGAAGGCCGAGGCCGACATGCTCGGCGAACAGGTCAACACCGCCCTCTCGACGGCACTGAGTCACGCCGCCAACGGCTGGGAGGGCGAAGGGGCCCTCGGGTTCACGTCGATGTCCTCCGAGCTCACGGCCCACCTGGCCGCCATGGTCAGCTTCATCGACGCCGTCGGCGACGTGCTCGTCGCGGTGACGATCACGCTGAGCATCCTGTGGGCTGCCCTGGCCGCGTTCGCGGTCGGCTTCCTCGCCTGGCTGATCTCCATGCACCTCGCCAGCGTCGGCCCGCAGGCACCCGCCGTCCAGGCTGTGTTGCACTCGACCAGCGCGGCCCTCAGCAGCACGTGGGTGGTCGGCATGCTCGGTGTGGGTGGCTCGCTCGCTCCGGTGGCCATCGTGCTGGGGATGCTCACCGACCAGATCGCCGCGTTCATCAGCCCGCCCGACACCAACAACAACGGCACGCCCGACATGCAAGAGTTCCACGTCGACGAGAACTTCGACGCCTAAGCATCCCGAAAGCAGGAGAGATGGATCCCGAGAACCAGAAGCTGTTCGAGACCCTCGGTGCCCAGGCACAACAGATCACCACGCGACTCGAGGACATCTCGGGCACCGGCTCGGATGACGACGAGCTGGTCACCGCAACCTGTGGGCCCGGCAACCGGTTGATCAACATCGACTTCGATCCCCGCTCTCGACGGCTCGACACCCACGAACTCAGCGAGAAGGTCATCACGGCCGTGCAACGCGCAGGCGAGGCAACACAAGCCAAGATGATGGAGATCATCGGCGACTTCTCCGGCACGGCCGCAGGTGTGAAGGTGCCGGGCACCGAGGAGATGATGAAGAACATGGAGGAGGCGCGCGCGAAGATGGAAGAGCAGCGAGCCCGTCTGGAGCAGATCACGCAGCAGTTCAAGAAACCCTGATGCCGTTCGAGCTGCGTTGTGAGCGGCGGCTGTGGCGCGCCTTCGCGCGCTTCGGTGCGCGACCCGTCGACCCGATGGATCAGCCGCTCCCCCGGGCCACGAAGGGATGCCTCGTGGCTCTCTTCGTCGTCGTGGTCATTGTCCCGATGCCGGTGGTGGCCCTCGAGCTCTCCCGGGACCCGGACTTCTCCTGGGGACGCGTCGTCGCCTGGTCCGCGGTGGTCGTGATCGCCCTCGTGGCCCTGCTCGTCATGCGCATGCTCGGCACGTCGTGGTGGATGAACGGCGCCGGCGAGCCCGTCCTCGCCTTGCGCGACGGAGTCGTTCGTGGCCGACTCAGCCCCGCCTCGAGAGGTGCGGAGCCCTACCAGGGTTGGGACTTCGAGCTGCCCGTCAAGAACCTGGCCGGCGTGCGCCTCACACCGTCCGGGGTCCTGGTGCTCGAAGTGCCCGAGGAGGTCGCAGACCGACTCCGCGACACTGCGCGCACGTCGGTTCACGCGCAGCACTGGGAACGCACCGTCGACAGCCCGACAGCCTGGCCCGGCAAGATGCTGCGCACAGCAGACCGAACCGAACGGCTGAGCCAGATCGTCGCCGAGCTGAACGGTCAACGATCCTCCGGGCCGGCGACCTGAGCCCGGGTCGCCGGCCCGAGCCGCCCGCCCGCTCAGCTCAGGAAGAGGCGCCGTCTCCGGAGGGTTGCGGCTCCCTGTCCACGACCAGGATCTTCCCGGTCACGGACTCGCGATCCAGGCGTACGACGGCATCCGCCACCGTCTCGGAAGAGACCTGCGCGGGGAAGGCCGTCGGCGCGAGACCGTTGACGCGCACGCCGAACGCCTCGAACTCCTGGGCCATGTAGCGCGTCATGTGATTCAACGCCGCCTTGGACGAGGCATAGACCGCCTGGCCGCCTCCGGGGTAGACACGGTTTCCGGAGAGGCTGGAGACGTTCACGATGTTGCGGTTGCGCTCGCGGTTCTCGTGCGCACGCGAGGTCCAGAACTTCCTGGCGAAGAGCGCACCGAACTGTGCCGGGACACTGACGTTGACCTTGAAGAATCGATCGAAGTCCGCGAAGGCGGCGTCGTTGTCGACCAGGCCAGCGGGGTGGAAGGCAGTCTCTGCGGCGTTGTTCACCACCAGGTCCACGCCGTCGTAGCGCGCCAGCACGAGGTCGACCACCCGGTCGGCCTCACCGGGCTTGGCCAGGTCCGACATGACCACGAACACCCGGTTCGCGTTGGCGGACGAATCATCCACGGCCAGCGGGTCGACATAGCTCTCGAACTGCGACGGGACCCCCGGCACGCGCGTGCGGCAGACCGCCACGATGTCGTAGTCGGCGGCGTACTGCTTGCAGAAGGCGTTGCCGAGCTTTCCCCCGGCACCCGTGATGACACAGACCCGGCGGGCCTCACCAGTAGACAATGCTCTGCTCCCCCCAACGGGCGACGGCGTCTTCCTTGGTCCGGTGCAGCCACCAGACCAGGGAATTGCGTGGTGTGCGATTGGTCTGGAACGCATGCCAGCTGAACGGCGTGCACTCGAACATGACCAGCGAGTTGTTGATCGGTGGTACGACGACCGCGGGCCCCTGGCCGGCACCGCTGAACGTGGTGAACAGGCCAGTCTCACCACCGTCACCCGGCTGCCACTCCGGGTTTCCCAGGTAGTAGAGCAACGCGACGGCGCGAACCGTCTCGCGCGCGGGGGTCTCCGGCTTGACCCGTCCGTGGTAGTAGTTCACCTCGGCCGAGTTCGACAGCTGGACCTCGTCCGGCTTCAGCTCGCGATCGGGATACCACCCGTTCGCCAGGTCATTGTGGGGCCAGCCGCTGGCTCCTCCCGGCTCGTGGTGGTGCAGGCTGGCCGCGACGTCGCCGGTGGCCTGAACCCCCCAGATCTTCGCGAGCATGTCGTGCCACGACCGCGACGCGAAGACGCTCAGGGGGCCGTCGCAGTGGTGCGACAACTCGGTGGCCGATGCGTCGTAGCCCTTCATGTCCCGACGGAACATCTCGGGGTTGGTGCGCTCCAGGTCGCGGAACTGCGCGTCGAGCTCCTGGTAGAACTCGGCCTTGAACACGTTCTGCGCCACGATGTAGGGAAAGGGCCACTCCCGCCGTACCCACTGGCGGTGCGCCAGGAGGTCGGGCAGGTTCCACTCGCGTTCCGTGTCGTTCGCGACCTCGACGCTCGACTCCTTGAACTGGGTCATGAGAGGGGCCCCTTGCTGCCGGTCCGCCTGCGTGCAAGGACCAGGATCCCCAGCACGAGCAGCACGGCCAACACACCGCCGCCCACGAGGAGGCCGGTCATCGAGCCGTCGGAGTCGTCCGAGGACGCGGATCCTGCGTCGTCGCTCTGTTCCCCACCCTGAGGCGGTGCGGTCTCCTCGTCAGGCACTGTCGTCTCTCCTTGGTCGGCGCCGTCGGGCGGTGCCACCTTGTCCAGCTCGTCGTAGATCTCGTTCGGCGCATCGGCCGGGACGGTGTCCTCGATCGCGTGCCGGGGCCGGATCGCGCCGAAGCCCCAGGCCTCGTTGCGTGAGCCCTGGGCAGTCATCCGCTGCTCGGCCGTGTAGAGCACACGGGCGACCAGTTCCCGTGAAGGCATGTCGGGAAACGTGGCCCGGACCAACGCGATCGAACCCGACGCGACCGCGGTCGCGTCACTGGTCCCGTCGAAGAACACGGGCTGGTTCGACCCGGGCGGGAAGGCGATCATGTCCATGCCCGGAGCCGCCAGTCCGGTGTAGGGCTGACGCTCGCTGCCCTCGCCGGCGCCGTCCCAGATGCGCAGATCGGGGCCCTCCGCGGTGTTTCCGAAGTAGCCGTAGGCGCCCACCGCGATCACACCGGCGCAGCTGGCCGGCGTTCGCGGGTTGTCCGAGGACGTGTGGTCGTTGCCCATACCGGCGACCAGGATCATGCCCTTGTCGACGGCCGCGCGGACAGCGGCCTGTTCCTCGTCGCTACAGCTGCCGGAGCCGGCATAGGACATGTTCACGATCTCGGGCGGATCATCCATGGCAGTCAACGTCTGCAGGGCCTTCACGGTGTAGTCACTCTGGTTCACCATGGGCACCTTGATCGGGAGGATCTTGGCTCCGGGGGCCACACCCATCACTCCGGGGCCGGACCCCCGGCCCGCGATCTCGGTGGCGATGGTGGTGCCGTGGTATTCCGTGTCCTCGCCGACGTCGCCGCGACCCGATCCATCTGCACCGGATCCGGGCAACACTGCGCCCTTCAGGTCGCCACCGGGATGCACCCCGGTGTCGATGACCGCCACGACCACGCCCTCGCCCTTGGTGTGGCGCTGCCAGATCTTCTCGACTCCGAGCACGTCGAGCCACCATTGTTCGGACCGGACGTCCGCGGCGCTCGACGGGAGCGCTGGCGTGGCAGGCGCAGGCGCCAGCAGGGCAAAGGACCCGAGAGCAGCGAACAACATTCCGATGGTCGCGCGGCGAGACCGCCGCGCGACCAGAGTGGAAATACGCATGCGCGACACCCTAGGTGAGGTCCGGCGGCACGTCCTCGCCGCCCCAGATGTCCTCGTCCTCCGAGAGCCAGGTGGAGCGCTCCTGCTCGTTGTCCTCGCCCTGGCCGCCACGGCCCATCATCGGAGCCATGGCAGGTCCCGCGCCTCCCGGCGCTGCGCCGGCAGGTCCCAGACCTGCGGCGGGCCCCAGTCCTGCGGGTCCCCCGGCCGGAGCCAGCCCACTCGCCCCGGCTGGGGCAGGAGCGGGGGCCGG
>NZ_BCRJ01000013.1 GCF_001552535.1 Nocardioides jensenii JCM 1364 = NBRC 14755 | reverse complement strand
GGACCGGAGCCGGGACCGAGTCCTGCCAGCGACGACGAGCTGTCGATCCCCGTGGGGCCGGGCGCCGGTGAGGGCGCAGGCGACGGGGAGGGCGACGGTGCAGGCGCCGGGGACGGCGACGGCGAAGGAGACGGCGAGGGAGACGGTGACGGGGACGGCGACGGGGACGGCGACGGCGACGGAGACGGGGAAGGTGACGGCGCCGGGGAAGGCGCAGGCGCCGGTGCAGGCGCCGGTGCCGGTGCCGGCGCGGGCGACGGACCCGGGTCGTGAACCCCTTCTCCGTCCAGCGCCTGGTGGTAGACCCAGTGGCTCGGCATGGCGTCCATGGCCACGTTCTTGGCCTTGACCCAGTCGTCGAAGAGTCGCCTTCCGGCGGCGTCGTCGTCATCGACCAGGATGCCGGTCCGGATCTTCGTCGCTTCGTTCTTGAGGGCGTACCAGTTCGTCTGCAGACCCTCCAGCGCGTTCTTGGTCTCGAACGACTTCTCGCTGATGGTGTTGCTGTCGGTGATCATCGTCTTGATGATCGACAGCGCCTCTTCGGACTGCTCGTTTCCGCTCCAGGCGGCGGCGAGGTCCTCCTGGATGGCGACCAGCTCGGGGCCGAGCTCGTCGCGGGTCAGGAGCCAGACGTCCTTGTTGGCCCCGATCACCAGGTCGAGCTTCTCGGGGTGCGTGTCGGCGAACTGGTCCTTGATGCCCTGGGCGTCGCCGTAGTGATTGACGACGAAGTCGGTCTTGTTGGTCCCGGTCTCTACGTTGACCGGCCTGTGATTGTTAGACATGCTCGCCCACTAGTCCTCGGTCGGCTGGTTGTTCATGACATCGCTGGTCGCCTTGTCCTGCTCGGCGTAGCCTTCGGCCGTCGTACGGCAGGCTGTCTCCAAGTTGCCCAGTTGCGTGACCATTTCCTTGTACGTGTTGAGGATTCCTTGGTGCTCGAATCCGTACGCCTTGGTGAATGCGTCGTCACTCTCGTTGGCCAGGAAGCCTTTGATCGCGTCGTGGATGGCTTGCTTGTCACCATCTTGGGTGTAGTTGGGCACGTTGCCGCCCACGTTCTGGTTGCTGCCCTCGAGCATGTCCTTGAGATTGGCCACCCGATTGGCAACACGAATCAAGTCGTCGGGTCGAACCCGGAACTCGGTCATGTGCTACTCCTCCTTCTTGTCGCCATGGCGGCAACCAGCGTCACCGGACCGGCCCGGCGGCCCGTGTCTGGGCCGCCGGCCAGTCTGGTGGAGCGCGTGGTGATTACTGCCAGGTGTTGGTTGCTGTGGTCTCGGCCTGACGGTAGTTCTGCGAAGCGGTGCCGACCGCCTGGCCGATCTGGTTCAGCGTGGTCGCCATCTGCGCGGCCGCGTTGTCCCACTCCTGCTTGCACTGGTAGTAGGCCTCGCGGGCCGCACCGTCCCAGGTCTGCAGCATCGGCTGGAGGTTCGCCTCGAACTCGTCGAGCGTGCTGACCAGCTGTCCGTGCGTGTTCTTGATTCCGGCCTGCCCTGCTTCGAGGGAACCGAAATTGACCTTGATCTCGCTCATGGGTCTCTACCTCACATCTCGTTGATCTGGCCGGACAGGTTGCTCATGTTGGAGGCTTCCTGCTCCTCCTGCGACGCGTACGTCGTACGCGTGGAGACCAGGGCCTCCTGCATCGCGATCAGCGAGTTGTTGATGCGCGTCGCCTGCGACTCGAAGTTCTGGTGGAGCCCGGTGAAGGCGGCGGCGGCGTTGCCACCCCACCCACCCAACATGGTCTCGACCTCGGTGCGCAGTGTGTTGATCTGGCCCTGAACCTGCTGGGCTGCTTCATCGACGTGGGCCGCACCAGCGGCCATCGCGTCTTGGCTGGTATTGAATCCAGACACAGTAAATCCTCCTCGTTGGTGGTCAGGTGCCCGAAACCCTTCCCACAGTCGATCGGGCTAAACGAGCCTATGTCGACCTTTTCTTCCGTGTCGACCATCTTCCTCTGTCATCGCTCTGAACGCAGGAAGTCCGGAGAGTCACTGGCTGGCAGACATACGGGCGTCACCCGGGTCCAGCGCGTCCCCGCCCGGGATGATGTCGAGCAGCTCGGCGGGCACCGGCACCGGGTCGACTCCGCCGTAGCCGAACCCGGCGAGGACCTCGAGACTGCTGGCGGGGTAGGCACGGCCGGGCTCACCGATCACGTACACGGTCTGCGCTCCGGGAACCGTTGCCACCAGTGCCGCGCCGGGTTCGAGTGACACGTGGTCGGCGCTGCCGTGTCGTGAGGCGTCGGACTCCGACCCCGGGCTCCTGCCGGGCGGCGTACCGTCCGGAACGGCGAACCGTGGCGCCGTGGCGTCCTCGTCGAACACCGCGCAGGCACCGAAAGCCTCACCGGCAGCCGACGAGACGGCTGGCATCTGCTCGGGCAGGGCGTCCATCTGCTCCCCCAGGTCACCACCGTCGTCCATGCCCAGCACGTCGGAGAGCGACATCGGGATCGGGTCCCGGCGTTGGCCGTCGATCTTGACCGTGCGCAGCAGCTTCGCCTGGACGTCGGTCACGGGGGCGACTCCGTCGGCGAGCAGGACCCGGAAGGTGCCGTCCTCCACCTCGATCAGCTGACCGACCCGCATGTTCCTTCCGGCCTCGGACCTCGCCGCCCCGACGTCCTCGATCTCGGGTGTCTGGAACGGCGCACCCATCGGGATCGCGGTGAGGAAGGCACTCCCGACCTGGACCGGATCCTGACTGATCTGCAGGACGGCCTCGACCTCGTCGGCCACGAGGTGCCGCTGTCCGTCGTACAGCAGGAACCGCTTGCCGTCGAAGGACTCGACGTAGAGCGCATCACTGGCCGCCATCATCGTCGACGGCTCGTCGGAACCGATCTCCACGTCGACGACAGCCGTGACCTCCACGCCCTCGGACTGGGCCTGCGAACAGACGGTGATCGGCCCACCCACGAGGTCATCCGCCGCGGGCAACGAGTCGGGCAGCCCGGGGACGCCGATCGTCGCACCGCGTTCGACCGAGCCAAGATCGGACCTTGACACCGAGTGGATCTGCACCTCACCGGATGCACCTGATGCCAGCACCGCGGACGCGTAGTTCAGCACGGGGTGCAACGTGCCCTCGACCATCACGAAACGGGCACCGGTCTCCTCTTCCATGATGACCGACCCTTCGGCCTTCCAGTCGTCACCCCCGCCTCCACGAAGGAGGCCGATGACGGCGAAGACGGCAGCGACCACGATGGCGATCATGATTCCGCTGACGGTGATCACGGTGAGCCGCCGCATGGGGGGCTCGACGGAGTCGGGTTCGCCGGTCACCAGCGCGGACATGGCGCGCCTGGTCATGAAACGATAGGCGTGCAGTTGGTCACGGCGGGTCTGCACCACGCACCCTTTCTGAGATACCGACAGAGAACGACGCTGCCACAGGCGTCGAGCACCACCTTAGGGGTCGGGCATACTCAGGCACATGTCGCTCCTCTCGCGCCCCCGGCTGGTCCTGCTGGAGATCGCCTGCGCTGCTGCGCTCGTCGCGCTCGCCTTCAAGGGAGTCTGGTTGGTGATCGGCGCCGTCGTCGCAGTCACGTGCCTGGCCCTCGCCCTGGTGTCGGTTCGACGCCGAAGTCTCCACCTCGTCGTGCGATCCTGGCTCGCGATGCGCTCACGCAAGCGGCAGCTGAAGGGTCAGGGGATCGCGTCCCTGGCCGGAGGCACCTATGAGGTGGTCACGGTCCCGTCCGTGGGCGGCGGTACGCCGCTCGGTGCCATCCGTGACGCGACGACCTGGTCCGTCCCCCTGTCGTTGCCCTTGTCCGACATCTTCAACGAGGACATCGCCATTCCGCTGGACCGGCTGGCCAACCTGCTCACGGTCGAGGACGTCCCGCTGTCCAGCGTCCGACTCGTGACCACGATCGCACCGGTGGCGATCCCTCCCGGCACGCCCGACGGTCCTGTGCCACCGGCCAGTCGACTGGCCACCCGACACCTCGTGCTCACTCTCGACACCCTCCACGCTGCCGACGTGATCGCCGAACGGGGTGGGGTACCCGCCATCAACCAGATCCTCCGGCGCTGCGTGCTGCGGGCCGAGGAGGTGCTGAGCTCGGCAGGCGTGGAGGTCCGCAGACTGCCGGAGAAGGTCGTTGCCCTGGACAGTGCCAGTTGCCTCGGGCCGGTGCCGGTCGCGGCCGACGGCAGCCTCCCCACCGCGGTGGAGGCGCTCAACCAGGTGCGCCTGGACAACACGGTCGCCCAGACCTTCGCGGTGACCGGCGCCGACGCCGTCGCCAAGCTGGATCTGCTGGCGACGCTCCTCCCTGTGCCCATCGTCGCCACCAGTGTCGTCCTTCACCCGGGCACCGGACGGCAGCCACCGACGTACATGCTGCTGCTACGCGTCAGCGGCAGCACCGAGGTGGTCAGGTCGGCAGAGGAACACCTGAAGAGGATCAGCCAGGGCCTGAGCCTGCACATCGACCGCGTGATCGGCGAACAGGTTCCGCTGCTGAAGGCCACCACACTTCTCGGTGTCGCGATGGAGGCAGCATGAACCGCTGGCGGACCGCCCTGCTTCCCGACGTCGCCGTTCCCGCGCCGACGACCGGGGTCTACCTGGGACGCAACAAGTCGGGCCCCCTGACCATGCGCCTGTTCCGGCCACGAGGCACGCGGATCGCCGTCTTCTCCGGGCCGCTCGCAGCACAGTTGATCGCTCTCCGGGCTGCACAGTCAGGTGCCACGGTCCGGGTGATGTCCACCCGTGAAGCAGCCTGGGGTCCGGTGCTGCGCTTCGGTGCGGACGCTCGGTTGCTGCCCCCGACCGGCCCATCGCAGATGTCTGCCTCCGGCCCACAGCTGCTCGTGGATGACCGGCCCGACATCAGCCGACCGTTCGCCGAAGTGCCCGGATGGCAGTGCATGCTCGACGTGCGCGTCCTCGGATCCGACGCGGCCAAGCAGGTCGACGAGAACAGGGTGGCCAGCTTCGGCAACGCCGATGTGGCCTTCTTCAGCGTCCTCGGCCAGTCGATGGCAGCCGCCGTCGGCAACGTGTTCGATCTGCGCGAGGCGGCCGCCAGCCTGACCGTGGTCCCTCCCCACGCGGTCGCGGTCGTGACCCGGGGCAGCGTGCAGCTGGTGCGACTCGAGCCCACGGGCGACGAGCGGTCGGCACTGCGCGGTTAGGCGTGTCTGCCTAGCCGACCATTTCCCGAATCTGGCCGTAGACACCGATGGTGCCCAGGATCAGGGGCAGGACCGAGAGCACCAGCAGGGACTCGAAGATGTCGGCGGCCCGACCACTCGGCGGCGCATAGCGACGCCCGGGGAGCACGACCACCAGGGCCAACAGCCCCAGACCGACCGCCGCAACGGGCAGCGCCACGGCCAGAAGACGCAGCAAGGGCTCCGCGCTCAACGCCATGCCGGCAAGGACCGCCACGCCGGCGGCGGCCGACGCGAGCAGCATCGCCATGCGCTGCGAGCGCCCGGTGAACAATCTGGCACGAAGCAGGGCGACACCAGCGAGTACGGCAGCGAGCACCCGCTCGGCGGTGCCGTCGACGGCGAGCACGACCGCAGCCCCGCCCAGTGCGGTTGCGAAGGCGGCCACGATGCCGGTCATGTACTGGTCGGCACGAACCGCCTGACGCAGCACCTGGGTGCCGTCGACGGTGGAGCCGTCGGCCCGCAGGTCATCCGCGCCGGTCGGCACGATCGGGAGAGCCAGTCGGGACAGCTTGAAGGACACCATCGGGATGATCGGGGACGCCAGCAGCGCCACCCCCGCGGTGAAGGCGGCGGTGGCCTGGACGTCGAGGTCACCGAAGCCCGCCGCTGCGGATCCGATCGCAGCGAGCAGCCCCGCCCCGGCCACCGCGGAGAACCCGGGCACACCACGACTCAGGACGACCAGGCACACGACGGAGACGAGCACGGCGGCGGCCGCGGCCGGCAGCAGCTGGGTGACCCCGAAGGACCAGACCCGATGGTCACCGCCGACGACCATCGCACCGGCGGTGAAGGCCGCAGCAACCGAGAGCCCAGCCGCGGCGAGAGCGGGGCCGTGCTGCTCGTAGGCACGATCGAGGGCCACGGACGCGCCCAGGAGAAGGAGGCTGAGGCCACCGGCGATGCCCGCCGGGCCGGCCCAGCCGGGACCGGTCAGGAGGCACGCCAGGAGGACGAAGGCGATGGCGGCCGAGGCACCCCAGGTGCACGCCCGGGCGGTGTGATCGGCCGTCCAACGAGGTGATCTCGTCAGCACCCCGGTGGACACCGCGTCGAGGACGTCGTCGTAGGCCACCTCGGGCATCTGGGCTGCACGCATGCGCAGGTGGAGAGTGTCGCCGTCGCTGACCTGGCCCGCACGCAAGGTCAGCGAGGGGTCAAGTGGCGCCTCGCCGGTGCGTTGGAGGACGAAGCCACCAGCCGCCGCGCCCCTGTCGGCCACATCGGGCCCCAGCGTGCGCAGCAGGTTGGTCAGTAGTTCGGCAACGGTGAGATCCATCGGCACTGCGAGATCCACCCGCGTGCTCGTTGTCATCACCGTGAGCCGGCACAAGCTGGACATCGTGCTCGTAGCCATCACACCTCCAGACGTGATCCCGGACGACGCCCGGTATTGTCACCAGCATTCTTTACCATCCATGGTGGTTTCCACAGGCGCGGGTCGAACTCGGCACTTTGACTGACTCGGAAGGTGAGTGTGGGTACAGAACTGTTCAGGCGCCCGGCTCGGCAGAAGGCACCCCGCGAGCCACGCGGCGAGATCGTCCTCGATCCGCCGCCGGACCTGCCCGAGACGACGTCCGGTGGCGGCGCCGGCCAAGCCTTGATGATGCTTCCCATGATGGCCGGCGCAGGCGGCATGGGCTTGATGATGGTCGCCCGCACCGGCGGTTCGGGCGGTGGCAACCCGATCATGATGCTGGCCATGGGCATGATGGCCATCGCGTTCGGCGGCATGATGCTCGGCAGCGTGGGTCGGTCGTCCGGCGAGAAGCGCAAGAAGCTCGACGGTGATCGCCGCGACTACCAGCGCTATCTGGTGCAGGTCCGGCGCCGGGTGCGCAAGGTGGTCGACCAACAACGCAAGGCCGCGCTGTGGCACCACCCGGACCCCGCTTCTCTCTGGTGCTTGGCTCTCGGCACCCGTCTCTGGGAGCGCCGCACCACCGACGTCGACCACCTCGCGGTGCGTCTCGCTCGTGGACCCCAGCGGCTGGCCGTGACGCTCGTGACTCCCGAGACCAAGCCGGTCGAGGACCTGGAGCCGATCTCCGCCGGAGCCCTGCGCAGGTTCGTGCGCACCCACAAGTCCGTGCCCGACCTCCCGGTCGCGGTGTCCCTTCGCGCCTTCGGGCTGATCAGCGTCAACGGTCCGGCGGATCGGGTCCGCGCCATGGCCCGGGCCATGATCGCCCAGCTCGCGACGCTGCAGTCCCCCGATGACGTGCGCATCGCAGTGTGTGCCGGCACGAACACGGTCGGCGACTGGGAGTGGCTCAAGTGGGTGCCCCACGCCCTCTCCGACGAGACCGACGCGGTCGGCCAGGTTCGCCTGGTCCGCGACGACCTGCTCTCGATCGAGGCACGGTTGGGCGACACGCTGAGCAACCGGCCCCGCTTCGGCACCGATGCCGCCCCCGACGGCCCCCACCTGGTCGTCGTACTCGATGGCGGGCGGGTGCCGCCCGAAGCCCAGCTGGCGGCCGGCCTCGTCCACGGAGTCACCGTCATCGACCTCCGCGGGGTCCTTCCCACCGAGTACTCGTCCGGGGCACTGCGCCTCGAGCTGCGCAAGGACACCGTCTCGGTGGTCAGGTCCGAGGGTCCGTCGGGCGAGACCACCCGCTCGGCGCTCGGAACCCCCGACGGCCTGTCCACCGTCGAGAGCGCGACCCTGGCCCGTTGCATGACCAGGTTCAGGATGTCCTCGGGCTCCTCCGACAACGACCCGATCGACCTGCTCAGCGTCGACATGACGCTGCCGGACCTCCTGCGCCTCGGTGACCCTCACACCATCGACACCGATGCCACCTGGCGGCCGCGTGCCACACGCGACCGACTCCGCGTGCCAATCGGTGTCGGCCCCACCGGCCACCCCATCGACCTGGACATCAAGGAGTCGGCACAGGGCGGCATGGGGCCTCACGGCCTGGTCATCGGCGCCACCGGCTCCGGCAAGTCCGAGCTGCTGCGCACACTGGTCCTGGGGCTGGCCGTCACGCACTCACCGGAGGTCCTGAACTTCGTCCTCGTCGACTTCAAGGGTGGGGCGACGTTCGCCAGCATGGACGTGCTCCCGCACACCTCGGCGGTGATCACGAACCTCGAGGACGAGCTCATCCTCGTGGACCGCATGAAGGACGCGATCGCCGGCGAGATGGTCCGTCGTCAGGAGGCCCTCCGTGCCGCGGGCAACTACTCCTCGCTCAAGGACTACGAGAAGGCGCGGGAGCAGGGCGCGGCCCTCGAACCCATGCCCTCGTTGTTCATCGTGGTCGACGAGTTCAGTGAGCTTCTCAGCGCCAAGCCCGACTTCATCGATCTCTTCGTGATGATCGGCCGACTCGGCCGGTCCCTCGGGGTCCACCTCCTGCTGGCTTCGCAGCGCCTCGAGGAGGGCAAGCTGCGTGGGCTCGACACCCACCTGTCCTACCGGGTGGGCCTGCGCACGTTCTCCGCGATGGAGAGTCGCACGGTGCTCGGCGTCGGCGATGCCTACGAACTGCCCAGTGCCCCGGGCCACGGCTATCTCAAGGAGGCCAGCGAGGGTCTGGTGCGCTTCCGCGCTGCCTACGTCTCGGCCCCCTACAAGCGCGGGCAGACCGCTGCCGGCATCGGGCACAGCGACTCCGCCTCGGCGGGTCAGATCCTCCCCTACGAGGTGGCCCACATGGAGCCGCGGCACGAGCCGGAGCCCGAGACCTCGAGTCCGGAACCGGAGGCGACCGGGCCCTCCGACACGCTCATGGAGATCATGGTCGAACGCCTCAAGGGCCAGGGGTCTCCGGCTCGCCAGGTGTGGCTGCCCCCGCTCGACGAGTCGCCCCCGCTCAACGCGCTGCTCCCGCCACTCGTCGAGACCGAGTTCGGCCTGCGTCCGGAGCACTGGGACGGCTCCCGCCTCCTGCAGGTTCCGGTGGCGGTCGAGGACAAGCCGTTCGAGCAGCGTCGTGACCCGCTGTGGATGAACCTGGCCAGCTCGCACGCGGTGGTCGTCGGCGGGCCCCAGAGCGGAAAGAGCACGCTGCTCCGCAACATGATCTGTGGACTCGCCCTCACCCACACCCCGCAGCAGGTGCAGTTCTACTGCCTCGACTTCGGCGGTGGAACCCTGACCGGGTTGTCCGACCTGCCCCACGTCGGCTCGGTGGCGACCCGCATGGACCAGGAGAAGCTGCGGCGCACCATTGCCGAGATGAACGCACTGATCGATGCCCGCGAGGCGCACTTCACCTCCAAGCGGATCGACTCGATGAACACCTACCGGCGCATGGTGGCCTCGGGTGCGGAGTCCGGCGACGGCTTCGGCGACGTGTTCCTGGTGATCGACGGGTGGGGAACCATCCGTCAGGACTACGAGAAGATGGAGTCCCAGATCACTCAGATCGCCACCCGCGGACTCGGCTTCGGGGTTCACGTCGTCGTGTCGATCCAGCGCTGGATGGAGTTGCGACCAGCGCTGCGCGACCTGATCGGCCAGCGCCTCGAACTGCGACTGGGTGATCCGGCCGAGTCCGATGTCGATCGTCGTGCCGCCAAGAACGTCCCCGAGAAGACACCGGGTCGGGGCCTGAGCAGCAACAAGCTGCACTACCTGACCGCCCTCCCGCGCGTCGACGGATCATCGAACGCCGACGACCTCAGCGATGGCGTGGCCGACCTGGTCCAGCGAGTCCGGTCCGCGTGGAACGGTCCGGAGGCGCCCGTCGTACGCCTGCTCCCCCGCAAGATGCCCTACTCGCAGCTCCCCGAGTCGGATCCGGAGAAGTCTGCCATCCCGCTGGGGCTCGACGAGGACACGCTGTCCCCGGTCTTCGTGAACTTCGACGCAGAGCCGCACTTCCTCGTGCTCGGCGACGTGGAGTCCGGCAAGTCCAACGTGCTGCGCTCGGTGGCGCGGGGCATCACCACACGCTGGACACCGAAGGAAGCGAAGATCGTGACCTTCGACTATCGCTGGGGCATGATCGGCGCGATCACCACGGGGCACCAACTGGCCTATGTGACGAACTCCGCCGACGCACCTGAGATGGTCAAGCAGATCGCCGACGCCATGCGGACCCGACTCGCCGGGATCAAGGTCGATCCGACTGCCCAGGAGATTCCCCGTTGGGACGGTCCGAAGCTGTTCGTGCTCATCGACGACTACGAGATGATCGCAGCGGCCCAACCCAACCCGATCCATGCGCTCCTGGAGTTCCTGCCACAGGCTCGCGACATCGGGCTGCACGTGGTGATCACCCGGTCGGCCGGCGGATCCGGTGGAGCCAGCTTCGAGCCCCTGATGAAGCGGCTCAAGGAGCTGGGCACCCCCGGCCTCCTGCTCTCCGGGTCCAAGGACGAAGGTGCGGTCCTGCACGGGGCGAAGCTCGAGTCCATGCCTCCCGGTCGGGGCAAGCTCGTCGACCGCAGGATCGGGACCAAGGTCATCCAGACCCCGTTGATGACCAGGTGAGACGAACGCCCGGTCAGCACCGGGCGGTCGTCGTACCCGGTCTGGCGGCGGTCACTCGAAGCGGGAAGGGTCCCCGGCTCCGACGCGGATGACCTCGGGCGTGTCGCCCGACCAGTCGATGACAGTGGTCGGCTGGGCCGAGACCTCACCGGCCTCGATCACGACGTCGACCACGTGGTCGAGCTCTTCCTTGATCTCCCAGCCCTGAGTGCGTGGCTCGTCCTCGCCGGGCAGGATCAACGTGCTGGTCAGCAGCGGCTCACCGAGGGCGTCGAGCAGGGAGCCGACCAACGGAGAGGTCGGGATACGCACGCCCACCGTGCGCTTCTTCGGATGCATCAGCCGCCGCGGCACCTCGCCGGTGGCCGGCAGGATGAAGGTGTAGGGCCCCGGCGTCGCGGCCTTGATCGCGCGGAACGCGGTGTTGTTGACGTGCACGAACTGGCCCAGCTGTGCGAAATCGCGGCACATGAGCGTGAAGTGGTGCTTGTCGTCGAGCTCGCGAATCTTCAGGATGCGGTCGCGGCCGTCGCGATTGCCGAGCGCACAACCCAGGGCGTAGCCGGAATCGGTCGGGTAGGCGATCAGCGCGTCGTCGCGCAGCTGCTCGACGACCTGGTCGATGAGCCGCTGCTGCGGGTTCTCCGGATGGATGTCGAGATAGCGCGCCATCGGCCGACTACTTCCCGGCGCTCTGCGCGGCCCGCATGTCGCGACGCAGCTCGGGAGGAAGCGCGAAGATCAGCGACTCCTCCGCGGTGTGCACCGCCTGGGCGTCGGGGTAGCCGCGCTCGGTCAGGAAGTCGAGAACACCCTCGACGAGGTCCTCCGGCACCGAGGCACCCGAGGTGACGCTGACCTTCGCGACGCCATCGAGCCAGGCCTCGTCGATCTCGGAGGCGTCGTCGACGCGGTAGGACGCCTTCGCCCCCGCTTCGAGTGCCACCTCGACCAGCCGCACGGAGTTGGAGGAGTTGCCGGAGCCGACCACGATCACCAGGTCGGCGTCGGCGGCGATCTCCTTGACCGCCAGCTGGCGGTTCTGGGTGGCGTAGCAGATGTCGTCGCTCGGCGGGTCGAGCAACTCGGGGAAGCGCTCACGGATCGCCGCGACCGTCTCGAGCGTCTCGTCGACCGACAGGGTGGTCTGGGAGAGCCACGAGACCCGGCTCGGGTCACGCACCTCGATGTTCTTGACGTCGTCGGGCCCCTGCACCAGCTGGATGTGGTCGGGCGCCTCGCCGGCGGTGCCCTCGACCTCTTCGTGGCCCTCATGGCCGATCAGCAGGATGTCGTAGTCCTCGGCCGCGAAGCGCTTGGCCTCGTGGTGCACCTTGGTGACCAGGGGGCAGGTGGCGTCGATCGTCTTCAGGCTGCGGACCTCGGCCTGGCGGTGCACCTCGGGTGAGACCCCGTGGGCGGAGAACACGACGGTCGCTCCCTCGGGGACCTCGTGGAGCTCTTCGACGAAGATCGCGCCACGGCTCTCGAGGTTCGACACGACGTGCTTGTTGTGCACGATCTGCTTGCGCACGTAGACCGGCGCCCCGTAGAGGTCGAGCGCCTTCTCGACGGTGATCACCGCCCGGTCGACACCGGCGCAGTAGCCGCGGGGAGCGGCCAGTCGAACCGCGCGATCGGCTTCGTCGGGACTGAGGACGGCAGGGGTGCCGAGGTCGGTGCTCATGGGCCAGAGTCTAGTGGCAGGGGTGCGAGGGAGCCGAGTCCGGCGGAGCCCTCGGACTCGCGAGCGCGCTGCACTGTGGAGAGCCGACGGGATCCTGTCGGCGCCCTCCCCTAGGCTCGCGGTCATGGCAATGGAGACCTCACTCGAAGCACCGGCACCGGTCCGGCAGATCGCGAACGCGATCGCCGGCTGGGTCGATCGGCTCGGTGTGGTCTGGGTCGAGGGTCAGATCGCGCAGCTGAGTCGCCGTCCGGGCCTCAACACCGTGTTCATGACCCTGCGTGACACGCACGCCGACATCTCCATCTCCGTGACCTGCCCGCGCACCCTGTTCGACGGGCTCAACCCGCCCGTGGTCGAGGGGGCGAGTGTCGTGATCCAGGCCAAGCCGTCCTTCTACGCCGTGCGGGGCACCCTCTCCCTCCAGGCCCGTGAGATCCGCATGGTGGGGCTGGGTGAGCTGCTGGCTCGCATCGAGCGGCGCCGACAGCTCCTCGCGGCCGAGGGCCTGTTCAGCCTGGAGCTCAAGCGGAGGCTGCCGTTCCTGCCGCACACCGTCGGTCTGGTCACCTCCCCCGGCTCCGACGCGGAACGCGACGTCATCGAGAACGCCCGACGCCGCTGGCCCTCGGTGCAGGTGAAGGTCGCCGCGGCCCGCATGCAGGGACAGAACAGTCCCCTCGAGGTCACTGCCGCCCTGCAGAGGCTCGACGCCGATCCCGAGGTCGAGGTGATCGTGATCGCCCGGGGCGGCGGCTCGGTCGAGGATCTCCTCCCCTTCTCCGACGAGGGACTGGTCCGGGCCGTGCACCAGGCCCGGACGCCGGTCGTCTCCGCAATCGGGCACGAGGCCGACCAGCCGCTGCTCGACCTGGTGGCCGACCTGCGGGCCTCGACTCCCACCGACGCCGCTCGACGCGTCGTGCCCGACATGGCCGAGGAGTCCCAGCGCATCGCCCAGGCCCGCCAGCGGATCCGTGCCTCGATGCGGGGCTGGCTCGACCGGGAGCAGTCCGGCTTGACCGCGATCCGCAGCCGGCCCGCGATGGCCGACCCCCGCAACCTGCTCGACGATCGCGCCGACGAGGTCGACCAGCTGCGGGAACGCGCGCGACGCAGCGTGCGTCACCGACTCGACCGGGCCGAGGACGAGATCACCCACCATGCCGCCCGGGCGACGGCCCTGTCCCCGTTGGCCACCCTGCGTCGTGGGTACGCCGTGCTCCAGGGAGCAGACGGGCACGTGCTGACCTCGGTCGACGGAGTCGACCCCGGGGACTCGGTCTCCGTGCGCGTCGCCGACGGCAGGATCCACGCCACCACCACCAGCATCGAGACCACGACTCCCGTGGTCGACGTCGACACCGAGGAAGCAGATGCCTGAGCAGACCACAGACGAAGAGCTGTCCTACGAGAGCGCCCGCGAAGAGCTGATCACCGTGGTGCAGCGGCTCGAGGCGGGCGGCACCTCACTCGAGGAGTCCCTGGCCCTGTGGGAGCGCGGCGAGAAGCTCGCGCGCACCTGCCAGGGGTGGCTCGACGGCGCACGCAAGCGGCTCGACGCCGCGGTGGAGTCGACCGAGCCCGAGTGACCGGGAGCGGGCCGATCAGCCCCGGTCGGCGTCCGCGTCCGTCAGCCTCCGGCTCACCAGCGAGTCGGCCACCTGCTCGATCGTGTCGTGGTCGGCCGAGCCGAACACGATCACCACACTGTCGTCGTACTCCGCGGTGAGAGCGTAGTCGCCGTCGCCATCGCTCCACGACTGCCAGCTCGTCGCGACCGGACTCCTCAGAGTCACCCTGTCACCCTTGACGGCCTCCTCGTCGACGTACTCGTCGAGGAAGTCCTCGACCGGAGCCGCTCCCTGGTAGACCCCGATGAACTCGTCGTCCTCGGTGAGGATGTCGAGTGACCATCCCGAGCCCAGCGCACCTTCGACGTCGACCGCCCTGGCGCCCTCGGGAAGCGTCGGAGGATAGGCCAGCCTGAAGTCGAGGTTGCCCTGCAGACCCTGCACGGAGGGCAGGTAGTCGATCGCCTCGCGCTCGACGTCGAGGTCGTCCCGGTTCGCCGCTCGGATGAGGACGAACACCAGGATGACCCCGACGGTGACGATCATCGCGCCGACCATTCCGATGCTGCTCCCCGAGTAGTGGCTGCCACCGCGGCGCTGCTGCTGCTGGCTCAACGGACAACGCCCCCGGCGGTCGTCGTACGACGATGGGAGCGCGGGGCGGCAAGGTGGGTCGCGGTCTGCACGGGACTCCTGGTCTGCGGTGTCGAACGTTGGCCACAAACGCTAGCGCCTGCCGACCCGAGGACCGCTGGCGCCCGCATACCGGGTGCCGACCGTGTGATCTCGTGCACCCGAGACCTTGATCCGAGCACTCCCTGAGACACCCTTGTTCAACCCAATGGTTGACAAGCAGTCCGGGCGAGCCTACGGTCTATTCAACCAATCAGTTGAAGAAGGTTCTCATGACCGATCGACTCTCCCGGGTCTTCGCCGCCCTGGCCGACCCGACCCGGCGTGACATGGTCGCCCGACTCACTGAGGCGGACTCGACGGTCAACGACCTGGCCGCGCCGTACGACGTCAGCCTGCAGGCCATCTCCAAGCACCTCAAGGTGCTCGAGGACGCCGGCCTCGTCAGCCGAAGCAGGGAGGCCCAGCGCCGACCGGTCCACCTGGAAGCCGAGGTGTTCGACCTGATGACGAAATGGATCGAGCGACACCGACAACGCGCCGAGGAGCGGTTCAGCCGCCTCGACGACGTGGTGGCCCAGATGAACGAGGACGGCACAACAGCACCCGCCACCCGCACACCCCAGGAAGGAACAGCATCGTGACCACCACCCAGAACCCGGACGCGCGCTACACCGAAGCGGCCATCGAGGCCGACAAGGACGTCCCCGCCGTGCACATCTGGCGCGACTTCACCGCCACCCCCGCGCAGCTCATGAGGGCACACACCGACCCCGACCTGTTCGCGAAGTGGGTCGGCCCCGACTCACTCACCACCCGCATCGACCAGTGGGACTGCCGCACCCTCGGCGCCTACCGCTACGTCGCCTCGCGGGACGGCGAGGAGTTCGCCTTCCGCGGCACGTTCCCGTTCGTGGGCGAGGCCAAGATCGTCCAGACCTTCACCTGGGAGGGCATGCCCGAGGCGATCGCCCTGGAGACGGTGACGTTCGAGGACCTCGGCGACGGGCGCACCCGCCTGCACGCGTTCTCGCTGTGCGACTCGTTCGAGAGCCGCGACGGCATGCTGTCCAGCGGGATGGACGTCGGCATCCACGAGGGCTACGCCAAGCTCGACGCGCTCCTGGCAGCAGGTGTGGCCTGAGATGGCGCTGCCCGAGTCACCGACCGAGCGCCACCGCGTGGTCGCGGCCACCTTCGGGGAGTGGTCGCCGCGACCGCCGAAGCTTCTGCCGTCGACCAGCTGACGGGCTTCGTCGGACGCGACCCGGAATGGACTCCTCCGACTGACTGATCCGACCGACCGACAGGGGCGCCACCGAGGGTCGATCGACCACGGCTCCGCGGCCGCATCCTCTGAATTCAGCCGCAGATGCGGCATCTGGTGGCGCTCATCCCCGCACATGCGGAATACTCGGCGCGTGAGCACCTACCGAATCTCGGAAGCGGCCGACGTGCTCGGTGTCAGCGACGACACCGTGCGGCGTTGGATCGACAGCGGACGCCTGCCGCGCACTACCGAGGCGAACCGCACCGTCATTCTCGGCACCGAGCTCGCCGCGCTCGCCACCGAGCTGGCCGACCGGCCCGACCAGGACGACCCCCGCAGCGCCAGCGTGAGCGCACGGAACCGACTGGCCGGCATCGTCACCAAGGTCGTCAAGGACACCGTGATGGCCCAGGTCGAGATGATCTGCGGGCCCTACCGCATGGTCAGCCTGATGAGCAGTGAGGCAGCCGCCGAGCTCGGCCTCGAACCGGGAGTGCGCGCGGTCGCGTCGGTGAAGTCCACGAACGTCGTGATCGAGAGGATCTGATCCATGTCCCGGTCCTTGGTGACGCGCGTCGTGCCGCTGGCCCTTGTCCTCCTGCTTCCGCTCTCGGGCTGCTCGGACGACGAGACGGAGCTCCACGTGCAGGCCGCTGCGTCGTTGACCGGCACGTTCCAGGCCCTGGAGAAGGAGTTCGAGGCCGACCACGAGGGGGTCGACGTCAAGCTCTCGTTCGGCTCGAGCACGACCCTGGCCGAGCAGGCCAACGACGGGGCACCCGGCGACATCCTGGCCACGGCCGACCAGCAGTCGATGGACCTGGCCGTCGACGGCGGGTCTGTTGCCGGGGAGCCGGCCGAGTTCGCCACCAACGCCCTGGTCCTGGTCGTGCCCGCCGACAACCCGGGCAGGATCACCGGCTTCGACGACTTCGCCGACACCGACTGGGTGCGCTGCGACGACGACGTCCCCTGCGGCCGTCTTGCGGTGTCGCTGCTCGACGCGAACGGGGTCACCGCCAACCCGGTGAGCCGGGAGCTCGACGTGAAGGCTGTCCTGGCCAAGGTCACCTCGGGCGAGGCCGACGCCGGCTTCGTCTACGCCACCGACGCGGTCGCGGCCGGCGACGAGGTCAAGGTCTTCGACGTCCCCGGCGCACAGGACCAGCTGAACCCCTACTTCATCGCCGCGCTCAAGCAGGCCGGCGACGACGACCTCGCCCAGGACTGGCTCGACCTGGTCAACTCCGACAAGGGCCGCACGATCCTGACCGACGCCGGTTTCGGTCAGCCGTGAGCGACACTCTCGGCAGGCCACCCGCGCGGCTGCTGATCCCGGCTGCGTTGGGCACGCTGCTCCTGGTCCTGCCGCTGGTCGCGCTGGTGCTGACCGCCCCGTGGTCGCTGCTGGGCGAGCAGCTCGCCTCCGAGGCGCTGCGTGAGGCCATGTGGCTCTCTGTGCTCACCGCCACCGTCGCGACCGCGATCTGCCTGGCGCTCGGGCTGCCCCTCGCCTGGCTCCTGGCCCGCGTCGACTTCCCGGGGCGCCGCATCCTGCGCACGCTGGTGATCGTGCCGTTGGTGCTCCCACCCGTCGTGGCAGGAGTCGCCCTGGTCAGCGCCTTCGGGCGAACCGGCGTGATCGGGGAGCCGCTCCGTGAGGCCACCGGCTGGAGCCTGCCCTACACGACCGCGGGTGTGATCGCCGCACACGTGTTCGTCTCGCTCCCGTTCGTGGTGATCAGCATCGAGGGGGCCCTACGCTCCGCGCACAAGGAGTACGACGCCGCGGCCGCCACCCTCGGCGCCACTCGTTGGCACGCGTTCCGCACGGTCACAGTGCCACTGGCTCTGCCCGGAATCATGGCCGGTGGCGTGCTGGCGTGGGCCCGGTCGTTGGGCGAGTTCGGAGCCACGATCACTTTCGCCGGCAACTACCCCGGCACCACCCAGACCATGCCGACGCTCATCTACCTGTCGATCAACTCCGACCCGGAGGCCGCGAAGACCCTGAGCCTGGTCCTGCTGGCGCTCTCCCTCGCCGTTCTCGTCGTCCTCCGCGACCGCTGGCTGGTGACGCCATGAGCGCACTCTCCATCTCCGTCGAGGTGCCCGACCGGGTCTCCGCCGCGTTCACCGCCGAGCGTGGCGACGTGATCGCTGTGATCGGCCCGAACGGCGCCGGGAAGTCCAGCCTGGTCAAGGCGATCGCAGGTCTGGTCGCCTGCTCCGGCAGCGTCCGCCTCGACGACCGCGACCTGCTCCGGTTGCCCGTGCGCGACCGGTCGATCGGGATGGTCTTCCAGGACCAGCTCCTCTTTCCTCATCTCGATGCCCGCCACAACGTCGCCTACGGTCCCCGGGCCCGCGGCGTACGCCGTGCAGAGGCATTGCGGAGCGCCGACCACTGGCTGCAGCGTCTGCGGGTCGGCGACCTCGCCGCCCGTCGACCGGGAGAGCTGTCCGGAGGCCAGGCCCAGCGGGTGGCGATCGCCAGGGCGTTGGCCACCGACCCGGACCTGCTGCTGCTCGACGAGCCGATGACCGGACTGGACGTCGGGGTCGCGACGTCGCTGAGGATCGAGCTCGCCCGGCACCTCGCCGAGTTCGGCGGCATCTCCCTGCTGGTCACCCACGACGCACTCGACGCGCTCACCGTCGCCACCCGGGTGCTGGTGCTGGACGAGGGCCGGGTGGCGCAGTACGGCACCCCGGACGACGTCACCCAGCGGCCGGTCACCGACCACGTGGCCCGGCTGGTGGGGCTCAACGTGCTCCGCGACGGCGACGAATTGCGCGCCTTCGACCCGTCCGCGGTCACGGTCGACCTGGTCGCACCGAGTGGATCGGCCCGCAACCGATGGCCCGGAACCGTCGCCGTGGTCACTCCGCACGGCGCCGCCCTGAGACTCGTCGTACACGTCCATGACGGGCCCGACCTGCTCGCCGACGTCACGCCGGCAGCCGCCACCGAGCTCGGACTCTCCGTGGGGCGAGACGTCTGGGTGTCCGTCAAACAGACATCGGTACGGTCCTACACCGCGCCCGCGAACTGAGCAGATAACATTCGCCCCATGCCTACGCGCCCCCCTGAGTTCCGTGTCTCCCCCGAGTCCCCCGACCGCAACCTCGCCTTGGAACTCGTCCGGGTCACGGAGGCCGCCGCGATGGCAGCCGGCCGCTGGGTCGGACGAGGTGACAAGAACGGCGCCGACGGCGTGGCCGTCAACGCGATGCGCGTGATGATCTCGAGCATCGGCATGAAGGGCACCGTCGTCATCGGTGAGGGCGAGAAGGACAACGCGCCCATGCTCTACAACGGGGAAGAGGTCGGCGACGGCAGCGGCCCCGAGTGTGACGTCGCGGTCGACCCGATCGACGGCACCACCCTGACCGCCAAGGGCATGACCAACGCCGTCTCCGTGCTGGCCGTGGCCCCGCGCGGCACGATGTACGACCCGTCGGCGGTGTTCTACATGGACAAGCTGGTCACCGGGCCCGAGGCGGCCGACGTCGTCGACATCCGTCTGCCCGCTGCCGAGAACATCAACCTGGTCGCCAAGGCCAAGGGGTCCAGCCCCGAAGACGTCACGGTGGTCATCCTCGACCGCCCGCGCCACCAGGACCTCGTCGAGGAGATCCGCGGAACCGGCGCCCGCATCAAGTTCATCAGCGACGGCGACGTCGCCGGCGCGATCATGGCCGCCCGCCCCGACACCGGCATCGACCTTCTGATGGGTGTGGGTGGCACCCCGGAGGGCATCATCACGGCCTGCGCGATGAAGTGCATCGGTGGCACGATCCAAGGTCGCCTCTGGCCCACCGACGACGCCGAGCGCCAGCGTGCCGTCGACGCCGGCCTCGACCTCGACGCGATCCTCACCACCGACGAGCTGGTCACCGGTGACGACTGCTTCTTCGTGGCCACCGGGATCACCGACGGTGAGCTGCTCAAGGGTGTGCGCTACCGGGCCGGCGGAGCCACGACCCACTCCCTCGTCATGCGCTCGCGCAGCGGCACGATCCGCAACATCACCAGCGAGCACCGGCTGCGCAAGCTCAAGGCCTACAGCGCCATCGACTTCGACTGATCGCGGGTCGAGCCGCAGGGATCCGTCGGCGTACGACGGCCCTCGAGCGGCGCTGTTGTCGCCGGTGCGGTGTTGCACCGCGTGTTGATCGACCGTGACCCCGGTTTCACGCAGCGAGGGCGGGGTCAGGCGGTGGCACCGGCGGAGGCCGTCGCCGCTCGACGGGTACGGCGTTGCGCGGCCAGCTCGGCGACCACGTGGTCGGTGACCCGGGGATCGATGGCCATGCCGAGGTGGCTGGCGTGCACCTCAATCGGCCGCGAGAGCGGGTCGACGCACGAGGCCGGGTCGACCAGGCCGTCACCGGCCGACCAGATGCAGGTGAAGTCGACACCGTGCGGGATCGGCTGACGCGACTCCTCCCAGGCAGAGCGTGCACAGTCGCCACTCACGCAGGACTCGTTCATCAGCCCGGGAACGCCCATCCGGCTCAGCCGCACGAGCAGGTCGGCGGCCGAGAGCAGCAGGGGGTGCGACGTGCCCGGCGCCATCATCGGGCTGCCCATCGTGATGATGCCCGAGATCAGGTCGGGGCGACGGACGGCCAGGCCGCGGGCGATCATGCCGCCCAGCGAGTGCCCCACGATCCGCACCCTGCTCTCCCGCTTCGTGGCGATCGCCTCGATGCGCCGCTCGAGCTGGGCCGCGTTGGTCATCAGGCACGACACATTGGTGCTGATGTGCGAGCGATAGGTGCGATACCCGTGCCGTCGCAGGGTGTGCGCCATCAAGCGCAGGGTGTAGTCGCCGGCCAGGAAGCCGGGCACCAGCAGCACCGGCTCGACGGACCGCTGTGGCGACCGGCTGACATACGGTGTGCCGAACAGCTCGCGCTTGTCGGCCATCGAACGCACCACCGCCCGGCCGGCCTCGGGCCAGAACGTGAGCTCCCGGCCCAGGCTCAGGATCCCCGGTTGCTGATATCCCTCGGGGGCGAGGAAGTCTGCGAGTGCGTTCGCCATGGCGCCACCGTAGGGCCGATCGGGACGGAATCCGGGCAATTGTCCGCATCCCCAAGTGATCGTGTTGGATGGTCTGCATGACCAACACGCCCGTGTCCAAGGAGCTGTTCGCGCCCGTGAGTGGCGGCGTCGAGCTGTGCTACCAGACCTTCGGCGCCCCCTCCGCCGACCCACTGCTCCTCGTGATGGGGCTCGGCGGGCCGATGATCTGGTGGGACGAGGCGTTCTGCGCGATGCTTGCGGACAAGGGCTTCTACGTGGTCCGCTACGACAACCGGGACACCGGGAAGTCCTCACGCCAGCACGGCAGGGTCCGGCGCCCCGACCTCGTCCGCGCGTTCCTGACCGGCCGCGGCAACGCCCCGTACTCGCTCTCCGACATGGCCGACGACGGCATCGGCCTGCTCGACCACCTCGGCATCGACTCGGCCCACCTCGCCGGCATCTCGATGGGCGGAATGATCGTGCAGACCATGGCGCTGGAGCATCCGGCACGGGTGCGGTCCCTGACCTCGATCATGTCGACGACCGGCAAGCGCAGTGTCGGCTGGCAGGACCCCAAGCTGCTCCCCCGGCTGCTCGCCGGGAGGCAGGACGAGCGCGATGCCTACGTGAAGACGGCGGTGGCGTTCGCCCGCTTGATCGGCTCGCCCGGCTATCCGGAGCCCACCGAGCGGGCCACCAAGCGTTCCGAGGACACCTTTGACCGTGGGCTCAACGGCGCCGGCGTGCTGCGCCACATGATGGCTGTCCTGACCCAGCCGAATCGCTCGGCCGCCCTGCGTGCACTGACGATTCCCGCTCAGGTGATCCACGGGCTGAGCGACCGGATGGTGCACGTGTCGGGCGGTCGCGCGACCTCCGCCGCCATTCCCGGATCGGAGCTCCTCCTGGTCGACGGCATGGGCCACGACCTGCCGCCCGAGATCTGGGAGTCGGTGACCGACGCCATCCGTCGGACGGCGGACCGTCCGGGGGCGACTGCCTGACCTGTCGCCGGTCCGGACTCGCTTGCCAAATCGAGCCAACAGCGCGAGTGTGATCTAGACCACGACAGGGAGGCACTCGTGAAGCAACCCTCAATCCGCCCGGGGCGGACGCGCCGCAGCATCGCGGCGCTCGCGTCACTGGCTTGCACAGCAGGTCTTCTCACGTCCTGCTCGGCCTTCGGAGACGACTCCGGCCCTCCGACGTTGAACTGGTACGTCAACCCCGATGGTGTGGAGACCCTGACCAAGCTCGCCAAACAGTGCAGCACCGATGACTACGACATCGAGATCCAGCTCCTTCCGTCCGGCGCGACCGACCAGCGCACCCAGCTCGCGCGCCGACTCGCCGCGAAGGACTCCTCGACCGATCTGATGAGCCTCGACCCCGTCTTCGTGGCCGAGTTCGCCAACGCGGGGTGGCTCGAGAAGCTCCCCGACGAGGCGGCGACCACGGCGGTCGACGAGGACGTCCTGACCGGTGCCGCCGAGACCGTCAAGTGGGACGACGCGGTCTACGCGTTCCCGCAGTGGGCCAACACGCAGGTGCTCTGGTACCGCAAGTCGTTGGCCGAGAAGGCTGGGCTCGACATGACCAAGCCGGTGACCTGGAGCCAGATCATCGAGGCCGCCGAGAAGGCCGGTGGCACGGTCGGCGTCCAGGCCAACAAGTACGAGGCGTACGTCGTGTGGATCAACGCCCTCATCCAGGGCGCCGGAGGCGACATCATCTCCGACAACGAGGCCGGCAAGGACGCCAAGATCGACATCGACTCAGATGCCGGCAAGAAGGCCGCCGAGGTGATCAAGCAGCTGGCCGACTCCGATGCCAAGCAGCCCGACCTGTCGACCTCCAACGAAGGCACCAGCCTGGGCGCGATGTTCCCGGCGGAGGGACCCGGCGAGTTCATGACGAACTGGACCTTCGTCTACAAGAACTACGAGGGCGTGGTCGGCGCCCCCGGCGGCCCGGCCGACAAGGCGGCGTTCGGCGACCTCGGCTACGCGCGCTACCCGCAGACCGTGGCCGGTGAGGACTCCAAGCCGCCGATCGGCGGCATCGACATCGGCGTGGGCGCCTACTCCGAGCACCCCGACTTCGCGATGGCGGCGGCGGAGTGCGTGACCAACACCCAGGCCCAGGTGGCACTGGCCGTGGAGTCCGGCCTGATGCCGGCCCGTGGCTCGGCGTACGAGGACCCAGCCCTCACCAAGGCGTATCCGGCGGATCTGCTCAAGCTCTTCCGCGAGAGCGTCGACACCGGCGGGCCCCGGCCCAAGAGTGCGTACTACGCGACCATCTCCGCTGCGATCCAGAGCGAGTGGCACTCCCCCTTCGACGTCGATCCCGACTCGACCCCGGGTGACTCGGCCGACTTCCTCTCCGACGTCCTCAACGGAAAGGCACTCCTGTGAGCACGGCAACCGTCGAGAGACCGGCCCGGGGCAAGGGCAAGGTGCGGGCCAGCGACCGGGCCCGGGCAGAGAACAGCCTCGGGCAGAAGCTGGTGGCTCCGGCCATCTTCGTGATGCTGCTGGTGACCGCGTTCCCCATGCTGCGCGCGATCTACCTCTCGGTCTTCAACTACACCCTCACCGCACCCGATGATCGCGAGTTCGTCGGGCTGGGCAACTACATCACCGCCCTGACCGACCCGCTCTTCTGGCGCGACACCGGGGTGACCGTCCTCTACATGCTGGTCACGGTCTCCGTCGAGCTCGTGATCGGCTTCGTCTTCGCGATGGTGATGCACCGGGTGATCTTCGCCCGCGGAGTCATCCGCACCTCGATCCTGATCCCCTACGGCATCATCACCGTGGTCTCGGGCTTCGCATGGCAGTTCGCGTTCAGCTACCAGAACGGCTTCGTCAACGGCTGGCTGCCGGGCATCAGCGAACAGTTCAACTGGTTCGGGGAGACGACGCCGGCGGTGATAGCGATCATGGTCTCCGAGATCTGGAAGACCACACCGTTCATGTCGCTCCTGCTGCTGGCCGGGCTCGCCCAGGTCTCGGAGGACATGATCGAGGCCGCCAAGGTGGACGGTGCCTCCTGGACCCAACGACTGTTCAAGGTGATCCTGCCCAACATGCAGGCAGCCATCATGGTCGCCGTTCTCTTCCGGGCCCTGGATGCCTACCGAATCTTCGACAACATCTTCGTGATGACCAACGGCGCATCCGGGACGGAGTCGATCTCGTTCCTCACCTATCGGCAGACCATCGAGCAGTTCCAGCTCGGCATGGGTTCGGCACTCTCCGTGCTGCTCTTCCTCTCCGTGCTTCTGATCGCGTGGTTGATCGTCAAGCTGTTCCGCGTCGACCTTGCCGCGGCACGACAGGAGGGCTGAGAGATGTTGCGCAGACTGGGCACCGCCGTCGGTTGCCTCCTGATCCTGGTGTGGTGCCTGTTGCCGGTGGCCTGGATCATCTCCCTGTCGTTCAAGACGCAGGAGTCGATCACCGTCGGCAACCCCGGGTTCCTGCCCTCCGAGGGAACCAACGCGGGTTGGCAGAACTACATCGACGTGTGGGACAACGAGCAGTTCCGCCGAGCGATCCTGAACTCGGTCGGCATCGCGCTGATCGCCACGGTGGCCTCCGTCATCCTTGGCACGCTGGCCGCCTACGCCATCGCCCGGCTGGAGTTCCGGGGCAAGAAGTTCGTGCTCACCACGGCACTGGCGATCGCGATGTTCCCGGTGGTCTCGCTGGTCGGGCCGCTGTTCGACATGTGGCGCACCCTCGGTCTCTACGACACCTGGCCAGGGCTGATCATCCCCTACATGAGCTTCACGTTGCCGTTGGCGATCTGGACCCTGACCGCGTTCTTCCGGGAGATCCCGTGGGAGCTCGAGCAGGCCGCCCAGGTCGACGGCGCCACCTCATGGCAGGCGTTCCGCAAGATCATCGTCCCGCTCGCGGCGCCCGGGGTGTTCACCGCGGCGATCCTGACGTTCTTCTTCGCGTGGAACGACTTCGTCTTCGGGATCTCGCTGACCTCCACCGAGAATGCCCGACCGATCCCAGCGGCGCTGTCGTTCTTCGTCGGCGCCGACCCGTTCAACCGGCCGGCATCCCTGCTCGCCGCCGGGGCCGTGATTGCCACGATCCCGATCATCGTCATCGTCCTGGTGTTCCAGCGCAAGATCGTCGCCGGTCTGACCTCCGGCGCAGTGAAGGGTTAGGGAGAACCTCATGGCCAAGATCCAGATGAAGAACATCGTCAAGAAGTACGGCGACGGGTTCCCGGCCGTCAACGACGTGAGCATCGACGTGGCCGACGGGGAGTTCGTGATCCTCGTCGGGCCGTCGGGCTGCGGCAAGTCGACGTTGCTGCGCATGATCGTCGGGCTGGAGGACATCTCATCGGGCGACATGGTGATCGGCGACCGCCGCGTCAACGACCTCGCTCCCAAGGAGCGCAACCTGGCAATGGTGTTCCAGAACTATGCGCTCTACCCCCACTTGACCGTCTACGAGAACATCGCCTTCCCGCTCCGCCTGGCCAAGGCACCGGCGAACGAGATCGACGAGAAGGTGCGGGCGGCGTCCAAGACGCTCGAGCTGGACGAGCACCTGGACCGCAAGCCGGGCAACCTGTCCGGTGGTCAGCGCCAGCGCGTCGCCATGGGTCGTGCCATCGTCCGCGAGGCCGACGCGTTCCTCTTCGACGAGCCGCTCTCGAACCTCGACGCCAAGCTTCGTGGCCAGATGCGCACCGAGATCTCACGACTCCAGAAGCGTCTGGGGATCACCACGGTCTACGTCACGCACGACCAGACCGAGGCGATGACGCTCGGCGACCGGGTCGCCGTACTCAAGCGGGGCATCCTGCAGCAGCTCGCCACGCCGCGCGAGCTCTACACCCAGCCGAACAACCTGTTCGTGGCCGGCTTCATCGGCTCTCCGCCGATGAACTTCCTGCCCGCCACGGTCGAGGGCAACACGATCTCGCTGCCGTTCGGCAAGGTGAACCTGCCGGCGGACAAGGCGGCGAAGGCGCAAGGCAAGGGGCTGCTCATCGCCGGCATCAGGCCCGAGCACTTCGAGGACGCCTCGGTGGCCGCCAACGCCGACGAGGGCTCCACGTTCAGTGCCAAGGTCGACGTGGTTGAGTGGCTCGGCAACGAGGCCTACGCCTACATCCCGTTCGAGGCGCCGCCCGAGGTCCAGGAGCAGCTGACCCAGTTGGAGAAGGACCTGGACGGCGAGTCGATGCGCACCCAGCTCGTCGTGTCGCTCGACGGTGCCTCCATGGTGGCCGCCGGTGACGACGCCAGGATCTGGGTCGACGCCTCGAAGATCCACCTGTTCGACCCCGCAACGGGTGAGAACCTCACCCTGGACCGGCCTGTCCAGCCCAACGAGCAGGCCGACGACACGGCCGGCCCTGCCGAGCGTGGACCGGGCGACGAGCCGGAGACCACGCGGGTGCGTGAGGGCAACTGACGTATTCGTCGTCGCTGGGCGGGTGGCTGTTGTGAGAGCCACCCGCCCACTGGCATGTCAGCCGCGCCGCAGCAGGTAGGTGTCCATCACCCAGCCGGAGGCCGACTTCGCGCGAGCGCGGGCGGCCTCGATCTCGGGGAGCACGTCGGTCAGCGGGCCCGCGACCAACGCCTGGTCGGGGGTGCCCAGGTTCGCGCCCCACCAGATCCGCCAACCGGACGGGTCGACCAGGGTGCGGCAGGCCAGTCCCCCGTCGAGCATGACCACGAGGTTCTCGTGCCCTTGTGCCACGGCCTCGGCGAGGCGGCGTCCGGTGGTGACCAGGATCGGTTGGCCGACCTCGTGCAGCACGATGCGGTGGGCCGCCGCGAGCACCTGCAGGCTGGAGATGCCCGGCAGCACGTCGTGGTCGAACCTCACGTTGCCTCGAGCCAGGATGCGCTCGACGATGCGGATCGTGGAGTCGTAGAACGCGGGGTCTCCCCAGACCAGGAACGCCGCGTCGCCGTCGCGCTCGAGCAGCACCCGTTCGTACGCCGCGGCGCGGGCGTCGTGCCAGTCGGCCACCGCACCGGTGTAGTCGGTCGGGTCGTCGCGGTCACGCGGTGGGTCGGGCACCGCCACCAGCTCCGGGTTGCCGTGCCGGCGGCAGATCTCACGACGTGACTCGAGCAGCGGGTCGTCGGCGGACTTCGCCGCCGCGATGACGAAGTCGACGCCCTCCAAGGCCGCGGCGCCTTCCAGGGTGAGCTGGTCGGGGTGGCCCGAGCCGATGCCGATCAGCCGGACGCGACGGGTCATCCCCGGTCCTCGAGGTCACCCTCGAGATCGAGGTAGACCTGCTGCATCGCGGCGATCACCTCGGGGTCCGGCTCCTCCCACAAGTCACGCTCGGCCGCCTCGTGGAGCCGCTCGATGATGCCGCGCAGCGCCCAGGGGTTGGCGTCCTTCATGAACTCCTGGTTGGTCTCGTCGAGCACGTACTCGCGTGCCAGCGCGTCGTACATCCAGTCGTGGACGACACCGGCCGTGGCGTCGAAGCCGAACAGGTAGTCGACGGTGGCGGCCAGCTCGAACGCACCCTTGTAGCCGTGACGCTGCATCGCCCCGATCCATCGCGGGTTGACCACCCGGGCCCGGAAGACGCGCGCGGTCTCCTCGGCCAGCGAGCGGGTGCGGACCGCGTCGGGCGTGGTCGAGTCGCCGACGTAGGCCCGCGGCGTGTTGCCGGTGAGTGCGCGGACCGTCGCGATCATGCCACCGTGGTACTGGAAGTAGTCGTCGGAGTCGGCGATGTCGTGCTCGCGGGTGTCGATGTTCTTGGCGGCCACGTTGATGCGGCGGTAGTTGGCCCGCATGGCGTCGCTGGCGGCCACCCCGTCGAGGTCGCGCCCGTAGGCGAACCCGCCCCACTGGGTGTAGACCTCGGCGAGGTCCTTGTCGTCGCGCCAGTTGCCCGACTCGATCACCTGCAGGATGCCGGCGCCGTACGCGCCCGGCCGCGAGCCGAAGATGCGCGTCGTGGAACGGCGCACGTCGCCGTGCTCTGCCAGGTCGGCCTGGGCGTGGGCCCGCACGAAGTTCTGCTCCAGGGGCTCGTCCAGCTCGGCGGCCATGCGGATCGCGTCGTCCATCATCGCGATCACGTGCGGGAACGCGTCACGGAAGAAACCGGAGATGCGCACCGTCACGTCGATCCGGGGGCGGCCGAGCTCTTCCAGCGGGATCACGCTCAGTCCGTTGACGCGTCGTGAGGCGGCGTCCCACTCGGGGCGGATGCCGACCAGGGCCAGCACCTCGGCGATGTCGTCGCCGGAGGTGCGCATCGCACTGGTGCCCCAGATCGAGAGGCCCACCGACTTGGGGTGGGCGCCGGTCTCGGTGAGGTAGCGCTGAACCAGGGACTCGGCCATCGAGACGCCGGTCTCCCAGGCCAGGCGTGAGGGCACCGCACGGGGGTCGACGGTGTAGAAGTTGCGCCCGGTCGGGAGCACGTTGACCAGCCCACGCAGGGGCGAGCCACTCGGGCCGGCCGGGATGAACCCGCCGTCGAGTGCGTGCAGCACGGCATCGAGCTCGTCGGTGGTCTTCGCCAGACGGGGCACCACCTGGGTGGCGGCGAAGTCGAGGATGGCGGCCACCTCCGGCGCGGGGTCGGTCTCGAGAGTGCCGAGCACCCGGGGCACGGCGGCCGGGTCCCAGGCGGCATCCTCCATGCCCTGGACGAGTGCCTTGGCGCGTGACTCGACGGCGTCGACCTCGGCGGTCGTCGGCTCGCTCGGTGGTCGGGTAGAGCCCGAGGAACGAGGGGTCGCCTGCGCGTTCGGTGGTCGAGTAGAGCCCGAGGAACGAGGGGTCGTATCGAGACCCAACCCGAGGGCGTGGCGCAGGCCGGGCAGGGATGCCTGGGTGCCGCCCCAGATCTGGCTGGCCCGCAGGATTGCCAGCACCAGGTTGACCCGGGCCTCCCCCTCGGGAGCCTGGCCGAGGATGTGCAGACCGTCGCGGATCTGGGCGTCCTTGACCTCACACAGCCAGCCGTCGACGTGCATGATGAAGTCGTCGAACTCCTCGTCACCCGGCTGTGACTCGAGACCGAGATCCTTGTGCATCTGCGCCGACTGCATCAGCGTCCAGATCTGGGCCCGGATCATCGGCAGCTTGGGCGGGTCCATCGCGGCGATGTTGGCGTACTCGTCGAGGAGCTGCTCGAGCTTGGCGATGTCGCCGTACGACTCGGCGCGCGCCATCGGCGGGATCAGGTGGTCGACGATCGTGGCGTGGGCGCGGCGCTTGGCCTGCGCACCCTCGCCCGGGTCATTGATGAGGAACGGGTAGATCAGCGGGAGGTTGCCGATCACCGCATCGGTGGCGCAGGTTGCGGCGAGAGCGGCGTTCTTGCCGGGCAGCCACTCCATCGAGCCGTGCTTGCCGAGGTGCACGACGGCGTGGGCCTGGAAGCTCTTCTCGACCCACCGGTACGCCGCCAGGTAGTGGTGACTGGGGGCCAGCTCGGGGTCGTGGTAGATCGCCACCGGGTTCTCACCGAACCCCCGCGGCGGCTGGATCATCAGCACGACGTTGCCGGCGCGCAGGGTGGCCAGCACGATCTCCTGCTGCTCGTTGACGAAGAGGGTGCCGGGGGCGTCTCCCCAGGCTTCGACGATCTCGTCCTTGAGCTCCTTCGGGAGATCAGCGGTCCACTTCTCGTAGTCCTGCTTGGGGATTCTCACGTGGCTCTCGTCGAGCTGGGCCGAGGTGAGCCATTCCTCGTCCTGCCCGCCGGCGGCGATCAGGGCATGGATCAGGGCGTTGCCTGCGGCGGTGTCGTCCTCGTACTCCAGGAACTGGGTGATCTCGCCATCGGCAGGGCCGAGGTCGTAGCCGGCGTCGCGCAGCTTGCGGAGCAACCGGATCGCGGAGACCGGGGTGTCGAGGCCGACCGCGTTGCCGATGCGGCTGTGCTTGGTCGGGTACGCCGACAGCATCAGTGCGAGCCGTCGGTCCTGGGGCGCGATGTGCCGCAGACGTGCATGGTTGACAGCGATTCCGGCCACCCGCGCACAACGCTCCTCGTCGGCCACGTAGTGCGGCAGACCGTCCTCGTCGATCTCCTTGAACGAGAACGGGGCGGTGATGATGCGTCCGTCGAACTCGGGGATCGCGATCTGGTTGGCCGAGTCGAGCGGCGTGACGCCGTCGTCGCTCGCCTCCCACTCGGCACGGCTGCTGGTGAGGCAGAGCCCTTGCAGGACAGGGATGTCGAGCGCCTTCATCCGCTCCACGTCCCACGCCTCGTCGTCCTCGCCGGCGCTCGCGGTGCCTGGCTTGGTGCCGCCCGCGGCGAGCACCGTCACGATCACGGCGTCGAGCGAGCCGAGTGCTTCGTACAGCTCGTCGGGTGCCGCACGCAGCGAGCTGGAGAAGATCGGCAGACCGACCGCCTCGCCGGTGGCGTCGACCGCGTCGGCCAACGCGTGGGCGAAGGCGTTGTTGCCGCTGGCCTCGTGGGCGCGGTAGTAGAGCACGCCGACCCGCGCTGTGCCCGGTTCGCCCGCTGGGCGTTCCGACCAGCCCCACTCAGGAACGACGTGCGGCGGCTCGAAGCCCTCACCGGTGAGCAGCACCGTGTCGGAGAGAAACGCGTGCAGGTTCGCCAGGTTGGCCGGCCCGCCCTGGGCCAGGTAGGCGTGTGCCTCGGCCGCCGTACCGACCGGGACGGTGGAGTGGCTCATCAGCTCGGCGTCCGGGGTCTGCTCGCCACCGAGCACCACCACGGGAACGCCGGCGGCCAGCACGGTGTCGAGGCCGTCCTGCCAGGACCGCGCGCTGCCGAGGATGCGTACGACGACCAGGTCGACGCCGTCGAGCACGCCTGCCAGGTCATCGGCGACGTCGAGGCGTGCCGGATTGCCCAGCACGAAGTCGGGGCCGGCTGCGCGAGCGGAGAGCAGGTCGGTGTCGGAGGTGGAGAGCAGGGCGATGCGGGTCATGACTTCTCCTGAGTGTTGAGATCGACGCTGCGTCGGGGCAGGCGGTGCGCCTCGACCGGTCGGTGGTTGACGAGATGGTCGTGGGCGATGGTGCGGGCGACGTCCGGGGCGACGCCGCCGTACCAGACGTCATCGGGCTGCACCGAGACGACGGGCGCCCGGTTGCAGGGGAACTGACACCCGGTCTGGGTGATCAGCACGTCGTCGTCGCTCTGCTCGAGTCGCATGAGCTCGAGGGCGAACGCCTCGGCGGTCTTGTCGGAGCCGAGGGCCGTGCACCGCGGTCCGCGGCAGACGAAGACCTGGTGCCGATGACCCGGGACGGCCTCCCAGGCGGCCGAGCTCAACGGCGCCTCGGTGCCACTGATGGGCCGGGTGACGTCGAGCACCAGGTCCAGATCGAGGTCGTTGCGCATCATCGCCGTCGCCACTGCGACGACCGGCGGCTCACCCGGGTGCTCGCGCCACCAGTGTGAGGCGATCCGACGCAGCCACGAGGTGGCGGGGGCGAGCGTGCCGAGGCTGACCCCGACGAGCGTGATGTGCTCGACACCGGCGTCGGCGAGGCGGGTCAGCTCCCGGTGGAGCGACGGGTCGCCCATCTGCAGGAACGCCACCGTGCCCTCGTGGCGTGCGACGACCGCGGCCAGGCGCTGTCGGGCGTCGACCTCCCGCACGGACATGCCGACCAGGACCAGATGGGTCATGCGGAGTCCTCCTCGGTCGAGGCCCACGGGCCATCGCGGCGCACCGTGGGCGAGGGCCCCGCGGCGGGGCCGTTCCAGCGGACGTGCGGTCGCCGCCGCGTGGGGTGCGGCTCGACCGTGGTGTCGACGCCCC